>VGVZ01000009.1 GCA_016873805.1 Ignavibacteria bacterium
GATGATTGAACGCTATGTCCAGCAATACAACAAACACCCAAAACCCTTCAGTTGGACCGCAACCGCCGATTCAATCCTTGCTAAAATCGAGCGACTTTGCAAACGAATTTCCGACACGCGACACTAGTGGAACAAGAAGTCTTCCGGCGAATTCGCGTGCTTGATATTCTGCTCTTCCCCATAATCCATCTGGCAAATCAAGTTGGATTCGTTTCCATTCATCGTAACTCGATGTACGCAGTTGTTTGATTATCTCTCCATGGAGGACATAGTGTCCAACCTCATGAGCTATGGAGAACCGGATTCGCGGTTCAGGGCGGGCAGGATCATATGCGATCTCGCGAAGATCTCCGGAAAGGTAGGCCTCGGTGTGAGCTTCGCTGAAGAGGTTTGCAACAGGAATAATCGTGAGACGAAGGTTTCGTTCCACGATCAATTCAATATCGACAGGGATTCTGTCACCCCAATACTCTTTCCGGAACTCGTCGGCCTTTCGCCGTATCTCATCGTTATCAAGAAAGGGGATCTGAATTCTTGAGAAGTCGACCGGCAAGTCTATCTCCGCTTGAGAAGGGCGATCAGTTTGTCTAATTCCTCCTCACTCGGTTTTTCCCCCCGCACGGTTCGAAAGAATACAGGCAAAGCGGCGACGACATCTTCATCATCGTACACATCATCCGGAATTCGTTGCTGTGAGATGTAGGCGAGGTCGAAGAACGCAGACCAATCAGCACTTCCCTTTTTCAGCTTGATGAGTTTTGCTATTCCTTCGAGAACATCTCTGTTTGAAGGGGCAGGAAGCAATCCCCGCTCAACCTTACTCCAGTTGCTGGGATCAAGTTCAGCGAGCTTACAGAATTCCCTCAAACTCAGGTCAACCCCAAGACGTTTGTCTTTGACAAATTCCCCGAATGTCATGGTTTTCTCCTCTGTGTGGTAAAAAATATACCACACTAGTAGACCGTTGTCAAGAGAATTTTTCGGGTGCTTGCGATGATAAGTCTCCCCCGCGACAGGCCGATTCAAATCTACAGGAAAAGGAGAGAAAATCAACGTTTGAGCACGAATTCTGGAAGCCGGGAAACATCAAGTGTGGAGTCCAAGGTTCACTGGGACCGCTAGCAAAGATTTCCCAGTTCATTTGCCCATTGGAGAAACTCTGGAGCCAGAGTTGGGTGTTGATAGAATAGTTGTCTTCGGGAACCACCTTTGGAAAAAGATACTGTGATTCAATTCCGAATTCTGCCCGTCTTAGTGATTGCGCTTGTTGTCATCAGTTGCACAACCGGGAACAATATGGAAACAAATCTCAGACAAAACGACGGTAAGCTCTACACATTTTCGATGAAGACGATCGATGGAGAGACAAAGTCGCTTGAGGAATACAAAGGAAAGGTGATGATGATCGTCAATGTCGCCTCGAAATGCGGCTATACGCCGCAATACGAAGGACTCGAAAAGATCTTTCAAAAATACAGAGATCGCGGATTTATGATCCTCGGATTTCCGGCCAACGACTTCCTGCGGCAGGAACCAGGAACCGATGAAGAGATCAAATCCTTCTGCTCACTGACCTACGGCGTCACGTTCGACATGTTTTCCAAGATCATCGTCGACGGTAAGGATCAGGACCCGCTCTACTCGTATCTGACCAACGAGTCCCCTGTGTCGGGACCGGTGAAGTGGAATTTCCAGAAATACCTTGTCGACCGGAAAGGAAACGTCGTTGCGCGATTTACCCCGGCCACAGAACCGACAGATCCAAAGTTGATCGCCGCGTTGGAGTCCCTCTTGAGTGAAACTGAATAACCACTTCTGATTACCTTTGCCGCATATCGGTTGATTCATCCGCCACGCGGAACACGATCCTTCCAATCGCACACTCGCGGCACCTTCCCACCGAACAATAGTACCTGTAAAGTTGAATAGCTCCCTGATGGAGGCGGAGGGTCTCCAGGCGGAGATTCATATCGCCGATTTCACTCTGAACGATCCGCGTGACGGAATTCTCCGGGAGTGGGCCGAGGGTGGCATACATCTGAAGTAATTCGTCGCGCAGGATCCGATCTCTGAACACGCGTGCATACAGCAGGGCGCATGGGAGCAGCGTGTTCGCGATCATTTCGTCAATCCGGGATTGTCCAAGGGGAGTAATTCGACGACTGCTCCGTTCATCGAATCGATAATGATGCGTCCAAAATTCCGATGGTTCCGATCTCAGCGAATCGCTCACGACTCTTCGCTTCTTCGGAACCGGAATCTGCGATTTGAGCTGCTGGATAATCCTGCGAAACAAATCGCCGGTGATACAAGCTTCGACCAGTGACGCCGCAGCGGCAATCCGGACCGTTGGAAAATTCGAGGGGCGTGTCGGAAAAAACTGCCATTCGGATTGATGCATATGATCCCCGCGAACAAATCCTTTCCATCGGATCCACTGCTTCCGGAGTTGTGCAACATACTGGCGCGAATGAGGATCGTCCAACGTCTCGTTGGCGGGAAGCAACCCGGATACCCCGAACAAAACGGCCTCGATCGCCTCCCGTTGATCGCCGTGCAAAATGCTGCGAGCGATCTGCAGGGTGACAATCCTCGATAGCCGAAGAAACTGTTGCCGATTGTGACTATATCCAAGGCATTCCATTAATCCCTCGTACATCAGCTGATCCCACAGTTCTCGACGGGAGAGATCTCTGAGCGTGAGCTCGCGCGCCGAAGGAGGAATCTGACTCGGCAAATCCTCCTCAATCGCGCTCGCGTAAAGCCGCCACGGTTCGTGCACTCCTTGAATCCGTTCTTCCGCGAGCTGCCGCAATCGTTCTTCAAATCTCCGCAACTTCATTTCCATCCGTTCGGTCGAGAGACGATCCAGCCACTGCCGGAGCACGGCGACCTCCACTTCTTTCCATCTCCCATGACACGGGATGTGATTCTTCCCGAGCGAGGAAACCTCCGACGACGCTTTGCTCCAGAGGATGTCGATCGACTCGGTGAGATACGGTTCGAGGAGAAGAATGGGCACAGATCGTCCGCTCGCAGCGATTGTGGGCGATCGCTCGGGATGACCCCGCAACACGACATGAAGAATCACCCGATTGTATCGCGCATCGGTGTGATGATTGTGCTGCTTCCAGGCGATGAGGTTCTTGTGGATTTCGATGTCCCCCCGGTACACAATGCCGTCAATTCTCACGATCGCATCAAGAAAGTCCGGACCGCTTTCGCGGTTCCACGCGCCGACATGCTCGATGACAAGTCTTCGGTTGTCAGTCGTAAGAAGATTTTCCGTGCGAAAGTACTGCTGGCTCCAGATGTATCGGAGGAAACGCTCGTCGTGTCGTGAGCGTTTCCGTCTCATATGTTCCCCTGTTTGTGATGGTGTGGATTGAGTGGATGGATTCTCCCCCCATGGAGACCCGTTACGTGAAGTACCTTTCCTGGATTGTTCTGATTTCGTTTCGCAGGCGGAGGGCTTCCTGCCTTGCCGCATCCGCATAGTCCGTCGATCGCGAGGCATAGATGACAGATCGACTTACGTTGATGATCGCGCCGTAACCATCTTGTGTGCATCCGTTTCGAACGGCCGACGGCAAATCACCCCCCTGTGAACCGATGCCCGGAATCAGCAGGGGCATGCGCGGCACGACCGTCCGGATGCGCTTCATCTGTCGTGGCTGGGTTGCCCCGACGACGAGGCCGATGTTCTCGTTCGAATTCCATTTTTTGGCTGCCGCGACAACTCGCTCGTACAACGGCTTCGTGCCGATTTTCAGGTGCTGGAAATCCTTCGAGCCGCGATTGGATGTGAGGGCAAGGAGAAAAACGCCGCGATCGGGCTTCGTGAGAAACGGTTCCACAGAATCGAATCCCATGTAGGGATTGACCGTTGCGGCATCGAATCCAAGCTGAACAAAAAGGGCGTCGGCGTACCGGGCCGACGTGTTTCCAATGTCTCCTCGTTTTCCATCGCCGATCGTGATGAGATGGTTCGGAATGCTCTCGAGTGTCTTCTTCAGCGTGTGGTACCCTTCAGCCCCCATCGCCTCGTAGAACGCGAGGTTGATCTTGTAACAGCACACGAGGTGATGCGTGGCTTCGATGAGTGCGCGGTTGAAATCGAGAACGGCACTCTCGGAACGTTCAAGATGAGGGGGCAACAATGCGGGATCGGTATCGAGACCGATACACAACAGAGAGTCTTGACGCTGCTGAACGTGCAGCAGTCGCTCGGTGAATGATATCATGTTATTTGCAGAGTGAACGAGAGTTGCGAATCTACCGGAAATTCTTCCACATCATTGACTCGACGGGTTTGGTGCTGCGCTTCACATACTTGGCATTCTTCTTCCGGAAATATGGAATCTCAACATCGCCGGCCACTTCAAAGTAGATCAGCTGACCGATCGGCATTCCGGCATAGATGCGGACGGGCTGGCGAACGGAGATTTCAAGAGTCCATGTGTTGCAGTATCCGATGTCCCCCTTGCCGGCCGTGGCGTGGATATCGATCCCCAATCGACCGATGCTGCTTTTGCCTTCGAGAAACGGGACGTGTCGATGGGTCTCCGTGTATTCCTCCGTCACGCCAAGATACAGCTTGCTGGGGACAAGTATGATTCCCTCCGTCGGGATTCGGAAATGCCGGATGGTATTGTGGGCCTTACAATCGAGGATTTCCTCCGTATACATCGCCAGCCATTTCCCGAGATGTACATCGTAGCTATTCGAGCCGAGATACTTCCGGTAAAAAGGCTTGACCACGATGGAGCCTGCTTTTATCTCGGCGAGGATTTGCCTGTCGGTGAGAATCATGAACGATCCCTCTGAAGAATTGTCTGAATGTACAAAGAATTGCACGGGAAGCAACCGTGCATGCAATGATCGGACCATGAAATCGAGACGGGGGAACTGCTTAGTACGCTTTCCGATTGGAGAAGAAGTTCATGAGCAATCCCACCATGGTCATGTTCGCAACGAGTGCCGAACCGCCGTAGCTGAGGAAGGGGAGGGGAATACCGATGACGGGCATGATTCCCATCGACATGCCGATGTTGATCAGCACATGGGTCGTGAGTGCGCCGACGATACCGATGGCTGCGATGCCACAGAACGGATTCTTCGAGAGTCCGGCTATCTTAATTCCGCGTAGCAGAAGTGCGCTGAAGAGAATCAGCACGAGCGAGGCTCCGGCGAATCCAAATTCTTCGCCCGGAACGCAAAAGATAAAATCGGTCCACTGCTCAGGAATAAAGTTCAATTGCGTCTGCGTTCCCTGCAGAAAGCCTTTGCCGAACAGGCCTCCCGACCCAATCGCCACCTTCGATTGGAGCACGTTGTACCCTGATCCGAGCGGATCGGCTTCCGGATTGAGGAAGGCGACAATTCTCTTCTGTTGATACGCGGGGAGACGTTCGAACACGGCCTGGACCGAGAGGCCGATGGCAATTGTCAATCCGAACACCGCGGCAGCCGTGAACAGATTCTTCTTCGTATAGTAGAGGAGCGCGAGACTGATTAAGACCGCCAGAATAAACGGTATCGTTCCTAGGAGCGCCCCAAATGCAGCCAGCATCGGAGAGAGAATGATTGCGAGCGTGAAGTTGTCGGCTCCCGACCAGTAGAGTACGGGAATCAACAGGGTAAGAAAGACCAACGAGGTTCCGACATCGGGTTGGAGAAATACCATCATCATCGGAAGGAGAGCGATGCCGATCGCGATGAAGAGGTGTTTGGCCTCGGCAAGATTGGTTGTCGGTCTCGAGAGAAATGCCGCAAGAGCAAGAACGGTCGTCACCTTTGCGAATTCTGAGGGTTGAATGCCCATGCCGCCCACACCGAACCAGCTCTTCGATCCGGAAATCGTCCGACCGACAATAAGAACAATCAGGAGAAGCACGATGGTGCCTCCGTAGAGGGGGAAGGCAATCCGCTGGAGCGTACGGAGGGGGAAGAACGTCGCAACAAGGAGCGCCACGATTGCACCGGTAGCCCAGATCGCCTGTCGCGTGAAGATCATCCCGACTCCAGCGTCGTACGTCGCGCTGTAAATCGAAACAAGTCCGATTGCCGCCAGCGCGAGTGCGATCGCAAGGATTTTGTAGTCGAAATATTCTCTGAAGTAATCAAGCATCGGCGTCAAGACCAGCAGAACAAGCGACAAAGACTCGCGAAGGTACGGAATGTCCCTTCGCTAGTCCGTGCGCACCTGTGTGATTGCACGCGTTGAATCGGCCGGTTTCGTCGCGCGCGGAGCGAGGGGCGGAACATACCGCTTGAGCTCACCGTAAAGGTATCGTTCCATTACCAATCCGGCGATCGGAGCGGCCTTTGCGCCGCCGAATCCGGCATTTTCCAGCATGATTGCGACGGCAATCTTCGGGTCGTCGAAGGGGGCGAATCCGATATACCACGCATGATCAACCCCGTGCGGGTTTTCGGCCGTTCCGGTTTTTCCCGCGGAGACAATTCCTGAGATGCGAGCGGCGTATCCGGTCCCCCGGGGATCATGGACTGCTCGTCTCATTCCTTCGCGGATCAAGTCCATGGTGTGCTGCGAGATCCCCGTCGGATTTGAGCGCTGCTCGACGGTCTCGAGCCGATTCAGCCTCTTGTTTCGGATGTACTGAACGGCGTGGGGCTGGTGGATTGTGCCCCCATTTGCGATCGCTGCCGCATAGACCGCCATCTGAAGCGGCGAGACGCCAACTTCTCCCTGACCGGTGGAGAGACTCACGAGATATCCCTGTGTCCATCGTCCCTTGCCGTAGACGCGATCATAGTACGACGTCGAGGGGAGTAAGCCGGAGGTTTCCTCGCCGATATCGATGCCGCTTGCGCGACCGAATCCGAACTTGCGTCCGTATTCCGTCCACTTGTCGAATCCCACTTTCATGATCAGCTGATAGAAGAACACGTTGCACGATCGCTGGATTGCTTCGACCACATTCACCGATCCGTGCGCATGCATATCTTTGAACACGCGATCTCCGAAGCGATACGCCCCGTAGCATTGAATGCGGGTATGTTCCGTAATGACCTTTTCGTCGAGGGCCGCGGCCGCCAGAACCATCTTAAACGTTGATCCCGGGGGATAGCGCGTCATCGTGGCGCGATTGAAAAGCGGCTTTGTCGAATCGGAATTGAGTTCGGTCCACAGGTCGGCAGGCGTGACACCGCTGAAGATCGAAGGATCGAAGTCGGGCTTGCTCACCAGTGCGAGAATCCCGCCATTCGATGGATCGATGGCGACAAGAGCGCCGCGGTAGTTCGTCATGAGCGATTCCGCGAATGCCTGAACGCCGACATCGACATTCAGAATAAGGTCGAATCCATCCTTCGCGGCAATGTCATGCGTTCCCTCCTCGAACGGGCCCAGTACCTGCCCCTTCGCATTCACGGCAAAGAACGTGAATCCCTTCTGGCCGCGCAGAATCGTTTCGTAGCTCGATTCGAGGCCACCTGCTCCAATGACATTGCCAAGTCGATAGTAGTCCCCGACGCGGCCGAGCTGCGCCTCCGTGATCTCCCGGTTATACCCCAGCAGGTGTGTCGCCCTGGCCTTCGTCGGGTAGGTACGTTTCATTTCCACCTCGAACCCAATGCCCGGGAGAAGATAGAGGTTTTCCTGTATTGCCGCGAGCGATTCATAATCGAGATCGCGCTTGATGCGTGTGGGCACAAAGCGGGAATACGCAGATGCCTTTGCAATTCGCTCGGCGAGGAGGGATTCGTTCAATCCAAGCAACTGTGCGAGAAACGGCGTATTGCGCGCATCGTACTCGATGGGCGTGAGCGTAATCGTGTAGAACGGTCCGACGTCGACGACGAGAGATCCATGGCGATCGTGAATGTATCCACGGATCGGGTCCTTGACAACCGAGCGCACACTGTTCTCCTGAGACTTCTTGCCAAATTCGCCGTGATAGAGAAGCTGAAGCTGGTAGAGTCGAACAAAGAGCAGCGACATGATCACGATCGTTGCGATCGTCAGCACTCGTCGTCGTGAGGGATGTCCGATTTCTCGTTCGCTCATGGTGGATCTCAGCTTGTCGGTTTGCGTGAAAATGCAAACATCGGCAGAAGACTTATGATCGCGGTATACACCATCGTGGTTGAACTCCAGGAACTGATGGAGAACAGGGAGGTCGTCTCCATGCCCTGCAGAAGAACGCCGAAATAGATCAGATTGTGGAGGAGCGAAAGGACGGCGACAATCACCACAAATCGATACGTTCCAAGCGTCACGGCAGTTTTGTTCTCATTGAAGAAAAATCCCCCCGCAAAGCCAGTCACCGTTTTGGACAATGCGGCGAGTCCAAAGAACTGAGTCGTCGCGAAATCCTGGAAGAGACCGACGACAAACCCTGCAACCATTCCCTCAATCTGTCCTCGCCTCACGGCGTTGTAGATGACCCAGATCAGCAGAACGTCGGGGATCACCCCCTCCACACTGATGAGCGGAAGAAATGTCGTTTGAATGATCAGGAGTCCAAGGACGATCAGTGCGGAGCGGACGTATCGATTCATAATCCAGGCAGTTTTTCCAAAAAAGTAGCCAGATTTGGAGCGAGAATCAAGAAATCAGAGGGTCGGGGGAGATAGATGTGAACACCGTGCGAGCGGGCGGTAACCGGATTGGTTGATCACTTGAATGGCGACCCGAGGTACGAACGAATCTTCTTGAGAAGAGAATCGAGATCAACGGGTTTCACAAATATCTCATTCGCTCCATAGAGTTTTGCCTGCTGCTTGTCGTTCTCCGACCTCAACGCACTTACGATAAAGATGGGAATCTTCTTCGTGCGCTCGTTTTGCCGAATACGCCGGCATGTTTCCCAGCCCCCCATCGTTGGCATCATGAGATCGAGCAGAATCAAATCGGGGAGTTCGTTTTCGAGGAGGGCGAGTGCTTCTTCACCATTTTGGGCTTGGAAAAGATCATATCCAGAGGATTTCAATCTCATCCTCAGGACAGAGCTTATGGTCTCGTCATCTTCGACAATGAGAATCTGTTTTCGGTTTTCTCCGATCATGTTGCGCGTTTCTCCGGACGATACATTCAAAGGTACGTTGCTTCTTGCTCGGATTCAAACGCGGGATTGGTCCCGCGTCTTTGATTAGCGGCAGGTCTGCGTTTCAAGATCATCTCTCGCGAGCATACACGATTCTTCCATCTACGATGGTATAAAGAACCTCCGTTGTCAGGTATTCCCGTGGATGGATGCTCAGCAGATTCTTTGAAAGAATTGCCAAATCGGCAAGTTTGCCGGGGGTGACTGATCTCCGGCGTCTCAGCATAGACCCGACGGGTCTTACCGCCAGAACCATGCATCCACTGGTCGCAACAGCTTCTGCTTGTGGCATTGCAGCATCCGCCGTCTACACAAATCCGCTCTTCAGGATTACATCCGCCGGCGGTCTTTGAGCCTTAAGCGAAGAACTTGGGAGGACGAGGAGAAAGAGAAAGATGGGCGAGGCAAAGAGACGAAACGGAAATGAATGTCCGGACATAACAGCCTCCCTGTTGTGTGGAAGTCGGGACACGAACGGACAAAACAAGTAGCTTCATTTTTGCAGGATTATCAACAGACGCAGCAATGGAGACGTCTCGAGAAGTAACGTGTGGACACGGAATTGACACTCCGGCGAGCGTTGGGTACATTCGCCATGGTGTCGGAAAGGAAAAGAGGAAATGCGTAAGACTCTGCTCTCGATCGTTCTTGTGCTCACCATCGGGTGCTCGCCGGATTCCATAGTCAATCCGATCGACTTTCCCGCGGGAGGCAAACTTGAGTTCACCCTCAACGAAGGAGAAGAGGTTACTCTGATGCCCGACAGGTTCTCCATCACATTTGTGAGTCCTGTGGAAGAGGGGAGGTGTCCGACAGGAGTCGTTTGCTTCTGGCCGGGAGAGGCAAGATTCATACTGAGAGTCTCTCATTCCGGACAGGCAAATGAGGAGATTCGCCTTGTGATGCCGGGGCTCGTTCAGACTCCCTATGCAAACAAACCGGTCACACACGGCAACTACTCCATCGTGCTTCGGCAGCTCGATCCGTATCCCGTTCATGGAGAGAAGATCAAAAGAGGCACGTACAGTGCTTTATTCAGAGTCGAGCGATTGTAGCGCCAGAAAAAAACCTGAAATCGGGAACAGAGGAAAGAAATAGGTATGAAGATCAGATCATACTTCGATCGGGAGATGTTCAAGGGTAAGACCGTCTTTATCACAGGCGGGGGGAGCGGGATCAACTTGGGCATTGCCAAAAACTTTGCCGCAGTCGGCGCGAACATCGGAATCTGCGGCCGGAAACAGGAGCGACTCGATAACGCGGCGAGGGAACTCGGGTTGATAGGAGCGGAGGTTGTCGCCCACGCGGCCGATGTAAGAAAGTTTCACATGCTGGAAGAGGCGCTTGAGAGGACGAGAAATGAACTAGGGCCGGTTGATGTTCTCGTGTGCGGCGCGGCAGGAAATTTTCCCATCTCAGCTGAAGAGATGAGCGCAGGAGGATTCAAGGTTGTCGTTGATATCGATTTGATTGGGTCGTTCAACGCGGCGCGGGCGGCATTCCCTCAGCTCAAAGAGACAAAGGGGAACATTGTATTCGTTTCTGCCGGAATGTCATTCATGCCGTACGCCTATCAAGCGCACGTCGGGGCAGCGAAAGCGGGGATTGATAACCTGATGAAGAATCTTGCACTCGAGTGGGGGAAGTACGGAATCCGATCGAATAGCGTTGTTCCCGGTCCAATCGAGGGAACCGAAGGGATGAAACGACTGGCTCCCGGCGATCTGGGGGAGAAATTGAAATCAAGCATTCCTCTTGGAAGATTCGGAACCGTTGACGAGATCGGACCGCTCGTCGTCTTTCTCGCTTCTCCGCTCGCATCGTACATCACGGGGAGTGTTGTCGTTTCGGATGGAGGACAAAACCTTCCCGGCTCAGGGGTGTTCAATCAGATCCTGGCGGAAGCGGCGAAAGAGAAGGAGTGAGAGAGAAGGGATCTACTTCTTTGTTCCTGCGGCAAGAAATATGGTCACCTTCGCCGTTTCGCCTCCGCATTCGGAGGACGCGCAGCACGTTTCCTCTGCCGATGTGACGGAAATATCGATGAGACCCGCCTCCGCAAACCAACGACGGATATCGTCGCGCTTGAAACCCATCCATCGATCATGCTGCTCGGTGCGGAGGAATTCAAACGTGTGTTCGTCCAAATCGCTGAGGACAACGCGTCCCCCCGGTTTCACGATGCGTGCCATTTCCCGAATGGCGTCAGGGGGAGACTCCACATGGTGGAGAAACATGTTCGCAAGCGCGGCATCGACGGAAGAATCAGCGACGGGAAGAGAGCGATCTTCGCCGACCCGGCAATCGATGGATCCGCGGTCCCCGACTCGCGTGCGCAACGCAAGCAGCATTTTTTCCGATTGATCGACAGCAATAACATGATGCCCCCGCGTCAGAAGTTCTTCCGTGATGAATCCTGAGCCAGCGCCAATATCGGCCACGCTCGCGCCGGGTGAAAGAGATGCCGCATCGACCGCCTTCTTCCCGAGGTTCTCAGAGAAGAAACCCGATCGGATCGAATCCCATCGATCCGAAATCCGATCAAAGTACTCTTTGCTATTCAGCCTATCTTGTCGATCTGGTCGCATTCACGTGGTATCCTTGCCGTTAGAGTCGCAGATGCAACAAGGTCGCGTACCTTCACTCCCGGTTCCCACTCCGCAATGGCATCGATGGTCTCTGCTTTCGGGAGAATCATGATATCCACAAACCCTGCGTCTTTCATCATCATGACGAGTCGCTCAATTGTCTCCGCTCCGCCAACGCACGCTGAGACCCAACGATCATCCTCCTTAATCTCCTGGGGAAGCTCGATGCACGCGATGATATCTTCGATCGCCAATCGTCCCCCTGGTTTCAGCACACGCGACACCTCATGAAAGACCTGCTGTTTGTCAGGGGAGAGATTGATGACGCAATTTGAAATGACGACATCAACTGATTTGTCGGGAATGGGAAGTCTCTCCATCTCGCCAAGAAGAAATTCGACGTTCTTGACAGAATTCTTGGAGGCGAGTGCCCTTGCCCGTGAAATCATCCGAGGAGTGAAATCAACACCGATGACGCGTCCTTCCGGTCCAACCTGCCGAGCGGCGAGGAAACAATCAAAGCCGGCGCCGCTCCCGAGATCGAGAACAACTTCTCCTTCTTGAAGTTGAGCGCTTTGAATGGGATTTCCGCAGCCCAGGCCGAGATTGGAACCATTGGGAGCGGAAATCACCTCCTCGTTGGAGTACCATTGCGGAGTTTTCGAAGCCGCGGGGGAGCAGCACGCTTCCTGCACCGTCGGGTCGGGCCCGCCGGCGGAACAGCATCCGGTCGATCCGGATTGTACGATCCGCCCATAGTGATCTTGGATGTGTTGCTTTCGCTGATTCATATTCCGCGCTCCGATGAATGGGGTTCACTTCCATAGACGGCGCGGGTGGAAAAAAGACGCAACGGCGAGAACTCTCCAAATTGTCTAGCCGGTCGCATTCTGGATGAATCGCCTCACCTTATCTTTGTCGAGTTGGCCGTTGGTCCGGACGCCGCTACAAACGTCGACGGCAAACGGTGCGACCTGCTCAATCGCGCTGCGGACATTCTCAGGATTCAATCCGCCGGCAAGGAAAACAGGGATCTTGACGGCCGCTCGGATGGAGCGGCTGATGTTCCAGTCATGTGTTCGTCCTGTTCCCCCGAGCATCTTAATCTGAGCTTTTGGATTCCCCGAATCAAGCAAGAGCGCATCGACAAATCGAGAGACCTCCACCGCTTCGTGAATTGATTGCCCGCCTGCCACGTGGATCACCTGGACCAGCGATATCCCCGGGAGCTCCGCACGCAAGGTCTTGTACGTGTCGAGGGACACCGAGTCGACTAACTGCAGGGTATTCACGCAGAAGGTCCGTTGTTGGCGGACGATCTCGGCGGCCTCCTGGCTGCTTGTAAGGAGGAATGTCGCGACGCCAGGAGGAATGGCGGACGCAATCGTACGAATCGCATCATTGGTGATGACACCCGGACCGCTGGGCATCTTCGACACGAGTCCCAGCGCGGATGCACCGCTGGTGATCGCGATCTGAGCCTCCTCGATACTCTGGATACAGCAGATCTTGATTCTCACGCGCGGCCAGGCGCTCATGATTGCTTACTCCGATGACAGCAACAACACGAGACTGGATGGTAATCGATCACGGCGCCAAACCGGTCGAACTCGAAATGACAACAACGATTGAGCATATCGCGGAGGTGTGCACGTCCCCGCTGTACACGCGATTTGGCGCCGGAGAGGGAGAGACCGAGTCGTGATGCCAGTTCCTTCTGACTGATCCCCTCAAACTCGACAAGGAGAATCGCTTCTCGGTACGGTTCGGGGAGATGATCCACCATTTCACGCAGGCCGGATGCAAGTCTGGATCCCGGCGCTTCCTCATCCACTGAGTCGGGGAGATCCTCTCGATCACCTATCGGGGAGAACGGCTTCTTGCTTCGATAGAAATCGACAATGGCATTGCGCGTGATTTGATAGACCCAGCTCTCCAGCCGCGTTTCATCCTCGAGTGTCTCCAGTTTCGCATGGATCTTGAGGAAGACATCCTGCAGGATATCGTCGACGTCAGCCGCATCTGAGACCCGACCGGCAATAAATCGGTGCAATTGGTTGCTGAGGCGAGAGTAGATCGCGCCGAACGCATCGTCGTTATTCGAAATGCTCACAGCATACACTCCGGCTGGATATTTTTTTAAGCTATTCATTTTCTCTGAGAATCCCAAGACCGGGCTCGCCGGTGGAGCGGTCTCTCTATGCCGGAACAGGAAGTGCTTTCAGCGTTTTGAGCGATGCCTCGATGCTCTCCTGTGACAGCCCATGATCCGTGAGCCTGCCTCCAAAATAGTCGTCGTATGCCTGCATATCGAAGTGGCCGTGGCCGCTGAGGTTGAACAGAATGACGGGCGGCTTTCCGTTTTTGTCGCCGTGCTGTGCCTCATGGATGGCGGAACGAATTGCGTGGGCCGACTCTGGAGCCGGAACGATCCCTTCGGTCCTGGCAAATTCTTTCGCCGCATCAAATACCTCGATCTGTTTGTACGCCTGCGCTTCGATAATCTGATCCTTCACGAGTTGACTGACCAGGGGGGCCGCTCCATGGTACCGGAGCCCGCCGGCGTGAATCGAGGCCGGGACAAAGTTGTGGCCGAGCGTGTACATCGGCATCAGCGGAGTGAGTTCGCCTGTATCTCCGAAGTCGTATGAATATGTCCCGCGAGTCAGCGTAGGACACGATGCCGGCTCGACCGCAATTGATCGGTGCGGCGTGCCGTTCAGCTTGTCCTGGAGAAACGGAAACGCGAGGCCGGCGTAATTCGATCCTCCGCCGCACGACCCAATGACGATATCAGGATATTCACCTGCTTTCTCCATCTGCTTCTTTGCTTCGAGTCCGATGACAGTTTGGTGGAGGAGAACATGATTGAGCACACTCCCCAGCGAGTATTTTGTGTCGTCCCGCTGTGCGGCATCTTCGATTGCTTCGCTGATCGCGATGCCGAGACTTCCCGGATGATTCGGATTGGTTTTCAGAATCTTTCGCCCGGACTCGGTTTGTGAGCTTGGACTCGCCGTCACCGTTGCGCCGAAGGTTTGCATAAGTGCTCTCCGATACGGCTTCTGCTGGAAGCTGACACTCACCATGTAGACCTTGCATTCGAGGCCGTAAAAGCTGCATGCCATGCTCAGTGCGCTCCCCCACTGACCTGCGCCGGTTTCTGTCGTCAATCTCTTCACTCCCTCTTGAGCGTTGAAGGATGCCTGTGCCAGGGCAGTGTTGAGCTTGTGGCTTCCGGCCGGACTGGCTCCCTCATACTTGTAGAAGATCTTTGCCTTGGTCCCGAGGCGTTGTTCGAATCGGCGCGCATGGAAGAGAGGCGTTGGACGGAAGAGCTGATACATCGCCCGGACTTCATCCGGAATTTTTATGAACCTCTCGCGACTCACTTCTTGTAGAATCAGTCCCATCGGAAAGATCGGCTGGAGATCTTGCGGGCCGATTGGCTTCCGCGTCCCCGGATGGAGCGGGGGGGGAGGATGGTTCCGAAGATCCGCCTGGATGTTGTAGTAGTGAGTCGGGATTTCGTCCTCGGTGAGCAGGAACTTGACTGGTGACATGGTACTTCTCCTCTGATTGGTTGATGAGAAAGAATGTGGAGCCATCGAGATGTCCCACAATTTCTATTTCGTCAACCACAGGGAAGAAGTAAGAGAAACAAAAAAGGTGGGAACACACGGGGCATTCCCACCTTTGCGTGAAGATCGGACAGCAATCAGCAGGGGGGCGCCTTCGGTTCGATGCGCCACCACCAGTTGATCGTTGCATATGATGTGCGGGTATTCATACCGGGATGAAACTACTCTTTTTTGTTTGACCTGTCAAGGATTTTCTTGATGGACTCCTTTACCCGAATAAAGAGCCCCTATTCTGGCGGTAACATGCCGGCTAGCGTTCCCACGTCAGATCGTAATCATCGAGGGGCATCAGCGGCATCGGTTGTCCGTTGTGCCTCAGCCGGAGCTCGATCTGCTGGAGGAGATCGTTCTTCGCCCTCTTGACTTCGAATCCGAACAGACGCGGCATGAACATGCTGAAATCGAACAAGCCCTTCTTGGGGAGTTCGACGATCGTGACCTCATCGTCGACGGGGATGCCGGCCCGTTGTTTCGCAATGTGTATCGCCGTTTCGAGTCCCCCGAGCTCATCGACGAGACCGAGTTTCTTCCCGTCGGTTCCGGACCAAACGCGGCCCTGTGCATGCGGCTCCACATCCTCAAACTTCATATCCCGTCCTGATGCAACCTTCTCGACGAAACTCTTGTACATGCTTCTGATGGCATGCTCCATTTTTTCGCGTTCGTCGGGATTCAGATTTCGATCGGGGATTCCAGTATTGATCAAGGGGAGGGTGAATCCAAATCCGAGATCTGCATGATCACCCCGCTTTACCAGGTCGGTAGACATGCCAAGCTTCTCTTTGACTCCGGCATCGTACATCCATCCGCCGATTACGCCGATCGAACCGGTGATCGTCATCGGTGCCCCAACAATCGTGTCCGCATACATCGAGAGCCAGTATCCTCCCGACGCGGCAACGTAGCCTTGCGAAACAATGACAGGTTTCTTTCCCTTTGCCCGCTTCAGCGCCTCGGCAATATAGTCGGATGCCATTGCATCGCCGCCGGGGGAATCGACGCGCAGAACGATTGCTTTGACATTCTTGTTCTTGACCGCTGCATCGACATCACGCACCAGACTCCGTGCATTGATCCCTTCATCCATCGCGCACACTCCGAGGGCATAAATCACGGCGATCTGCGGACGCTCGCCCCATCGATCATCCTTCGGCAGCTGCATCCGTTCGACAGCGGCCGCGCTGACAAGATTCTTCTTGTCCTTCGTCAGCGCATCGACGATTTCCTTTGCGGTGTCCCATCGTCCCAGCGTATCGACGAGGCCGGCGGCGAGCGCTTCATCCGGAAGGAAGATCATGGACTTGTTGACAAGGTCGTCAAACTTCTCCGCCGAGATATTTCGCGCCTCGACAATATCCTTCTTGGCTTGTGCGTAATACTCGTCGACGAGCTTCTGTCTCTGCTCACGGTCGGCTTCGGACATCGACTCTCTCGAGAATGACTCGACCGCAGATTTGTACTTGAAGAACCGCCACTCGTCATATCCAATGCCGAGTTTTGCCAACGTTCCCTTCAAATAGGTCCGGCCCATGAGATAACCCTCGAGCATCACCATTCCCGTCGGATCAAGAACGACCTTATCGGCGACCGACGCGAAATGATAGACATCAATACCCGGTCGATCAATGAAGATGATGGCCTTCTTGCCACTCGATTGAAAACTCTTTAGCTTCTCCCGGATCTCCCAAAGCTTCTCACGATCCGTCCGGACATCAGAAGTGTTGATCACAATCCCTCCGACGGCAGGATCGGCCTCGGCGGCGTCGATCGCTTCGATGATGTCGGTGAGCTTGTTCGAGTTGTCGAACCATGCAAACTTCTGATAGCTGACCGGCCCTCGCAGGTTCATCGAGACATACATCTTCTCTTTCTGGAACCGCTTTCGCAACAGATTCCGGTCGTACGCTCCAAGCCGGATTGCGTACGAATTGTACGCATGGTTCCGATCGGCATCGTAGTGCGCCTGCGAGGCGACAGAGCCTCGGCCGAAGCTGAACTGGAAGCCGATCGTCATTGCCTTGGTATCGAAGTATCTTCCCGTGATACGAATGCCCGCCATCGGTTCAAGGACGGCGCCGACACTCCACCGCCCATCTTTCAGAGACTGGTGATCGAGAATGGCGTAGTCGCCGAAGATCGTCAGAAGCTCGGTTCCCGTCGGCCGAACGGCAAGATCCGCAACGAGTTCGCTGCCTTCGTCGCGCAGCAGCGTGGTGCTGGTCAGGCCGAGGGACACCATCGCATTCGGACGGATCAGCGCGCCGCCGGTGAGGACGCTTGCCCGATTGAAGCGCTTCGTTTCGCCGGCCGACCAACCGTACGCGAGGCCAAAGGCTCCGCTCCTCGATCCGAAACCGGTCGAAATTCTGTAATCACTCACACCGAAGTTGCCGACTTTGTAGTGCTGCATGCCGAAGCCGAATTGCGGAACCGCCACATAAAGTCCCCAGTTGTTGAAGTCGCTCCAGGTTCCTCGTGCGTCGGAAAAGGCAAACATCACATCGGGCTGGTGAAGAGAACTCAGGATGGCGGGATTATCATAGCCGTAGAGTCCGAACTTCATCGCGCCAGATGACGCCATCAGAAAATCGGTGCGGGCATGGTGAGGCACGAGTTTGGATTGCCCGGGGAGGATCCCCACGAAGAGGAGCATCAGCAAAGTAATTGTCGCATGTCGCATTTTTCCTCCAGTTGAATATGTGAAAAGACAACGATGTCGATCGATGTACACAAAATCCAACATCTGGACTACGGGTTGCTGAATCGTTTGTTGCGAGTCGCCGGAGCCGGAGAGAGATCTCGGTAGATCGCAAAAAGCCCGACGCCGAGGGCGGCAATGCAAGTTGCACCGCCGATCACCAGGACCACAGTCGCGATCGACTCCGCATGATGCGTGATACCCAGCTTATCACAGATCCACCCCCAATCGTGGATTGCGTGTTTCGAAATCAGCCGGAGCTTTCGGTACGGCGCATCCGCGATGTAGATCGAAACGTTGATCAGATTATGCCCCAGCCAGTACAACGTGAAGATCAATGAACGGAATCCGGACTTGAAAAACACGATCACCGTCGCCAGAGGGATCAGGACTTGCATCAACGAGCCCCCGAGGAATCCGACAAAGGTGCCGAAGATACCGAACACGCCATGTCCCCCCTCATGGATGAACAGATTGATCGTGTCGACAACGAACACGACGAACGGAAGATTGTATCGGCCGTACGGCGTGAGATAATCCGTCAGCAGGAAAGAGGTGAAGTAGCCCACGATGAGAAGTGCAATGCCCGTGAGTGATGCTCGAACGATGTTTCTTTCTTTTGCGGGTTCCATAGCGTTCCGTGCGTGTGGACAGACGGTCAGGTTGAAGGTGATGGGAGCTTGGGTTCGACGAACAGTACTCTCTCCCGTTCGATCACGACGGTGCCGATCGGAGATCCCTTTGGCTTGCGGACATATTTCCGTTCGGTCATTGCAACCGGGACGCTTTTTGCGTTTTTCATTTTGCTGTAGTACGCGGCGACAGACGCGGCCTCTTCGATTGCGCGCTTACTCAATTCTCCTTTTCCTGTTCCTGCGCGAAGGATCACATGCGAACCACCGGCCCCGCGCGCATGAAACCACAAGTCGTTGGGTTTGGCGTACTTCATGGTCAGGAGATCGTTGTTTGCGCTGCTCTTGCCGGCCCATACCTCAAACCCGCCGGTTACTCTGAAGGCCCGAAACGGGACTTCCGGCTCGCTCTTGATCTGCGATTTCCGATCGATGCGGATTCCGATTTTCTCAAATTGATCCCGGTATTCCTCAGTACATGCGTGGAGAGCCTCGGTTGTGGACGCCTCTTCCAGCGCGCTCCGGAGTTTCCTGATCATTTCCGCCTGACGCCGAAGAGAGACTTTTCGTTCCATGGTTTCCTCGGCTGACCGTCGACTCTTCTTGGCCTTGTCGAAGTACCGTTCTGCGTTCCGGCTTGGTGTGAGGTTTGCCTCAAGAGAAATCTTGACAATAGGAGAGGACGACTCGAAAACATCTTCAATCTCGACCGATTTCATTCCTTTCTCGACACGATGGAGATTTGCCATCAGGAGCTTTCCCATCTTCTCGTAGAAATCCGCACGAGACATCGTCTCGAGATCCTGGGAGATCTTTTCCAAGGCCCGCGTTGTGCGGTCATACTCACGTTCCAACCGATGGAGAAGAGCCTGTCGTGCGTCGACGAAGGCCCGATCCTTTCGGACGGTCCCCACGAAACGTCCAATTCCTTCATGGATGGAGTCGTATCGATGATACTGATGATTGCCGAACAGCTGAAGCGGGACAATCGAGAATTCAAGCGGATGCTCCCCCTCGATGTATATCCGGCTATCGGGAGGTAAATGAAGTTCTCGGAGCAACTGAAGCACCGCGTCGCAAAGATCCGCAAGCCGTCGAGTCGACAACTCGGCAACGTTCTGGATTGAGTCAAGGTTTGTCCGGACGAGAATCTCTCGAACAAGAAGTGATCCAAAAGTGGGGAATGCTGACTTCAACAGCCGGCCAAGGTTGCCATCCGGAAAGCTGTGCAAGTATGTTTTGATCTCTAGAGGAGAGTCGAACGCGGTTGAGGGACGCACACTTCCGTCACCGATGCTCTTGTTCACTTCGATATCCCGGCACAGAAATGCGTCAATGACGTTTCCATTGACGTCGGCGCACACAACGTTTGCCGACGATCCGAAGAATTGGAGAAGAAGCTGAGAGGATGATTCGAGATGGATGAACATCTGTCGATCGGACGGGTGCATCGTGATCGAACGGACGCGGCTTCCGGTACACAGGGGAAAAAGGTCGATAGTGTTTTTCTTCGCTCGCGTTTGCCGGCGGCGAAGAAAACAGAAGTTCGCCGATGGTTCGCAAGACACAATCAGGGAATACGGCGGCTCTTCTGTGCTCTGTGGGAGTGAAGGGTCGAAGGTGAGGATGAGCTGATTGCGCTCCTGGGAGTACGCCTCTCGGAGAATCGCGCCTGCGAGGCGACGATCAAGATCGAGTGCGATGTGGCGAAGCGTATAGTAGTTCGAGACCATGAGATGTCCACAGTGGCGCGAGAAATTCACCAAAAATGCAGGGAAATGCAATCGCACGAGCGGAGCGTGTTGGCGGTCATGTGAACAAGTTGTCGAGAACTTTTCCTTGCTCACCTGAACGATTTTCCGTACATTTTAGGCGATTTGACGGCTTTTTTTGATTTTCTTGGCGGAGCAACACGTGATTATCAGCATGACTGGATACGGCCAGGCTGAAGTGGTCGACAACGAGACGACAGCCATTGTAGAGGTTCGTTGTGTGAACAGCCGGTATCTGGACGTCATCGTCCGCCTGCCCAGACAACTGAACCACCGGGAGAACGAAGTGCGAGATCTCGCGCGCTCGTTCATCAGTCGGGGGAAGTTGAACATCTCGATTACGCTGAACAAGGAGAGCGGCGATTCTGCCCCTCTGACGGTGAACTCCTCGGTTGCCCGTTCGTACTACAAACTGCTCACCGAACTCCGCAAAAGCGTGAAGATCCGTGAACAGGTCAAACTCGAGCATCTCCTCCAGTTCTCCGAAATCTTTAGCGCGGTCTCTTCCGACGAAACAGAAGAAAAGGATTGGGCGATTATTCAGCGGGCGGTCAAGGACTCTTTGGATTCGCTCAATGCGATGCGCGGGAAAGAGGGGGCGGAGCTAGCGAAGGATCTCACGAGCCGCGTGCGGGCGATGGGTCAAACGGTCGCGCAGATCGAAGATCTATCGCGTGCCCGCGTCCCGGAAGAGCGCAGAAAACTCGAAGAGAAAGTGCGGCAGATAATTTCGGATCCATCGAGTGTCGACCAGAACCGTCTTGAGCTCGAGATCCTGCTTCTGTCCGAGAAGCTCGACGTTACTGAAGAATGCGTCCGGTTTCGGAGTCACGAGAAGTTCTTCCTGGAGAGTATTGCGAGCAAGGACCCGACCGGCAGGCGTCTCAATTTCCTCGCTCAGGAAATGAACCGGGAGGCAAATACGATTGCTTCGAAATCAAGCGACACGGAAATCTCGAGATTGATCGTCTCTGTGAAAGAAGAGCTGGAAAAGATTCGCGAACAGCTGCAGAACGTCGAATAACCCCTCCCGCGGAACCGGAACCAGTCGCGCATGAACACGGGAAAACTGATCGTTGTCTCAGCTCCGAGTGGGTGTGGGAAGACGACGATTGCGCAATCGATTTTGAAAAAGCATCCGTCGTTTCTTTTTTCCGTTTCCGCGACGACTCGACCGAAGCGAAGCGCCGAAACAGAGGGAAAGGACTATTTCTTCCTCTCGCGCGGCGAATTCGAGGGCAAGATCGATCAATCGGAACTCGTGGAATGGGAAGAGATCTACGGCAATTATTATGGAACGCTGAGATCGGAAGTCGACCGGGCATTAGCAGGCGGTCATGTCATGTTGTTTGACATTGACGTGAAGGGAGCGCTCTCCATTCGAAAGGCGTACCCGGAGGTATCGCTCTTGATTTTCATCGAGCCGCCGAGTTTCGAGATCCTGCGCGATCGCCTCCAGGGACGAAAGACAGAAGATGAAACGATGCTCGCCCGTCGGCTTGATCGCGTCCCGATGGAACTTGAATACGGTCGACAATTCAATCATCGCGTAGTGAATGACAACCTTGAACGCGCGATCGAGGAAGTCGAGTCGATCGTTCAATCCTATGTGAATTCATAAACACACTCTAACGCTAACTCAAAAGGAGGCAGTTCGCACGTGTCGGTGAAACCAGTAAATCTCGAAGGGGTTGTGCAGGATACCGAGGGAATCTATGAGGCAATTGTGATTGCATCAAAAAGAGCCCGACAAATCCACCAGGAATCAAAAATTGAACTAAACCAGCGACTCGAAACACTCGCACAGTTGACTGTGACCGTGGATGCCGAAGAGGAGATCGATGTGACCGCGAATCCGGATCAACTGAAGATCAGTCTGGAATTCGAGCAACGGCCGAAACCCACGGAAGTCGCGTTAAATGAAATGGGGGAGAAAAAGTTCGGCTGGCGGTACAAAGAGCCGGAAAAAACTGAAAGCGAAGAAACCGACACCGAATAGTCGGGATTCCCATGCTGAAGGGCAAACATATCCTCGTGGGCGTCACCGGAGGGATTGCCGCGTACAAGGTCTGCTATCTCGTGCGCGAGCTCAAGAAGGCCGGTGCGGACGTTCGCGTGGTGATGACGGAGGCGGGAGCGAGGTTCGTCACTCCGCTCACCTTCTCGGCTCTCTCCGAGCACGAAACGCTCGTGGACTTGTGGGCGGACGATCAGGCCACGGGCTCATCGATTCGCACGCGACATATCGAACTTGCCCTCTGGGCCGATCTGATGGTGATCGCTCCGGCGTCGGCAAACACCATCGCCAAGCTGACCGGAGGACTCTCGGATAATCTTCTCACGATTATCGCTCTCGCCTGTCGGGCACCGATCGTTCTTGTTCCGACGATGGATGCCGATATGTATCTCAATCCCATCACTCAGAAAAACCTCGTGGCGCTTCAAGAGCGTGGGTACTACGTTATCGCCCCTGAAGAGGGAGAACTTGCCAGCGGGCTTGTCGGACCCGGACGGCTGCCGGAAGTGGAGACCGTTCTGCAATACATCGGAAAGGTACTCGACGGCAGCGATCGCGATCTTGTCTCGCGAAAAATTCTTGTGACCGCCGGTCCAACGTACGAAGCGATCGATCCGGTGAGGTTCATCGGCAATCGATCGTCCGGCAAGATGGGATTTGCCATCGCATGCGCCGCGGCGATGCGCGGAGCAGAGGTGACATTGATATCCGGCCCCGTGCATCTTGAGACGCCGCGCCATGTGCGCCGAATCAACGTTGAGTCGGCTCACGAGATGTATGAAAACGTCATGACGGAAGCGAAGGAGACCGAGGCGATCATTATGGCCGCGGCCGTTGCAGATTACACGCCGGCAAAGACCTCACCGAAGAAGATCAAGAAAACAGTCTCCGGGGAAATCCCGCAGGTGGAGCTGCGTACGACGGTTGACATTCTCCACACACTCGGGAAAAAGAAGGATGGGAAGAAACTTATCGGCTTTGCCCTTGAAACAGACGATGAGTTCCAGCACGCTCTGGACAAACTGAAAGCAAAGAACCTCGATCTGATCATTCTGAACAGTCTCCAGGATGAGGGAGCCGGGTTCGGCGTGGAGACAAATGTCGTGACCATTATTGATGCGGCGGGTCATGCAGAAAAACTACCGAAACTCTCGAAGTTCGATGTCGCCCATCGGATTCTCGATCGGGTCAAACACCTCTTTTCCAGCTGAGCGACACGCCAGCTTCCACGATTCTCCAACATCATGTCCGGTACCGACAAAGAGCTTGCGTCACTGCTTGAAGGAATCGAGCGATTCCTCGTCGAACAACGTGAAACGACGGGAAACTACATCATGCGTACGCCAAAGAAGGTGTCCGGCGAATCCCCGGCGGAGTCCGGTCAACACGCCGGTGAACAGCCCGATTTGTTCGGCGGGAACGGATTCCGGATCCGGAAACAAGCTCCCCCGATTCATACGAACGCGTACCCGCAGGAACCATGGGCGAATGCGACGTCGCTCGTTGAGTTGGAGGAACAGATCTGTGAGTGCGTGAAGTGTCCCCTGGGTCAGACCAGGACGAAGTTTGTGTTCGGTGTCGGAAATCCGAATGCCGATCTCGTACTCGTGGGTGAAGCTCCAGGCGCCGACGAAGATGCCCAAGGGGAGCCCTTTGTCGGACGCGCCGGCCAGTTGCTCAACAAGATTCTTGAGGCGATTGGATTTCGCCGGGAGGATGTGTACATCTGCAACATCCTCAAATGCCGTCCTCCCAACAACCGTGATCCGCAGCCGTCGGAAGTGGAACACTGTGAGCCGTACCTGTGGAAGCAACTTGAATTAATGAATCCGAAGCTCATCCTGTGCCTCGGGAGGATTTCCGGGCAAGTTCTTCTTCGAACGACGGCGTCGCTTGCACAGCTGAGGGGGAAGGTGCACGATTACCGCGGGATCAAGTTGATGGTGACGTACCATCCTGCGGCGCTGCTGAGGAATCCACATTGGAAACGCCCGACGTGGGAAGATGTTCAGGAAGTTCGGAAGCTCTATGATACGCTGACGAGCAGACCGTAACGAGTCTAATGGTGCACATGAGGAGCAAGGAGAATATCTCCATGGCAGAGCCGAGACAGCTTTATGATTTGAACGCTTCGGGGGTTTCGTCCGCCGAGGGACGAGTTCCGCCTCAAGCGGTTGACGTCGAGATGGCGGTGCTCGGTGCGATGCTTTTGGAAAAAGAAGCCATCTCGAAGGCATTGGAGATCCTGGATGATACGGTATTCTATAAGCCGGCACATCAAAAGATCTTTGCCGCGATGATTGCCCTTTTTGAACGCGGCGAGCCGGTTGATTTGCTGACTCTTGTCGAGGAGCTTCGACGCCGCGGTGATCTTGAGAAAACGGGCGGAGAGTTCTACCTGACCGAACTGACGGGGAGGGTCACATCGGCGGCCAACGTCGAATATCATGCGCACATCGTCCTCGAAAAGGCGCTGATGAGACAGCTCATCGCCTCCTCCTCGGATGTGGTGAAGCGCGCGTTCAGCGAAGGGGAAGATGCGCTCGACCTTCTCGATGAAGCCGAGCAGAAGATCTTCCGGATTTCCGAACAGCGGATGAAAAAGAGCTTCATCTCGATTTCCGACGCTGTCCACAACACGATGGAGCTTCTCGAAAGCATCCACGGCAAGCACAGCGGAATCACCGGCGTGCCGAGCGGATTTACGGAAGTGGACAACTATACAGGAGGGTTCCAGGGTTCAGACCTGGTGATTGTGGCAGGGCGTCCGAGTCAGGGGAAAACCGCATTTGTGCTTTCGGTCGCGCGGAACGCTGCGGTCTTGCACAACTTTGCCGTTGGGTTCTTCAGCCTGGAGATGTCGACGCAACAGCTTGTGATGCGGCTGATCTGTGCAGAGGCGCGCGTCGATGCGCACAGCGTTCGGACCGGCCGGCTCCCGGAGGATGAGTGGAAAAAGCTGAGCACGAGCGTTGGACGATTGTACAAGGCGAAGATCTTCATCGATGACACGCCGGCACTCGGTATTCTTGAGCTTCGCGCGAAAGCGCGGAGATTGAAAGCCGAACACAACGTGGGCTTGATCATTGTGGACTATCTCCAGCTGATGCAAGGACCACGGAATGCGCAAAGCCGCGAGCAGGAAATCTCCACCATTTCCCGGTCGCTGAAAGCCCTTGCAAAAGAAATCGGCGTTCCGGTAATCGCACTCTCGCAGTTGAATCGCGCGGTCGAGACACGCTCCGACAAGAGACCCATGCTCGCCGACCTGCGCGAATCGGGCGCAATCGAACAAGATGCCGACGTCGTTTGTTTCGTCCATCGCCCCGAAATGTATGGCATCGAAAAGGACGAGGAAGGACAACCAACAGACGGAATTGCCGAGCTGATCATCGGCAAGCAGCGCAACGGTCCGACGGGAAAAGTGCGACTGGCTTTTGTGCGTCAGTATGCGCGGTTCGAAAACCTTACACGGATACGGGAAGATACCTTCCTGCCCCCCGCGGCGCCTCAGGATACGCCGTTCTGAAACAGAACCTTCTTGTTCAGCAGTAACAGTCGAGGCGGAGGAGATGAGTCTCTCTCCGCCTTTTTGATCAGGTCCGATTGCAGAGAATTCGAGAATTCGATAGATTGAACAACCAACATCCATGAACCGGCGCGTATTCATACAGCACATCGGTGTTTCGGTCGGATTGTCGTGTCTCGGGCTCCGAACGGTGGAGGCTCAGAGCATCGGCGGCGAAACATCGGCACGAATTCTGAACGAGAAATACGCGTTCGCGACGTCACAAGCGCTTCGAACAAAACCGATCGCAGAGGTGATGGCCGTTCTCGGAACGTCGTTCATCGGTACCGACTACGCCGCCGGCATACTTGAACAACCCGGCGATGAATCGCTCGTGGTTTGTCTTGACGGTCTCGACTGTGTGACGTTATGCGAAACGGTCCTGGCCCTCGCTCGATGCATCAAGCTCGGCCATGAAAGCTACGATCAATATTCCCGCCAATTGCAGCGTATTCGATATCGGAACGGGATGATCAACGGATATCCGAGTCGACTCCACTACTTCTCCGATTGGATTTACGAAAACGATCGTAGTGGAATCGTTCGGGACATCACACCTTCCCTTGGCGGAAAAGTCTTGACGAAGACGATTCGCTTCATGTCCGACCACATATCGAGCTACGCGAAGCTCAGAGAATTTCCAGAGTTCTTCGAGCAAATCCGGGAGCAGGAACGAGAGATCAGCGCGCGCAAACGGTTCTATCTCCCCAAGGAAGACCTCAAAAGCAAGGAGAAAGAGATCCGAGACGGCGATCTCCTCGCATTCACATCCTCGAAAGAGGGACTGGATATCGCCCACACCGGAATAGCCATCCGCGCACAAGGGGAGCTGAAGCTGCTCCATGCCCCTCAGGTTGGCCAGCAGGTTCAGCTCACAAACGAATCCCTTTACAACTACCTTGCTCGTAAGCAGCAGATGACCGGTCTGGTTGTGGCAAGACCGCTTGAACCGCGATGAGTGACCGGAGAATCCAACTTGTCAAAGGAGATATTACGCAGCAGCGGGTCGATGCCATCGTCAACGCGGCGAATACGTCGTTGCGTGGCGGAGGAGGTGTTGACGGTGCGATCCATCGTGCTGCCGGACCGGGGCTGCTGGAAGAATGCCGGACCCTTGGCGGATGTCCGACAGGCGACGCACGGATCACGAAGGGGTACGATCTGCCGGCGCGATATGTCATCCACACGCCCGGGCCGGTCTGGCAGGGGGGTGGCGTAAACGAAGATGCGCTCCTTGCGTCGTGTTACCAGAGCACGTTTGCGCTCCTTCACGATCATAATCTCAAGACGGTCGCCTTCCCTTCGATAGGCACCGGAATCTACCGGTTTCCAATCGATCGTGCGTCAAGAATCGCGCTCCGGGAAATCCGACGGGCGTTGAACGAGAATCCATCGATTGAACGGGTTGTCATCGTTGCATTCGACGAGCGGACCTTCGATGCGTACACGCGCGCGCTGATGGAGGAGTCATCGTGATTCAATCAATGTGGCGGAATCGCGTTTTCGCCGTCTCTCTCTTGATGGCCGCATCATCACTTCTCGCGATGGCCCAGCAACCGATTCTCAGTCCACGAGACAGTGTGGAGATATCGTTCGAGGGAAGGAAGATTTCGATCAACTACGGCCGACCGTCCATGCGGAATCGAAAGATCATGGGTGATCTCGTCCCCTTCGGCAAGATATGGCGGACCGGTGCAAATGAAGCCACCGCGTTCGTGACGGAAGTCGATCTCGAGATCGGCGGGACACGTATTCGGGCCGGCGCGTATACGCTGTACACGCTTCCTTCTATGACGCAATGGAAACTGATCATCAACAAGCAAACAGGACAATGGGGGACGGTCTACAATCCGGAACTCGATCTCGTCCGGCTCAATCTGGAGAACCGGTCGCTGCGCAAGCCGGTCGAGAAGCTCACATTCGTGTTGCAGAAGAATGGACCTGCAAGGGGGATGCTGGTGATCGAGTGGGAACGGACGTCGCTTTCCATTCCGTTCCAGGTCGTACGGGGAGAGCGTAGTACAAACCCCTCCAACCGCCAAATGCGGTGAGGCAATCACGAAAGGAGATATCGAATGGCTCCGAAAATTACCGTGATGAACAACAGTAATCTCCGTGTCGAGGGGGAATTCGAACTTCTTGACCAATCCGGAAAGCCGTTTGACTTGAAAGGGAAGAGCGTTATCTCGCTTTGCCGATGCGGTCATAGTAAGAACAAGCCCTTTTGTGATGGCTCCCACCGACAGGCAAACTTCCAATCCGCTGTCGACGCACCGCCGTCGGACTCCAAAACGTAGCGAAGACACATCAGCCCCGTGAGCCAATCCTCTGACGATAGACCTCGTAGAGGAATACTGCGCTCGCGCTTGCCACATTGAGTGAATCGACATCGTTGCACATGCGAATTGCAACGGCGACGTTGCAGGTCTCCAGAACGGCTGACGAAACCCCACTCCCCTCACTTCCGAAAACGATACAGGTATCTCTCTGCAGCGATGATTCGTGAAGAGCGCTCTGATCCGCGTGCGGATGGGCGGCGATCGTGAGGATCCCGTGTGTGTTCGAAAGGGTAAGCAGCGTTTGTCGAAGATTGTCGACGTGGACAACCGGGAGCTTGAAGATCGCGCCCATGGAATTCCTCACCGCGCGCCGAAGGTACGGACTGCTGGAGGTTTCTCCGACGATCAGGGCGTGAACGCCGAACGCAACGCTGTTCCGTACAAGCACGCCGAGATTCTCCGCGTTGGTCAGTCCGTCGATGGCTACAAGAAAGTACGGACGCGGAGAGTATTGGAGAAGTTCATCGAGCGAGACGGGTGATGGGATGCGCGCAACAGCCATGATCCCCTGGTGAAGATTGAAGCCGACGATGCGTTCCAGCAACTGTTTTTCCCCGACATAGACGACCGGGTCCTTCGACAACCCCGCGATGCGGATTTGAAGTTCGGCGTGCCACTCGGGCGTGAGAAGAAGCGACTCGAGCGTGAGTCCGCTGTCGAGGAGGCGCTCCACAACTTTGCTCCCTTCTGCGACAAAGATTCCTTCACGAACATGATCCTGCGGTCGCTTCAGCGTCCTGTAGGGCCCGAGTCCATCCACTTCCAGAGAAGAAATGCGTACGGTTTGTGCCATTGCTCCCGGTGATCGATATTCAGGATTGATTCAATAATACAAGATGTCAAGGCCGGAATCAATTCGGCAACTTTGGAGGGGTTTGGATTGTTGAAGGGAGTACTGAACGGCAACGGTGTCGTGGAATCTCGTCATGAACCCTGAACGCAATCTGAAGGCGCCGATTTCGGAGCGCAAGCGAATCATCGTACTCGGGTCCGGATTTGCAGCGGTTAGTTTTCTGAAGCGGATCAACCATTCTCACTTCGATGTCACCGTTGTCAGCCCGAGAAACCACTTCCTCTTCACTCCGCTACTGCCAAGTACAACTGTCGGAACTATCCAATTTCGAAGCATCATCGAACCAATCCGTGCGATATGTTCTGAAGCGCGATACTATCATGCTTCGTGCATCGGTGTGGATCCACGTCGGAGGACGGTGGAGTGCGAGGGGGTTCTCGATGGTGTGCGATTTTCCCTGGCCTACGATATACTGGTCATCGCCGTTGGAGCGGAGAGCAATACGTTTGATGTTCCCGGGGTACACGAACACGCGCTCCTCCTGAAAGAACTCGCCGATGCGAGAGGCATTCGTCAGAGGATCATCGAATGTCTCGAGCTTGCGGATCAGCCGCACAGAAGCGATGAAGAGCGCAAACAGCTCCTCCATTTCGTGATCGTCGGCGGGGGGCCGACCGGCGTGGAGCTCGCTGCGGAGATGCACGATTTCGTCGATGCCGACCTGAGGAAATCGTACCGCCTGCTTGTCCAGGATCTCCGGATCACGATTCTCGAAGCCACGGACAAGATACTCAGCACGTTTGACGCGGCTCTTGCCGCGTATGCTCTCATCCTCTTTCGCCGCCAGGGAATCCAGGTGCGCACGCGATCGGTGGTCTCGCACGTTCGTCCTGACGGAGTGATTCTCTCCGACGGTACTCACGTTCCTGCGGGTCTTGTGGTGTGGTCGACGGGAATCGGACCCCGCCCGCTCATCCGCGATATTCCGTTCACGAAAGATCATCGGGGAAGGATTGTGACTGATGAATTTCTCCGGGTTCAGTCTTCAGACGTTGTCTATGCACTCGGCGACTGTTCCGTCATTGTGGGAAAAGACACACCGGCGACAGCACAGCTTGCCCAGCAGCAGGGGAAATATCTCTCGAGGGCATTGAACCAACAAATTGCCGGTAATCGGGTGAAGTCGTTTCGTTATGACACCTACGGCATGCTCGCGTACGTCGGAAGCGGTCGTGCGCTTGCGGACCTTTCGCAACTCAAGTGGCGCGGATTTCTCGCATGGCTCTTCTGGCGATCGGTATACATCACCAGACTCGTCAGCATCAAGAACAAGTTTCTTGTTGTGTTGGATTGGACAAAGACGGCGATCTTTGGTCGCGATACGAGCAGGTTTTAGTGTCGCGTCCCAAAAACAACTTGAAAGAAGATACAATAATTCATACGGTTGCGTGTCGATCCCGTGATCCCTCGCCAATGCCCGTTTGTTGACATTCGATGAAAAAGCTCTTATCATTGACGGGGTTCAGTGCGACTGCACGGAAGCATCGTGATATCTCCGGTAGATGACTGATCGTTCGTCCACACCAATTCTGAGGAGGCTTTCCATGACGATAAAGGAAAAGATGGTCGGGAATGTGGCTGTGGTGTCGTTGAAAGGAAACCTGATGGGGGAGCCGGACACGACTGAGGTGCGGGACAAGATCTACAGTCTTCTTCAGGACGATGTGAGGAAGATCGTCCTTGACCTCGGAAAAGTGAAGTGGATCAACAGTTCGGGACTTGGAGCTCTCATTTCCGCCGTGACCTCGGTCAAGAACAAGGGTGGGGAAATGCGATTGGCCAGCGTCTCCGACAAGGTCGAAAGCTTGTTCATGATCACACAGCTGATCAAGGTATTTAAGACGTACGAGAGCGTAGACCGGGCGGTTGCGAGCTTCAAATAACCGTCGGGAATCGTCGGTCGAAACGATCCTCTTCGGCGCGTCGCCAATGAACAAACTTCGTATCCTCTGCCTTCCATGAACCTTCGCCGCAAGCCGCCTTGCGGAATATCTGAATCAAAGAATCGTCCCGCCGCCCATCGGTCAATGCCGGGCCCGCATTCCCGTACGTGTTGGAGAATAGAATCGGGCCGCCTTTCCCACGATCCGTTCGACCTCCCGGGCGAAACATCGGCATCAGATCTGCCGGTGGCCTCAACATTATTCACATGCTCGAAGATCGTCTTCATTCGATTGTCGTAGCCCTCTCCAGAGACTATCCCTCACGCAGCGGCTTGAATCCCTCGGTGCTCCGTGGATCGTCATTGTTTCTCGAACAGCAATTGCAGTCCGCGGGGTATGAGGTGTTGATCGAATCGTACAGGGCAGGCGGTCTGGAAGCACGAAACCTCTTCGCGGAAAAGAGAGGAACGGATCATCGTCGACCCATCATCATCGTGGGTGCTCACTACGATACGGTTATCGGAACTCCGGGAGCAGATGACAATGCCAGCGGCGTAGCGGGATTGCTTGCTCTTGCCGGACTCCTCAAGAACCATCCGAACAGATCGACGATCCGGTTTGTGCTGTTTGCGAACGAGGAGCCGCCGTATTTCGGAACGTCGCAGATGGGGAGTATGCATCATGCCGCGGGGCTTCGGAAGGACCGGGTGAACGTGGGGGCGATGCTCTGTCTCGAGATGATCGGATACGGAGGGGAGGAGAAGATGCAGAGCTATCCGTTCCCTTTCTTGCGGCAGTTAGGACGATATCCGCGCAGGGGCAACTACATCGCGCTCGTGAGCGACGTCCGTTCTCGCCGACTACTCCGGCGGGTCAAACCGGCGATGAGGAAGGGATGTGATCTTGGCGTGGAGAGCATCGTCATGCCGGGGTTTATCCCGCCGCTGAATCTTTCGGACCATGCCGCGTTCTGGAAGCACGGATTTCCTGCTCTCATGATTACCGATACTGCCTTCTTGAGAAATCCGCACTACCATCTGGCGAGCGATACCGCCGACACACTGAACTATGTCTTCCTGCGCAACGTTGTTCAGGGAGTATATGCGGCCATCCTCGCTCTCGACGACACAGACTAATCACTCTGCCGGTCCCGGCCTGGGACAACTCATGCCGCTCCTTTTTGATTGGTAATGGAATTATTCTGCCATCAAACCTGTTACAGGTGGTATGAAAACGCTTCTGTTGACGATGGTGCTGACAATTCCCGTGGGGACAATGATGCCGGATAAATCTCTGGAGAAGGCCACCCTCGGTGGCGGTTGTTTCTGGTGTGTGGAGGCAGTCTATGAGCGCGTCGATGGCGCGCAATCGGTGGTGAGCGGCTATTCCGGAGGCACAACGCGAAATCCGACCTACGATGACGTGTGCAGCGGCACGACAGGACACGCGGAGGTCGTCCAGATTACGTTCGATCCGACGCGCGTGTCGTTTGGTCGCCTCCTTGAGATCTTCTGGGATAGTCATGACCCCACAACGATGAATAGACAGGGCGCCGACGTGGGCACACAATACCGATCGGTGATCTTCTATCATACTCAAGAGCAGAAGAAGCTCGCCGAAGAATCCAAGCGGAAGGCGGCGTCGAAGTTCAAGAATCCAATCGTCACGGAAGTCGTTCCGCTCATGAACTTCTACAAAGCCGAGGAGTCTCATCAGGATTACTTCGAGAAGAATCCAAATGCTCCGTACTGTGTCTTTGTTATCAAGCCGAAACTCGACAAACTGCGTTTGAAGTAGCGACGGAAGCACATCGTTGCCCATGGCCTGTTGTCAGACCCCCTGATCTTTCCCCCGCAATCCCCTCCACGATCCAGGCTCCTATTGAGCGTTGAATCGGCGAACCGAATACCAGATTCGCTTGATTCCAATCAGGAGTGCCAACACAGAGGAAATGTATTACTTTGGCTTCATTTTCGCCCTGATCTATGGATTTACAGGAATCGGCATTGCGCCGAAGATTCGGGAGGACGAAACTCAGGCCGGTAGCTGAGGCAGAGTAAGAAGGAGCGGAACGCGTGCTGTTTGGACGGTAGCGAGAGTCTTCAACGCGTATTTGAATCAGTATTCAATGAAGTGTCACTCTGTCCGGAGGAATTGATCCGGCCTGAGAGACGAAAAGCTTCGACGAAACATAAACCTCCGAAATGTGATTTCGGGGGTTTTGCTTTTTGGGCCCGAAAGAGAGCCAGCAATCATGCAGAGGGTGTGGCTCCGCCTCCCGGTGGATCTCTGATGCTCTGCCGCCGGAATTCTCCGAAGTTTTTCCGTATTTTCCCATCGATGACGGCACGACGACCTCCATCGCACGATCTGCGCCTCCCGAACTACACCCTCGTTTCCGCCTCCGCCGGTTCCGGGAAAACCACCGCCCTCACGCTTCGATTTCTCCAGCTTCTTCTGACCGACCGCGTCCCATTCAACGATCTGAAAAACATTCTCGCCATTACGTTCACACATAATGCTGCGTCGGAGATGAAGCAACGCATTCTCGCTTCTCTGAAGCTCGCATCAATGGGAGAGAGGAAAACACTCGACAAGCTGAAGGATGAAATTCGTGAGGCAGACGACACGCTCGTCCGGAAAGCGGGTGAGTTGGTGGAGACAATTCTTGACAACTACTCTGATTTCCAGATTCAGACGATCGACAGCTTCATCGCAAGGGTGATCCAGGCCTCATCTCTTGAGTATGGATGGCCTCTCGATGTGGAACTTGTGCTTGACAGCAGAGCGCTTCTTGAGAAGGCGTTTGCCCTCTTTGCCGCCGAGGCAGAACGAGATCCGTCGCAGGTTGAATTTCTCCGACACCTGATCGACCTGGTCGGAGAGTCCCGGCAGCCCGATCAATCGTTCCAGTGGCTTCCTTATGAGGCGCTTAGAGAGAAGGCGTGCTCGCTCTATGAACAACTGGCGATGAAAACCGGCGAACCCCTTTTCCATACGAGCAACATCAGTATCGAGGAATTGCAGAATCAGATTATCAACTTGATTTGTGAAATCGGTGACGTCGCTGAAGCGTCCGGGTACAAGATCAACAAACGGTATGCGACGATTATTGAGAGCGCCCGGAAGAACGATTTCCCGTTCGTGATCTCAAAGCGGCTGACCCAACAGGTCCTGAATCAATCGAACGATCAATCGTTCGAAGCGTACGTGCAGACGATCGATGCGATCAAGGAAAAGCTCCTCACCGCTGTCGGTGAGTACTTCTTCGAAGACTCGATCCGCCGTTATCAACCCTATGTGAGAATGCTGGGGGTTCTCGGAGAGGCCCTCGGTCAGGTGACACGAACAGAGGCTCAGATCGGTCTCAGCACGGCCACAAAGCAGCTGGCTCTTTCCCTTCAGCTCGAAGACATCCCGGAAATCTACTTCTCGCTCGGCGAGCAGATTCATCATTACCTGATCGACGAATTCCAGGATACAAATCCGATCCAGTGGAAAACACTCAGGCCTCTCGTGGAGCATTCTCTGGGAGGACCGGGAAGTCTGTTTCTGGTCGGAGACACGAAACAAGCAATCTACTCGTTCCGAGGCGGTGACTGGCGAATCATGGCAGGAATGATCCGGCGCGATGAGTTTCCTTCGGTCCCGACGACGCATCGAACCCTCCTGCGCAACTACCGGAGCGGCGAGCGAATTCTCGCGCTCACCAAGTACGTGTTTCACGAGATTGTGCCGAAGAACGTTGAGTATGAAGAAATGGCGCATGCGAGCGGACTCTCCACATTCGAACAAGTGGTGGAAGAAAAGAAGAAAGGGAAGGGGTTCGTTTCGGTGGAATATTTTGATCCCCCCGATCGCGAGTCAGAACTTATTCCCGAAAGAGACCGCATCCTGAACATCGTCTCAGACGCTCTCAACCGGGGATATGCCCTGCGCGACATCTGCGTTCTTACCCCCCGCAATGCCGATGTGGTGAGGGGAAGCACCTGGCTCAATGCGGCGGGGATCCGATTCCTCTCCCACAGCAGTCTTGATATCCGAACGCGAAAGCTCACGCAGGAAATCGTTGCACTCCTCTCCTTCCTCGATTCGCCGATTGACGATCTCTCATTCGCAACCCTCCTGCTCGGTGATCTCTTTCGCGTCTGCTCCCAACGTGATTCAAGGAACATCGACGTCGAATCGTTTCTGTTCAACGCCAGGCAAGCGAGTGAAGAGCCGCTCTATGTTCAATTCCGCCGTACATACCCGGAACTCTGGAATGCATACTTCGATCGTCTCTTTTCAGTCGTCGGATACCTTCCTCTCTATGACCTGACAGCAGAGATCTACAAGACGTTCAGGTGTTATGATATCATGCCGGAAGAGGAAGCAACACTGACAAAACTCCTGAACGTCATCCATACCTGTGAGCAATCCGGCATCCAGAATGTGAAAGACTTTCTCCAGACAGCCGAGCACGATCCCGAGAGTGATGAATGGAACATCGCGGTTGCACACGGGGAGGACGCCGTAACCATTATGACTGTTCACAAAGCGAAGGGGAAGGAATTTCCTGTCGTCATCGTGTTGCTCTATGATTCCGCGCGTCCCCCGGACAGTCTGTGGATTCACGAAGCGGCTGTGGGGGTCCAGCTGTTTCGCATGACCAAAGATCTTGCAGAACATGATCCACGATTGAAGCTCATCGTGGAAGAGCGCGCTGTCCTTGATGGTGCAGATGCCCTCAACAAGCTCTATGTGGCCCTCACCCGCGCAAAAAAAGAACTGTACGTTCTGTCGGTCAAAGCCGCAAGAGGGAAAAAGCCGTCGTGCTGGCTTCCTGAATCGGCGCACCAGAAAGGAACAGTGGCGAAAAGAAAGGGAGACAAACGGGCGGAGCAAGAAGTGAGTGCTTCCTCGCCACTCTCCCACGTGCTCACGCAAGGAATTCGGCGATATGGGGAGGAACAGAGTATTCGGCGCGCCGAGCGCGAAAGAGGCGAACTTGTTCATCAAATCCTTGAAAAGATTCATTTGATCGACGAAAACCTTGAAGCGCAGGTCGGTGAGATCGTCGAGAAAATCGTGCGCGAAGGCGGGACTATTGCAGATCCAAAGGAAATTCAGAACACCATTATTGAGACGATCAAGCTCGAAGCCCTTCGACCATTCTTTGAACGTCGCGAAGGACGTGCGGTGCGCATTGAACAGGAAATCGTCGCTCCGGAGGGAGATCTCTACAGAATCGACAGGCTGGTCATCGACGACGATTTGCTCACGGTCATCGACTTCAAGACCGGCCGCGAGGTATCTGATCACCGAAATCAGGTGAAGCGGTACATGGAACTTGCCGGCAATTGCTACCCGCGCAAAGGCGTGCGCGGCATCCTTGTGTATACAGACCTACGCATCGTGCGGGAGGTGACATGAGTACCGCACGTATCGTTGCCGCTGACCGCAATCTCATCAACGAAGTCGCATCGTCTCTGCGCTCGGTTGAACGGGACTATTCGTCCACGATCGTGGTCTTCCCCGGAAAACGCCCGGCACATTTCCTGAGAAAAGAGCTGGCAAACCGGGCGAAGGGCGCGATCATCCCTCCCCGTATATATTCATTCGATCTCTTCGTCGAATACCTCTTCCGTGATCTTCTTGGCGGCTCACAAAAGCTCCTTGATCCTCTCGACGCGGTCGCCCTGCTCTACGATGTGCACCTTCGTCTCGCCGGATCATTGGGGGGGGATGCCTATCGTTCGTTCGATCAATTTCTTCCTCTCGCACTGCGGCTGATACCGGAGCTGGAGGAGGTGACGCTGGCAGATGCCACAGCGCGTAAGATACGCGAAGGCCTTCGGCCGGTGTTGATTCCGAAATTTCATTCCCTTGCGGACTATTTCGAGGCCTTCTATCAGGAAGTGGCCGATCGCGGCTTCGTTACTCGCGCGACAATGACACGGGTTGTGGCTGATGGTCTCGCTGGCCTCGACGTAGGGGAGTCCGGGCCCGTAATCCTGGCAGGGTTCTATGCGTTCACAAACGCGGAAGGAAGAATTGTCAGACAGCTTCTGGAACGAGAACAGTTCTCCATGATCGTTCAATCGGGACCCGGATTGAAAAGTCAACTCGCACAGCTCGGAATCGAAGCACCGGAAGCGACCGAGGAATCGCCGGCTCGCAACCCTGCTGTGCATTTCCATAAATCGCCCGACATTCATGGGCAGGTTGCCGCTCTCGCCCGATTGCTTCAGCAACGCGTGCAATCAGGAGAGAGTCTGGATGAGCGGATCGCCATTGTTCTACCCGATGCGGCATCGCTCTTTCCGACATATCATGGAGCCCTCTCCCTTTTCAAGGATGATCAATTCAACATCGCCCTCGGATATCCGCTCGATCGAACCCCGATCTGCGGGCTCTTCATGACCCTGCTGGAGCTTGCCTCGGAGACCCGGGAGGCGAAGTTCACGCCGGCATCATACCTGCGCGTTGCACTTCATCCTTACATCAAAAGCATCCGACTGAAAGACCGCACGGATCTCACGCGCATGATCATGCATGCCGTTGAGGTGCATCTCCAGGAGTATTCGCTCGGTATGCTCTTTCGTCTTGAGGATCTCGAGCAGCATCCAGGAGTGTTGAAAACAGCAACCGCAGCTATTCGATCAGTCCTGCCGGAAGTCATGGAGGATGATGTGTCGGTCCACCTGAAGGTCATCCACGACAGAACGATACGACCCTTTCTCTCGTGTGAGTCTCTCGGTGTGTTTGCCGACCGTGCAACGGATTTGCTGAATTTCATTTTCGACGAAAGCACCGCACGGTATCATCCCCTCTTTCTCCCCTATGCAGAGGAAATGGTCACGCTGTTCGAGCGGATGAAATCATCGCTCTTGAGCGCTCAACGCTTTTCGACTCCTCAGCAATACCTGACATTCTTCCGTCACGCTGTCAAAGAACATTCCGTTCCCTTTTCGGGCACTCCGCTCAGGGGAATTCAGGTTCTTGGCTTACTCGAAACGCGTAACCTCCGGTTTGATACGATCTATATGCTGGCCGTCAACGATGACGTGATTCCGGGAAAGCCGGGGCAGGATATGCTCCTTCCGCAAAAAATCCGGCGTATGCTCGGCCTGGAGACGCACACGGAGCGAGAGCGACTGAAGGAGTACTACTTTGCGCTGGCGCTGAGCGGTACGAGCGAAGCCCACCTGTTCTACACTGAGCGGGAAGGGGGGAGAGAAGAGAAAAGTCGATTTGTCGAAAAACTGTTGTGGGAGGATCAGAAACGCCGCGGAACGACTCTCCCGTCCGAACGGGAATTCACGGTTCGGTACCGGGTAAATCTCTCCAATCCCGAACCCGGCGCTGTACGCAAGACGGATGAAATGATCGCGAAGTTCCGCAACGGACACTGGTTCGGCGCAAGCCAGCTCGATGATTATCTCCGCTGTCCTCTCCGCTTCTACTATCGTCATGTTCTCAAATTGAGTGTGCGAGAGAATGTGTCGGATGAAATTGACCGGACTGTGATTGGAACCCTGGTTCATGATGTTCTGAAAGTTTTTTTTGAGTCGGCCTGCAATGTGAGACTCAACCGCACGCATCTGGATGAGGAGCGTCTGGAGAACATCATTGATACGGTCGCGCGAGAGACTTTCGGAAAAGCGCTGCCGATTCCAATTCAGCTCTCCCTGCGACAGGTGAGCCGCCAGCTAAGGGCATTTATCAGGAATCACCAGATGTCCCTGATCGGCGACCAGGAGGTTGTCATTCAGGATCTCGAAAAGCGTCTGCAAGTCGAGAAAGACGGCTATCGATTTGCCGGCAGAGTTGACCGCATCGAGAGGCGCGGGGACCGGCTGTTCATACTTGATTACAAGACAGGGAACATTCGCGACAGCGGGCGTATCAGGGCTGAGAAGATTGATCCCGAAGACACCAGTACTTGGCAGAAGGGAATCGGTTCCCTTCAACTGCCGTTCTACACTCTTCTCTACGCGCAGGCACATGCGGTCTCACCGGAGCATCTCAGCCCGCGATATCTTCACCTCGGCCGAAACAAGATTGACGAGGGAATAGAGGTTGGAATGTCCATCGGGGGCGGTGCTGATACAGAGGCGTACCGTTTCGTGGAACCGCTCATATTCAAGATGATCGACGAAATTGTCGATATTGGGAGGGATTTCTACAGAACATCAGACCTGACGGCAAACTGTCCTGTTTGTCCGTATCAGATGATTTGCGGAACGCACTGGATGAAGAGACGGGATCATTAAGCCGGCGCACTTTCTCGACAACCGTTCGCCCGGAGGATTTGAAGCAAGTTGAATTTCACTCCAACCTCCCGTAAATTCATTCACAACCACACCAAACGACAATCCTTTGTCTTCCCTCATGAAACCAATCGATCTTGATGGTCATTCACTCACCGTTGAGGATCTCACGCTCCTGGCGCGGACTCGGAAACCCATTGCTTTGACACCGGAGGCGCGTCGGCGCGTGCAGGCATCGCGGGCGCTGGTGGATCGATGGATTCGAAACAACGAAGTGGTATATGGCGTGACGACCGGTTTCGGGGAATTCAGCAATGTGAGAATCGAATCGAAAGACCTGAATCAGTTGCAGGAGAACCTCATCACGAGTCATGCCGCCGGTGCCGGGGACTATCTCCCGAAACAGATCTCGCGGGGCATGATGGTTCTGCGCATCAACGCGCTGGCGAAGGGTTTCTCCGGAGTCCGGGTGGAATTGCTTGAACAGCTCATTGCGATTTTCAACAAGGGGATCATCCCGGTTATCCCGTCTCAGGGTTCCGTTGGGTCAAGCGGCGATCTCGTCCAGTTGTCGCATCTCGTTCTTGCGATGATCGGGAAAGGAAAAGTCTGGGGGCCCGGCAAGAGCGGAGGGGATTCCCAGATTGTTCCATCGGCACAGGCACTGAAGAAGGCCGGGCTGAAACCGGTGCGGCTTGCCCCGAAGGAGGGAATTGCGCTGATCAACGGAACGCAAATGATGACGGCGTTTGCCGGTCTTGCGGTCGCGGATGCGCGCCGACTCGCGGTCCTGGCCGATATTATTGCCGCGATGAGCGTGGAAGCCCTGCGCGGGAGCGACACCCAGTTCGACGAACGCATCCACAGGTTGCGGCCGTATGATGGGCAATCAACCGTTGCTCGCAACATGCGAAAACTGATGAAGGGGAGCGACATCCGGGAATCGCATCGGCACGGCGACCCTCGCGTTCAGGATGCGTATTCCATCCGCTGCATCCCGCAAGTCCACGGTGCATCGAGGGACGCGATCGACTATGTTCACAAGATCGTCTCGATTGAACTGAATTCTGCCAACGACAATCCTCTCATCTTCGCTGACGACGGCGTGCATCTGGAAGGGGGAAATTTCCACGGGCAGCCGATCGCGTTGGTCATGGACTTCCTCAGCATTGCCCTCGCCGAACTCGCGAACATCTCCGAGAGACGGATCGAACGATTGGTCAACGGTTCGCTGAGCGGATTGCCAAGGTTTCTGACGACGAAAGGGGGACTGAACTCCGGGATGATGATCGCGCAGTACACCGCCGCGTCGATCGTCTCCGAGAACAAAGTCCTCTGTCACCCGGCCAGCGTCGATTCGATCCCGACCTCGGCAAATCAAGAGGATCACAACAGCATGGGATCCATCGGCGCGCAGAAGGCGTGGCGTGTCCTGAGAAACGCTCAGACCGTTCTCGCGATTGAGCTCCTGTGCGCGGCGCAGGCGTTGGATTTCACCCGCTCCGGAAACGGAAAAAAGATTCTGAAAGCCGGACGAGGGGTCGAAGCCGCCCATCGCTATATCCGAAAACATATCCACCATCTCGACGAAGACAGAATTCTCTACGACGACATCCAGTCTGCTCTCGATATCGTTCTGGATGGAACGATACGAAAGGCGGTGGAGAATGAGACCGTTCCACTCGACTAGAAAGAGTTGACAACATGAAGATGAAGAAAGATCTCCTCCGATCGCTGCCAAAAGTGCTTCTCCATGATCATCTTGACGGGGGCGTGCGGCCGCAAACCGTCATCGACCTGGCGAAGGACACCGGCTACAAGAAACTGCCGACGACCGATCCCGACGAGCTTGCCGAGTGGTTTCATCGCGGCGCGACGAGAGGAAGTCTCCCCCTGTTCCTCGAGGGATTCGAGCATACGTGCGGCGTTATGCAGACGGAAGAAGCGCTGAGGCGGGTTGCGTATGAGACAATGGAGGACATGAAGGACGACGGCGTGGTCTATCTTGAAACCCGCTTTGCGCCGATCTTTCACACGGACAAAGGATTGCATCTCGAGACTATTGTGAAAGCGGTTCTCGAGGGATTGGAGGAGGGGAAGCGGGACTTCGGAGTTGAATACGGTTTGATTCTGTGTGCCATGAGGAACATGAATCCCCTGATCTCAAAAGAGATTGCCGAGCTGGCAGTCGATTTTCGCGCGCAGGGAGTTGTAGGGTTCGATCTTGCGGGTGAAGAGGGGGGGTATCCTCCGAAGAAGCACATCGAGGCCTTTCACTTCATCCAGCGGGAGAATTTCAATATAACGATTCACGCAGGAGAAGCGTTCGGTAAGGAATCGATCTGGCAGGCCATCCAGTGGTGCGGCGCACATCGCATCGGCCATGCCACCCGGCTCATGGATGATATGAGAATCAAGGACGGAGAAGTGCTGAGTATGGGGACCCTTGCGCAATACGTGCTGGACAAGCGCATTCCCCTCGAGATCTGCCTCACGAGCAATGTTCACACCGGAGCGGTGAAATCGTTGGACGATCATCCGTTCGGATATCTCTATCGATACAAGTTTCGGGTTACACTCAATACGGACGATCGACTGATGAGCAACATTACGCTGACGGATGAATACGATGTTGCGGCACGCGAATTCGATCTGACGCTCGACGATCTTGAAAAGCTCACCATCAACGCCATGAAGAGCGCCTTCATTCCGTACAAGCAAAGAATCCGAATCATTTACGATACGCTCAAACCCGGATTTGCGAGGGCACGAAAAGGGGTGGCAAAAAAGAACGCCAAGTAGTATATCACAGGGGGTGCATCTGTCCGCCGGAGGTCAGAATGAAACATGATCACATTCACTGGCTGGGTCATGCAAGCTTCTGGATTGACGACGCGGGAACAATCATCTACATCGATCCATGGAAACTCCCCGACACGTCTCCGAAAGCAGATATTGTCCTCATCACCCATCCCCACTTCGATCATTTTTCCCTTGACGATATCAAGGATATCCAGAAACAGGATACCATCGTTGCCGGTCCTGCTGAGGTTGCCCGGCAGGTTCATGCGACGGCTCTCACCGTGGAGCCGGACAAGGAATACAGCGTGGGAAAAGTTTCGTTTCGGACTGTCCCTGCCTACAATCTTGGCAAGGAATTCCATTCCAAGAAGGAACACTGGGTGGGGTACGTCATCACACTATCCAGCGGCCAGGTGATCTACCACGCAGGCGACACCGATCCGACTCCGGAAATGCGACGCGTCGCGTGTGATGTTGCACTCCTTCCCTGCGGCGGAACGTATACGATGACGGCGAAAGAAGCCGCGGATGCCGCGAACAGTATGAAGGTCACGGCCGTCATTCCCATGCACTGGGGAGATCTCGTGGGATCGGCGACGGACGCCCAGGAATTCGCACGTATTTTCAAGGGAGAGACGATCATCAAACAGCCCGAGGGCTGAGATGCGGTTCGTTATCGATCGCCATCTGGGTCGACTGGCCAAATGGCTTCGCACGCTTGGATATGACGCGTTCTTTCAGGTTGACTGTGACGATCGTACACTCGCTTCAGAATCCAGGAAACCAGATTCCCTCTTCATAACTTCATCCAAGCCGGTCACATCCCGTATTGATCCGATCCGCTCCATCGTTGTCGACAAAACCGATATTGGCAAACAGCTTCGTGAGATCATCTCGGCGACGGGGATTGATCTGCATGCCCAGTTGTTCAGTCGTTGTGTGATCTGCAACCTTCCGGTCAAGAAGGTCTCCAAGGAGGAACGGAGAGAGAAGATTCCTGAACGGGTCTTTGAGATGTTTGACGAGTTCACGGAATGTTCTTCCTGCGGTCGGGTGTACTGGATGGGGACCCATACCGCTCGTTTGATCAAGCATCTTGAAGAACTCATTGGAGGGAAGTAACTCCTCCGACACGGCCTGCACGGTGCATGCGGACGATGGTTCGACCCTGCCGCTCTGCAAGAAAAATCTCCTTGGTTTTCTGCATTCTGCCCCCTACCTTTGTATGCGCCATGACTCTTTGCAATCGTACCATAGCGAAAATTCCTTTCGTTCGAACATTCCATACGGTGCTCGCGTTTCTTCTTCTTATCTCCACCCTCGCAAATCCTTCATTCAATGAATTCTCTGAGCGGCAGCCGCTGGCCGCGCAGGCGATTGCTGAAGAAGGAAGTCATTCCGAGCTTCAGCTGTTCCAGCAGTTGAAATCCCGGGATGATCGGAAAGAAGGTCCTGCCAAAGAGCTCGTGCGAGGTGTCGAATCGACGACCGCTGTTCCGGGAGGCATCGCCCAACAAATTCGATCTTCCTTCTGTACCTCGCCCTATACGGTTTCTCTCCTCTACACCCAAACCACCGCGTCCGATCTGTAGCAGTCTCTTCGTGTCTCTTTCCGATGACGAGGCGTCGGCCATCGACGCCCATCCTTGACCTGTACAGGTTCTTGAGTCCGTTCTATGGATCAAGAGCCGCGTCGCGCAGGGACGAAAACGTTCACAATTATTTGACACAGAGGAGACTATCATGTCAATGCAAAAACAGGTGCCGCACGAAGCGGAAGAATCACCACTCGTATTCTACCTCTTCATCGGAGTCCTCGGATTGGCGGCAGTTGGTGCCGTCGCGTACCTCATCTTCAGCTGATATCATATTCGCGTGCAGGTTTTGCGATTGTGACTCAACATGCGCCGGAGTGTGTACTGTCGAGAGGGTCAACACTCTAACACAGGTCGAAAGGAGCGGGGATGGGAAGCAGCAGTGAGCGATGGGGATCGCGGGTCGGGCTGGTGCTCGCGATGGCAGGAAATGCCGTGGGGCTGGGAAACTTTCTTCGGTTTCCGGCTCAGGCCGTGGCCAATGGGGGAGGAGCGTTCATTATTCCGTACCTCGTTTCATTTCTCGTGATGGGAATACCGCTGCTCTGGATCGAATGGGGACTGGGACGCTACGGGGGACAACATGGCCACCACTCGACTCCCGGCATGCTGGATGTGGTGGGGAGGTCTCGGTTCTGGAAATACGTGGGGACATTCGGGATTTTCACCAACCTCACGGTGATCGCCTACTATACGTACATCGAATCGTGGACGCTGGGATATGTCTGGCATACGATCGCAGGGACGTTTCAGAACGCGTCGTCGACGGAGATCTCTCATTACTTCGACCAATATCTTGGCATCAGGAACGGAGGCGTCGTCAATGTGTCGCGCCAGGCGCTCTTCTTCTTCGTGGTCACGCTCGGTTTGAATCTGTGGATTCTCTCTCGTGGATTGATGAGGGGCGTCGAAATTGCGAGCAAGATCGGCATGCCGATTCTGTTGGGATTCAGCGTGTTTCTCGCGTTCCGCATTCTGACGATCAACGAGGGAGAACTCGGCGCAGTCAACGACGCGATTGCAGGCCTTAATTTTCTCTGGGAGCCCCAGTTCGATTCATTGACGAATCCAAAGGTCTGGATGGCCGCCGCCGGCCAGGTTTTCTTCACCCTCTCCGTCGGTATGGGCTCGATCCAATGCTATGCATCATACCTGAGAGAGAAGGAAGATATCGCCCTGAGTGCATCGTCTGCGGGATGGATGAATGAGTTCATTGAGGTCATTCTTGGCGGCTCGATCATCGTGCCCGTTGCAGTCGCGTATCTCGGCCTCGATTGGGTGATCGCGAACGTCGGCTTTGAGATGGGATTCCGGACAATGCCGACCCTCTTCCAGCACTGGGGACCCTGGTTTGCCGCCGCCGGAGGAATCGCATGGTTCGGCCTTCTCTTCTTCGCGGGGATTACGAGCTCACTCGCGATGGGGCAGCCCGTTGTTGCATTTCTCCAAGATGAGTTTTCTCTTTCTCGTGAACGATCGACACTGGTTCTGGGAATCGCCGTTGCCCTGCTGGCCGCGCCCTGCATCCTCTTCTATGAACTTGGGGCCTTTGATGAATTCGATTTCTGGGGAGGCACCTTCTCACTTGTCCTGTTTGCTCTGCTTGAATCGATTGCATTCATGTGGGTGTTTGGACGGGGGAGGGCGTGGGAGGAAATCACGCGAGGTGCAGAGATTCGGATCCCACGAATATTCTCCTTCATTGCAACATACATCACTCCCCTGTTTCTGATTGTGATCTTTCTCGGGGCGCTCGTCAAACCGATCGGTTCGGAGTGGACGTCGGCATTTGAATCGCTGTTCGCCGGCGACGGGTGGCCCCTTTCGCATGACAGCGTGCTGGGACGGTTGATGAACGTCGGTTTGGTGGATGCATCGGCGGGGAGTAGCGCTTCCCGCGAAATTCTCGTGCGATCTGGAACACGATTGCTGCTGACGCTGACGTTTGCCGCCATCGCCGGAGCAATCTTTGTCGCCTGGCGAAACCGACGGAAGGAGAAATCCGCATGAGCACAACCGCTCTCGTGATGATGTCGGCCACGTGGCTCGTCATCGCTTCCGTTGCAGGTGTTCTGTTCTATCGGATTGTCCGGACGAAGAAATCGGGCGACAGCCCGACGGAACGGTGATCGACGACTATCGAGTACCGTGAACGAGTCGGAGAAGCCGATCTTCTTCTGATTTGGGAACTCTCACTTTCAGACGAGCCACCAAATCATCGTAAAGAATTTCCTGGACTTCGCCGACGGTGTGGAGGTAAGAGATGAGCTTCTGCTCGTGCTGGGGAATGGCAACGTCAAGGACGGTGAAAGCCCGATCCATGAGCTGGAGAATACCATCCTTGAGCCCGAGGATGTTGATCCCCCGTATCGCAGAAATGAAAACCGGATTCGCATGATCCGCGGCGACGGTTTGTAGTGCACCGCGGTCAGTCAACCGGTCAATCTTGTTGAACACGATCAGGGTTGGTTTCTCGTGGGCTCCGAGCTCTTCAAGCGTCTCCCGAACGACATGAATCTGTTCGTTGTAGGTATGGGCAGAGAGATCAACGAGGTGAATGACCATGTCGGCTTCGGTAATCTCCTCAAGCGTGCTCTTGAACGAGGCGACCAGCGTGGGTGGAAGCTTTCGAATGAAGCCCACGGTATCGGTCATGAGGATGTTGATACCGGTCGTCAGGGGAACGATGCGCGTTGTCGGATCAAGCGTTGCGAACAGTCGATCCTCAACGAACACACCTGATCCCGAAAGAAGGTTCAGCAGTGTCGACTTGCCGGCGTTCGTATAACCGACGAGAGCGGCACGGAGATGCTTGGTCCGTCCCTTGCGCTGGGTGATGCGTTGCCGTCCGATTCTCTCCAACTTCTCCTTCAAGTGCGAAATGCGCGCACGCACCATGCGCCGGTCGGTCTCAATCTGCGTTTCGCCGGGTCCTTTCGTGCCGACCCCTCCATACTGCTTCGAGAGGTGAGTCCATTGCCGCGTGAGCCGGGGGAGGAGATACTCCAGCTGGGCAAGCTCGACCTGCGTTTTTGATTCCATTGACTTGGCGCGGGCGGCGAAGATGTCGAGGATCAACGCGCTCCGATCGATCACCTTGCACTGAATGACCCGTTCGAGATTGCGAACCTGGACGGCCGAAAGATCGTCGTCGAAGATGACGAGCGGAATATTCCGCTCGGTCACGAATGCGCACAACTCCTCGACCTTTCCCTTGCCGATGAAAGTTGCCGGATCGATGCGATCGCGATCCTGCGTGAAGCGCCCCATGACGATCGCTCCCGCAGTATCCGCCAACAGCGTCAATTCCTCCAGGGAATCTTCGACGGTCGATCGGGACGCATTGCGCGTCGAGACGCCGACGATGACACACGGTTCTTTGACGGCGCGAACAAGTTCAATCATTTCAGATTCCTGCAATCACTCGGTTGACGGTTGGAGCAGTTGCTCGGTTTCCCGGCGCCCCGAACGGGCCACGAGCATCTCGATGACGGCGACGGCGAGCGCCGCGATCAGGAAGACATTCCACAATTCTGTTCCGTATCGCGATTCCGTGACTTTGCGCTGAAGACTTGAAACGTCTGCAATCGTGGTCACCGCGGAGCCGTCGATGCCGTGTTCTTCAAGAATCCTCAGCAGGCGCGCCTCGTCTCCGCGTCTGACACGCGATTCGCGCGGATCCATATTCACGGAAATCTTTGCAAACGGTGTTGATCCAACCTCCACCGTAAATATACCCAATTGATCATCGAGGGAAAACTGGAGTTTCCTCCCCCGACGGTCAAGAGCGGCTGGAATCACCCGCTCTAATGCCGCGTCCCCCTTGATGACGGCGAATTCGGCCTGAGAGGGGAGGTCATGCAACACAAACTCTTCCCCTGCAATCCCGTCATATCGCTGAACGCGTGAGCGGCTAAGATACGAAACGGATTGACGGATCAGCGGCACAAACAAACTTTGGCCGGGGAAATCGGACCAACTCATATCGGCGCTCGTGGCGAATACAAGGATCCTCCCGCTGCCGAACTGTTGCTCGAGGAGAAACGTACTTCCATCTGTCAATGGAATGACCGGGAACGCCTGCGGTGACGATCGGTATCGAAGATGTTTCGTGATCACGGGGGAGACCAGGCGTGGCGGTTCTGCGTCTTCTCGACGGGGTCCCCGTTGTTCCGGCACACTGCGCTGGAACATTCCTTCGAAAAGGGGATGCTGCAAAGAGACGCGCTTAAATTCCACCGGGGGGGAATCCAATCTGGATGACGGTACGGGAGACCTTGTTTCCATTCGGTCGACTTGAGGGAGCTGAAACGCAGCCGCGATCGTCGAGTTGTACGTTGCGATGTCTGTTCCGGGCCCCGGAAAGTACATCAATCCTCCCCCCGATTCGGCAAAGCTGCGCAGAGAAAGAAGTTGCGTCTCCGAAAGGCGATCGGGGTCGACGAGAACGACAACATCGGTCTTCGAAAGAAGCGATGCCGAGAGGAGTCGGGATGGCGTGGTACGAACGTCAATGGATGTTGCCGTCCCCAGTCGGGTGGCGAGTGCAAGGCGCAAGTAGCGCAGATCGCTCTCGCTGCCGACGAGGAGCGTACGTATGGCGTCCGGCAGTCTCCAGGCGAAGGAGCGCCGATTGTCGAATGCGAGGTCGTCATCTTCCACTTCAACCCATCCTTCCAGGAACCCGGACTGTGAGGGAGTGAAGGCAAACGTCACATCGGCGGATGCGCCGGCCGGAATGTCGAGCGCACGCTGCGCGATTCGCGTTCCTTGAACAAAAAGACTCACGACGTGATTGTCAACCGGACGATCGCTTTCGTTCACAATGCGGGCAATCAGCGTGATCTCTCTCCCCGGCTCAATCATGATATTCTCGGTCCACAAGCGCTCAATGCCAAGATTTCGAATCCTGTTCGATCCCACAGGGATGACGAAAACAGTCACGTCGTCATGCGAAATCGAAGCGGTCGGCATCAGGCGATCGCCTTCGAGAAGACCTTTCTGAAGATCGGAGATGATGTAGAGTTCTTTTTGGATGTGCGGGGAGGAGGAGAACAATTGCGAGCTTTTCTGCAGCGCTTCGGCAAGAGTCCCTCGAACAAGAGAGGGACGCAGCTCCTCAAGTTGGCGGGCGGTGAATGACTTCGTCCTCGGCTGTTGTGTTGCCGAATCGCCGGTCATCATGGTGCGGGAGAGGGGGAGAAGCGAGACCTCATCGCCGTCGTTGAGGAGATCCAAGAGGGTGGCCGCAATCTGCCGCGCCTGCTTCATGTATTCCCCATGTTCATCGATATCAGTCATGCTTTGGGAATCGTCAATGATGATCATGGCGGTTGCGGCGGCGCGCGTCCCTGCCAGACCCGATCGTTCAAGCCGAATGGTGGGTCTTGCGAAGGCAAGGACGATGAGGATTACGAGAAGCGTGCGGAGGAAAAGCAGAAGGAACTGGCGCAGTTTGAGCTTTCGGATTTTCGTTCGTTGAAGCTCCTTGATATAGGTCAGGCTGCTGAACTCGATCGTTCGCAATTTCCGGAGATTGAACAGATGGAGGAGAATCGGAATCGCTGCAGCGACAAGGCCGATGAGTGCCAGTGGATTCAGAAAGGTCATTTGCGTCTTCGGATCGAATCGTGCCGTGGTGAATGCCCGTCTCAACGTACTCCGATATCGAAGGAAATGCAAGATGTGGATCACGACTCCTCGCGACGTTTGATCGGAGCCGTCGAGAACTCGGATTGATATTCGCATCATATTTCGGTACTTTGCCGCCGTCGTTTGATCTCACTGCTCTCCATGAAGACCTCGACATCCCTCACGCTTTGTATTCTCCTCACGGGAGCTCTGACGTTCACGTCGGAATCCCAGCCGCTTGAAACTTCCTCGCGATCGTGGATTATCAGGCCGGCGCTCAGCAATGAACCTGAAAAAATTCCCACCATCGTTCCACACAGTCATGCCAAACGTCCCAAGGTGGCGTTGGTTCTGAGCGGGGGAGGAGCCCGGGGCATTGCGGCCATCGGCGTTCTGAAATCTCTCGAGAGGAATGAAATCCCCATCGATCTCATTGTGGGAACGAGTATGGGCAGCACCGTCGGGGGATTGTATGCGTCCGGGTATTCCATCGAACAACTCGAAGCGCTGGTTGATTCGACGCGCTGGGACGATCTCCTCGCGTTCGGCGAGGAGACCCGCCGCCGGGATTTGTTCCTCGACCAGAAGATCGCGGATGATCGAAGCATTCTGGTTCTGCGGTTCGATCGATTTCAACCGATACTCCCCGAAGCAATCTCCACGGGCCAGCGGCTGACCGACTATCTGAATATTCTTTCCCTTCAGGGTCTCTACCATCCGAATCCATCGTTTGATGACCTGCGCATTCCGTTCCGCGCAGTGGCGACCGATCTCGTGACAGGAAGACGCGTGGTGATCGATCGCGGAAGTCTGGCGATGGCGATGCGCGCCAGCATGACCGTCCCGCTGCTGTTCAGCAGCGTCAAGCGCGATACGCTGCAGCTCCTGGATGGCGGCCTCGTGGCAAATGTCCCCGTTGACGTGGCGCGGGAGCGCGGCGCAGACGTGGTCATTGCGGTAGACGTGACCAGCCCCCTTCGCCCTGTAGCTAAACTCAATGCCCCGTGGGAGATTGCGGATCAGATTACGTCGATCATGACCCAGGCCACGAATCAATCGCAGCTCGATCGAGCGGACGTTGTGATCCGCCCCCCGCTGACCGATCGGATTTCGTCGGATTTCTCAGACCTTGATTCACTGATCATCGTGGGCGAGAAGTCCGCAGATGCCGTCATGCCGCAACTCCATGCCATTCTCTCGAAGCGACAGGAACGCATGTTTCAACAATCGCTGACGGGGGGGGAATTTCGCAACAGCCGGTTTTCCTTCAATCGTTCCGTGGTCGGAGAACAACACGCCGCATGGATCGACTACCTCACGTTGCTGCGTCCGACGGATGAGGCGATGGTGCGGCACATTGTCTCTACCCTTCATGCATCCGGACAGTTCGCCGAAGTATACGCCCAGATTGTCGAAGATCCGGATTCGACACTCGTGGTCCTTCGCGCCAATCCGCATCCGGTGCTCCGTTCGGTGTCGTTTGAGGGCAATCGAATCATCCCCCCGGACTCGATCCTCCGGCCGTTTCTTCCCCTGCTCGGAAAACCGATCAATGCGCACGACTGTCTTGACGCCATGGAGCAGTTGCTCGGGATGTATCGTGATCGGGGTCTCTCGCTGGCCCGCATTCGAGGGACGCACTTTAATCATGACACCGAACATGCAACGATCTATCTGGAAGAAGGGACGATCCATCGACGAACCATTCAAGGTACTCGTCGCACCCGGGATTACGTGATCTGGCGCGAACTGCCGTTCAAACAGGGAGATGTGTTTCAGGTGGCGAAGATTGCCGAAGGGATGCGGAACATCTATAGCACCAATCTCTTCGAGCAGGTTGCGATGAGCGTGCAGCAGGAAAGTGATAGCGCCCGTTCCCAGGCGTTGATCATCGATGTGAGGGAACGATACACCGGATTGATGCGATTTGGTCTCCGCATCGACAACGAACGAAATCTCCAGCCCTCGATCGACATGCGCGAGGAAAACTTCCTCGGGATCGGATCGGAAGTGGGATTGAGGTTCTTCGGTGGCTTGAGGAATCGTACGTACAGCGCCGAGTTCCGCGTCCCGCGCATCTTCAACTCATATCTCACGTTCACGCTGAGAGGCTACTACTCAATCCACGACGTGAACGTCTTTGAAAACGAGCCTATCGGCAAACCGAACCGATGGAATAGAGTGCGAATCGGAGAGTTCCGGGAAGAGCGCGAAGGGGTACTTGCCGTGTTTGGAACGCAACTTGAGCGGCTCGGCTCAGTGACGATCCAGGGGAGGTATGAGAACCAAAATGTCTGGAGCATTTTCGGCACGCCGATCCCGGATCAACACTTCCGGTTCTTCACGCTGAAGTTCGGCACGACGATCGATACCCAGGACCGCTATCCCTTTCCGCGTGACGGAATCCTCATGAACTTTTCCTATGAGTACCCGCTCTTTCGGCGAAAGTCGGGCATCGGCTACACGAAACTCTCGTTCAACTACGAGAGCTTCCAGAGTCCGCTGCAGAGACATACCATCCGGCCGCGACTTTTCTTTGGATTCGCGGATGAGACCCTGCCCATCACCGAACAGTTCTCTCTCGGAGGACAAGATCTCTTCCTTGGCCTCCGTGAGGATGATTCACGCGGGCGCCAGGTGTTGGTGGGAAGTCTGGAGTATCGCTACTTCCTTCCCTTCAAGATTTTCTTCGACTCGTACGTGAAGCTGCGCTACGACATTGGGGCGATTTGGGGAACGCCCGAAGAAATCCGCCTCAAGGATCTCCGGCATGGGATCGGCGGTGGATTGTCTCTCGATACGCCGATTGGACCTGTGGAGATGTCCGTGGGCCAAAGTTTCTATCTGCAGAAAGAACTGCTGGAGCATCCACTCAGCTTCGGGCCCGTTGTTGTGTATTTCTCAATCGGATATTCATTCTGAGAGAAGCAGAAGCGGGCTCTGCGCGTCTCCAGCCGATACGAAAACCAAAGGAGTCTACCATGGCAACAAAACCCCCGTCGTCTGTGCAGACAGCATCCGCCGCCTCGCTGGAGAAGATCGCGTACTCGCTTGTCGAAGATATCCCGCTACGCGAGACCAATGATCGCGATCGTCTTGGCTATTGTCTCTGGATCTGGTTGACAGAGGGGAAGGGTTCGCTTGAACAGGCGATCGTAAACGCCGAACCTCGAAGTTCGCTTTCAACCGAAGAAATTGCCGGGATTATTCAGAAGAAATTGAAGGAGAAAAACATTCCTTCCCCCGCGACGATCGCGTGATCGCCTGACATGCTGGAGGAATGAATGGGGAGAGAGATGCCGGAAGGGTGGTCGGTTCTACGATTGTGCCGCACGTGAAACGATTCGAACATAATCGACGAACGTGTATCCGTCGCGTTTGTCCGCGTTCTTAACCGCAAATGTTGTCCCGATGAGGTGCTCGTACTCCGGGAAGTACGTATCTCCCTCCACCTCGCGATCAATAAGAGTCAAGTGCATTTCATCTGCGAGCGGAAGAATCTGCCTGTAAATTTCCCCGCCGCCAATCACAAAAATCTTTTCCTCTGACGCCAGGTTTTTTAGCACCTCCGCAAGCGAAATGTACGATTCCACTCCGGAGAGGGGGCGCGACGAAAGGACCACATTGCGTCGTCCCTCGAGGGGTTTCCCGATCGATTCATATGTGCGCCGTCCCATCAACAGCGTGTGTCCCATCGTCAGCCGCTTAAAACGCTTCAGATCTTCCGAAATATGCCAAGGCATCTTCCCTGCCTTGCCGATGACCCGATTCTTCGCAACCGCGGCGATGATGATGATCTTCACACCGCAACCTCAAATTTGATTGGCTCGGCACATTCGTACCCAATCAATCGGAAATCATCGAACTGTAATTCGTCCAGTGGCTTCCGAGCGATTTCCAGTCTGGGGAGCGGGAGAGGTGCTCTCGTGAGTTGCTCCCTCAAACCGTCGACATGATTGACATACACGTGTGCGTCCACAATGGTATGGCTGAAGAATCCCAGCTTCAGGCCGACCTCCTGAGCGATCGCCTGTGTCAGGAGGGAGTACGCAGCGATGTTGAAGGGAATGCCGATGGCGATATCCCCCGAGCGCTGGGTGAGATGGCAGTTGAGTTTGTCTTCCTGAACGTTGAACACGAACGCAAAGTGACAGGGAGGCAGTTTGCTGAACAGCGCATTCCCCGGCTCCCATGCCGAAACCACCATCCGGCGCGACGTCGGACTGGTCTTCAGAAGATGGAGAATCTTGCCGATCTGATCGACCTCGACAACTTCATATCTGCCGGTGGTTTTGTTGATTTGCGCGCTGGGAAACCGGCGCCAGTACCTGCCGTATGCCGTTTCGAGGTTTCCCTCTGCGTCGGCCCAGGCATCCCAGATCCTGGTCTGTTTCCGCAAGTTCCGGATGTGATCATCTCCGGAGAGGTACCAAAGGACTTCGTGGAGGATGGAATTGAAGTTCATCTTTTTCGTTGTCAAGAGCGGAAATCCCTTGCTCAGATCGATCTTGTAGTGCTCCGCAAAGAGGGAGATTGTGTCGACTCCTGTGCGATTCTTCTTCAGAGTGCCTTGCGTCAGGACTCGTTCAACAAGATCATGATACTCTTTCATGGTACCCTCAGTTTGTACAAACTCCCGTCATGCGGCGCCGCGGGTGGGATCTACCGGAGGAGCCGCTGGAGATGATGTCCGAGATGAAACGGAGGAATTCGGCAGATGATGAACTGCGCAAACATACGAGAAAGATCGGGGAGATGCAATCGGTTGAACCGGGCGACCGACGGCATCCGCCCGTTCATCATAACGCGTAATTCAGGATTTTCGAGACGAGCTTCGCTGTGGTCAGGTTCGGATGGGAAAGCCCCTTCATCGGCGCGAGCTCAACGACATCGAATCCAACGATGGTCTTCTTTCTGGCCACCTGACGCAGGCACTGGAGCACTTCATTCCAATACAGCCCATTCGGCTCCGGTGTTCCCGTGGCAGGCATGATCGAGGGATCGAACGCATCAACGTCGAACGTGATGTAAACATGATCGGTCAGTGCTGCGACTACAAAATCGTCCCACGTTTTGAGGAAGCGCATATACGTGCCGTCTCTGATGCCGTGCGCATAGAAGGTCTTCACTCCACGTGTGCGAATGAAGTCCGCCTCCTCCTTGCACTGGGCACGGATCCCGACCTGAACGACCCGCTGGGGATCAAGCATGTCGCAGATCCGCATCATCACGCAGGCGTGACTGTACTTGCTTCCCTGGTATTCGTCGCGCAAGTCGGAATGGGCATCGAACTGAAGGATCGAGAGATCGGGGTACTTCTGAAGATACGCTGCCACGGGAGCCGACGAGATGGTGTGCTCGCCCCCAAGGGTCACGACAAACTTTCCCATCGAAAGAAGGTCCTCGACCGCCTGCTGGATGAGACGGAGCGCGTCGGCATCTTTCTTTCCTTTGAAGTTGATCGGAGGAAGAGTCGCAATGCCGGCGTCTCGAAAGATCTCGCGTGTGGTCTCTTCGTCATAGAATTCGACGTACTGGGATGCCTGGAGAATTGCCTTCGGCCCCAGTTTCGTTCCACCTCCGTAGCTCACGGTGTGCTCATACGGCGCGGAGACAATCGCGACCCGTGACGTTTCAAGCGATGAAAACTCTTTTTCAAGGCCGAGGAAGTTCGATCGTTTCGGAAGGGTCTTTGCCATATCGCCTGTTCCTTTTGCTGAAAATCCAGACCCCAATATATCGCATCGAGGGAGGATATTCAAGTCGGCGTACGTCTTGACAAACATTTCAATTGTCGCGATAATGACGCACCGCAGCAATTCTATGAAACGGACCTCGATAAGCTATCTCATATTTGCACTCCTCGTTCTTCTCTGGTGCATATTGATTGTGACGGCACCTTTCCTGCGCGCGTCGGACTTGAACAACCCGATTTCGGGCTTGCTCTACGACGGTTTTGGAACCATCTGCCATCAGATTGATGGGCGGTCGTTTCATGTTGCAGGAGAAAAATTCGGCGTCTGTGCCCGATGCGCGTCGCTCTATTTCGGATTCTGTTTCTCGTTGTTCCTCCTTCCCCTGGTGGCGAGATCTACCGACCGCATCGTACCGCCAAAAGCGGTCCTTGTTCTTCCTGCATCATTGATGCTGGCAGACGTTGCGTTCACGCTTCTCGGTGTCTGCGAGAGCACGATGCTGACGAGAACGCTCACCGGTGGATTGCTCGGGATGGCGCTCCCATGGTTTATCGTCCCTCCGCTGATAGATTCGCTTGATCGAGTACAAATTCAAATCCGCGCCCGCCGTTCACACCTACAACCCGGAGAATAGCTGATGGAAGAAAAACCGAACAAAATACGTGTTGCCCTCATCGCGGGAGCCCTGATCGGCGTCGTTTCGGGCGTTCCCGGACTGAATCTCGTCAACTGCTGTTGTTGCGCCGGAGTGGTGATGGGCGGACTTCTTGCGACGTATCTGTACCTGAAGGAGTTCACTCCTCAGATGCCGTCGCTGGAGTCATCCGATGCGTTGATTCTTGGCATCTTCACGGGCGTGGCGGGAGCTTGCTCCGTGACTGTGGTTGAGCTTCTCATCCGCTTGCTCTTCGGAGGCATCGGAGATGAGTTCGCCATGTCGTTTATGGAACAGCTGATCGGGTGGATGGAAGAGAGCGCGAATGTTCCGCCGGAAGTGGTTGATGAGATGCGGAATCAGGTGCAGCAGTCCCTTGAAGGGTCCGATTCGTTCTTCGGGGTCCTTTCGGGACTCTTCATAACGTTGATTCTCTATCCTATTTTCGCCACGCTGGGAGCAATGCTCGGATACGCGATCTTCAAACCAAAACAACCTCAGACAACACAGACGACGTGAGGGTGACATGACACGTAGACTCCAATTGCTTGTCCTGATGCTTCTCTCCTTGACCGTGGTCCGCGCGCAGTCGGATAGTGAGCTCATCCTCGAGGTGCTCAATAATCAAGCGACGGCGTGGAACCGAGGAGACATTGAAGGGTACATGAAGGGATACTGGAACTCGCACGAGACGCTGTTCCTGAGCGGAGGAAAACTCACGGCAGGATACCAGCAGGTCCTGGAGCGCTTCAAGAAATCGTACGACACAAAAGACAAAATGGGGAAGCTCAGTTTTGAGGAGGTCACTGTGAGGATGCTCTCGGCGAACGCCGCCCTGGTTCATGGCATGTGGGTGCTCCACCGGCGGGTCGATCAGCCGTGGGGGAGATTCACTTTGATCTTCGAACGCAAACAAGGGGATTGGAAAATCACACACGATCACACATCATCCGGAGATGAGTAGCGGATCTGCTTCCACGACGCGTCGAAATGATCTTCCACCGGCTCAACGGATACGCGACGCCGGAACGCACTGCATCCTGCCGTGGGCACGCGGCCCGGTACACCCCTGCTTCCGCATCCCAATCCTGATGTTGTCTCGACACCGCCATGGTACTCCAAGTCTCTGTCGTGGTTGCCCCGTGTCGTGCCGCAATGATCATGCCAATTGAGGCCTCCGTGTGAACGACCTGAAGAACACACTTGTGCTTGCCATTGCTGTGTGGCTCGTTCATTCGGCGGTGTATGCACAGCCGAAGTCCGATCATGGTCTGATCGTCGGCACGGTCCGGGATCAAGAGACGCACGTCCCCCTTGGGGGAGCAAATGTCCGAATTGTGGGTTCGAACATCGGAGCGGCGACCGCAACGAGCGGTGCGTTTCGGATTGAAGGGATTCCCCCCGGAACGTACGTTGTACGGGCGAGCATGGTGGGCTACGCTGACGTTCTGAAGACCGATGTGGTGGTGACCTCAGGGAGAGGGACACAGCTGATGATCGAGCTCTCTCAAATCGCGCTTGAGCTTCGTGAGATCACGGTGCAATCTTCCTATTTCTCAAGGCCTCAGGAACTTGCCACAAGTTCCCACATCCTCAATTTCGAGGAGATACGGCGTTCCCCGGGCGCGTCGGAAGATGTCAGCCGCGTCATGCAATCGCTTCCGGGTGTCGTGCTCAACACCGATCTGCGGAACGATCTCATCGTAAGGGGCGGAAGCCCATTCGAGAATTACACCTCGATCGACAATCTGGAGATCCCGACAATCAATCATTTTGCCACGCAGGGGGCGACCGGCGGTTCCATCGGGATGGTCAACACCGAACTGATTCGCGATGTCACGTTTCTGACCGGCGGCTTTCCCGCGAAGTACGGCGATCGGCTCTCTTCGGTGATGGACATCGAACTTCGCGAAGGGAATCGGGATCGCACCGGCGGCAAGGTCAACCTCAACGCTGCCGGATGTTCGCTCATCGGCGAGGGACCACTCGGCTCGAATGGATCGTGGCTCGTCTCAGCGCGAAGAAGCTATCTCGACTTTCTCCTCAAGAACTTTCACTTCGCCGGCATCACCATCGTCCCGAACTATATCGACGCCCAGCTCAAGCTGACTCAGGATCTCACCGCCAGCGACAAGCTGATGGTGCTGTTCGTCGGAGGAGTCGACGACGTCAAGTTCCAGAATGTGGATCCCGAAAACATGGGGATCAATCCCGATATCTCCGGGCTCGACAAGGTGGAGAGCGATCTTCATCAATGGATGGTCGGAGGCACGTGGAAACGGCTCTGGGGAACGTCGGGATACTCGATCGTGGGACTGGGCATGACGGAGAACTACTACTTCACCGATATCGATGACAAGGATGGACGGAAGACGTATCGCAACCGATCTGTTGAGCGGGAATACGGCATGAAGATCGATGCGTCGTTCAATCTGGCAAAGGGAAACCAGGTTTCATTCGGCGCGGGGATGAAAGCGATTGCGATTGACCATGAGATCTTTCTGAAGGCAGACACGAGCCGATGGGCGAACCGAGCCACCGGTTCCGGCATTTTCCCTCAGCTGAGTTATGATAAACGCTTTCCCGCTCTCAAACTCTCCGGCTATGTTCAATACAACCGATGGTTCTTCAACCGCTGGTCACTTGTCCCGGGTCTCCGCATCGACTACTTCAACCATGTCAATCACGGTCTCAGTATCAGCCCAAGACTTGCGGCGAGGTTTCATGTGTCGGAGAAATCATCCTTCAACGCCTCGTACGGGATTTACTTTCAGACGCCCGCGTACATCTGGCTCACGACGGATGAACGAAACCGGAAGCTCAAACCCATTCGCTCAGACCATTACATCATCGGCTTTGAACATCTCGTCCAGGATGATTTCAAACTCACTGTTGACGTCTACAGGAAAGAGTATCGGGATTATCCGGTCAGCGGATACATCCCATCGTACATCCTTGTCAACGGGGGATCAGATGCCGGCGCCTTCATTGCGGGGGATTTGCGCAGTCAGGGGAGCGGAGCCATCAACGGCGTGGAGATCTTTCTCCAGAAGAAGCTGACAACAGACTACTACGGCACGGTGAGTTATTCATACTCCGTGGCACGCTACCGCGCACTCGATGGAATTGAACGACCCGGCCGGTTCGACTACGGCCATGTCTTCACCTTCATCGGCGGATACAAGATTTCTCCGACTCTGGAAGTGAGCCTCCGGTGGCGCTATGCGGGGGGAAATCCGTACACACCGATCGATGAGTCTCTCTCCCGATTGCTCGGGCGTGAAGTCATGGATCTCAATCGCATCAACTCGTCGCGCTTTCCCGCCTACCATCGGCTTGACGTGCGAACCGACTATCGGTTTTCGCTCGCGTCACTGCAGTGGGTGGCCTACATGGATCTTCAGAATACATACAACCAGAAAAACGTCTACCACTACATCTGGAACAAAAGGGACCAAAAGGTCGTCACCGTCCATCAGTGGTCCTTTCTCCCCGTCATCGGATTAAGCATGGAGCTTTGAGTTCGTCTGGCTTTGTAGAGCGACAAGTTTCGGCGCTTTTCATTTCGTAGAGCAACCGATCTGGTCGCCCGACAACCTACTTCTTTAGCAATTCCAACGCCGCCGTTGTCAATGTCTTCACTCCAGCCCGGATCGAGGGTTCGGCCAAAGGGGCAAACTGACTCGAGTGCAGTCCGGGAAGCGGGACCCCTTCCGTCACATGGCGCTTCATGAGGGCCGGATCGACCGTTCCGAGCCAGAAGAGACAAATCGGAACGGATTGGTCTTCGAGACCGTATCTCCCAAAATCCTCAGCACCCATCACGGGGTCCTTCTTCACGACGTTCTCTTTCCCAAGAGCCGGCCGGAGCGCCTCAGCAAGGCGAAGGGTAAGTGCGGGATTGTTGTACGTGGCAGGAAGAAAATTGTCGCGGTCTGTTGTTACGATTGGCATCCGATCGGCAGGGATGCCCGCGGCTTGGGCTGTCCCATGCGCAATTCGTTCGACGGCATCGAGAATCGCGAAATGAACTTCACGTTTGTACGATCGTACCGTAAGCTGAAGGTGAACATCATCCGGGATGATGTTGTGCTTCGATCCTCCATGAATCGAACCGACGGTGACGACAGCCGGCTCAAGAGGAGAAATCTCGCGGCTGACGATCGACTGGAGGTTGACGACGAGTTGAGACGCGACAAGGACAGGATCTTTCGCGCCGTGCGGATACGCGCCGTGCCCGCCAACTCCCCTCACAACGATATCAACTGACGAGACATTCGCCAACGCGTAGCCGTCGCAATATCCCACTTTTCCGGCCTCCGTCAACGCATCGGCATGCAACGCGATCGCGTAATCGGGTTTCGGAAATCGTTGATACAATCCATCTTCGAGCATCGCCTGCGCTCCGGTCCCCGTTTCTTCTGCAGGTTGGGCGACGAGCACAAGTGTCCCGCGCCATCTGTTCTTCAGTGCGTAAAGCGATTTTGCCGCGCCGAGAAATGCGGTCATGTGGAGATCGTGACCGCAGGCATGCATCACTCCAACCTCTCTTCCAGCCTCGTCCTTTGTCGTCACTTTGCTAGCGTATGGGAGTCCCGTATTCTCTTCGAGAGGGAGGGCATCCAGATCCGTTCGCAGCAAAACGGTCGGGCCGGTGCCGTTCTTCAGCACGGCGACGATGCCGTAGGAGGTGTATCGGGGATTGCGATATGCTCCAACCCGCTCGGTGACATCGTACCCGATTGCGCGTAGTTCACGAGCAACAAAGGATCCCGTTTTTTCTTCGAAATGAGAGAGCTCGGGATTCTCATGGAGGTATTTGTAGGTTGAGAGGAGTGCGGAGATCTCTGCATTGAGAAGGGTGTTGAGATTGTCCTGAGTGTGTGCGGGGTGAACGGAAAGCAAAAGCGCGACAAGGGTGGCGGCAAGAGATCTGATTCTCATGATGCTCCTGTGTTGGATCACGTTTAGTTCGTGCTGTCGAGAAGAATGAGCACGCGTTTGGTGAATTCGAATGCGAGGGCCAGAGCGCTGGGGGAAAGATGGGACGAATTGTCTTGAGGCGTGTGCATTGTGCGGAGGACGATGGGGAGGTTCTGTCGATCGATCGTGTCTCCCCGTACGAATGCCGCAAGCCGATCTGCATCTCCGCGTGGAACGACGGAGATCGAAATATTTTCCAGCCCTGCATCGGCAAATGAAAGATGATCGGATCCCGGATAGAACGCATGTTCCTGGAATCGCGCGCCGAGCTCTCGCGAAGCTTTCCGGACAATCGGCATAATCGTATCGTCATCCCCTTCCCCAACCGGACCGACAAAGATCTCATCCCCCACTCCAACAACGTCAAGATTGATCATCGCGCGGTGTCGTTCCCGGCTCGTTGCACGCTGAACGTAGAAGATCGAACCGAACAGACCCTCCTCTTCCTGGTCAAAGAACACAATGTCCACTCGATGATTCCATGACCTCTTGTGCATCGACTGGATCAATCCTAAGAGAACAGCCACGCCGCCGCCGTTGTCGTTGGCCCCGGGGGAGCCCGGCACGGCATCAAAATGGGCTCCGAGAACGATGGTGCGTCTTCCGCTTCCAAGCGAGACAACGATGTTCTCCCCCGTAATGCGGGTCTTCCTGCGCGGGGTGACGAGCGTGGTATCGAATGTCATTGTGCGATAGGGGACGTCCATCGCCCTGAGCTGATACGTGATGTACTGACGCCGTCCCTCCGGAGATCTTCCCTCGATTCCGCGAACCAGCTCAAGTAACCATGGCCCGACGGCCTCGGGGTCATCAGGAGGAGAAAATCCGACGATGAACGTAATGAGGAGAGCCAGAACAATCATGATTGTTGCACGCGTGCCCTTCGACCGGTTTTACTTTTTCAGTTTGATGCGGAAGGTCGTTCCGTGTCCCGGTCTGCTTTCTTTGAGCGAAAGCTTTCCTCTGTGGTAGGATTCGATGATGCGTTTTGAGAGACTGAGCCCGAGTCCCCATCCGCGGGTCTTCGTGGAGAATCCCGGTCGGAAGACGTCTCGCCGATGAGAGGGATCAATCCCTTTTCCGTTGTCGGTGACATCGATGATGACCGAATGCGCGGTCTCGTCGATCGAGATAGAAATCCATCCAAGCCCCTCTTCGATTGCATCCAGGGCGTTCTTGATCAGGTTTTCGATGACCCATTCGAACAATTCACGGTTGAGCATGCAGCGAGCCGACTGCCCATCCTTGAGGATGAGCGAAACTTTCTTGCCGGTATTCGGAATTCGCCGCTCGAAGTACTTCAGCACGCGTTCGATCACCTCGGTGACATTCTCCTCCCTCAGATCGGGTTTTGAGCCGATCTTCGAGAAGCGGTCTGCGATCTTGCTCAGCCGGAGAAGATCGTTTTCCATGTCGTGAAGCGTTTGCGCGAATTCCGGATCTCGCGATCCTTCATCGGACTTCAGAAGTTCGATCCATCCCATCATGCTGGAAATCGGCGTGCCGAGCTGATGGGCGGTTTCGCGTGCCATACCGACCCAGATGTTGCTCTGCTCATGCCTCTTGACGTAACTGAAACTCACGTATCCGATGAAGATAAACAGCGCGACGAGGGCGATCTCCACGTACGGAAGCCACCGGAGCGTGGTGATCAGCGGAGATTCGCCGTAGTGGACGACGGTGAGAACGACCGAATCCTTGTGCGTAACATAGATGGGCTCGTTCATCATGTCCATCTCGGCGACAATTTGTCGCAAGAGCGCGCGTTGACTCTCCGGACTTGCCGAACTGTCGATATCAATGTTTCGATACGCACTGGAGAGAGGGGAGATCGGTTCGTTCTGCGCGTCGGTGAGGATCATCGGGAAATCGATGGCCCAGATAATTTCGTCGAGGACGAAGCTGTAGTCACCGGTCTGAAACTCGTCGCTCGCAAGATATTGAAGCGATTTCGCGTAGAGATCGGCGACCTGCGCTTCCCGCGCCTGAAGCGCCTTGACGATCGTGTGGGTGTACCACAGCGTTCCGGCAACGAACAAGAACGCGAATGCCAGGAGAAAGATCTTCGTCTTGCTCGATCGGGGAAGCGTGCTTGTCGAAAAGGTCTTCATGGGAATATCGCCTCTGACTCAACGCACGAACAGCGTTTGATCCCTGCGTGGGCCGACGGAAACCATTGAGATCTGAGCATTGAGGTGCTTCCGGAGGGCACGGACGTACGATCGGGCGCGGGCGGGGAGGTCCGAGAATCTTCGGGCGTGCGAGGTCTTCGTCTTCCATCCCTTGAAAGTCTCGTAGACCGGCACGACCCGCTGGAGTTTTGCGAGATCTGATGGAAAGCCCTCGAGCCGTTTTTCGTCGAGGGAATAGCCGGTGCAGACATTGATCTCCTCAAAATCGTCGAGGACGTCGAGCTTTGTAATGGCAAGCTTCTGTATGCCGTTGACGCGGATGGAATACCGAAGAGCAACAAGATCGATCCAGCCGCATCGGCGGGGCCGTCCTGTTGTCGCTCCGTATTCGCTCCCAATAGCACGCATGCGCTCGCCGACCTCGTTTTCGAGTTCCGTGGGGAATGGGCCGTGACCGACACGAGTCGAGTAGGCCTTCGCGACTCCCATGATGGACGAAATCGCAGTGGGGGGAACGCCGAGGCCCGTACACGCGCCGCCGCTGGTCGGATTTGAAGAGGTGACGTAGGGGTAAGTTCCGTGATCGACGTCGAGCAGCGCTCCCTGTGCCCCCTCGGCGAGTATCTTCTTTCTTCTTCGGAGCGCCTCAACGAGATAGCGGGAAGTGTCCGTCACGTATTCATCGATGAGCTTGTCGAATTCCTGATACTCGGCGATGATTTGGTCGACGTCGAGCTTCTTTGAGCCGTAGACCTTGGAGAGAATCTGGTTCTTCTCCTCGATGTTCAGTCGGAGTTTTCGGCATAGCGTGTCGCGGTCGAGAAGATCCACAACGCGGATTCCAATTCGTTGGTACTTGTCGATGTACGCCGGTCCGATGCCGCGGCCTGTCGTCCCGATCTTCTGTTCTCCCTGTTCGCGCACGGAATCAAGGAGTTTGTGATACGGCATGATGAGATGGGCGTTGTGACTGATGAGCAGTCGACCGGCGATCGTGATTCCCGATTCGCGAAGCTGACGGATCTCATCCATGAGGGCAACGGGATCAATCACCACACCGTTTCCGATCACGCACGTAACCCTCGGATGAAAGATCCCGGAGGGGATGAGGTGGAGAACAAATTCCTTGTCGGGATCTCCTTTCCTGGCCGGAGGGAGAATGACGGTGTGTCCGGCGTTGGCACCTCCCTGATACCGAGCAACGATATCTGCCGAATGGCTGAGATGATCGACGATCTTTCCTTTTCCTTCATCTCCCCACTGGGCGCCGACAATGACTTGAACGGGCATAACGCGCAGACGTGTTTGGTTCGACCGGAGTTGGTTGTGACGCGAAAAACCTCATGATGGTAGACAAAATTTCCGCGAAACACAAGAAAGGGTCGCTTTGCCTTTCTCTCCTCTAACGAGTATATTCGACTGAACTCGGACTCATCCCGATTCAATTCCCGAGATATCTTCCGGAACTCTGCTGTGGATAGATTTGTCATCAATGGAGGGAAGCCACTCAGCGGCACCGTGGCAATCGGCGGCGCGAAGAACGCCGTCCTTGCATTCATGCCCGCCACCCTTCTCGCCCCCGGTGTCCATCGCCTCTCGAACACACCGTCATTGCGCGACATCACGACGATGGGAAAACTGCTCGAGCAGATGGGATGTCACGTCTCCCAGGTGAACGATTCGGTGACGATCGACTCTTCGACGATCCGCGATTTCGCGGCACCGTACGAACATGTGAAAAAGATGCGGGCGTCGATCTACGTGCTGGGTCCCCTCGTCGCGCGCTATGGTCAGGCGCGGGTGTCGCTCCCGGGAGGATGTGCGTGGGGACCGCGGCCGGTGAACCTTCACATTGAAGGATTGAAAGTGCTGGGAGCGGAGATCGATCTCGACGCGGGGTACATTGTGGCGAAGGCGAAACGATTGGAAGGGGCTCGGATCGTTTTTGATACATCAAGCGTTGGCGCGACGGGAAATGTCGCCATGGCAGCCGTTCTCGCTCGAGGAACAACAATCATCGAGAACGCCGCCATTGAGCCGGAAATTACCGCCCTCCTGAATCACCTGGTGACCATGGGAGCGAAAATCCATGGCATCGGTTCTCCGCGACTGGAGATCGAAGGCGTCGATGCACTTGCCCCTGCCAACGCCGTCATGATTCCGGATCGAATTGAGGCGGGAACATTCCTCGTGGCAGCGGCAATCTGCGGCGGAAAGAAAGTAACGCTTGAGCGGTGCAATCCCGCGCATCTTTCGGCAATACTCATGAAGCTCCGGGAAGCAGGAGCAATTCTCACGGTTGGACCCGATACCGTCAGTATTGAATCCCCGCCGACGATCCGAGCTGTCGACGTCGTGACTGCCGTGTATCCCGGCTTTCCGACCGATATGCAGGCGCAATGGATTGCGCTGATGGCTGTTGCGGATGGTCAGAGCGTCGTGACCGACACGATCTACCGGGATCGATTCATGCATGTGCCCGAACTGAATCGATTGGGGGCCAGAATCACTCTCACCGGCAATGTTGCCACCATCCGCGGGGTCTCGCGGTTGCAGGGAGCCAAAGTGATGTCGACCGATCTTCGCGCGAGCGCCTCATTGATTCTTGCCGGTCTTGCTGCGCACGGCACGACGGAAGTGCTCCGCGTCTATCATCTTGATCGCGGATATGCGCGCATCGAACAGAAACTTCAGCAACTCGGGGCCGACATCGAGCGAGAAAAAAGGGAAGAGTTTTAGGAAAACATCGTGTCCGCGTAATTTCCATCGACAACCGATGACAGGACCCTGACCACGTGCGATCGCTCCTCACAGGCAGATCACCTCTCGTTGTTGCCCTGCTTCTGTTTCTTGTTTCCCTTTTCTGCACCCAGATTCCTCTCTTCAACTACCTCGGATTCGAATTTTCCGCTCTCATCTCGATCATCGGAGCGTTCGCAACTGCGATCATGACGATACATGAATGGAGGAAAACAAAGGGAATGATCGCGCCGATCGTGTTCTTTTTCCGGCTCGCTATCGTCTCGATGCTTCTCCTGCTTGTTCCGCTGGTGGTGATGATCGTCAACGCCCTGTTTGTGAAGAATTGTTCGTTTGCTCAGGGATTCATGTTCTTCGTTCTCGTTCCTCTCCCTGCGGTGCTGTTTGCAGTAAGTGTGGCCATGTTGATATCGGTCGCGTTGAAGCGTTGGAGGAGATTATCGGCAATCATCGTTCTCGTGTTGGTTCTTTCCCAGATCATCATCGAAACGTTCACTGCCCCTCAAATCTTCTCCTTCAATCAAATCGTCGGATATTTTCCCGGTTTCACGTACGATGAATTGTTGGAAATCGGATCGCGGTTGCTTCTGTTTCGGGTGACGACCGTTGCGTGGATTGTTCTCCTCCTCATTCTGGCACATCTCGGCTGGGTCCGCCACCGCCCGGCACATCCGGAACCGGCGGCTTCGTCAGGCCGACAGAGAAACGTCCTCGCGTACATGACAATTGCGGGAGCCATCGCTCTGATCGTTGTGTCATGGCTCTTCCGGTCGGAGCTTGGAATGCTCTCCACCGTCGAATCCATCAGCGATGAGCTTGGGGGAGTTGCCGAATCGGATCACTTCGTAATCGTCTATCCGAAAGCAAAACTGACAAGCGCAGAGGTTCAGGAGCTCGTCGACACCCACGAGTTCATGCTCCAGCGGGTCTCCATCGACTTGCGCACCGTCGTGCGCAGGAAGATTCATTCGTTCATCTATGAGTCGGCCGAACAGAAGGGACAATTGGTCGGTGCCGCCAATACAAACATTGCAAAACCATGGCTCTGGCAGCTTCATCTGAATCTCAACGATGTCGATCAGTCGCTCAGGCACGAACTTGTCCATGTTGTTGCTGCCGATTTCGGATTTCCGTTGCTCCGCATCGGCCTCAATCCTGGACTCATCGAGGGGTTGGCGATGGCTGTCGAGCGCACGGCATACGACGAGACGCTCCATGATCTCGCCGCGCAGGTTTTCGACACGGGAATACGGCCGCAGATGGAGGGACTCTTTTCGTTCACGGGATTCATACAAACGCAACCGGCAGTCAGCTACGTTTTGGCAGGATCCTTCAGCCGCTATCTTCTCGACCAGTACGGGCTTCGCCGATACAAGCGCTTGTATCGAACGGGAAGCTTCACGTCGGTGTACGGGAAAGATCTGGAGAAGCTTGTCTGGGAGTGGAGGAGACAGTTGAATCGCCGTCCGATCGCTCCTGAGGAACGGGTGAAAGCATCCTACCTTTTCAAACGTCCGACGATTTTCAAGAAAGTCTGCCCTCGTGTTATCGCCTCGCTGAACATTGAAGCAAACAACTTGCTTCGCAAAGGGAATCTGGATGGCGCATTGGCGCTCTCCGGTCGCTCGCTCGAGCTCGCCAGAAACGCCTCGGCCATCATAACGCACGCGACGGCGATGAAGCGACTCGATCATGACGACAAATGCATCCAGTTTCTTGAACGGGAGATGAGTGACACGACGATAAGCCATTCGCTTCTGCCCCTGAATCTCCTGCTCGGGGATGCGTATTGGGGAGCGGGCAAACTCGACCGTGCAGTGAAGTCCTACGAGCGGCTCCTCGCCAGTCGTCTCAGCGCGCCCTTTGATGAAGCTGCGTCCCTCCGTCTGTATCTTCTCGGGAATACAAGGCGCTCTTCCACATACCAGTCGTATTTCACGCGGCATCAGAGCGATTCGGCCAGGATTGACTTTCTTTCGCGACTTCTCTCGGCACGGACTCACGATCCAGCCGTCACGCACTTTCTGCTTGGTCGCGAATTCATGAATCAGAAAAACTTCCGCTCGGCGCGCGAGCACTTGCAGTCGGCAGGAGGTTTTCGATCGCCGACTCTCGACTATGCTCTCCAGATCCGTTTTGGGCGAACATTGTTTGCACTGAGGGATTTCCAGCGCGCCAAGATGCATTTCTGGAATGCACTTAATTTCACTGCCGATCAATCCCGCACGCTCTATGTCCGGGAGTGGATCGCGCGTTGTGAGTGGTTGCACGAGAGATCGCAGCAGGGTACGACGGCCGATGCGTCCCCCTTGCGGCAACGATCCTCCGTTCATTGATTTTGCAGCGATTTTTCGGTTTCTTCACCTATTCTCATTTCGCAACTTCACAAACGACCATCCGGAGTCCTTCAATGTTTACGACGATTACCGATATCTGGGCGAGGGAAATTCTTGACTCGCGCGGCAACCCGACCATCGAAGTCGAAGTCGAGCTCGAAAGCGGCGTTGTGGCCAGCGCCGCAGTCCCGAGCGGAGCATCGACCGGCGAACACGAGGCCGTCGAGCTGAGAGACGGCGACAAGAATCGCTACTTAGGTAAGGGCGTCCTCAGAGCCGTCGACAATGTCAACGATATCATTGCACAAGAACTGATCGGATTTGAGGCGACAGATCAGGTTGGCATCGACAGGATGATGATCGAGATGGATGGGACGTCGAACAAGAGCAAGCTCGGGGCGAACGCCATCCTTGGCGTCTCCCTGGCCGTTGCGCGAGCGTCGGCCGCCGCGCTGGCAATTCCGCTCTACCGGTACATCGGAGGCACCAACGCCAAGGTCCTCCCGGTGCCGATGATGAACATCATCAATGGCGGCAAACATGCCGATAACAATGTGGATTTTCAGGAGTTCATGGTCATGCCGGTCGCCGCGCCCTCGTTCTCTGAGGCGCTTCGCATGGGGGCCGAGGTGTTCCATGCCCTGAAAGGGGTGCTTCACAAGAAAGGGTACAATACCTCCGTCGGCGATGAGGGAGGATTCGCGCCTAATCTCAAATCGAACGAAGAAGCCATCGAGGTGATTCTTGAGGCGATCCAGAAGGCGCATTACAAAGCCGGTGAACAGATCTATATCGCACTCGATCCTGCGTCAAGCGAGTTCTTCGATGCAAAGAAGAAATACGTCTTCAGCAAATCCGACAAGTCCGAGAAGACGCCGGAGCAGATGGCGAAGTACTGGGAAAAATGGGTGAAGAAGTATCCGATCGTTTCCATTGAAGATGGCATGGCGGAGAACGACTGGGCCGGATGGAAGATGCTCACCGATATGGTGGGGGAAAAGGTACAGCTCGTCGGCGACGATGTGTTCGTCACGAATGTGGAATTTCTCGAGAAAGGGATCCAGCAGGGAGTGGCGAACTCGATTCTCATCAAGGTCAACCAGATCGGTACGTTGACGGAAACGCTGGATGCCATCGAAATGGCGAAGCGCGCGCGATATACAACAATCCTCAGCCATCGATCAGGCGAGACAGAGGATACGACAATCGCGGATATCGCAGTCGCGACGAATGCGGGTCAGATCAAAACCGGATCCGCGAGTCGGACTGACAGGATCGCGAAGTACAATCAGCTTCTGAGAATCGAGCAACAGCTCGATACGAACGGATATTTTGCGGGATTTGGGGCGTTCAACGTTGAAGTCTGATTAGAGGGTTTGTCCGAAAAGGGGGAGTGTGATCAACTCAGGTTCGCGGCCGACACGTTTTGAAGAGCGATCCCGTCTCTATGTGGATGAGTCTGGTGACCATGTCTACCGTGAAGTTGAAGAAATCCCACACCGATTCCTGTGCTTGCTTGGCACGTGGTTTCTGAATCCGGCGTATCTTGAATTTCACAAGTCCCTTGAAGAGCTTAAGACAAATTACTTCTCGCACCACCCAGACGATCCAGTCATTCTCCACCGGGAGGATCTCATCAATCGCAGAAAAGCGTTCAAGATTCTGAGGGACGACAAGATTCGCGAACGATTTGATAGAGACCTGCTTGAAGTAATCCGGGAAGCGCAATTCAAGGTCGTAGCTGTTGTTATCGACAAGTTGTCACTTCGAAATGCATATGGGGGGCAAGCCGCACATCCCTATCATCTGGCTATGGGCTTTCTGCTTCAGCGGTACGCAGGTTACTTGAACCACATTAACCGTGTGGGGGACATTTTGGCAGAAGCACGAGGGGGCGTAGAAGATCGACTTCTTTCGGAATCCTATACCAGGATATTTGAACGAGGAACGTGGATGAGAGATGCTTCCTTTTTCCAGGCGGCGCTCACATCACGACAGCTCAAACTGAAACAAAAATCGGCTAACATCTCCGGATTGCAGCTGGCTGACATTCTCTGCCATCCAGTCAAACAATACGTCTTGCAGAAGTATGACTTTGTGGGATCGCAAGAGTTGGGCATCTTTGCGAAACGTGTCCTTACTGTGGTTGCTGAGAAATTCAATTCTCATCTGTACGACGGAAGAGTGGAGGGTTATGGATATGTTCTCTATCCGAGGCAATAGCCCAAAAACAATAAGGGCGCCTCTTGCAAGACGCCCTTACGCTCGCCCCTGCGGGCGATCCAACTCCGCTTAACGGATTAATTACAAGTTAGGCCTTTTTTCCCCAAAAGCAAGCTTCCCTCGATGTCCTCGGAACTACGGTCAGATAGTGGAACGTGCAATCTTCGCAGAACTTGGATCCTGTGACTCAGTTGGATTTCTGAAAGCATGGCACAGCGCAATATTGAAAAACTTGTGAAGGTAAGCATTCCTAAGCCGCTCAACGAAGCGAAATATGGACGAGCCTTCTTTGCGGAGGAGATTTTCCGGCTCGCACAACAAGGCTAGCTGTAGTAGTTTGAAATTCAAACAGATAGAGAATTTTTCTCTTGGGTCGAAAATGATACTTCTGGCAAGGAGAATTATGCTTGTGTGTAATTCGTCATAACCCTTATGTAACAGAACCTCCACCGCGTTACATAAGCGATTCCGAATGTAACGGTAGTTACATAACCGAAGGTAGAATTCCACCTTTCACCCGAAAAGGATAATTTCGCCAGTCAAAATTCACCTTGTGCAACATTTTGTGCCTATGCCAAAAAACGCCAAAAAACCAGCCAAATCTGCCGGCCGAAAAACCGCCCGTCGCAAGCCAGTGCCGAGGGAGAGCCGCAAAAGGGGTGACCGCATCTCTCAAGGCGTGCAAACCCAAACCGCCCAAATCCCGATCTCCCCAGCCAAGGGGCAACCGATGCTCGTCTGGGTCGGCAAACGACCGCTCCGGCACGTGCTGGAAAAGAAAACGGATCTGGTGAAGGGAGCGTATGTACTTTCGGCTCCGGAGAAAACCGCAACGGTTGCTGGGGAGATTATTGATATGTTGGGTGAAGAAGTGCTCGAAATCAGAAAGGTCTACTGATATGCCTGCTCACATCAAATTCGGCACCGACGGCTGGCGCGGAGTCATCGCAGATGACTTCACCTTCGAGAATGTCGCACGCGTCGCACTTGCTGCGGCTTACTACTTCAAGAAACACAAGAACATCAGGAACGGTGTCGTCATCGGATACGATGCACGGTTTCTTTCGAAAGAGTTTGCGGAAAAAACTGCCGAAGTGCTGAGTAACAAGGGGATCAAAGTCATTATCTCTGACGCGATCTCATCAACCCCTATGGTTTCCCTCCTCACGAAGAAACTCAAGATGGCCGGCGGCGTCGTCATCACTGCAAGTCACAATCCTGCCAAGTACAACGGCTTCAAGCTGAAAGGAGATTTTGGCGGACCGGCTCATCCCGAGATGGTGGAGAAGCTGGAAAGGGAACTGAAGAAAGTAATAACGTCGAAAGTAGAAAGTGAAAAGACGCTGAAAGAACTTGAGAAACAAGGAATTGTCCGGCGAAAAGACTTCACCTCCGTATATGTCAAAGATCTGATAACGAAGCTCAATCTCCCACTCATCCAATCGGCGAACCTGAAGATCGCCTACGATGCGATGCATGGGGCCGGCCAGGGCGTGTTGGAGAAACTCGTCACTCCGAAACTGCTCCTCCGCAATTTCTTCAATCCCTCGTTTGGTGGCGCCCATCCTGAGCCCCTTCCTCAACACATCTCACAGTTGATGAGTGACGTTGTCAGGCATGGCTGCGATATCGGTATCGCAACGGATGGTGATGCGGATCGCGTTGGTGCGGTTGATGAAAAAGGAAACTTCGTCGATTCGCACCGCATCTTTGCTTTACTCCTGAAGTACTTTGTGGAAACGAAGAAGTGGAAGGGAGAAGTCGCGAAGTCATTTTCCGTCAGTCAAATCATCAACAAGATGTGCGAGAAGTACGGGCTGAAACTCCACGAAACAGCCATTGGATTCAAACATCTGTGCCGTCTCATGACTGAACGGGATATCCTCATTGCAGCTGAAGAGAGCGGCGGACTCGGCGTCAAGGGGCACCTCCCCGAGCGAGACGGAATCTACATCGGATTGCTGCTGTGCGAAATCATGGCTGCGCGTCGCAAGAGGCTGAGCGAACTCGTCGATGAACTCATGAAAGAGTTTGGGCCGCATCATTTCAACCGGATTGACTCGCATCTCACGGAAAAGGAAAAGAAGCGCGTGCTCGCCGTCTTCGCAAAAGGTGTGAAAGCTATTGGGAAGTATCCCGTTGTGAGAGAAGAACGCACTGACGGGATCAAGCTTTTTGTCGAGAATGGGTGGATTCTCGTGCGCGCCTCGGGAACCGAGCCGCTGATCAGATTCTATGCAGAAGCAGATTCCGCCGACCGCGTAGACGAGCTTCTCAGCGAGGTGACAAACCTCTAACCGGAGCATACACGGCAGGCAGATCATGCGTATGCCGGTCTGTCGAAACTCAACGGAATGAATGAGAAGCGGGATCCTGGGAGGCCCGCTTTTTCGTTTTTCATCCACAACCTTCCAATACCCCATCAGGTCTAATCCTATGGCTGAGAATCACATGCAATTTCAGGGCAAGGAGGATCCGGACATCAATCTCATCCAACGAGCACGGAACGGGGATGCTCTCGCATTTGAACAATTGGTCTTCAAGCATGACCGTCGGATCCTGTCGATCATCGCCAGCTATGTCAATCGTGCCGACGACGCCAAGGACATCTATCAGGAAGTGCTGATCCGGGTCTATCGGGGTCTGCCGAAGTTTCGGGCCGAGAGTGAGTTCACGACGTGGCTTTATCGCATTGCGGCAAATACTTGCCTGACTCACCGTGCCCGAGCGGGTCGCCGGAGTCATATGACTCAACCGCTCGATGATGAAGATGAAAGCGGTGAGGCACATTCAGCTTCTTCAGAGAAGCCGCGCAATCCGGAGGAGGAATTGCTGAGTACGGAGATTCGCGAACGAGTGGACGCGGCGCTTGCGACGCTTTCGCCGCGACAGCGAATGGTGTTTACGCTCAAGCAGCACGAGGGATTCAAGCTGACAGAAATCGCTACAATGATGGAATGCACCGAAGGAACCGTGAAACGATACCTGTTTGAAGCGACGCAACGAATGAAAAAGCAGTTGAAGGATTTGATCGAGGAGAAAGACGAATCGAGGGACAAATGAAACACGAACCGTATCGAGAGTGGCTTGTTCTGGACATGGTCGGGGAACTGGGTGCCGACGAGAGGGCACTTCTGAGGGAACATCTTCAATCGTGTCCGGAGTGCGCCCGCGAACAACGCGAACTTGCCGGACTGCACAGGTTAACGGCGCAACGGGAGGTCGTTGATGTATCTGAAGATTTCCTGAGCGAGGCGAGGACGAGCGCGCGTGACGCACTCCGCCGGGAACGGAATGCAAGACGATTCCGCGATCGGGTTGCATCGGTTGTGGATCAGTTGATGCCGATTGTCCTCAAACCGGCCATCGTCAGCGTTTCGATGCTTGTCGTCGGCGTGGGCATCGGGCACATGCTGTTCGCCCCCGGCGCATCGGAGACGATCAGCGCGTCGGGAACCGAATGGATCGACGCGGCCGAGCGGGGAGAGGCATTCATTACGTCGGTACGGTTCGTTGATCCCGATCCGCAGGACGGCGTGATCGAATTCACCTTCGATGCACTCACACCTGTTCGCGTGAAGGGGAGCGTCAGCGACCAGAGAATCCAACGAGTTCTCGCCCAGGCGCTGCTCCACGAGCACAATCCCGGCGTGCGGATCCGGGCAGTCAGCGCGTTCGCTCAATCGCCGATGCGTGAGGCCGATCCAATCATCAAGCAGGCTCTCTTTGAAGTCCTCCGCACGGATGAGAACGCCGGCGTTCGGAAGGCCGCGCTGATGGTACTGCGAGCTCTCCCGTTTGATCGGGAAATCCGAGACGCCTTGATTTCCATTCTGCTGAGAGATACGAACGACGGCATTCGTATCGAGGCAATCTCCTACCTGGGGGAGATCGAAAAAAACCAGATGAGTCTGAGCAACGAAAATCGGCGTGCGCTCGAAAAGAAGATGTCGGAGGAGAAAAACGACTACATTCGGAATCAAACACTTACTCTCATTCGGGAGGTACGAGAACAATGAAACACATTCTGCGGAAAACCAGCCTGATCACTCTCTTCATGGTTGCGGCGACGGTTGTCGCGACGGCACAGCAGGTGGACAGCAGATCGCGATCATTCACCGTGACAAAAGGGGGGACACTGGACCTTGCCGTGAGCGGCGGCGATGTCCGGATTGCATCATGGGAAAAGAGCGAGGTGTACGTCAGAGCTGAAGGCGTGAGTTCATCGGATCTGGAGTACCTCGAGATGACGCAAAGCGGCAATACGGTGACGGTCCGGTTTCAGCCGCGCCGCTCCCGCTCGCGTAACGTACGATTCGATGTGAAACTTCCGGTCGATTTCAATGCCGCGTTGAAAACCGCCGGCGGAGACATTGAGCTCCACGGCTCCATTTCCGGAAAGGTCAAAGGATCAACAGCTGGCGGGGATATTGTTCTCCGCGATGTCGTCGGTTCGGTGGAGATGACGACGTCAGGGGGCGACATCCGCACCGGAACGGTTCGGGGCAACGTGGTCCTGAAAACCTCCGGAGGCGACATCGATGTGGGGAAAGTGGATGGTGAGGTCGAAGTGACGACCTCGGGGGGTGACATCCAGGTGGAAAGTGTCGGCAAATCCCTCAAAGCCAGAACCTCCGGCGGAGACATCAAGATCGGTGACATCGGAGGTGAAGCGAACGTTTCGACCGCCGGAGGGGATGTTCGGGTCGGGAAGGTGAGTGGACGGGCAACTCTCAGTACCGCCGGCGGAGACGTCCGACTTCGCAGCGGAAGCGGAGAGGTAACGGCAAAGACAGCCGGCGGAGATGTCGAGCTTCGTGATATCACAGGAACGGTGGAGGCAAAAACGGCAGGCGGAGATGTGACGGTCGAGCTTCGATCAGTTGGGAAGGGACCAAGTGTTCTGTCAACTGCCGGAGGCACGGTGACGTTGCATATTGCCGAGAATGCGAAAGCAACCATCGACGCAACAATTGAGCTGCGACATTCGTGGGGATGGGGGAGGAAGGACTATGAGATCAAGTCAGATTTCAAGGCGGATAGCTACGACAAAGACGACGATCGCATCGAGGCGACCTACAAGCTCAATGGGGGCGGAGAACGAATTACGCTCAAGACCTCCAACGGCAACATAGTTATTCGAAAACTGAAATAGTCCACGTCATATCCAGATAAAGGGCCTCCGGGGATTCCGATCCCGAGGAGGCCTTTCTCTTTGGGGCGATCTGCTGCGTTGTATGTCTGGACATCATCTCGTATTATTACTCCGTCAGATGCTCTGTACTGCGAGAGGCAAAGAGCTATGGAAGGCTCGTACAAACGCGGAGATCTCGTTCGGGCAGAAATATCGGGTTCGGCATTCGAAGGAAAAGCCGTCGCGCGTCTCGAGGGTCTGGTCATCTTTGTCGACGGCGGCGTACCGGGAGACCTCCTCACTGTCCGGATCACGAAAGTGAAGAAGAACCACCTCGAAGCACGGGTCGAAACCATTGAGACTCCTTCACCCCTCCGAACGACTCCTCGCTGTCGGCACTTCGGCGCGTGCGGCGGATGCAAATGGCAACACGTCGATTATCGCGCCCAACTCGATTTCAAAGAACGGCATGTTCGAGATGCGTTCGAGCGCATCGGTGGATTTGAAGATCCGCCCATCCTTCCGATCATTGGATCAGATGAGATCTACTTCTATCGCAACAAGATGGAATTCTCATTCTCCGATCAGCAATGGTTGACCTCTCCCCCGGAACGCGACGCATTGCCTGATCGCGGCGTGGGATCGTCAACATACCTCGGACTTCATGTTCCTCAACGGTTTGACAAGATCCTTGACATCAGCGAGTGCTACCTTCAATCTGAACTCTCGAACCGTATTCTTTCTGCCGTGCGCGACTTCGCGCGAAAGAGCAAGTACCCCGTCTATTCGTACCATACCCATTCCGGATATTTCAGATTCCTTGTGATTCGTCAGGCGAAGCGGACCAATGAGTTGATGGTCAATCTGGTGACTTCCGAGGATCAAACAGACGAGATGCTTCGATTCACCAAAGAGCTGAGAAGCAGGGTCCCCGAGATCACCACCGTCGTCAATACGATCAATTCAAAGAAAGCGCAGGTTGCGTTTGGAGAGCATGAGGAGACGTACTTCGGACCCGGTGTGATTCATGAGCAAATCGGGGGACTGACCTTCACGATATCGGCGGGCTCATTTTTTCAAACGAATACCGCGCAGGCAGAGAGGTTGTATGAAATCACGAAATCCTTTGCCGCGTTGAAGGGCACGGAGCTTGTCTATGATCTCTACAGCGGTACGGGCTCGATTGCGCTGTTTGTCGCCAACTCGGCGCGACATGTGGTGGGGATTGAATCAGTGGAGAGTGCGATCAGTGATGCCGAGAGGAATGCTCGACAGAACGGAGTAAAAAATTGCACATTTATTCAGGGGGACTTGAAAGATCGCCTCACCAAAGATGTTGAGTGGATGAAGACGCATCCCCGTCCTGATGTGCTCATCATTGATCCCCCCCGAAGCGGGATGCATCCAACGGTTGTCGAAGAAATCGTCCGGCTCAATGTGCCGCTCATTGTCTACGTGAGCTGTAATCCTGCGACACAGGCGAGGGATGTGAAGGAGTTTTGCGAAAACAACTACGGGCTGGAAAAAATCCAGCCCGTTGACATGTTTCCGCACACGTACCACATCGAAAGTGTTGCACAACTCTGCAGACGGAAGGGATAGTGGAGACTCTCCCTTCGTGCTACTGCGTATCGGTTGGAGGGAGTTTCTGACCCGGGTCGGTATACTCGGCTTTTCCTCCGATTAGGCCCAGTCCCTTGGCGACGAAGTAGACGAGAATGCCGCCACCCACAACAGCGGCACCAATCGCATACCAACGATACTTGCTGTCCGGTTCGAATGTGATGTTTGATAAATCGTCGGCAAGGGGAGGCGTGCCGCCCGCAAGAACGGCGCTGAGAGGTCCGGTGTGATCGAACGATCGTTCAATCATGACTTCGGAGTCCTCGACCTTGACAAGACGTAGCATTCCTGTAAACCGGTCTCCCTCCTTCTTGATACTTCCTGCAAGCACGACATCCACGCCGAGAATCTTCCCAAAGTAAGTTGCGCATGCAGGGGAATTGCACTCCTCCAGCTTGTCGAACTTCAACTCGGCAATGATGGCGTTCATCGCCACATCCCCCATGACGCGCACATTCGGAGAAGTGCTGATTGCCTGGATCAATTGACTCCGAAACTGTGTCTGCTCTTCGTCGCTCAGGTGTTGAGACGCGAAGGGAAAGACCGCGATCCGCTTCATCACAACCACGTCTTGCGACAGCACGATCTGGGGGATGATCAACGCGGCCGCAAGAATCACGAACAGCAGTCGGGCGCGCACGACTATTGCAGAAGAGGCATCATTCATATCCGTTCCAAACATACCAGTGAATTGTCGTCGAAAACCCGGTGAACTCCGACTCGCGTGTTAGAACTTCCGGAAACCTGTTCGGAGGTCGGTAATCAGGTCATCGGTGATGTCTTTGAAATGGGCAATCAGCATCGGACTCATCGGCACAATATGCCATTCCTCTCCACCCTGATAGCGGACCTTATTTTCTCCCTCGAAGCGTATGCTGTTGTTGTCCGACCCGACCCCTCGTCCTCGTGGGGTCGCCCGGATGACAATCCGTGTGAGAGCCGCGTTGACGCCCTGTTCGATCTCATCGTCAAACGGATAGCGGTTCTTCCATTCCGTCTCGATATACAACAGATCGGTGGTCGATTCAACTCGCTCGATGCGATACTGATACCGGTTGAGAATGGCTTGTGACTTCGTATTGATGTCGTACAATGTTCCGGTGCCGAGGTTCTCCGAATAGATCGTTCCTGCGCGGCCTCCGCCGCCGGCACATCCTGACACCCCCAACACCAGAATGTTCAGGAGAAGTCCGGCAACGGCAGCAAACCCTGAGTTTTTGATAATCGGTTTCATAGAGTCCTTCCCCGTTTCGGTGGCAAAAATCACGTCTCGAAAGAACCTCGTTATAAAATAGAAAGACCATCTTGGAGAATCAAGATGGTCTTTCTTCAATCAATCTACAGCTGATCAGTACGGCTGAACCGAAGAGACCGGGACAATAAGATCCTTCACACTCTTCGGTGCTCCGCCCGGCTGTCCCTCGCCGCCCATCGTGTACATCGGGAGGCCGAGGATTTCAAGCTCGCGGGCAGGAACAGGGAAGTGAATTGTCGTTCCCTTCACGAGCCGGCCCCAGCCACGCTGGTCGAACCAGGTTGTGCCGGATCCGGTGTGGGCCGTTTCGATGAGCTTCTCGTACATGAGCCACTTCCAGATGTCGGCATCGGAAGCCGCTGTAGTCAGAGGAGCCATCTTCCCGTTTGTCACGCGGTACTTGTTGATGAAATCTACGACTGCCTGACGGTTTGCGGTCTTGTTCTGATACCAGAGCCCCTCTGCACGCAGGAGATCCATCTCTGCCAGCGTGATCGTGGACATCAGACCCGTCGCACCGGCGGTATGGTACACGAAGCGACGGTGCAGATAGAGCGAGTGGTGATAGGTGCCGCGGTCGTCGCGGAACGGCGAGGAGGTCACATACGTATAGTACGTGCCGCTCGATGTTCCTGCACCCGAACCGGTGATACGTCGGTCGGGCCCCTTGATCACAAACCACGTCCGTTGGTTCACAGGCGTGTTGAGCCAGCTTGTGAGACCGCCGGCAGTGTCCGCAATCGCGATCGTGTAGTAGTCGCCGCGCATCCAGGTGGTATTCTGGCCTCTGAACTTCAGAGCATCCCACCAGAAGTTGCCGTCGCCCTGTGGACCCCACTCAGCAACGGTGATGCCGTTCTGGGCATCGGCAATGACCTTCGTCCAATCGACCGCCTGGCGCTCTGCGACGGTGCGAGCCACAGAGGCGCGGAAGCGCGCACGATAGGAACGAATCACACGAACGAACTCCGTGTTGGTCAGGTTGCTGACGCCGTTGATCCACGCGCCGGGGAGCGGATCGGCGAATGCGCCCTGATTGGCCAATGCTTCGGCATCATCGAGCATCTTGATGGCCGCGGCCATGACCTCAGCGGGAGTCTTCCAAACGGCCTGATACGTCGTGAGATCGATCGTCTCGTCGATGATCAGTGACTTGTCAAAGAAGCAGGCAGCGTACGCATGGCAGAGACCCTGGACAAACTTCGCGAAGGCCTGGGCCCGGCGCGTGTTGTCCTTGGTACCATCCATGATCTTCATCCCCCCCTTGATGGCAACAAGACCATCGTTGGCGCTGGAGACGGCCCGATAGAGGCGCTGCCAGGGGAGTCTATTCAACGCATCGTACACATAGTACGTGGCGTTGATGAAGGGCATACGGGGCTCGGATGACAAGTCCTGCATCCCGAAGTTGCCCCACGACGACGTGCTGACGTCGGCCATAGTCTGTAACGTCATGGCTGGATCGTCAAGCTGAGTCGCCTGCCAGAAGGTGAGGAAGGATCCTCCGATGAGCGACTCGACGTCCTTTGGTTCGGTTACGGCCGTTGTTCTGTTCGGATTGTTTGGATTTTCAACTGCAAGATCCATGCAACCGGACAGTGCAACCATGAGCAGAAGCACAAGGCTGCCAAGGGCCATGATTCTACTGTAATTCATAGTACCCTCCGAATGGTTAGATTCACTAGAATTCGATTTCGAGGCTTCCGCTGATGTTCCGGTAGTTCGGATAGTAGTATCCGTCAAATCGGAACAACGTGGCGTTGCCTTGTCCGGTTGAACGTCCGACTTCAGGATCGTATCCGGTGTAGTCGGTCCACGTGAACAGGTTGCGGCCGATGACACCGATGGTGACGCGGTTGACCCAGCTGCCGAAAATCGGGGCAAGATCGCCGCGATCGAATGAGTAGCGAATAGAAAGCTCCCGGAGCTTCAGGTACGTGCCGTCTTCCACAAAGTGGCTGTTCGTCAAGTTCGTGGAGTAGAGCGTGCTGTAGTAGCTGAGAGGTTTCTTCGTCTCGTCCGTCTTTCCGATCTGATCGTTATCGCCGTGCATCAAATCGCGATACGCCCACTGGCGAGTGAGATTGTAGATCTCGCCGCCGATCTGAGCGTCGAACAGGAGATACGCCGTGAATCCTTTGTATCGGAAGGTAGTATTAAATGCAAGGTTGAAATCGGGAATTGCGTTGCCGATGAAGAGCCAATCGTTTCCGGTCGGCCAGAGTCCAACCATCTCTCTCACCGGCTGGCCCCACGGCAAGGTGTAGGGAATGCCATCGGATCCGACGAGGATTACGTTGGTGCCCCACTTCTTCTTCGCGATGCCGTCTCGCCAGCTGTTTCCATCGCCGACAGGGACGAGATAACCGTCATCGTTGACCTGCCAGGCAGATGAGGTGTTCTTCAGGTTTGGCGGAAGATTGTCGGCGCTCTTCAACCACTTACGGCCGTACATGGCGCCGAGCGTTTCATCCTTCTTCATGTAGAACACCGCGCCCGATTGCTGATCCGGACCGAAGCGGTAGGCCGGGACATTAAGCTCGGTAATCTTCTGCGTGCTCTGATCGAAGAGGACGGTTGCAGACAGACTTACGTCGCGTCCCTGGATCAAGAATGCCTTCAGACTGGCTTCGAGTGTATTGGTCTCAACCGTCCCGATATTCTTCCACTGATTCGGATAGCCGAAGTAGGAGAGCAACGGAGCCTGGTCGATCTGATCTTTCGTGACCTTGTTCGAATAGGTCACTTCGACAAGGACCCGATCCATCACGCCCACGTCGAATCCGAATTCCTGCTCGGTGGAGAATTCCGGCTTGAGGCCCGCGTTGCCGAGCGTTCCCTTCGAAACCGCGCCCCCGGAGAGATTCCATACTTCGTACTGGGCTGCAAACGCCGGACGTGTCCCTGCCGTCCCAATCGAGTACCGGAGTTTCATCTCGTTCACGTAGTCGGAGAAGAACCACCAGGGCTCTTGGGCCAGTCTCCATGCCGCGCTGGCTCGGTAGTACGTCTGCCATCGCGCATCGGCGCCGAAAAGCGAACTTCCGTCACGACGGATCAGGAAGTCGGCAATGTAGCGTCCCTTGAAATCGAGGCTGGTGATGAAGTAGTATCCCTCGGCACGGATCTCGGTTGAGGACGAGGTCACATCTCGTGTTGCTTTACTGACGTTTGTCAGGGTCGAGATGCCGCCAATCAAGAGCTCGTTTCCAGATCCGTCCGCAAACCGCGTCTTCTGAAGTTCGAAGAGATAGCGGGCCTTCGAGCGTGTCGACAGGTCGCCGATATCGTAATTGAACGAACCGGTCAAGCTTCCGTTCATGGCTTCGTTTCCAGAGTTCGAAATGTAGACTGAACCGGAATTGACTGTCGAGGCATTGACGGTCTTGAACCCCTTGATGTAGTAGTTCTTGTAGTCCTGATCGAGGCGATCGTAGCTGAAGTTCCCCTCGATATCGAACATCCGCGAAGGAGCCCAGCGCATCGTTCCGCTTCCCAATGTTCGCTTGCGGATTCGTGTCCGGTCGTTGAAATGCACTCTGTAAAGCGGATTGGCCTCAAGCGACTGACCCGGATCCGGCCAGATCAGGAAGGGCTGACCATCGGCGTTCGGTTGGCGTAGATCGATATCCGGAGGCATGTAGGTCAGCTCGTAGAGCGGTCCTCCAGACTCTTCCTGAATCTCATCATTGTTTGATGTGCTGTGGAACACGCTCAACGAGAGATCCAAACCCTCGAGGAATTTGTGATCAACGTTGAGGCGAACGCTCTGCTGTCGCAATCCCTCATGGCTGATGATTACGCCCGACTCGCGCCGGTTGTTCAGCGACGCCATGAAGTTTGTGTTGCGGCTCTTGTGCGACACCGTGAGGGTGTTCGTGTAGTAGTAGCCCGGATCGAAGAATTCGTCGATCTGATCATACAGCTTGCCGGCGAACTCCTTATCCTTGAAAGAGGTGTTCGCGCCGGACACGGTCATTGTCGTGTCTCGCGCGATCCTGAAACCTCCAGGGATCGTCACATACATGTCCGTGCGACCCGTGCGATACAACGTATCCAACACGCGGTTTGCGCGTGGGACAACTGTGCCAGCCCAGTTGACCCAGGGGCTATCCGGCCGCGCCGCGTTGTATCGGAAGGCATGGCGCTTCGAGAGGGAAATCTTGTTGACGAGCTGATTCCGGCCGTATTCATTCCGGAAGTTCACGCGGGTCTCTCCCTCGGGGAGGAATCCGCCCCGACTTGTGGTGATCTGGACGACCCCGGCAGCTGCACGTGAGCCGTACAATGATGCCGCGGCTGCTCCCTTGACAACCTCGATGTTCTCAATATTGAGCGCATCGATGTCCACAGTACCCGAGCCGAGGATCACTCCGTCCACGATGTAGAGCGGGCCGGATGATCGCCCTGAGGTGTTCAGACTCGTGGCGCCCCGCATCTGGACCTCAGCGGCCCGACCGGGCATTCCACTTCCCTGAACAACCTTTACGCCGGCGACCTTTCCACGAATCGCGGACTCCGCAGTTTTCGCAGGGGCGTGCTCGATGTCCGCCTTGGAGACGCGATCCACCGTAAAGGGAAGCTTCTCCTTGAACGTTCCACCGATCGTTCCGGTGACGACGACCTCCTGCATACCGAGGACGTCTTCAGTCAACGCGAAATCCCGCTTGATCACGCCTGAACTCAATGTGATCGTCTCAGTGGTTTGCTTGTAGCCGACATACTTCACCTGGAGCGTCACCTGTTGACCGCGCACCAGGGTTGCCGGCACCAGGAAGCTGAAGTTTCCATCTTTATCAGTCGCAGATCCGATCTGCAACTCCTTGATAAAGACGTTTGCTCCTGGCAGCACTTGTCCCGAACGCGCATCCGTTACGGAACCTTGCAGTGCCGCAGCTTGCTGCGCGACGAGGACGCCGCTGAAAGTCACAACGAGCGCTAGCGCACCGATCAACAACACGGTGAAGCGTCTTAGCGTTTTGTTCATATCTCCTCCTTAAAGAGATGTGTTGTGAACTGTGAATTATACCAGTTGATTGAGAGTAGGCGTCTCCTGCGTCTGTGTTTCGATGATTTGCAGGGTTAGCTTTCGCGGTGGAACGTCAGGTGAGGCGCTGTGTTGCCCGTGGAAGCGGCGAGCTCGATCGGATGGAAAGGATAGAACGATCCGCCGGCGAGGACGTCGATTCACAGAGACCGGGGAGGACATCAGCCTCAAAAACCTCCTTTTGCCAAGAGTCTACGGCTTTCTATTCCTAATTGTGATACTACGCTCCCTCTTTACCAAAAAAAAGGGGAAAAGTCAAGCGAATTCCTGATATCACTGCGAAGATGCCATCGATAGTCTCCATCGTCGAACAAATGAAATGTGGTCCTCATGCCAACTGTTGCATTTCTGCTCGACAGTCGAACGCTCGATGCCCTTTGATTCCTGGCAACCCGCGTCTCACGCGTCGGCATCAATGAAAACGCATTCGGCCAAAGATCGGTATGGCGCACGAGGTCCGCCCGTCATCTGATCGATACCACAATAACGTTACGCATCAGGTCGAAATTCGCTAGAGACGAATCTGGAGCTCGTAGAAGTTGTTCCTGTAGTTCCGTTCGGGGACAAAGAGGGTGGGAAATCCCGTTGAATTGCTGGAACCTTCGGTGTTGATATAGAAGCGGACGGGATAGTGGCTCACCCGATCACGATAGCCAGGGGAATCGAAGGAGATCGGGGCGATGAAATTGATAACACGTCCCGGTTCGAGGACCTGACGTTCATCGTTCAGCCGAATGTGTCGGGAATACAGACGCTCCTGGTAATCGGTCAGCGAGCCGGAGGCACTCAGGTAGAAGGGGCCGTCGAAGGGAACATCTCCGATGTTTTCAATGATGATGGTGAACTCATACTCCAGTTTCGCAACGACAGGATCCCGCAGCGTTCGCCGGAGAACTTGTTGTCGGTGAAGGCAGCGGTGCTCGATTTTCTTGATGACGAAATCGGGGACAAGCTCACCCGGTTGGGGAACATAGGGCGTCGGGGGAGGAACAGATGTACCGCATGCGAGAAGGAGGGAGCAAACGATGACGGCCATCCACTGTCGCATGTGATGTACTCCCCAAATAATGAAGGCTCGCCGAGAGATTCCCGGCGAGCCTTCGAATCGATTCCATTAGGGTGTGATTCCCAGCGGGGAAATCCGATTGATGTTCTGCGCAATTACCCTGTTCATATCCCACTTGATGGTGACAACCGTACCGGCGATGGTGAAATATCTCATCTCGTCGGTCGGTGGGATGTAGTCTGGCACCACAACGGTGGCTGCCGGGCTCCCCTCTGCAACATTCTTGTTCCCATCGATCTGTCGCTGAGGAACGGGGAGGCGGATCCCGAGGTCACTCATCCGGCGACCTTCCAAGAAGAAGATATGCTGACGGAGCAAGTACAGTGTGTGGATATGATCACTCTTGCTCGTGAGCGCATCGATCATCGCTGTGGTCTGGTTGGTGAAGGAAATCGGATACACCGTCACCACGGAGGTGCCGCCGCGCCTCTGGATGAGCCCCGAAACTGGCGGAGCATTTGCATCCGCTTTCACCGTCATTGCCGGGTCATTCGGACGGTTGAGACGTGAGTCGCGATCGTTCCACGTCGTGGTCGCCCGAGATCTCGCGGTGGTAATGGCTGCCTTCATGGCAGTCTTAGCACCGGCCAAATCGTTGTTCGCGAGCGCGATCTCAGCAAGAATCAAGTCTACCTCCTCTGCCTTCAACCCGGGGACCGACGTTGAGGTGGTGGTATACTTTGGATCTAAGAAATCGAGCCGCGGAAGTGGCTGGATGTCGTTCGTCGTCCGACCGGCCATTGCCTGATACACCGTTGCCTGATTCGTCGCTTCGTACTGAGCATAGAATACGTAGGTACTGAAGCCCGTAACCGCTTTTGCGGCATTCGCCTCAGCAGCGGCATTCGTCTTGTCGCCCAGCATTCGATATGCGCGTGCGAGAGCCACACGGCAGTTGAGTCTCATCGCGTTCTGGGTGGTGAATCCGAGGGCCGTCTTCAGTGACGAAACGGCCTCCTGGAATGCAGTCGCCGCAGGCACCAATGGACCATTCTCCGTGATGGGGAACGTCGAGAAGTTTTCACCCAGAAGAATAAGAGCCATCCCACGATAGAAATAGACCTCGGCCTTCTGCTCGGCCGTCGCAAGAACGTCTGTCGGGACGATCGTCGAAATACCGAAGTCCGCCATTGACCTCAAACGCATCGCTTGGATGTAGAAATCGTCGTATGTGAAGGTTTTCGGGCTGATGGTACGGGGATGCGAAAGTTCGTTCGCGTAGAACGAGGTCCGATTGTCCAGGTTGTCGGATACAAGATCTCCGACAAACGCGCCGGGACCAGTCGCCAATGAATAATATCGGCGGAGGCCTGTGACCAGGGCCGATGTTCCGCCGTTCGGATTTGCCAACAAGTTGTCCGCGGTGATCTGAGGATTCTCGACCTTTGTGGGGTCGGCCAGATCACAGGACGACAGGCAACGACGACCAGGAGGATTGCTCCGATGATCATCAGTTGTTTGAATCTGTTTATCGTATGCATAGTCGTATATTCCTTGTAGTAGGTTCCAGAGTACTCATTCATTAGAAGTTGACATCGATACCGAAGCGAAATTGTCTCGGCGCTTCAACGGTCGCACCGACAATGCCGCCGACGTCAATTGTCCTGTTTCGAATAAGCAGGGTCTCCGGGTAGATATTCTCGACTTTGGTTCGAAATCGTGGTCAATCGCATTTTTGGCTTGACAGTGCGATGAGGGGAAAGTATATTTGAACCGAATTTTCAGCATTAACTTTTCTCCACTCCGGACGTCACATTTATCAACTTAGCAAAGGGGAAGGCACTTCCAGAAGGGGACACGGAATTGTGTAGAGTCGAGGACTGATCTAGCCACGTGTCATGCTGGTCGAAATAGCGAGAACAAATCACACGCCTTTTCCGGAGTTCTGAGCGAATGTTGTAGGTTGTTGCGGGATTGAGCTGAGAGAGATTCTTGCAGCTATTTGCTCCAATCCACATTCAAAATTTCGGCAGCTCCGTAACAAATGAGAAGTCAGAATAAATCCTTTTTGGGCGCTGTGTATACATTGGCGCGATTGGGCATAGGACTGTTGTTTCTTCTTGCTGGATCTCTAAAGCTCTTTACCCCTGCCAGTGCATCTGACTTCCTCTCGAGATTAGTTTCAATGGGCGCCGGTTTGAGATTGGCTCTGGTTGCAATCCTCGCGCTTGTCGAGGTAACCATCGGCGCCCTCTTAATCGTCAATAGAAGTGTTCCACTGGCATCATTCGTGTCAAGCATCCTACTGCTTCTTTTTTCTGCACTCGGGGTGTTGTTAATTGGTGATCCAGTTCCGTGCGGTTGTTTTGGAGAGCTGATTGAACAGGAAACTGATGGTATCTTTCTCGTGAGGAATCTCTTGTTGCTCTTTGCATCTTTGTTCATCCTGAAACGCTGTAAGGAAGCGGAGACAGCCAGTGCACTCTGAAATACGCCGTTTCGTCAAGTTGCTGACTCCTGCGAATCTATACAATATTTTCCTTCACGTCGCCGTGCTCGTGTTGGCGGTCGAAGTCGTATTACTTTATACTGAGAATAGGAAACTGAAAACACGCCATCCTTCTTCTCAAGAGCAAATCAAGAAGGGTGACTTGTTCTGGTTCAGTACGCTCGAAGTTCTTCGGGGGGAAAACGTGTTGGACACCACTGCACAAAGACAAGTACTATTTGTCTTTACTACGATGTGTTCCTTTTGTACGAAGAACATGAATGCTTGGGATAGGATTGCGATTCGAGGAAGGGAAAACAACCTTCCGGTATTCGGGATATCCCTCGATACGATGGAAAAAACATTGAAATATGCTGCGGATGGTGGTTTGACCTTTCCGGTCTACTCATCCGTCAGTCCTGAGGATTTCAGGAAGAAGAACAGACTTTTTTCAGTACCCAAGACAATCGTCCTGTCGTCAGCAGGACGAGTCGAAGCAGTTTGGAGTGGGGTGTTGTCAGAAGAAGAGATTGTTGCTGTGGAGGGACATATTCCCTCACATGGGGACAAACAATAGAAGGGGTGAAGTCATGAAGAAACTTCGGAAGTTTCTTGCGGGCTCATTAGTCGTTCTCGTAGCGACGGCCCTCGCGATGCCGCTTCAGGTTACCGTATCCGGTTGTGACTCAGAGATGCCTGATTGTCCACAGGAATGCTGTGGTGGCGGGCCGCCCGTCGATGATTCCGTGTATTGCGGCGATTGCGAATGTCGAAGCGGTGGTGGGGGCGGAGGGGGTGGTGGGTGTGGCGAGGTATGTGGTGGGGGAGGGGTCTGTAGCGGGGCCGACCTCACGTTTGAATGCCAAGCAGCCAGAGAGCTATGTGGTTGCTGAGAATTCGTAGCGCGGTAGAATTGTAATTTTCCAGTATCATGCATATCCATGAGCAAAGGCACACGTTTCAGGTGTGCCTTCGCTTTTTGCAGAGGTCGCTGACTGCACTTGACTACTATCCTGCATTCGCGTGTGTGTCAAGCCAGTCCGCGAAATTCTGAGAGAGACAAGCCGGAACCCTCATCTGTGTTGCATACCATGAAAATGAGGTCGTACGCTGATTGGGAGGATTCTAGTCTCGTCGCGCGTCTTTAGGGTGGGAAAACGATGGCCGCTACTGTGATTACAGGAGTTTCACTGGTAAATCTCTCTTGAAGAGAGCGATGTGTCAGAAATGGCCAAGATCTCGTAAAGTCGTGATCCTTGTTCGGCGACTGATCGATGAGTGTCCTAAATTGACGCCAACAGGTTCGATCTCTTCCGTAAATGTGGCATGTACAGTTTCCTGCACATGATTGCCCGTTTCAATCGTGAATGCCATCGGAAGAACAAGAACGGTACCGATCGACGATTCCCACGCGAGCGTCACTCTGCCGCTCCGCTCATACGAGACGTAGGGTGAGATGTTGCGAATCGACCCATCGGGACTACGATACGTAAACTCCAGCATATATGGCGGGTGTCTGAATGCCGCTGTCGTCGTCCCTTCAAATCGAGAGCTGTCGGAAATGGCATAAGCATCGGACAGCCGGATCCACGGAACGTCAAGGGCGTCGATCGTTCCCACGCGGAACCGGCGCGTCCTGTGCGCGATGACCGTGTCCCTCCCCCTCCATGTGACGACCGCTCCATCGAGATAATCCGGACTCGTAATCTCTACAAATCCCTTTTCCGTGTTCTGATCATACTGCTGTTCAATCCTCACTCGTTGCGTCCGGATGGTTGAATACGACGGCTGGAGAGAGAGATAGATGGTGGCGAAGAGCAACGCGACCGCAATACCGATTCCCGTTCGCTTTGACTTGATCCATCGGAATTGCTCAAAGAATTCCGGTGACTGGAAATGAAGCGCTGCAAACGCGGTCACGAAGGGAAATGTCAAAACCGAGAACAACAGAATAGCTGAGCCGGAAACAATCACATCCCCAATGATGGTGCCGGATGAGGAGAGGGCGAATGCGCGTGTCATCAATTCGAATCCCTCTGAAAAGACCAGTCGGGTCATCATCAACGGAGCAAGGAGCCACAGAACGAATTTCAGCCACGCGCGCCGAACGAGAACTGCGAGCGACAACATCACGATCCCAACAGCAGGGTAGATCGCAAGCTTCACGGAAACTGCCAGAAAGAGAATCGTGAAGACGAAGAGAAAGACCACACTCCTCAAGAAATGCCGATACGCGTCCCGAGCAATCCCGAGCCAACGCACCAAGAAGAGCGAGATCCAGACTCCTCCCAACGCGGCAACAAGTCCAAGAACGAAATATCCGCCGGGCTCGGCAAACCACGGATATCGATCTCCCTTGATCAATCCGACAACGTACGAAGAGCTCCATGTCATCGTCACAATAATCACTGTGACCAAGAAGAGTTTGAGTCCCGGAATTTTTCGCCGATCGGTTTCGGGAACACGATGGCGCCGCATCCACACTAGCGCGACGATGCCGAAGCCAAGAGAAACCAAGATGGCTACCCCGAGAGCCCAGAGCGGAACGAACATCAAGATCGCTCCGAGCTGGACCAGATAGTAGCGTGAGGAAGATTCGGCAGGCACACCTTGGTCGAAGCGCTCGACCAACCGATAGACCAGATCCCCGGAGCGTTTCAAGCCGTCGAGGGAGAAGTTTTCGAATGTGTCTTGGCTGGTGTGGATTGGATCGTTGATATCGGATGTAAAGTCGATCGCCGGGATGCCCCGTTCGAGAAAAGGAATATGATCAGAACCGATCCCGCCGCCGGGGGCAGCGCTCATCAAGGCGAGGAAATGCGTTGGATACGACAGTCCGGTGTGCCCGAGGGCCTCAAGTTCTTCGTATGCGGCGCGTACAAGCCACTCGGGAGAACTCATCGAACCGGCGTCAATCAGCGGGAGGAGCCATTCCGATCCGTTCGCCATATCGATCTGAATCATGAGCTCCACCGTCTCGATGCCACGGTAGTTGGCCACGAAATGACGGGATCCCTGCAGGCCGCGCTCTTCGCCTCCGAACAGGGCAAAGACGATCGTCGATTCATTCGCGCGCTGGGAAAGTAAACGCGCAAGCTCGATGACGACCGCCGAACCGGAACCGTTGTCGTTCGCTCCGGGAATATCGGGATTGTCGGTGTCGATGTGCGCGCCGATCACGATCGTCCGATCCGATCTTCCACGCAGTACGCCGACAGCCGTCCCGCTCGCGGTGTTGGTGGGCAGCGCGCCGATCCCCCCTGGGGTAACCCGCATTGGGAGAATGTAGGCTTCATTCAAGCCGAAGGTTCGAAACTTGTCCAGGGCGAACTCCATCGCCCGGCGCTCCGCTGTCGAGCCCATCGGCCGAGGGCCAATATCAACCGCAAGAACTCTCAGGTAGGACGCGGCGCTGTCACGGGAAAACGGAGTGGAATGCTGCGACCAGAGGGGAGCGTGAACTGTCCCCATGAGGAGTGCAAGCAGAGCAACTACGGTTGATCGTGTGATGAAATTGATCTGCGGCCGCCTGCGGCTTCGTGTCTGAACACCGAGAATCATTTCGTCTCTAAGTATCGGTCGAAGAATTTGATGATTCGTTGCTCGTATACCGTTCCTCCAACTTCCAACACATTGCTGTGACCGGCGCCGGGGACGAGGAGAAGTTCTTTCGGTTCACGTGCGTTCTGGAAGAGGATTTTCGAATACTCCGCATCGATGAAGGAATCCTCCGTTCCATGGGCGAACATGATCGGGATTTCAAGACGGGAAAGATCGTTCAGCGGTGAAACATCCCGGGCTGTGAAGTCGGCGATCCGTTGGGCGCGACTGAGAGCGACGTTCCGCAGGAAATGCCAGGGAAGTTTGATCATCCGTTTCTGATAGTCAACAGCGATGGTGCGCAAATCGGTGAAACATGCCTCTGCCACGATGGCACAGATGCGGTCATCCAGCGCCGCTGCCTGAACCGCGACGGCTGCCCCCATCGAGGTCCCGAAGATGCCGATTCTCCCAAGCGACAGATCGGATCTCGACTGCAGATGGTCGAGGACCGTCGACACATCGTGCTTCTCGAAATATCCGTACGTACAGAACCGACCACCGCTCGCTCCATGTTGTCTCGAATCGTACAGAAATACATTGTAATCGTGCTGGTAGAAGAGCTTTGCATGAGGGATGCCGCCGATCATACAGTCCCCCACACCATGGAGAAAGAGAATGGTTCCTCGGCACGACTCCTGTGGCGAACGCGCGACGAGCCAGCATCGCAGCGATATGCCGTCATAGGTTTTGAGCGTCAGATCCTCTTGAGGTAGCTCCGCGTCGCGCGGCATGAGCATCTTCGTTACCGGAACGTACCACTGGCGAGTGCGACGCACCGGCTGGAGCAAGATCAAAGGACCGATAACGAGCACGACAAGCGTAGCGCCGACAAGAAACAGGATAAAGATGAGAATCAGGGAGAGGAGGAGAGGCATGGATGATGAATCGGACAGGATCTCCGCGAACAAGAATTCGGATTAGTCGTCGGCGTCAATATAAAGACGCGCCCACCGGGAATCAAGGCAATTCGTTGCTTCTCCCTCCCGTTCTTCGTACTTTGGAACGTTGCCATCAGATCTCTGGTCTCCAAGGCAGATATGAAGATTGCGCTCGTTCACGACTGGCTGACCGGCATGCGGGGGGGAGAGAAAGTGCTTGAGGTTTTCTGTGAGTTGTTTCCTGAAGCAACACTCTACACTCTCTTGCACAATGTCGGAGCAATGTCCTCCACAATCGAGCGGATGAAGATTCGCACGTCGTTTGTGGATCACCTTCCGTTCAAGTCAACGAAATACCGCAACTACCTCCCCATCTTCCCGAAAGCTGTCGAGTCCTTTGATCTCTCCGAATACGATTTGATCTTCTCCACAAGTCACTGTGTCGCCAAGGGCGCAATCCCGTCGCCGACTGCCTTGCATCTCTGCTATTGCCATACCCCCATGCGATATGTCTGGGATATGTATGATCAGTATTTTGGCGTAGGGAAAGCCGGACTCGCGACGCGTCTGGCAATGGCTTACGTTGCCCCGCGCCTGCGCCGATGGGATGTCTCGACGAGCTCCCGCGTCCACTACTTTATTGCAAATTCGCACCACGTCGCCAAGCGCATCGAGACCACGTACCGTCGCACGGCGGATGTCATCCACGCTCCCGTCGATACGACCCGGTTTGTCCTTTCACATCGGGACGATGGATACTACCTGATTGTGAGCGCACTCGTCCCGTACAAGCGCGTTGATCTTGCGATTGAGGCGTTCAATTCGCTCGGAGAGCGACTCGTCGTGGTTGGCACCGGACCGGAACGCGAATCGCTCGAACGGCAATCGGGACCGACAGTTGAATTCGTGGGGTGGCAATCGGACCAGAAGCTTTCGGCTCTCTATGCGGGGTGCCGCGCGTTGATCTTTCCGGGAGTGGAGGATTTCGGCATCGTCCCTCTGGAGGCGATGGCATGTGGAAAGCCGGTGGTTGCCTTCCGGGCCGGAGGTGCGCTGGAGACCGTTGTCGATCAAGGGGAGAGTCAGACCGGAGTCTTCTTCGACGAGCAGTCTCCCGCATCGCTCACCGAAGCACTTCACCGGCTGCGGGAGATGAGGTTTGATCCTGCTGAAATCCGGAAACATGCGAAGCGATTTGACCGAACGATTTTCAAAGAACGAATCCGGAAGTTCGTTGAAGAAAAGCTGAAAGCGGGAGGTTGATGACATACGCCTCACGGTCGATGATGGAGACGCATTGGAAAGGTACTCACCGTTCCGGCCGCAAAATAGGTTTTGACTTTCGGGGCGGATTTCAGTACATTTTAAGTCAAATTTTTGACGTTTTGGGCGTTTTGGCAGAAACACGGGAGAAGGTTCTTGTCGCATGCCGGGTCAGGACTCACACCATCGATCAAAAGACCGACGCCTCTCCATTATTCTTGTTCCGAGCGGAGATGAGAGCCGCTCGAAGTTCTTGCGTCTGGCTCCTTGGCATCTGGTTCTCATGAGTGTAAGCGCGGTGTTGTTGGTTGTGGGGATCTTTGTCGCATCCCTCATGTACACCCCCCTTGGCGCACTTCTGAATATCCCAAATCCACAGCTCGAGTTTCGATACAGCAAGGAATTGATCGCTCTTCATCAGAGAGTGGAGTCGTTGATGCGAGAGCTTGTCGAACTCCGCCAGTACAACGTAAAACTCCGCAATGTCCTCGGTGAAAACGTTGCTGCGACCGATACCGGAGTCGTGACGATGGGCAGTCCGCGAGCCTCGGCGGAAAGATCTTCCGCGCGTCCCGAGGCAGAGAGATTTGAGAGTCCGCGTCCGTCGATGCGGAGTGCCGCGTCAACAGTGTATCCGCTCGCGTCGGTGGCGTCACCAAAGAACGGCGAACATCGCGTGGTTTTTCCCGCGATCCTTCCGGCAGATGGATATCTCGCGCGAGGATTTGATCCCTCGATCCGGCATTTTGGTCTGGACATCGCAGGAAAGATCGGAACATCGGTGGTTGCCGCCGCAGACGGATATGTCGTTTTCGCCGGCTGGACACATGAGGAAGGATACGTTGTTATTCTCTCGCATGAAGCCGGGTTCCTGACGTTTTACAAACATAACCAGTCTCTCCTCAGGGGAAGCAACAGCTTCGTCCGACGGGGAGAACCGATTGCGCTTCTCGGCAACACCGGGTCAACCAGCTACGGTCCGCACCTCCATTTTGAAATCTGGAAGGATGGATCGCCGGTGGATCCGGAGATCTACTTGCTGACCATCAAATCCTGAACAACCAGAGAAACGACGACCGTGGCAGGAAAGAGTGATCCCGTAAAAGAAATCAACATGATTGGGTCTGGTACCGTCATCGAAGGGAAGATCCGATGTCAGGGAAGTATCCGCATCGACGGCAAGCTCATCGGAGATCTGTCTGTCGGTGAGGCCGTTGCCGTGGGATTGACGGGCGAGGTTGAGGGGGCGATTACCGCGAAGAACATCACCATCGGCGGAAAAGTGCGCGGGTCCATCGTTGCAGCCGAGAAGGTGGTCTTCGAGGGAAAATCCGCGATCAAAGGCGATGTGAGAGCAACCCGACTGGTGGTGGATGAAGGGTGCGTGTTTGACGGAAAGGTTGCGATGTCCGATCGCTCCCAGTCCGGTGAGCCGCGCCACTAGCAGGATGCTGAAAAACGGTTATCACTGAAGTGTTTTGCAAGGAAATGATTTTGAAACATGGCTAAGAGACTTTCTGAACCTCAGAAGGTCCGATGGTCGAGGCCTCAGGGTGACTTCGTAACC
>VGVZ01000010.1 GCA_016873805.1 Ignavibacteria bacterium
GGTTACGAAGTCACCCTGAGGCCTCGACCATCGGACCTTCTGAGGTTCAGAAAGTCTCTTAGCCATGTTTCAAAATCATTTCCTTGCAAAACACTTCAGTGATAACCGTTTTTCAGCATCCTGCTAGAACTTGCCAGAACTCTTTTCGCGCTTTCATAGTATCTTTCCTCATGTGTGAACGATGACGACCGCCACTGCCGTACGTGAAATCCTACTTCCCAAAAAAGACGGAAATACTGACCGCAGGTTGAATGCCGACTTCTTCTCCGAAGACCGCGGTCCGCCCCGTGTCCTCTCGGTACTTATCCGTCACTCCCTCCACGGCACCCGGATAGTACATCAGGCCGCCACCAAGGACGATCTGCGGGTCTTTGGACACGACATAGTCCACTCCTCCACCAAACCCGGTCTTCAATATCGAATTGTAGCTGATCCCAAACTTCACGCCGAATCGATTCGGATTGTCCCCCTTCGTCGTTGCGATGCTCAGCTTCGCACCAACCGTGAAGGGAAAATAGATTTCCAACTCGTCAACCCCTGTCACAAAAACCCAAAACGGCGCCAATCCCCCCCCGGCCTCGACAAGCATGTCGTTTGAACCAATGCGCGCCACCGCTCCCAACCCATATTCCGTCCCCGCCGTCAGCCCCATGCGCGCCTGCATCTGAGCCTGCGCCTCACTCACGCAGACAAGAACAGCACACAACAGAACTACTGGGAGAGTCTTCATCACGTCTCACCTCCTTTCCGTCGTACGGGACTCATTCCCTCACATGGAAAGAATAGCGTGATTTCGAATTGTGATCTCTGAACCTCCGATGCGGCACTCAAAAGCAAAATCCGAGCAAATCTATCAAGTTTCGCAGCGTTTGTCAAGAGTGAAACCTCGCAATGCCGGCGGCCATTTTCTATTCATAAAGCAAATATCTGGCCCGGCGGATCATGAACGTCGCCCGCTCCTGATCGATTTCGCGCAACAGTTCCTCCACCGTTACTCCGTTCGAAAGCCGCCTGCGGACAAGATCGGTGCCCATCACTTTGTCGAACATCTCCTGCTTGTCGGGGCGCGCCCGGGCAAAGATATTCCTCTCGGGGAAGACGCGGACAAGGGCCTCGAGGATCGCGAATTGCGTCAGCATCAGATCCGCGCGATCGCGATCGACAACATGGACTTGCACACCGCCGTACCGGATTCCTGTTGTATCGTAGTAGAAGGGACGATAGAACATCGGTCGGAAGATTACACCGGGGAGATTTCGATTGTTCAGATCGAACGCGAGTCTGTTTCCATCGATCCAGGGAGCCCCAACGATCTCAAACGGGAGCGTGTACCCGACACCTTGATTCGCGGTTCCGATTTCGCCAAGCAATCCGGTCATCGCGTAGAACATCGCGGTGCGCGCGTGCGGAATATGCGGCGAGGTCGCGATCCATGGAAGTCCGGTCTGGTCCCACCACATCTCGCGTTTCCACCCATCCATGTGAACGATTGTGAGTCTGCACCTCGCGCCGTTATTCAGCCATCCCTCGTCGTTGATCATCCGCGCGATCTCACCGACCGTCATTCCGTACACGTACGGGATCGGATACATCCCGACAAACGATTTGAAGCGGAGGTCGAGCATCGGACCCTCGACCCGATTGCCGGTGAGCGGGTTCGGTCGATCGAGAACGACAAACTCAACGTTGTTTTCCGCCGCCGCCTCCATCGCAAGGCCGAGGGTCGAAATGTACGTATACGAGCGAACGCCGATATCCTGGATATCATAGACAAGCACATCGAGACCGCGCAGCATGTCGGTTGTAGGTTTTCGCGTTTTCCCGTACAGCGAGTAGACTGGCAGTCCGGTTCGACTGTCGTTGAAGCCTTCGATCGGTTTTCCCGCCTCGATGTCGCCGCGCACGCCGTGCTCCGGACCAAACAGCGCGACGAGATTAACCTCCGCCGCATCGTACAGAATATCGACGGTCGACCGGAGATCGGACGCGACGCCGGTCGGATTCGTGATCAACCCGATTCGTTTCCCCTTCAGGATTTCGAAGTTCGACAGCCGGAGCACGTCAATTCCCGGTGATACTCTCGTCTTGACTTCGTCTTGAGCCAGAGCGCCGCGCGGAGTCAATGAGACGATCAACAAGACGAGCGAGAGTACTCCAAAGAAATGATGACCTAATATTTTCTTCATAGGTTATCGGAAATGTTCATCCTACGTATTCTGGCTTGTGTTTTGCTTTGTTTTCCATCACATGCAGCCAGCCTCAATGCGACATGACTCACATCGAGACAATGTCGCACACCGAAATCGCCGGCAACGCGGGTTGGCAGCATCATACGCGCGTCCAATTTCGGTGCAGCCAAAGAAACAATTTCGAAACAACATCACTTCATGCACCGAAATTGTAGCATGAGGGTGGGAGACCTAACAAGTGCGTTTCGATTTCGGCGTCTTTTTCTTTTTGCCCATTTTCTTTTTGGACGAGCAAAAAGAAAATGGGCGTTCCGGTCCGCCGTCTGACAACTGAACATAACCCCTACTATCCAGGCGCGGAAAATCTTCTTACGGTATTTCCTTTCCATCAACCATCCAATTCTTCAGCCATGTGAAATCGTTGAGCAATCCAAGAAACTCCGTGAAACTCTTCTGGTCAAGATCCAAAAACGTCTTCTCGAAGTTCACCCTCAGATCGTCCGGCATGCCGGTTACGAAATCTTTGAGGCGGTCCTGAATTGTCGTTGTGCTTGTCTCGAACTCCGCGCTGATCTTGTCGTATCCCTCCCCCTCGCGTCCGATTCGCAGCATCAAATCGTGCGCCTTCGTCACAAACTTCGCGTAGAACGAAATCTCCTCGATCAACGGCCACCGATCTTCCCTCCTCGCATGATCGATCATCATCCCCAGAACGGTGGGATGGTGAAGATCTTTTTTCGCATATGCGCCCAGCTTTTCGAGAAACCGTGACGTCTCCGGACGTAGTGAGTGCGATGTCATCGTGCCTTCCCCTATTTTTGTTTCCATTGTGCGAACAACTGCGCGAGTTCCTGGGTTGAGTACGTGGGACACTCGTGTTTCCCGCTCGCAATTCTCTGGCGAAGAGCTTCAAACAGCGTGACCGCAGAGGCAACCGAGACATTCAGACTCTGGATCATGCCGAACATCGGGATCTGAAAGTTCGCATCGGCACCGGTTGCCGCCTCTTCGGAGACTCCCCGGTGCTCGTTGCCGACGACGATCGCGACCTTCTTCGTGAGATCGAGATCATAGAGTGATGACGAACTCTCGCCGAGGTGGGTCGCGTAGATCGCAAATCCCTCTTCCCGAAGCGTCTTGAAGCAATCGGCAATGGAAGAAAACTTCCTCCGCTCCACCCACTTGCCGGCACTGGCCGAGCTTTTCTTTCCAATCTTCGGAAACTGCTCGGTTGTATACACGAGCTGGACTTCCGCGATGCCCACAGCGTCGCAACTCCGCAGGATGGCGCTGACGTTGTGAGGGTCGTGAACGTTCTCGATCACCACCGTGAGATCACGCTGACGGTAGCGGAGCGTCCGTTCGATGCGCGTCTGTCGCCGCTTACTCAACATGTCTATTCCTCACCGCATGCCGCATGCCCCGCAGCTGGAGAAGAACAATTGCCGTCACCACCGCGATCGCTCCGATGATCTGTGCGCCGCCGAATGCTTCGCCGAGCGCCAGATGCGCGATGAGAATCGAAAAGACCGGCTCCAGCGTGGTGACGATGCCAACCGTCGATGCTTCCATCAGTTTAAGTCCGGATGAAAACAGCGAATGCGGAATCAGAATCGACATCACGGCAAAGAGGAGGAATATTCCCCAGTCCCCTTCATCGTATCCTCTCGATGCAACGACCCACGGCGGATTCACGAAGAGCCAGAAGAGCGTCGCAAAGCCAAACGCGTAGGTGAGCATCGTCCAGACACTGTACTTCGCAAGAAGATGCTTGCTCATCAACAGCATGAACGCATATCCAAGGGCCGACGCAAATCCGCTCGCCAATCCCCATCCCGTGAGTTGAAGCGACGAAACACTTCCGCTGGTCACGGCAAAAAAACATCCGATGAGTGCCAGCGCCATCGAAATCACCTTCGCACTACTGAGAAGCTCGGATCGTATGACGGAAACTGCATAGATCATCACGAGGACGGGGGCGATGTATTGGATGAGAATCGCAGTGGCGACGGTCGATTCCTTGACGGCGAAGTAGTACGTGAAATTCGTCACGGCGACACCGATCACCCCGACGAGGACGAATTTCAACAGATCCTTCGAATCGATCTTGAATATCGCGCGTCTCCGTAACGCGAAATAGACGGCAAAGAGGACAAACGACAGCGATGAACGGGTCTGAACGATGATCAGCGTGTCGTAGGAGGTTGTAAAGAGATGCTTCGCGAGCGACGCCGATCCGCTCCAGAAGAGAACGGCGGAGAGGATAAAGAGATAGCCGCGGACCAATGGGGAGGATTGTTGAAGGTTCGACATCGGCGGTCTATTCATCCGCCTTTCCGATTTCATCGGCGAGCCCGCGATAGTACTCGCTCCGATCGATGTCTCCGACCATCTCGTACATTCTGGAGAGACGGACATAGATGGGCTTTTTGTTCTTCACGGTTCGTGAACCGCGGATGAGGAAATCGATCAGTGTATCGATCGGAGGGATGTTCAGATCGGGATCGTAGCAATCGCAGGCATCAAGGTAAGGATCGGACTCCGAAGGTCGCGCATGGGCCGCCTTCTGATAGTATTCGATCGCAAGCTCGAAGTTATCGTACGCGGAGAAGGTAGCCTCGAAAATACTCGCCATCCACATGAAGATTTCGTACGCGAGGGGAGGGAACTCCATCGCGAGTTTTTCTCCGAAGAGACAGAGTTCATCGGAGCTGAGAGATTTGTTCCAGAAGAGGAGGCGATACACCTCGAGATCCTGGATCTTCTGCTCGAGCGCATCCTGGAAGGCGTCAAAGAGATCGTTGAAGTCAGTTGAAGTGGAAAACCGGTTGCGAATCTCGTCGAGAGAGAAACGAGGCATTCAGAATTCCAGGGGAAGGAAAGAAAGTTTTGCTGAAATTAGCAAAAGGGGGCGGAAATTGCAAGATGTGTGAGACCTTCCGAAGGTTCCAGCGCTTGATCTTCATAAACCTTCGGAAGGTTGCAAGAAACCCTACCTCACCAGCATCATTGTCCGCGTCTGGGTCATCTCTCCTGTGCTCAAGCGACAATAGTACACTCCGCTCGGCAAGATTCCGGCATCCCAGACAACATGATGATGGCCTCCAGGGAGTTCTGCGTCAACGAGTGTGGCAATCTCTCTTCCGAGGAGGTCATGGATTCTCAGGGTGACGTAAACACTCCGGACAAGAACAAAACCAATCGTCGTGGCCGAGTTGAATGCATTGGGATAGTTTTGAAAGAGCTGGAACAATTCTGACGTGTCGACGGCTTTCTCCACTTCCACAGACGTCGGCATCCCCATCTCGTACACGTAGATCTCTCCATTCCCCTTTCCTAACCCCTGTCCTCCACTTTTATCCTGTTGTTTGTTGCGGAGACCTCCGGTCGCGCAGAGCCCCCTTCGGCATCGGTCGTGACAAAGACTTGTTTCATAAGCCGAAGTGGCGCCGGCACCTGTCCGTCCATCTCCTGCAGCAGCATTGTGATCGAGAGAAGACAAACCGGCAGGTATTTCGCTGTGGCGATCTTGTTCATTGCCCGCCTCGCGTGAAACAAGAGAATCAACGTTCGGTTGGCACCGTCCCGGATCGTTTTCTATTTGAGAGCGTGGAGACCGGAAGGTTGAATCGGTGCGGTGAGACGCGCCACTCTACCGTAGCAACAGCATCGCTCGTGATTCTGAAGAATTCTCAGACGTGAATCGGTAAACATACACTCCGCTCGGCCTCAAGCCTGCGTTCCACTGCACTTTGTGCACGCCGGCCGACCGCTGATCATCTGCAAGCACTGCTATCTCCCTCCCCATCGTATCGAAGACCTTGAGGGTGATCCTTGCCGTACGCGGCAGGTAGAATTCGATAGTCGTGGTTGGATTGAACGGATTGGGATAGTTTTGTTCGAGATGCACGGCCAATGGGATCGGCTGATCGTCGCGTTCAATTCCGGTGATTGACCTGAGAAACCATGGAACGGCTGTCGGATCGTTCTTGAAGAAACTCAACAACGCGTCGGCGACTTTCTGTCGCCCGCTTGCCGCAGGATGCGTCCCATCAGATTGAAAATCGTGACACTCCCATACGAGAGCCCCCAATCCTCCCCTCATCCCATCCCCCCAAAGGTACGGCCCCCACGCCAGCCATGGTGCTCTTGGTGCCGATCCGGAAAACGCGAGCGACGTATCGCCGTTGATCTGTTTTTCAACCATCCACTTCACTGAAAATCCCGATTCGTACGCGTACGGCTCCGGATTCAATGTCGTCGTGGCGTACCCTCCGTATGTCCGACTCGAGAAGAACGCGAGCCGGGCGTTCGGATATTTGTCCTTCAGAATTCGCGCGATCGCTTCAAGCTGGCTCTGCAGAGTCTGAGCGTGAACCGGGAACGCTTGAGTCGGATTTGCATTTGCCTCCTTCACCCAAAAGACCTGAACTTGCTGCCGCGTCACCCCGGCGGAGGTCAAGCGCTGTTCGATCACGCTCCAGAAATTCGCGTTCGGATTGGAGATTGTGGACGCGGTCTGTCCCCCCTGGGCTCCATCCACGATGACGAGCCGCGGATTTTTGGCGGGGTCAGCATCGGCGAGAGATTTGAAGACAGAAAACTCCTGAGTCGTGTTGGACATCCCGATCGACAGCAACACGATCTTGCCGTTCACCAGATCCGGGATTCCCGTCGCGTTGAGGGGCTGAACTTGTTGGGCGAGGAGCTGCCCCGCGGCTTCATGTGCCGCGGGCCGCTGATTCGTCCCCTGCGGATATAATCCGCCCGAAAAATTCCTGTATGTTCCGGTCCCAAGTTCCGTCAGAGGCATGAGGCCAACCGATGTGCCGGCGCAATTCTGCGCAACAGCCGACGGCGCGAGGCTCCCACACGCGATGAAAATCAGAATGAACTTCAATGCGCGATGCATTGGTTTCCCCGGTCTCGCTATTTGACAAGCATCATCCGTTTTAGTTGAACGATCCCGCCTCCCGAAAACCGGTAGAAATACACGCCGCTCGGCAGATTCTTCGTATTCCACGTGACGCGGTGCACACCTGCTTGATACTCCCCCTCGGCAAGAGTCGCAATCCCCCTTCCCACGAGATCGAAAACCGTCAGCGATATCCGAGTTGTCTGCGGAAGTCCGAACTCAATCGTCGTTGACGGATTGAACGGATTGGGATAATTTTGCGAGAGAGAGAATCGAGTGGGAACGGCATCACTCATCTTCTCCACAGCCACGATAATGCTATCCAGGCCTCCCGCCGCGTTGTATCTTGCTTTGAATTCCTGCAGGTAGAGATTGGCGATCCTGTTGCGCCGGATGATCACCGTGTTCTCGTCATTTCGCGTTTCGGCTGAGGTGCTCCAGTTATGCGAACCGGTCAGGACCACTCCCGGATACGATGTATGCTCCGCATCGACGATGAGATATTTGTGATGAAGCTGTACCGGGAATGGATCGAGCAAAACGTTCACGCCATTGGTCAAGAGAAAGCTGAATTGGTTGCTCTGATCGGTATTGTTATCCATGATCACACGCACCTTTGTACCGGCATTCTTTCGCGCAACGAGCGCGTTCGCAATATCAGATCTCGTGAACGACAACATCGCGACATTCGCAGAGTGCTTGGTCATGTTGACCGTGTTCACGATCTGTTCGGTCGTCCGGTCGGATGGACTGAAGTACAGCTCGACTGGTACTCCCCCGACAACAAAGCTATGCGGGATGTTGTCTGTCTTTCTTGCTCCAAATCGGGTTTTCGTTTGATCCGGGGTCGGCGTCGGACTCCCCCACATCTCATTGAACTCGAGAGTAAACGCTCCCGCCAATGCGCGATCCTGAAACTCGATCGCATTCTGGAAGTCTGTTTCAGTGCCATTGTAGGTGAAGTTCCATGATCCCGTCCACACCCAGACCGACGTATCTGAGCCGGGATCGGCATAATCAAAGATCGCGAACTTGTTGTGCATGAACCCGACTCCCCCGTTTGCCGCATCGTACCCGTCGTCGATCACCGGGATACCGTTGGTCCTCAATGTCGCGAACGGCGGGTTGGTGATGTTGTCCTTCTCTCCGATGACCCGAACCTTCACTCCGCGAGTCTGCGCTCCGACGAGTTCTGTTGCAATTGATGACCCGGGAGTTCCGCTCATGTTATAAATGGCGAGATCAATTGAATACTTCGCAGATCTGATCCGTTCGATAAAACGACTTGCAAGGGGGACATTGCCGGAGGCGATTTCTCCACGCGCCACACTCGCGTCAATCGACTTGTTGAAATAGACGTTGATCGTTCCTTTCGATGTCGCCGACGAAGTGCTCACAAGGAGCCGGCTTCCAAAACTGGTGTCGACCCCGCTGACCGAATACGGGAGCACATAATAGAGCGACGCGGGTGTGAGATTCGAAATCGTAATCGAGTGATCAGTGTGCGTTCCGGACGCAGTCACGTCTCCGAGCTCGTAGTTGGTGGTCCTCCCGTATCGGGCGCGCGTTGTGCCGGGATTCTTCGTTTTCCAACCGATTGTCACCGAGGTGGGAGAGATAGCCGTCTCCTTCGGTGTTGTGAGAACGATCGGACCGGACGCGATGATATCGGAGGTCGAGCGGGGCATGACCTGATACCCGCCGATGAAGGGGGAGCTTGACTTGAACTGGCCAAGGACACCGACGAGATCGAAGAACCCCTGCGGAGCTGCCGCGCCGTTCAGGTTTGTGTCTTTGTCGATTCTCACTTCGGCAGTGTCACCGTTTTGGATGATCTTGTAGTTCGTATCCCCCGTCCAGTTCCCGACGGTACCACCTGCGATCGTCCTGACTGCCACACCGCTGAGGCGCACCAATCGTCCTTCGTACTGTTCAATCCCTCCAATTCCTTCGTTCTTGATGTCGCGAACCTGAATCACCTGAGGCGATACATCGTTCCCGCTCGAAGAAACCAGATGCAGGTAGGGAAACTCAAACTGATTCAATCCATAAAACTGTGTGATGCGTCCGGAAACAATCACCTCATCCCCCACATTTACACGCGTGCTGAACGAAGAACCGAAGATCGACATCCCGCCGGAATTGTCGGAGATATACGATGGACCGCCAAACTCATTCGCCACGGTCACGATTCCATGGACTGTTGCGAGTTGTCCCATCCGCACGGCCACGCCGTTCGGGTCGTTCGTCTTCACCTCGCTGATCGGAACCGGCACTCCGAATGCGACGATCGTGGGGGAAGCCATGATACTTTCGTACTGGGATGTTCCCCGCGTTTGCACGACGACCGGATAGTATGCTGTACTCTCAGGGGGAGAAATTGTTCTGACCGTGATAACGGTTGTGTCTGCCGAGAACGAGATCGGCGCAAAGGTGATCGTGTCTCCGGCAACGCTCATCGTCGACGTGAGATTGGTGAAGGTCACATCGGAAGCGGTTCGGGACCATTGAAATGACGGCGGCACAATCAGACGCAAACCGTTGATCGTGAATTGCGGATCACGACGAAACATGACGCGCAGATCGAACGTGCTGCCGGACAAGAGTGTATCCGGTTTTGCGGTTGCACTTCCCGATCCATCGGCTCGAGCACGCATGCCGGCAATCCATGTGGAGTTGGCGCCACCGTTGCCAGTGCCGATTGTCGAATTCGGATTGTTGAATGTCCAATTCGCAGGATCGGTGAGACCGGCTGCACTTCCACCACCATATGAAATCGACGTATTGCTTGACGAGGGTCCTGTAAAATGGACTTTGGGTGCTTGAATGCTGGCCGCGTTTGCCGTCCCCCATGAGATGCCGTGGACATGAAACCCATTGGGTTTCCTAATATGAATGGCATCTGTCGTCGATGCAAAATTGAAGCCGCCGCCACTGAGAAGGAGGGTGTTGCTCGAGCGTACCACCAAAGTGAAATCACTTGCATCCAAATCCTCGAACGCAGTCGACTGATGGGTAATCACAATGATGGTTCCTGCCCGAAGATTTGACCAGAGCGAATGCGAGGTGAAAATCATCGCGGGTTGTGCGGCCGCGGTGGTGGAAAAATCCCGAAAATCCCATCCGCGGATATCCAGCCTGTCGCTGAGGACAAGGAGTTCTATCCACTCGTTCGCCTGGTCAGATGCATTGTATATTTCGTTGAGGATTATCTCCTGTGCATGAAGCGTCGCGGAGAGAAGGAAGAGGACAGGCAGAAATTTCTTCACGAAACACTTTCTACGTTGTATGGGGGATGCTAATATTGCAGAATTTTTCCGACGAATCAACGATATCCCGATCGGAACGCAATAGCGTTGGATATCCCTCAGCGATTTGATATATTGGCTTCACGAATATGACTTGTGTGGCCGTTGGAATAATCCGAAGAGACGGAAAGATCCTTCTTTGCCAGCGAAAGCGGGGAGCACGGTATGAACTGCTGTGGGAATTCCCGGGGGGTAAGATCGAGGAAGGTGAATCCCTGTTCGATTGCCTGAGCCGCGAGCTGAAGGAGGAACTTTCGATTCGCCTCCACGCGATCGATGCCGTCGAGACATCCACGGCATACTATGAAGACGGCGGCCACTACGAGGTGTCGTACTGTCACATCACTCAGTTCGACGGCGAACCGGTGAACAATGTTTTCGAACAGATCGCCTGGATGAGACCAACCGACCTCTCTGCGCTCGACATTCTTGAAGGAAACAGATCGATCGTGAAGCGCCTTGCAGAAAGATGAGCAGTCGCACATCACTCCATATCTCCCCGACGTTACGAAAACGACTCCACATGAAGATTCTTCGATGGTACCGGGCCAACGGGCGGGATCTCCCGTGGCGCCGAACCAATGACCCCTACCGCATCCTTCTCTCTGAAATCATGCTGCAGCAGACACAGGTCGCACGGGTGAAGGAAAAATATCCGGTGTTCCTCAGACGCTTTCCGACGTTGAGAACCCTCGCTCATGCGAGCACATCCGATGTGATTAAGGCCTGGCGAGGGATGGGGTACAATCGTCGCGCTGTTTACTTGCGGCAGATTGCCCGGGAGGTGATGGAGAAGCATCGGGGGAAGATTCCCGCGGCGGCTCCCGCTCTTCACAAACTCCCCGGAATCGGCAAATACACGGCCAATGCAATCCTTGCAACTGCATTTGGCCAAAATGTCCCGGTCGTTGACACGAATATCAGACGAATCTTCACACGCCTGTTGAAACGCGCAACGTTTCCCGCCGAATGGAAGCTGGCTGAACTCCTCCTCTCCCGCTCTTCGGCTTCGGAGTGGAATCAGGCGCTGATGGATCTCGGTGCGCTCGTATGTACCGCGCGGGCTCCCCTCTGTCATCTCTGCCCCGTGAGCAAAGAATGTCCGAGTGCTTATCGATCTCCAGTAACCCTCGAAAAAAGACCGAGGAACGAGCCCGCTCGTCATGGAATCCCCAATCGGCTTCACCGGGGGAAGGTCATCGATCTGCTCCGGTCACTCAACGGGACTGAACGAATTTCTGAGCGACGCTTGCTCCGGTCGATCGTTCGCATCGAGCGATCGGGGGACCCCCGCTGGTTTCGTAGATTGATCGAAGGGCTCCAACGGGACGGACTCGTGCGCGTCGAGTCTCGCAGGAACATTCGATACATAGGTCTTGTCAGATGACGTCTCGCAGACGAAAGAGACTTCCCGACCGCGCACTCGACGAATTGCGCGCGCAATACCTTTTGAAACGCAATGACATCCGGAACCGTCTCGATGAATTCGAGCGTGTTCCCGAATCCGAATATTTCTATGAACTCATCTACTGCCTCCTCACACCGCAATCGAGCGCTGAGCACGCCGGGAAAGTCGTCGAGGCCCTACGTCGTGATCGATTTCGGGAACGAGGATTTGATCCGGAGCCCTATCTTCGAAACCGGAGTCACTATGTTCGCTTTCACCGGGTCAAATCGAAGCGCTTGCGGGCGGCGCGAAAGCGGTCGTTGGATACATCGTTCCTCCGTTCCGACGACATTGCTGCTTTCCGGAAGCGAGAATTCCTGGTCCGCGAATTCACGGGGCTTGGATTCAAAGAGGCGACCCACTTCTTGCGGAACATTGGGAGGTCTGAGAACCTCGCTATTCTGGATCGTCACATTCTTCACTCTCTGGAAACGATCGCTGTGATCGACGTCACGCCTCCAACATTGCCGAAGAAACGGTATCTTGAGATTGAAGCAGTGTTTCAGGAATTTGCCGAGCGAATTGAAATACCGATGACCCATCTGGACCTTCTGTTCTGGTCGATGCAGACCGGTCAGATTCTCAAGTAAAAGTAACATCGTCGGTATTATTTACTTCCAGCGTTGCTTGAAGACGACCGACAATATTGGTAACTCATCGCAAACAAGTCTCAGTGGAGTGACGGTATGAAATTTGTCGTGATTGGTGCAGGAATGATGGGTCGGGCCATCGCCTTTGATCTTGCTCGCTCGAAGGGGGTCGAACGAGTGACGCTCGCAGATATTGACGCTGACGTACTCAGGCGCGTTCAACACTGGATCCAATCGCCGAAAGTGGAGATTGTTGAGCTCCACGCAGACGACTTCACGCGCGTCGTTGAAACCATGTCGGCGCACGAATGTGCGATAGGAGCGGTTTCGTATCAGAATAACGTTCAGCTGACCAAAGCCGCGATTGCTGCACGGGTTCACTTCTGTGATCTTGGTGGGAATGACGATGTGATCCGCCGGCAGCGATCGATGAACGATGAGGCCGCGGCGCTGAATCTCTCCATCGTTCCGAATTGCGGACTCGCTCCAGGTCTGGCAAACGTTGTTGCGGCACGTGAAGCCGAGGAATTCGAGCAACTGGACTCGATCCGTATTCGCGTCGGCGGGTTGCCCCAACATCCGAAAGAGCCGTTCAATTATCAGCTCGTATTTTCGGTTGAAGGGCTCGTCAACGAATATTCGGGAAAGGCCCGGGTGTTGCGTGACTTCGCAGTCGATGAAGTCGATGCATTGAGCGGGATCGAGGAGATAGAGTTCCCGCCGCCGCTCGGCATGCTTGAGGCCTTTCACACCTCGGGAGGTGCCTCATATCTTCCCGAGATGTTCGCGGGCAAAGCCCGGTCGCTTGATTACAAGACGATTCGTTACGCCGGACACTGTGAGAGGTTTCGAACACTTCTTGAGGTTGGCTTTGCATCAGATGAACCGTATCGTTTTGGTTCAGGCGTGGCCACAGCAAGAGAGATTTTTCACGAACTATTGAAGAAACGGCTCTCAGGAAACGATTTCGACCTCGTTGTGGCCAGAATAGAAGTTGCGGGCGTGCGGAGAGGAGTGGCTGGAATTTTGCGAAATGACATAGTTGACTATTTTGACGCAAATCATAATATTAGTGCCATGATGCGGACGACCGCGTTCCCAACCTCGCTCATCGCCCAGTACATCGTCGGAGGCCGATGCCGGGAGGTTGGTGTGAAGACTCCGGAGCAGTTTGTTCCTCTCGAACCGTTGACGAGCGATCTCGCGGAGAGAGGTATCAACGTGCGGAACCAGTGGCTGCAACGTGTGTCCCAAATTCAGGACCGACTACCAAGAGGGTAGACTAGATGGGACAGCAACAACTCATGTTTGTGCTTCTGGGGGTGATTATCGTAGGCATCGCGATTGCCGCGGGCCTCACAATATTTTCCGGCGGCGCGACAGAGGCAACACGGAACGTCATCATCGTCGATCTGGGATATTTCGCGCAAAAAGCCCGAGAGTATTACTGGAAACCGACTTCCCTCGGCGGCGGCAACAAGAGCTTCGCCGGAGTGACGATGCGGCATGTCTCGCAGGTTGACGAAAACGAACACGCGCGCTACTATATCGAAGAGACCACGAACGACTACGTCACCTTCATGGGGATTGGAAAGATCATTGCCGGAAGCGATTCCATCCGCGTCCGAATGCGCGCGGATGAAAAGAAAAACACTCTTGAGATTATCAACTAGACAAGGGAGGTCCTCTATCTCGTTCCGCCTTGCTCCCTCGATTTCCCTTCTCCTCGTCGGTATCCTCGTCTCCACAACGGTCTTCGCTCAACAATCTCTTCTGACAATCTCCTCAGGGAACCGAGACCCGATCCGGGTCAGCTCGCTTGATACGCTGAACATCAACTATATTTCCGCGAGTGAGTTTGCGCAGGGAATGGGATTCCCGGCAGCGATCAACCTCGAGGTCCGGAAATTTGAATTCCGACTCCCCACACACCGCGTCAAGATCACGGCGGGCAATCCGTTCCTGGTCATCACAAATGTTTCGAGCAATACCTCGAGCGTCTTCCAGCTCCCACGACCTTCGCTTCATCTGGGGGGATCCTACTATGTCCCAACGGAACAATTCTTCCGCCTCCTCACTTTTCTCTGGCCGGGGAACATCACATATGAGCGAACCGCCCGTACGGTAAGTCTTGCGACGAGCCCATCTCTCTCTGACTATGATATCACCGGTCTGGACATCGAATCCCGGGCGAACGGGTATATGATGACGATCAAGGCCGCCCGCCCACTCGGCGTGTTTGATAAATGGCTCAAGAACGATGGCTGGCTCTTCGTAACCATCGCGAACGCGAAGGCCGATACTGCCACGCTTGTCAAACAGGTCCGACCTTCCGGCGCGATCCAGCGTTTCCTGGTGTTCCAGTCCCCGACGTCGGTACAACTCACCTTCAAACTCACACCGGATGTCGTGAATGCCGACATCGTCAACGAGCCCGGTTCGAACAATCTGGTTGTCACGCTGTATACGCGGACCAAAGCCATGGCTGCCGAATTGGAAAAGACCCGTCAGGAGAGCATCCGGGAAAGCCTGGAAAGCCAAAGGGATCGTTGGAAACTCGACGTCATTGTCCTGGATGCCGGACATGGGGGAAAAGATCCTGGAACCATCGGCATCGGCGGAACGAAGGAGAAAGATGTGACGCTTGCCGTCACGTTGAAATTGGGGAAGCTCATCGAAAAACACCTTCCCGACGTGAACGTTGTCTATACGAGAACAACCGACACGTTCATCGAGCTTTACAAGCGAACGCAAATCGCCAACGACGCGGGCGGAAAGCTGTTTGTCAGTATTCACTGCAATTCAACCCCAAAGAAACCGACACCCACAAGCGGCTTCGAGATCTACCTCCTGAGACCAGGCAAAACTGAGAGCGCCATTGCGGTCGCGGAACGTGAGAACTCAGTCATCAAGGAGGAGGAGGGCTATCAGGATCGGTATCAGGAACTTACGGAAGAAAACTTCATCCTCGTGACGCTTCAGCAGATGAGTTTCATGCGGTATAGTGAGCGTTTTGCAGAGCTGGCGAGCGAAACCATGGCATCGAAACTGCGGATCAAGAACAGCGGTGTGAAACAGGCCGGCTTTCACGTGCTCGTCGGCGCTTCCATGCCCAACGCACTCGTGGAGCTTGGGTATCTCTCCAACCGCAATGAAGAGAAGGTGTTGCGTTCTTCAACCGGTCAAACGAGGATCGCCGAGGCGATGTTCGAAGGAATCAAAGAGTACAAGAAGAAGTACGAGCTCGGACTTCAAGAGTTTGAAATGACGGGCAAGAGCAATTAGCAGACCCCCCGCGAAGGCATTCCCTGCTCTCTCAGTCGGCCTCACACCTCTCCGGATCCCCCCGATTGTTTCCTCGCTGTGATTCCTCCTTCGCGTCACACACCGACGACAATTCTCCACACCTGGGCAACAAAGAAACAGACGGTGAATCCGATCACGAGCGGGATCAGAGCGGAGAGGAGCGTCCACTTCACGCTCCCGGTCTCCCGATAGATCGTGTAGAGTGTCGTGGAGCAAGGGTTGTGGAGCAGGCTGAACAGCATCAGATTGATTCCTGTGAGAAGGGTCCATCCTCCGGCGTGGAGTAGATCGGCGACGGCGGCCGGTGAATCGAGCTCGAACAGGACTCCCGCGCCGGTTCCGACATCCGCAATGCCGTGAAAGAGAACGGTGAGCATGAGGAGGGTCGGGATCACAATTTCGTTCGCGGGAATTGCGATCACATACGCCAGAAGAATAATTCCATTGAGCCCGATCAGCAGACCAAGCGGATCGAGGGACTGAACGACGTGCGCAGCGAGACTCACCCCTCCGATCGAGATGTTCGAGACAAGCCAGATCACCAAGCCCGCTGGCGCTGCCCAGACGACGGCTCGCCACAGGACGATGAGTGTCCGGTCGATCAGTGACGTGTACAGTGTATGAAGAATGCGGGGCGGCCGATACGGCGGCAGTTCCAGACTAAACGTGGACGCCGTGCCTCTGAGGATCGTTCGTGAAAGCATCCATGAGACGAGAAAGGTAAACGCGATACCGAGGAGAACAACGGCAACGACCGCGAGCGCGGAGACTGCTCCGGCGAGATACGGAGGAGCGAGCACGCCGATAAAGATGCTTGCAATGAGAATCTGCGTCGGCCACCGTCCGTTGCAGAGAGCGAAATTGTTCGTCAGAATCGCAATGAGGCGTTCTCGTGGACTGTCGATGATGCGCGTCGAAACGATTCCCGCCGCGTTGCATCCGTATCCCATGGCCATCGTCAGCGCTTGCTTGCCGTGGGCACCCGCCTTGCGAAACAGGAAATCGAGATTGAAGGCCACGCGCGGCAGGTATCCGAAATCCTCGAGCAGCGTGAACAACGGAAAGAAGATCGCCATGGGAGGAAGCATCACACTCACCACCCATGCCATCGCAAGGTAAGTCCCATCAACAAGGGGACCGCTCACCCACCATGGCACCCCGAACGCCGCGCTGAGACTCTTCAGGAAAGGATGACCCTGATCGACCAGGAGGGTCGAGAGCAAAGCGGACGGAACGTTTGCCCCTTCGATCGTCAACCAAAAAACGAGAGCTAGGAGAAGAAACATGGTGGGAAACCCAAACGCGCGACTTGTCAGGATGCGATCAAGGATCCGGTCAAGATCCAACCTCTGCCCTTTGCCGCTTCGTGCCGTCACTACGCCGGCGATGCGTTCCGCTTCACGGTAGAGATCTGCGGTCACGGAATCGTGCAGTCCTTCTCCGATTTCCCAACGAAGGGCATTGGCGACCGCAAGAATGCTTTTGTTCGGCGTATCACTGCGTCCGTTCATCACCCGCTCCTTCAACCGCCACATGTTCGTCCCGTCGTCCAGTCGTCGCGAGGAGGCCGAGTTCGCCATGCCGGATCGCGTCGATGATGCTCTGATCGCCCTCCAAAAGCCGCAGTGCAATCCACCGGGTGTTCGGAATCGCCGGGTAGGCCTTCTGAATGAGTTGGCTCAGCTGTTCCACGCCACGTTGGACGTGCTTTGATGTCGTCACAAACCGGAACGGCTTTGTAAACACCTTCCCACTTGCGAGGTTGGCGATCTCGTGCAGCAGGTGTGGAATCCCTTCTCCCGTGCGGGCGGCCGTGAGTACCACTGGGACCCCGAGCTCCCGAGCGAGAGCCCGACCGTCGATGGAAAGTCCCACGCGTTTCGCTTCGTCCACGAGGTTTACATTCACAACGAGTCGATCTGTGATATCGAGGATCTGCAGAACAAGATTCAAATTGCGGGCAATACGAGTCCCATCCACAACGACCACAGTCACGTCGGGTCGACCAAAGAGGATGAAATCTCTCGCGATCTCTTCATCGGTGCTGGTGGAGAGCAGACTGTACGTTCCGGGGAGATCAATGACCTTGTACCGCTTCCCGTCGTAAACATAGGCCCCTTCCGCTCTGGTTACCGTTTTGCCGGGCCAGTTTCCAGTATGCTGGCGAAGCCCGGTCAACTGATTGAAGATGGTGCTCTTTCCGACGTTCGGATTGCCGGCGAGTGCGACAATGTGATCGGAGCCGTCGATCTTGGCGCCAAGGTGCAACAGTTTTGCATTCGGATTTGCGGGACAGATTTCACACTGTTCGATTTCCGTTCGGGTCATACGTTTCCTCCGCTCGAGATCTCCTCCACAAACACAAAATTGGCTTGCTGGCGCCGCAGAGCGACGCTCGCCTCCTGGATACGGAAAGCCACCGGATCACCCCCCACGCTCTCCAATTCCGCAACGATGGTCGTCCCGGGAACAATACCGAGATCCATCAGGCGTCGTCTCTGAAGTCCCTTGCACGCCGGCGCAATTCCGACGACTCGTGCCGACTCCCCAGGCCTGAGGTCCCCCAGTGTTCGATGAAGTCGATCCTCACGGATTCTTTGCTCATGCGGGACAACACTGACATTGGCAGCGACCACCGGCGCGAGAACGATATCATTTCCTCCCGCTTCGAGGACGATTCTCTTGCTCGACTTCTCGATAGTTCTGACGAGAAGGCCGGGATAGATATTTTGCGCCACGAGCTGCGCATAGATCGACGAGGGCTCGTCCTCGACGTGGACGACGGTTGCCGATCGTCCTTCTTCGAGAGAGGCGAGCGACGTGCCGCGTGGTCCGGGGAGAGTGCCAAACGACGTGGGAATAGGATCGCCATGCGGATCGTACAGCGGATTCCCCAGGTACTTTGATAGTCGTTCTGTTTCTTCCCCCGTCATGTAGTGTTCGCGGCGCTCCGCCTCACGGTGCCAGTCAGGTTCGGAGACGTTGGTCTCATCAGCCAAATATCGCTCCCACAGGCGATGAATTCTCACGATACGCAGGGCGTATGATCGACCGGCTGCCGTCAGGCCAAGGTCGGCTTGACGTCGGACAATCAAACCAAGTGTCTCCAGCCGCGTCACCAACGCGGCCGCCTCGTCGCCGTTGATTCCGAGAGCCCCGGCGATGCTTTCCAGAGTACTGCTGAGGTTCCGATATTCGAAGTCGTAAAGGTGCTTGAGCGCATCTTCCATCAGCACGCGTTTCGCTCGAAGGAATCCCTGTTGAAACCGGGCAATCAATCCGCTCCGCGGCCACAGCACGTATGCCGCCGCTCCCATCACGCCGATTCCGATTGACAACGCCAGAAGAGGGTCGGGCATCGTATTCACTCACGTGTGTTCGATATAGATTTGCGATGCCAGTTTGCGGCTCAAGTATTGTTCCTTGCCATCGACGGCGATTGTCATCGATCCGTCGAATGCCAACCGGTCGCGCACCACGATTTGTTTCTTGAGTTTGATCCCGAGCCGGGAGAGATGCTGGAGAACCTCGGAATCCGTATCGCTGACTCTGGCCACGACCGCTTTTGTTCCCGGCCGGCAATCGGCGAGAAGGGAATATTCCGGCTGATCGATGCTCCCCGCCGCCGTCGGGATGACGTCGCCGTGCGGATCGACCTTCGGGTATCCGAGAAAAGCATCGAGCCGCTCCTCGAGCCTGTCCGAGGTAATGTGCTCAAGTCGCTCCGCCTCTTCGTCGATTTCATCCCAACGATACTTGAGGACTTCGACGAGAAACAGTTCCCAGAGTCTGTGACGTCTCACGATACGCAGAGCCTTCTTTCTGCCCCGTGCCGTCAACTGCACCCCCTTGTATGGTGTGTACCCGACAACACCTGCGTCCGAAAGCTTCTTGATCATCTCGGTCACCGAGGGGGATGAAACCCGCAGTTGTTCGGAGAGCAATGAGGTCGTGACCCGTCGCTCGTGCTCGGCAAGCTTGTAGATTGCCTTCAGATAGTTCTCAACTTGTTCGCTCGGCATGTGCTCACGACGGTGATCGTTCTGGCAGCCCTTATTTCCTATTTAGGTATGCCTAAATATATGTCCCGCGTCCGTTAGAGTCAAGCGGTTTTTCGGTCAAGCCGAAGCGATCATCGAGACAGCTCACGACGCCGCTTGAGAATATTCCAACTTTCCCATACCATGAACTTTGTGATTACGAATCGGATGCGGAATGGATAAGATTCTTCTTATTGACGACGACGCAGCCCTGCGGGACGTCATTGCCCAACTTCTTGAATCTCACGGATTTGCAGTTGTCCAAGCAGACAATGGAGCCTCTGGAGTTGAGCTTGCGCGAACGCAGACGCCACGATTGATCATCTGTGACGTTGCCATGCCCGCGTACGACGGATACTGGACAATCTCCGAGCTCCGGAAGGACCCCCTGACCTCCTCTATTCCATTCATCTTTCTGACGGGGCAGGAAGAACGGGCGAAGATGCGACAAGGGATGGATTTGGGGGCGGACGACTACATCACGAAACCTGTCACATCCAGGGAACTCCTTGCGGCGATCGAGTCACGTCTTCAGAAGCACGATGCGACGCGGAAGGAGGCCGAGAAGAAACTCGAAGACCTTCGAATGAGCGTTACCCTCTCCCTCCCCCATGAAATCCGGACGCCTCTCTTTGGGATTCTGGGATTCACGGAAATCCTCCGAACCGATCCAGAGGCTCTTACGCCCGGAGAAATCCGGGAGATGGGTCAAAACATCCATCTCTCTGCGACGCGCCTGCACCACGTGCTGGAGAACTTCCTCGTCTATGCCCAGCTGGAACTGATCGCCTCCGATCCTGCAAGACAGGAAACAATGAGATCGCTTCACACGACCGAATGCCTTGACCTCATCGGGCGGGTGGCAACCAAGGTCGCTCAACGGCACGACCGGATTGCAGATCTCGCCGTCGAGGGGAACGATGTTCCCGTCGCCATCTCTGCAGAGTACCTCACAAAGATCTGTTCCGAGACGATCGACAATGCATTCAAGTTTTCCGAGCCGGGATCGCCGGTAAAGGTTTCGATCGGTCACGTGGGGAATCAATGCAGGATTTCTGTCGAAGACGAGGGAGTTGGGATGAGCAATGAGCAGATCGCGAGCATCGGTGCGTATATGCAGTTCGAACGAAAGATTCGCGAACAGCAGGGGGCTGGACTCGGCCTGGCGCTTGCGAGGCGCCTGGTTCAGTTGCACGGAGGAACGGTTTCCCTTGAAAGCGAGCCGGGAAAATTCACGCGAATCGCCATCGACCTTCCCCTTGGAAAAACATCTTCCTAGCTCTTGATCAAGCGGCCGCGTGACAGACCGTCACAGCGGAGGCGTGACCGGATCAGGACGATCGTTGCAAGACTATTCCGCTTTTCGCAAGCACAACGACGTATTTGTCCCGCCAAATCCAAATCCATTGGAGAGCGCCAATCGGATGTCGCGGCGGCGCGCGATATTCGGGACGTAATCAAGATCACATTGTGGATCTTGCTTGTCGAGGTTGATTGTCGGAGGGAGCACGCCGTCCTTGAGCGCCAGAATGGTGAAGGCTGCTTCCAGCGAAGACGCGGCGCCAAGGAGATGTCCGGTCATCGACTTCGTGGAACTGACGGCAAGCCGATCGGCATGAGGACCGAACACTGCTCGAATCGCTTGTGTTTCCGCGATATCGCCGATGGTGGTCGATGTGCCATGGGCGTTGATGTAATCAATTTCCTCGGGACGCACACCGGACCATTCCAGCGCAAGCTTCATGGTGCGTGCCGCTCCTTCTCCGTTCTCGGCCGGCGCGGTGATATGATACGCATCGGCACTCATCCCACACCCGAGAATTTCAGCATAGAGAGATGCCCCCCGTGATTTCGCGTGTTCGTACTCCTCAATGACAAACACGCCTGCGCCTTCCCCCATCACGAAGCCGTCCCGGTCGATATCAAACGGGCGCGACGCTCTTTGCGGTTCGTCGTTTCGCTTGGAGAGGGCCCGGGCGGCCGAGAAACCGGCAAATCCCAGCGGATTGATCGCCGCTTCGGAGCTCCCAACAATCATCACATCCGCTTCGTTGCGGCGGATGGCGTGAAAACCGTCGGCAATCGCATGGTTGCCGGTCGCGCACGCCGACACCACACTGTAGTTCGGTCCTTTTGCCCCGAACCGAATCGCGGCATATCCTGAACATGTGTTGATGATCGCACCCGGCACGAAGAACGGAGAGACTCTGCGGGGACCCTCGGTAGCGACCAGGACACTTGTGTCATAAATATTCTTCAATCCCCCGATCCCCGATCCGATGATGATTCCAACCCTCTCCGCGTTCGTCCGTGTGATCTTCAATCGAGAATCTTCGAATGCATCCATCGCCGCGGCGAACGAATACTGCACCGCGACGTCGTATCTGTTGATCTCCTTGGCATCGAAATACTTTAATCCATCAAAATCCTTCACCTCCGCGGCGATCTTCGTGGCATAGGGCTCCATATTCATCTTCGTCACCCGAGCGACGCCGGACCTCCCGGCTCTGCAATTCTCCCACGACGTCTTCAAGCTGAGTCCCAGCGGAGAGATCAATCCCATTCCTGTCACCATCACTCTACGCATCATTTCTCCTTATTCTTCGTCGAGAAGATATCATCAGAAAGACCCACGTTGATCCGATAGCGTGAATAGACAATTGTGATGGATCCCGAGCGAAGAGGGCCCCGCATTTCGTTGTAGCGAGGCGACACTTCCTGCGCGAGCTCCGGGAGGGGCGCCGTCGTATCCGGCTCTGCCGTGGAAAAGGATGCAACCAATCGGGTCGGCATCCAGAAGTCTCCTTTCTGGCGTTCGTGGACAAAATCAAACATCACCACGCGACCCGGGAATGGAGCCATCTCCATTTTCACAATCGTCCAGTTTGAGGGATCGACAAAGACGTACATCTGACGAACCCTTGCCGAGACTTCCTTCGCAGCAAGCTGCAACTTATGCACCCTGACGGATGCGATCGACTCTTCGCCGGCGAGCACGACATCATAGCGCTCCCTCAGGAGGCGCGGATTGAGAAATACTCCATCACGAGGAATCATTGCGAACTCAGGCGCATCGAAATGAAGCTTGTCTGCCTGTTTAAAGTACATGGTCGCCTTCATACGCGGCATGCGCAACCGGTCCATGTTGACATCAACTTCCAAGTCCACAATGAAGTCGTTGATCGCAGTGAAGTTTTGTTCAACCTTCTGGAGGATCTCCAGACCTCGGAGCTCTTGAGCCGGGGCAGTCCCCACACACAGCAGGGCACCGAACAGGACAAGGATGGTTTGACGGGAGCGTATTTTCACGGCTTCATGTTCTCGATGAATGGTTTCCACTTCTCCGGCGGTGAAGGGGCAGTCAGGAGACTCACGACGACAAGCAGCACGATCGAGGCGGCTGCTGCTGGAAGAATGATATACTCTGTTTGAAGCACGGGTGAAGGAAGAACGAGATTGAGAACGGTAATGATCAGGGTCACACTCATCCCGCCCACGATCGAGGCAACACCTCCCGGGATGGTCACCCGCTTCCAAAGAAATGCGGCCAGAAGTGCCGGAGTGATCCCCGCCCCGACCATCGTGTAGGCGGTGAATGCCATGTCAAGGATACTCTGGAAGAAACTTGCAACGACGAATGCCACCACACCCAGGATAATGATCCAGATCCGCTGGAACCGGACGATCGCCTCCGGTGAGACATCCGGATTGATGAATCGTTGATAGATGTCTCTGCTGATATTGGTTGAAGGGATGATGAGAAACGTATTCGCCGTCGAAAGGATGATTGCCACGGCGGCGCAAAGGAGGAGAATGCCGGCAACCATGGGGACATCGAACCGGGCAATATGGAGGATGATTGTTTCGGTGACCGCTTTGTTCAGTGCTCCATCAGCTCCTGCGAAAGGAGCGAGCGTAAAATACTTGCTGCTTCCGAAGATCGCCAGCGTCGCGATCGCACTCTCGAGAAGTACAACGCCGATGATCATGCCGATGACGGCTCGGCGTGCCGTGACCTCGTCGCGCGCGGCAAAGAATTTTTGGTACATGCTCCCCTCGCCAAGGAGGAGAAAGAATGTGGGAAAGAAGACGCCGAGGGCCCACACGGCATCGTGCCGGCCAAAGAGCGCAAAATGATCGGCCGGGAGAACAGCGAGCTGTTCGGTCCCGCCGCCGGCGGCGAAGACGATTCCCAGCGCGATGAAGACACCGACAATCATCACAATTCCATTGAACAGGTCGATCGTAATGACGGAGACCATCCCTGCCACAACCGTAAAGAGAATAACGACGCCACACACGATCACCCCTCCGGTGACCGGATCGATACCCGTGAGAATGTTGAGCAGTCGTCCGCCGCCGCGGAACTGATACCCGACGATTGTGAGATAGGCAATCATGATGGTGATACTGCCGAACAAGCGGGCGGCGGCGTTGTACCGTTTCTCAAGAATATCCGAGAGGGTGTACTGCGCGATGCGCCGGACCCGATGCGCGAGGAAATACACGATCACGATACCCGCCCAGGCGCCTGCGCTCATCCAGAGAGCGGAAAATCCCTCACGAAATCCAAGCCCGGCGCTTCCAAAGAGACTTCCCGATCCGATCCAGGTACACACAAGCGTGCCGGCAAGGAAGATCGCCGACGTCTTACGGCCTGCGACCATGAAGTCGTCCTGCGTTTTGACAAAACGGCTTTTGTAGATTCCGATGCCGATGAGAAACAGCACATAGACGACGATTCCAATCACATACCAATCCATATTTTTCCCTCTCGATGATGAAACGGCGCAAACGGAAAACTATGAAAGAATATCCTTACGCGTGAAGATCCACCATGACGCTCCGACCGCAGCGGCAGAATATGAACCCAGCACGGCGATCCCGCGTCCGATTTCATCCCAGGCAATGGGATCCCGGAACGCATGCTGCCAAAGATTCATATGTTGAGCGAAGAGGTACGGTCGAATCGGTTCAAATGCTTCGACGGGCAGGACCACCAGGATCAGGAACACGACGAGCAAGCCCATCGTCGCCACAATCGGTCCGATGGCGTTCTCCACGAACGACGAAAAGAAAAATGCAATGGATGCGATCGTAACGATGGACCAGGTGGCAAAAATATACGCAGCACAGAATCTGTACGCAACATCGGCTGCCGGAAGAATGAGAATGCCCCTGTCGAACACAAGAAGGTTTCCCTTCCCGAGCAGGATGAGCGCGAGCCCGATGCTGAGGATTGCGAGAAAGAGAACGAACACAATGGAATAGATCAATGTGACGATGTACTTCGAAAAGAAGATCTTTGTTCGCGTGACAGGCCGCGTCAGAATCAGACGATACGTTCCCGAGGTCGCTTCTCCGGCGAGTTGATCGCCGGCGACAAAGGTAATCAGGAGGGGAATATGGACCCAGAGACTCTGCATCATCCAGTATGAAACGTACCATCCATTGAAGAGACTGCCGACAAAGATAAAATCCTGTCGCAGTGTCCGCGTGGCCGCCTGAATGAACCTTCCCCCTTCCACCTTCATTGCGACCTCAACGATGGGTACGATGACTCCAACAATGAGGAACCCAAGATAGGTTCTTTTCTTCAAGAACGTTTTCACCGCCTCATAGAAGACCAGTCGGAACATAGCGATCTCGGGTTATTGTCGTTGAGTCTTGCCGGAGACCCGTGCGTTCGGTCCATCCGAAAGACTCTGTTCGGTCAGCGCCAGAAAGTAATCTTCAAGTGATCGTCGCGGCACAATCGCATGAACGGCGACCCCGCTCCGCACGAGCGACCGATTCACGGCAGGGATGTCGTCAAACGACATCACCACCTTGAGTGATTCTCCGGCTTCACTCATCGAATGAACGAATCTCGTGAGCCGTCTGAGAATCGCACGCGCTTTTCGGAGGGGTTCCGCACGAATCATCACATATTGCTCTCCTTCCTCCAGAAGTCTTGAGACCTCCCCCTGGACGACGAGCTCGCCGCGGTTGATGATCGCCATTCGGTTGGCAACCAGTTCGATTTCGGAGAGGAGATGGGATGAGAGGAAGATGGTTTTTCGCTGGTCGCGGGCCAGGTGAATGATGAGGTCTCTGACTTCCTTCATCCCCTGCGGATCCAGTCCGCTGGTGGGTTCGTCGAGGATGACAAGTTCAGGATCCGAGAGCAACGCCTGGGCAATGCCAAGCCGCTGTTTCATCCCATGGGAATAGGTCTTGACCCGATCGAAGGCCCGATCTTTCAGTCCGACGAGCTCGAGGACCTCCATCATCCGTCGGCGGTCCACGCCGCCATAGAGCGCACCAACAATTTCAAGATTTCGGACGGCAGAGAGATAGAGATAGAAATCGGGTTTCTCGACGATCCCGCCGACGCGGCGGAGAGCGCGGTGCTGACTCATCGTAAGGGGCTCGTCGAAAAGCCTGATGTCTCCTGATGTCGGCCGGATCAGCGAGAGCAGCATTCGGATCGTCGTGCTCTTGCCTGCACCGTTGGGGCCGAGAAAACCGAAGACATCGCCTTGCAGGATTTCAAGATTGAGATCGCGCACAGCCCATCGTTGCTTGAACCTTTTACTGAGGCGCTGCGTCTGGAGTACAATCTCAGGGGGCATTTTGCTCACAAGTGGGAGACGGGTGTCGAGCAACCAAGGGTTGGATCTCTTTGACTCGAATCATACTGAATGGTGATTAGATTATCAACATTTGTTTCTCGACACAAGCGCAAAAAAAAAGCCCTCTCGAACGAGAGGGCTGATGCAACAGTCACCTTCACTCTATGCGCGGATCTAGCGATCCTTGAGGCGTTCAAGCGCACCCGCGACGCGTTTTCGATAGCCGTCCGGCAGCGGCTCGGCGAGCATCGAGATGTACACCGCGCGCGCCTCGCTTTCGAGATTGAGTTTCTCGAATCCTCCGCCGAGAGCAATCATCGCGTCCAGATCATTCTTGACCTCAGGATAGAGAGTCATCGTGGAACGAATTCTCAGCACGGATGTCGCGTAGTACCCATAGTCCTGAAGCACTCTGGCTCCGTGGATAAGCATCTCCCCCGTTTTGCCTTCAGAGGTCTGGGACGCGCTTCGCGCCCCCTTCCGGTTGCCATGAAGAATCGTGGCGGATGGAATAACCGTCTTGTCGTCCGTCCGATCGGGGACTGCGAGAATGTCCTGCGTGGCAAGGCGGAGCAAAAGATCCTCGCGGCTCATTTGTCTGAAGTCGTGCAGATCCACCATGGTATAGTCCGGTATCGTGACTTTGTTCGTCCCCACGGCCAGCACGACTGATGATCGCTCGCCTGTCCGGATGGTATCCTCCGGCTTCAGGAGATCGCCCACGGCCACCGTCATCCATTGTTCAGTCACTCCCTTCCGAACCTCCACGGTTCCCTGAATGCCGCGAACGACGATCGAACCGGCAATAAGAGGAACGGCCAGAAGTGTGAGGCAAACTGCAATCGTTACGAATCGCATGACATCCTCCAGATAACACGTAATAGAAATACTCCTACAAAATCTATCGTGAAAGCACATCGACAATTCTTACCCAACCCGACGTCAGCCCAGAACCGGCTTCAACGTCGCGGAAATACGTTTCCGCGCCGATTTCCCATGCCCGCTCGAATCCTTCCGTCATCATCGTCGACTCGATTGGAATCCACACCGTCTCACGTCCTTTGAAATCACGTCTCACAACATAGCGCTTCGGATTCGACGAAACGATGTTTGCACTCGCCGCCGCGACTCCGGTGTCGAACATCAAATAGATGTGGGCTTCATCCTCCTCCCCCGGGGGGACGACGTCGACAAACGCTGTTGAAATCCCCACACTCGCCAGCAACGATGTGTATGTGACCGCCAGATCATCGCAGTCTCCGCCTCGGAGAGCCAGCGTCTCCGACGGGAATTGGACGCGATCCTTGCTCTGTTTCGGATCCCGCACATAGGTCAACCGCGAAGAAAATTCATCGAACAGTTTCCGGGCGGATACAAGCTTCTCAAGCTCCTTCGTCGATGTTGCAAGCTCTTCTTTGTGTTCATTCGCAACTGTCCGACTGAATCGCAGTACCTCGGGATCGTCCGGAGTGACGAAGTAGCGCAGGGTGAGGGCATCCCCATCCCAATCATTCCTTCCGCGAAACACCACTCGAGTTTGGACTTTGTCGTCGTATCCCGTGTGGGGGGAGGCTTTCACGAAAACGTCCGCCGCACGCAACACCACCGAGGGGAGCAGCTTGACCGCATCATTGAAGATGGCGACAAGCGGAATATCCGCCGTCGCGTCGGGCGAAATAACGTATGATGGAGTCTCGGTGGGCGCATCCATATACTGGTCGACAAAGAACGAAACCCGCGCCTCGATGGGTTTTGAAGAGATGTTGCGAACCCTTGCGATGCCCAGCGGTCGGTGGGCATGGATATGATGGGAAGAGGGATACACCTCGGACATGATCCTGACCTGCTCGATCTTCGCCATCGCCTCTCGTTGAACGCTCAACGGCACGCTTACCGTCAGCATGAGCTGGTTCCGCATGTACTGGTTGGCGGAGATATCCCTCACGCCTTCGGTCAGGAACTCCTGGAGACTCAGCTCGGCGCCTCGTCTTGTCCCGAGGAATTGGATGAAACCCGCATCAATTTGCACGGATTCACTTACCCATCCTATGCTGCTCGCCAGTGCCGCCACAAAGGGAGCGAATTCCTTGCCAAAGAACATTCCCTGGCGCAGCTGGAGACTTCGTGTCACGTTGATTTCAATTCCCGCCGCACCTCTGCGCCGGCTATCAAGATCGAGCGATGTCGCGAGCACCGACGTCGGCTGATACGTGGCACCAAATCGGATGGTCTTGGTCGGGCGGAAGGAGTATTCCCTCGTCTCGTGAGGAAACTCGCTCTCTTTCATGCGGAACAGGTTTTTCGCCACGATACCGAAGTGCCATTTTGCATTCATGCTCCATTGTACACCGAGATCGAAGTTCCATGAGCTGGCGAAATAATCCGTGAACCGAATTCTCGCAACGGTGTCCTTTTCAAAGAACGGCTCTGTGTCTGTCAGAGACTCCTCCATGTAACGGGCGCTCACTCCGATCGCGGCCTCGGGCGAAAGCTGATAACCGTATCCGAGCGCATAGCTCTCTTTGAACGAAATCTTCTTATCGAACGAAATGGATTGACCGCCGTTGGCAAACTGAAACGTACTGGGAACAACAAAATCAAGAAGGAAACCGGGAGAATAGCGAACGCCGAAGGTATGGTTCTCAAGAATTCGTTTCGTTCCACCGAGCGTTTGAAACATCATCCCCTTGACCTTATGACCCTTGCCGACGAGAACGGCGCTGGTCGTGCTCAGCTCCCAATCTCTGGCCCTTGAGAGACCCGCCGGATTCCAGTCCAGAGCCCCCAGCTCGTTCACAGCTGACGTATACGCACTGAGGCCGATGCCGCGCGCCGAGCCGAAGTGCTGTGCGTGCAGACAGTGCGTCACGAGTGCCGGGAAGACGATCACCAGAATGATTTTCAGTATTGGATGGTGTTTCTGAACCACTGATTTCTCGCGATCCGTGCTGGACTCCTTGTTGACAAACGTTCGTTCGTGAGCTTCTAGCGCAACGTCACCAGAAAGTTCTGGATGGTTGCCGCCTGGACGAGGACTTTGTGCGGGAATCCCTCAATCGTCGCCGTCTTTCTGTTCGCGGAAACAACCGACACCAGAAATTCTCCGTCGCTGCTCTCGGGGAGCAACCGGAGAAGAGAAGAGGACACGACGAGCGAATTCCCAACGGGATTCGCCTTGAGCAGCATCAGGCCCTTCGCCGCACGTCCTTCCACTTTGTTATAGGTGCTGAAGATGACCTGAACCAGGCTCCCTGCCTTCCCTTGCCATCGAAGCACGAGATCCTCGTCTCGAAACATCACCGTCCGCGAGGAAAGGCCTTCGAGGGTCATCCGGCCGGGGGTCCGGATATCCATTATGAAAGGTTTCACCACTCCCCGTCCTTCTGCTTCGACAACATAATCGTGATTGTGCTCGAAGACGAAAGGCTTACCAACTTGAATTCCATCGTTGCCAAGCTTGTAGAAGACACCGGTCCGGACAAAGTGCGTGGTGAGCGTGCTCCTGATCCGAAGAATCCATTCGTTCAGGTCGAAATCCGAATTGTCGAGCCGCGCTTTTCCGACGTCGATCAGCGGATACGTGCTGTATGTCCCAAAGCTCCCGCTGAGTGGAAACGGTGTCGTCCGGTCTTCCAGGAGAATCCGTGCGTACGAGAGTTGTTCAACATGGCTCCGAAGATCGCTTTTCACGGAGGTGATGAGGATCGAACCCGCATACTGCTCTTGGTCGAGCTTCGTCAAACCGGTGATATCGATCGACGATTCCTTGATGATCGGCGTGTCGCCGTTCTCCTTCAGGAAGAGAACCTCGAGCGGAGCGGAAGCTCGTTCGTCGACAAGTTCGATGGAGTTGGGCTGGTCACAGGCGGAGATAAGGAGGGCGATGACCAGGATCGCCGGGGAATATTGAAATGACCTTTTCATGGTCAACCTCTCGTGAATCTCAGTAAGAATCTACAGTTTTTTTCATATGCGCGCAAAGCGCCGAGTCACACGTTCCCCGCTACTTTGTGATACCGGTCCCATGATTCCCGTGATTGCGTCTTTTTCTAAAGGAAACTCGCACAATTCTGGTTCCCTCAAACTCGACATACCTCGTGTACGATTTGTTCTGCTTCGGATTAAAAGAGGGTTTTTTGGAAGATTTGGGGATGTTTTGGAATCCTGCTCTTGTAGTTTCAGAGCTCTCCCCTTGCTCTTCAGACCACGAACCGGCGAAATCGAGGCTGATCTGCGACTCAACGAAGTTGTTCCCCGATCGTTCTCCCTTCATTCCTTCACACTCCCAAAATCGTGCGAGTTTCCACGCCTCCTCTCTCAAAGGTCATACCAAGTTACTCGTCCTCCCGGAGATCCTAATTTCTTGATTGACAACGTGTTACAGAGGATTCAGGAGAGGGCCCTCCGCGGAAGTGCCGGAATCTCGCTGACGAAGCGCCGGAATTCGAGAATCCATCATTTCAGGAATGTGAAGGGCAGACTGGTCAGCAAAAAACTGGGGAATCGCTACTCCCACTTCGCGTCGAGGTAGGCACGCACCACTTCATCAAGGACTTGATGATACCGCTGGGGGAGGTTCTTGTACTTTGCATTGAGATGGGAACGAACCTCCTCAAACGACTCCTCTCTGTCGATCTCGGCAGTCAGGTTGCGGATGTATTCTGAGATCTTCCTGGAGACCCGGGCCGTCACCTCCGGATCGTCCGTTCCGGCAACCGCCCTGGACGCGCTCTTGATGTCCCATTTGTGCTCGAAGAAGGAGGTCAAGCAGAGGCCTCGGAAATACTCACCGACCGTACCCCGATTCAATCCGCCAAGTTCATGGGCGGTCTCGGAGATCGAACTCCGGGAGAAATGCTTTGATCGGAGAAGATCGAGAATCTTGTCCTCGAGGTCGAGGAGGGCATTGACGCTCGATTGGATTTCGGTCGGGAAGTCTTTCACCCGAAGCAGGGATCGGTTTTCCGACTTCGAGAGGATTGCGGCTCGTTTGATTGCGGTTTCCAGTTCTCTGACATTCCCCGGCCAACGATATTGAGTGAGGAGACTCATTACCGTTTCAGACACTGCGAGGGAATGCCCTTCGCTCCGAAGGAAATGAGCGGTCAGTGCCGCAATGTCGGGGAGTCGGTCACGCAGAGGAGGAATCTCGATCGAGAACACATTCAATCGGTAGTAGAGATCCTCGCGAAATTTCTTCTGGTCGATGAGGGATTTCAGATTCTTGTTTGACGCGGCAATCACGCGGACATCGACTTTGACGGTCCGCACGGATCCGACGCGCTCGAACTCCCCTTCCTGAAGGACGCGGAGGAGTTTTACCTGAAAGGCCGGCGAGGTTTCGGCAATCTCGTCGAGGAAAATCGTCCCATCGTTGGCGAGTTCGAATCTTCCCGGTTTGTCTTTGACGGCGCCGGTAAACGCTCCTTTTTCGTGACCAAACAATTCGGTTTCGAGGAGAGTCTCGGTCAGCGCCCCGCAGTTCACGGCAACGAACGGTCCGTTCCTGCGCTCGCTTCGCTTGTGGATGGCCTTTGCCACAAGCTCCTTTCCCGTCCCACTTTCTCCAAATACCAGCACATTCGCACTGGTGCGCGCGACCTTGTCGATCATCGCTACCACTCCCCCCATCTTGCTCTGGCGGTCGTAAACAATTCCCTCGAACTGATGAACTCCCTGCCCCGCGCTCATGAGGGATCGATCGCTCTCCAAATCGGCAACCTGACTGGAGAGAAGCCGGATCTCATCTTTGATTTGCTTCACCCGCTCAGTGAGCTCCGTCTGGGATGGTCGTGTCGGATCGATCATCTCATCGGTCAGCTCTCGTTCGAGCAGACCCAGCTGCAGCTCTTTTTCTCTCAATCTCGATTCAATCGACGATTTCTCGCGCTTGATGCTGGCAAGCAAATCCTGCGTCGCGCGATGCTCGACAAAGATCATCACGCCGAGAGGAACTGCAAGAACCAGCCCAGGTTGGACCGTCGGCAGAATTATGGTGAAGTACGAGAAGGCGAGTTGAGTCAGGATGAGATAGATGCCATAGATCCCAACAACAAGCAAGACGCCTATCGCATCATCTCGCCAATAAATGATGGCGACCGACATCAGAAGAATAAGGAGGGAGATGAGAAGGCCGCTCCATCGTCCGGTGTCGCTCAAGAATCGGTTCTGCAACGCGTTGTCAATCAGTGTGGCGTGGACGCCGATGGGAGCGAAGCCCTGACTGAACGGGGTTGGATAGAACGACCCCAATCCTTCCGCCACGATCCCCAGGAGCACAATTTTCCCTTCGAAGGTCTGGAGCGGGATTGTTGGACCGATCCCCAATCTGGAGTATTCAAACGATCGGATCACTTCCACCGAACGAAATGCCCGAAACACACCCAACGGGCCCAGGAAATTTGTTCTCACCTCCTGTCCCTTATCCCAGCCAGCAGGGGTGTTCTCGCGCCGACTGTAGACCTTCAGGACCTCCGCGAAGAACGCTCCGATCTCCTGCGCTGTGTCCGCGACGATCAGAGGCACTCGACGAACGGTCGGCTCGAGAAAATTCGTATGCCCAACAGCTGCAGCATGTTCGGAAAAATCGCCGTGCGGCGCGTGATATCCTTCCCCCTTCCAAATAATGGCTCGATCTGCTTCGCCGGGCGGTCTATCTCCTCCGCGAGGAGAGGAATCGGAGGTACTCGGGGCGACACTCTTGTAGTATGAGGAAAGAATGACATTTCCAGATCGCTTGATGACAGCCGCGAGTAGAGTGTCATACTCGGGGAACTCCCTGTTGCGCGTTCCCAGGAACACGTCAAGACCAACGACTTTGGCGTCGAGTCTCGACATAATCTCGATAAGCAGCGCATAGTAATTGCGCCGGAGGGGCCATCCCCCCAGAGCGGAGATGTCCTCCGCATCGAAATAGACCAACACGATGTTGGTATCCGGCTCAACCTCCCCCCTGACGGCGCAGCGGAGATCGAGGAGAGACTCATCAACCGAAAACACGGCGGGATAGAAGATCGTGGTCAAGATCAAGAGGATAACCGCCGCAAGTCCCGAGGCAAGATGCTTGGAGTGTGAAGGGGACGGAGTGGGAGTTCGGTCAGATGATGGAAGCATGGGCTACCGCGTTGGATGACGTGACGAATGGGGAACATGTGTGTTTCTGCTCCCCAGCAACGCTTGATCATAAAGGTGCGAACAAAACTGAACGCAAGATACGCCCCAATGTTCACTAATTCAAGGCAAAGCATCAGCGCCGGAGAATGACTGTGATTGGGCTCATGTCTTGGACGAACGCCGACACGACGGTTGACGAGGGATGATGACGCGCCCGCGCTCAGGCCAATTTCATTGACAAGATGATCTTCTTTCTGTATATAGTTTTTTGATGAGCCGCCATCCCCCTTTGGCCGTGGGAACGGAGAGAACCACTCTCCATTCCCAAGGGGATCCTCTCAAGTGCGCGACACGAGGCAGTGGCACCATTCCATTCGCACCACATTTTCGCCGTTCGACGGAACTGTTCTGTCATAATTGCTGTTTAGATGATGTTTCTGAGGGAACTTTCAGCGCGTGGAGCCACCTCGACCGCTGAGCTCATTTTCCCTTGGCGGCATAGCCACCTCCTGCTTCTTACATGCCCGACTCGGGCACGCATTCATCACGCCTTTCAACAGATCGATGTGGTCGTTGGATGATGTCCAGTTGCTCCGAACCGAAAGCAATGAATGAACAAGACAATCCTTGACTATTCACTGAAGATCCGTGTGCCGATTACGGTTTTCGTGGCGGCACTGACATTCACCCTCACCTATTTTCTTTCTCGTCCCGAACGGGACGGGATCGGCTACGCTCCTCCCCAACCCATTCCGTTCTCCCACAAGCTGCACGCCGGAGAAATGGCCATCGATTGCCAGTACTGCCATACGGGCGTTACAGAATCGCGACACGCCCTCATCCCTGCCACGAGCGTCTGTATGAACTGCCACACCGTCGCCCGAAAGAACAAAGAGGCGATTGTCAGGCTGACCGAGTATCATGGCGAGGGAAAACCGCTGGAGTGGAAACGGATTCACCGGGTACCCGACTTTGCCTACTTCAATCACAGTGTGCACGTCAACAAGGGAATCGAGTGCGCCGGCTGTCACGGCGAGGTGAAGGACATGGATGTGATTCGTCAAGTATCGTCGTTCACGATGGGAAGCTGTCTCAATTGCCACAGGGAGGTGCATCAGAGGTTTCCCGATCTCAAGGGCGTCAACACCGGACCGGAACATTGCTTCGCGTGCCATCGATAGCAGAGGGAAGAGAACCATGAACCACACACAACCACCGAAGCAGACGACGCGAAGACGATCGTTGATTCTCATCGCGGCCGGTGCCGGAATCGCGCTGTTCGCGAATTTCCTTTCCCGGAAATCTTCCGCGGGTCCACGCCGCTCCGATCGTCACATCCGCGTGACCCAGCACCCGAACGCCGTTCAACGCGCCAGAAGGAATGTGAATGTCTAGAACCGAAGAGACCCGATACTGGAGAAGCCTGAGAGATCTCGCGGATCACCCGGAAGTCGCTCAACTCAAATCGAACGAATTCCTTGCCGGCGTAACCGACGAAAGCGACGTTGCGGATCTCTCCCCGGTGTCGCGACGAACGTTCCTTGCACTTCTGTCAGCTTCGGCTGCCTTCGCCGCGGCGAGCTGTACGAACTACCGTGATAAAGGAGAGGTTGTCCCATACAACAAGCAGCCGGAAGAGATCACGATTGGCAAAGCCAATTACTATGCGTCGACATGCACGGGATGCTCGGCCAATTGCGGGATCCTGATTAAGACTCGCGAGGGACGCCCCGTCAAGGTCGACGGGAATCCGGATCACCCCGTGAACGCAGGGAAGTTGTGCGTGCGCGGTCAAGCGTCGGTTCTCGATCTCTATGATCCGCAGCGATTGCGTACCCCACAATTCAAGGGATCCGGCGGAGGCTTTGCCGAGGGTTCGTGGGAAGAGGCAGACCGCACGATCATGAGTCAACTCGCGAAGACAGCTGCCGAAGGGAAAGAGATTGCTCTCGTCACGCACACCGTCACGTCGCCCACGTTTCGGAAAGTGCTTGACGCCTTCATGGCACGCTATCCAAGCTCCAGAACGTACAGCTACGAGCTTTTCTCCGATCGCTTCCGCTCCAATGCCTGGATCCGGTCATACGGTTCCAACGGTGCGCCTGTTATCCGCTGGGAAGCGGCACGGACCCTTCTCCTTCTCGAAGCAGATGTTCTCGCCACCGAAGGAGATGTTCTTGAGCAAATCCGATCAATCACGAAAAACCGTGACATGAACGATCCGCGACACTTCAGTCGTATCTGGGTCGCCGAAGCCGGGCTGTCCCTGACAGGCATGAATGCGGACCACAGAATCCGTCTCAAACCGGGGGCTCAGTTTGAATTTGTGATGGGGCTCATCCACGAGGTGGCCCAGAGGCGCAAGCTTTCCGCAATCTCCCCGGAGACCTCCGTGGTGGAGGCAATAGGTCAATATCCATTGGCCCAAGTTGTCGCGAGACACCGATTGCCCGCACATCTGGTTGAGGGACTTGTCAACGGTCTCGTTTCTCACCGCGGCGAATCTATCGTCTTTGCTGGAAGTACACTCCCCGAAGAAGTACACACCGCTGTCATTCTCCTGAACGAGGTTCTCGGCAATACCGGCCTGTACGACCAGAGGGTATCTCGCGTCCAGTATTCGTCCGAAGCGACCATGGAGGATTGGGTTCTCCTCGTTCAGAAGATGCGGGAAGGAAAAATCGGAGCGATCGTGCACGTCGACGCCAATCCGGCGTATCATCTTCCGCAGGAACTTCGATACGCTGAGGCGGCTCAACGCGTTCCCGCAATCGTGACGTTGACCCAACGTGAAAACGAATCGTCGGTGATCAGCACGATCGTGCTTCCGATCAACCATGCATTCGAATCGTGGGGAGATTTTAAGACTCGAACAGGACAGTTCAGTCTTCAGCAGCCGGTCATTGAGCCTTTATACGCAACTCGGCAGAAGGAGGCGATTTTGCTTCACTGGGCGTCCGGTTCGACCACTCAGCCGGATGCTTCGTCCTATCATCGTTACCTCAAGAAGCGATGGGAAGAGGAAGTCTACCCGTCCATCAAGAGTCCGGTTGCATTCTCGCGGTTCTGGCATGCAGCTCTTCATGACGGCCTTCTGCTCCACTCCGAGAAACCGATCGCGCGTGGTCAATTTATAATCAACGCGGATTGGCTCCAGCCACTTTGGCGCGAAACGGATCAGTTCACCGTGTTGGTCAGACCGAGCCAGAACGTGGGGGACGGGCGGTACGCGGAAAACGGATGGCTTCAGGAAATCCCGCACCCCGTGTCGAAAGTGGTTTGGGACAACTACGCGGCGGTCGCACCTCAGACGGCAAAGAGTTTAGGAGTCGAAAATAACGATATCATCGACATTCGCGCCGGAGAGCGCCGTCTTCAGATTCCTGTGTTCGTTCAACCCGGGACTGCTGAAGATGCGGTCGTAATCGAACACGGCTACGGACGAAGAACCGCCGGCCCGGTCGGCACAGACGTCGGATTCGATGTCGGATCGCTCATGCCCGTCGAAATCCGCTCAACTCCCTACATCTTCTCCGCCGCGGTGACCAAAGGATCCGGAAGCTACGAGCTTGTTTCCACGCAGGAACACCACGCGCTTGACGATGCATTCGTGAAGGATCTTCATCTTAAGCGGAAGATCATTCGCGAAGGGAGTGTTGCGCAATATCTCAACACTCCGGACTTCATTCAGAAGGGACGCCACGAGCCCGAAAGCATAACGAAGATCCTCGAGTACGACGGCGTGAAATGGGCGATGGCCATCGACCTGAACAAATGTATCGGTTGCACGGCATGTGTTGCCTCCTGCGTTGCTGAGAACAACATTCCTGTCGTGGGCAAAGAACAGGTCGAACTCGGCCGCGAGATGCAATGGATCCGTATCGATCGGTACTACTCCGGTACCCCCGAAGATCCCGTTGTCAGCAATCAACCGATGTTGTGCCAGCACTGCGATCACGCTCCGTGCGAGAACGTCTGTCCGGTTGCCGCGACCAATCACAGTCCGGACGGATTGAATCAGATGGCATACAATCGTTGCGTCGGGACGCGGTACTGCTCGAATAACTGTCCGTACAAAGTCCGGCGTTTCAATTTCCTCGACTTCCGGAATGATTTTGCCGATGGAATCTACGCCGAGGAACCGATGAGTGCCTTGTACAACCCGGAGGTGACGGTCCGGTCGCGCGGAGTCATGGAGAAGTGCACATTCTGCATCCAGCGCATTATGGAGGCACGACAAGTTGCCGCTGAAGAAGGAAGAGAGATCCGGGGATCTGATGTCGTGACGGCATGTCAGCAGGCGTGTCCTGCCGACGCCATTGTGTTCGGCGACATGAACGACCCTCAGTCGAAAGTGTCACACTACCGCGCGCACAATCTTGGATACCACGTCCTCGAAGAAATCAACGTTCGTCCCAATGTGACGTACATGGCAAAACTCAGGAATAGACAGACGGAGAATCCGGCGTGAGCTTTGTTGACTACTCAGTCGAACCACCGGTCGTTGAAGGCAAGCCGCCACTCTCGTCCATCGATGACGCGATCATCAAGCCGATCGATGCGAAGCCGACAAAGGCCTGGTTCGTGGCCATTGCCGTCTCGGGGACGATGCTCCTCATCGGGGCAGCCTCCCTTGCCGTGACATTCATTTTTGGCGTCGGGATGTGGGGTGTCAACCAACCGGTCGGCTGGGGATTCGATATTGTCAACTTCGTTTTCTGGGTAGGCATCGGGCACGCGGGGACACTGATTTCGGCCATTCTCTTCCTGCTTCGCCAGCGATGGAGAACCGGCATCGCGCGGTTTGCCGAGGCCATGACCATTTTCGCCGTGATGTGCGCCGGATTGTTTCCATTGATTCATACAGGTCGGCCGTGGCTTGACGGTTATCTCATGCCGTATCCGAACCAGCACGGACTCTGGATCAACTTCACCTCTCCGTTGGTGTGGGACGTCTTTGCCGTTTCCACTTACTTCACCGTTTCGGCAATCTTCTGGTACGTCGGGCTGATTCCCGATTTTGCCACATTGAGAGACCGGACGGTAAGCAGGATCAAGAAGATAGTGTATTCTATTCTCAGCCTCGGATGGCGGCATTCCAATCGCCACTGGCAGCACTACGAAATGGCGTATCTCATTCTCGCCGGATTTGCCACGCCGCTCGTCCTCTCCGTTCATACAATTGTGAGCTTCGATTTTGCGGTATCGATTATCCCGGGCTGGCACACAACAATCTTCCCTCCCTACTTCGTTGCGGGCGCGGTCTTTTCCGGATTTGCGATGGTTCAGAACATGCTGATCGGCATTCGGAAGATCTACGCCATCGAGCACATCATCACGATCGATCATCTCGAGAAGATGAACAAGATCATGATCACGACCGGCATGATGGTGGGATACGCGTACGGGATGGAGTTTTTCATCGCGTGGTACAGCGGAAACTCCGCGGAGACATTTGTCTTTTTCAACCGCGCACTGGGCCCATACGCATGGGCGTATTGGACGATGGTCATCTGCAACGTCGTCTTCCCTCAGCTTTTCTGGTTTAAGAAGATCCGGCGCTCGATTCCGGCAATGTTTGTCATCGGCGTGCTCGTGAACGTCGGCATGTGGTTCGAACGGTTTGTTATTGTCGTCACATCACTCTCTCGCGATTATCTCCCCTCAAGCTGGGGATTCTATGTTCCATCCATCTACGACATCGGCATTCTGATCGGGAGTTTTGGATTGTTCTTCACCCTGCTCCTTCTGTTTGTCAAATCGATGCCGGTCGTTTCGATTTCCGAGGTGAAGGGCGTAGTGGAAGGCGCCCAGCCCTCGCACGGAGGTTCCCACTGATGCAGGACGCGCGCCTCTACTCACTCTCAGCCATTTTTCAGACGCCGGACGAGATTGCCCACGCGGCCGAGCAGACCGTCGAGAGAGGATATACCGCGTTCGACGTGCATTCGCCCTATCCGCTTCACGGCATGCCGAGGGCGATGGGACTCAAAGCGTCGAAACTCGGATACGTGACGCTGGTCTTTGGTTTGTCGGGGGCCGCCCTGGCACTTTTCTTCATGTGGTGGGTGAACGTGATCGAATACCCGCTCGTGATCGGAGGAAAGCCTCTCTTTCAGCTTCCCGCCTTCATCCCGGTGACGTTTGAAGTGACGGTACTGATGGCTGCGATTTTCACCGTCGTCGGCATGTTGTTCGTGATCTTCCGGTTTCCGAATACGAGTCATCAGCTCCACGACACGCCGTACATGAAAGCGGTTTCCTCTGACAAGTACGGCCTGACCATCCAGGCTCTCGACCCCCTCTTCGATGAAGAACGCGTCCGCGAGTTTCTCCAGGATCTTGGAGCGGTCGAAATTCATCGCATCCAGTTCGACGCAGAAGAAATCGAAGCACGGCCGAGGATTTTCGAGCCGCGGTTCGTCACTCTTCTGATTCTTGTGGCACTCCTGGTCGGCCCCTCCACGTACATCATCCTGAACCATGTCTTGTATATGCCACCGTTTGATTGGATGATGGAACAGCAGAAGATCAACCCCCAGATGAAGAGCGAGCTTTTCGCCGATGGATTCGGGATGCGATCGCCCGTCGAGGGAACGGTCGCTCGCGGCCATCTCCCATACCCGTTCAAAGGTCAACCGGATCTGGCAGGGAAATTCCTCGTCAATCCGATCCTTCCCACTGAATCCGTCCTCGAGCTTGGAAAGAAGAAATACGACACCTTTTGTTCGCCGTGTCACGGAAATTTCGGGGATGGCGACAGCAGATTGCGCGGTCAGTTTCCGAATCCACCCACGCTTCATTCGGATAAGAGCCGCGGATGGTCCGACGGGATGATCTTTCACGTCGTGACGGAGGGGCAGAATATCATGCCCTCCTACGCGTCTCAGATCAAGGAACGTGACCGCTGGGCTGTCGTTCACTACGTTCGCGCCCTGCTCCGCGCGAAGCATGCCACGGAGGCGGATCTGCGATGAAAACACCTCTTCAGATCGAGTTTCAGCAGAAAGCCCTCCCGACCCGGTTGACCTCGCTTGCATGGGTGATGATCGGAGCCGGAGCGGCACTTGCCGTTGCGGCCTGGTATGTCGACGGTCCGCGCGCGGCGTTCAACAACGTCGTGATGTTTATGATGCTTGCCAGCATCGGGATTGGATCGCTGTTTTTGATTTCGCTCGAATATGTTGCCGGCGCCGTCTGGAGCACCCCGATGCGGAGAGTGAGCGAGATTCTGGCATTCATCATTCCCGTCACGGGGGTCGCTGCTCTTCCCATGTTTCTGAACCTGCATGACTTGTTCCACTGGACGCATGCCGAGGCGGTCGAAGCCGATGCGATTCTCAAAGGAAAATCTCCCTATCTCAATGTGACGTTTTTCGGCATTCGGTTCGTCGCCACATTTGCGATCTGGTATCTCTTCTATCACTTCATCACCCGGAATTCACGAAAACAAGATTCGACCGGCGATCAACTCTTCACAAGGCGCAACATCAGGTTGTCGGCCATCTTCATCCCCGTCTTCGCTGTGACGGTGACGTTTCTTGCCATCGATTGGATCATGAGCCTCGAGCCCCATTGGTTTTCGACCATCTTCGGTGTCTACTATTTTTCCGGAACGATGCTCGCCGCGCTTGCCGCTGCAACGATCGCGATCATTCTTCTTCATGAGAACGGGTACTTCGGCACACTCCTGAGAAGGGATCATTTCTATAGTCTCGGCGCGCTGATGTTCGCGTTCGTAAACTTTTGGGCCTACATCGCATTCAGTCAGTATTTGCTGATCTGGTACGCAAACCTGCCGGAAGAGACGTTTTGGATGACGCGTCGCTGGGAAGGGGGCTGGGAGTTCCTCTCGCTGGCACTCATCGTCGTACATTTTGTTGTACCCTATGTCGGTTTGCTTGCCCAGGAAGCAAAGATGAATCCGCGCCGGTTGAAGATCATGGCGATCTGGATCCTGTTTGCTCATTTCATCGATTTGTACTGGCTCGTCATGCCGACGCATCACGAATCATTTTTCTTCGGATGGATGGAGGTCGGGTTCCCGCTCCTGAGTGTCGGGATTGTGCTGCTGGTGTTCATCCTCCGATACCGGAAGACCTCACTCATACCGACTGGGGATCCAAAGCTAAAACGCGGACTCGATTTCAGACTCTGATTCAGGGTACTCATGAACGACCAACAACGACCGAAAGACGAGCTCGACTTCAGGGAGATCTTCAAGACTCCCCTGCGACTGTTTGGATATTCCTACTTCTACGTGCTGGCCGTCGTCCTCATTGTCGGACTGTACTATATCCAATCGCTCGACACCATCTCGAGGAATGCGATCCAACCGTCGCTTCCGGACAGCACGCTCGTGGTTACCGATATTCCGATGAAGGAGCCGGTGAATCTCCCACCGGTTGACATCGCGAACATCAGCATTCCATCACCGGATCTCCTCAATCGCGGACGCCAGCTCTACAGCGGAAACTGTGCATCCTGCCATGATGAGAATGGCGAGGGCAACGGTCCCGCAGGTGCTGTGTTCAATCCCAAACCGCGGAACTTGACTTCCGACGAAGGGTGGGTCAACGCTCGGACCATCTCAGCACTTTACAAGACGCTCGATGAAGGCCTCTTGAAAACGGGCATGCCTTCGTACAATCATCTGTCGCCGGCCGACCGATTCGCCCTCATTCACTTTGTGCGATCGCTGGGGCCGGACTCCCCTTCCGATTCACCTGATGAGCTGAAGGCGCTCGATGCGTCGTACAATCTCTCAAAGGGAACGCGGGTGGCACCGCAGATCCCCGTTCTCGTGGCGTCACGCAAGCTGGTGCAGGAATCTGCCGGCACCGCAGGCAAGGTCGCGAGCTTGCTCATGGCGATGGATCACGCCGGCACGGACGCCGGAGCGATGATGTTCAGAAAGGTGTGCACGGATCGGAGACGGGCAGCAACCATCCTGGCATCGGTCGACTTGAGGACAATGAAGAAGAGTGATTTCACATTTCTGATCTCAGCATCCCCGGCATGGTGCGGATTCAGTGAATCTGTAGTCCTGTTAAACAGCGCAGAGTGGGATGCCCTCTACCAATATTGCACCAATCTGTATCAGAAGATAAAGAGTTGAGTCATGAAGAACCGCACAATCGCTCTGCTCGGCAGTCTCCTGGTTTTCAGCACACTGATCTATTCTTCCATCGCTTTTGCTCAGGACCGCAGCGGCGCCAAGCCGGAGGTGGGCATTGAGGAACAGCTCGGAACGACGATTCCTGCCGATCTCGAGTTCTACGATGAACACGGTCAGATCGTCACACTCGGAGACCTCGTCAACAAACCGACGATTCTCACGCTCGTCTTCTATCGCTGCCAGGGGATTTGCACCCCACTCCTCATGGAAACGGCATCGATTGTCGACAAGATGGGTCTTGAGCCGGGACAGGATTACCAGATCCTCACATTGAGTTTTGACTTCACGGAAAAGCCTAGTCTCGCACAGGCCAAGAAGTTCAACTTCCTCAAAGCGCTCGAGAAAAAAGTTCCAAACGATTTCTGGCGCTTTCTCACCGGCGACAGTGCCAACGTCTTCGCTCTCACGAATGCCGTAGGATTCTATTTCAAGCCGGAAGAAGATCAATTCATTCACCCGGGCGCTTTGATATTCCTGTCGCCCGAACGTAAAGTCACGCGCTATCTGCTTGGAATCACCTATCTCCCCTTTGATGTGAAGATGGCCCTCATGGAAGCTTCCGAAGGAAGAACTGGACCCACCATTGCCAAGCTTCTCAAGTTCTGCTACACGTACGATGCAGAGGGAAGAACGTACGCAATGAACATTACCCGAATCGCTGGAATCGGGATTCTCCTCCTCATCGGCGTGTTCGTGACATTTGTTGTTCTCAAACCGAAACGAGCAAGGAATTGACTCTATGAGTAACCATGCACTCGCCTCTCAGAGTGCGAGGACAGACTTCATGCGTGCCGCTGGTTCACGGAAAGGAATCCTCTCGTGGATTCTCTCCACCGATCACAAGCGGATCGGCATTCTTTATATGATTGCGATGGGGATCTTCTTCGCCGTGGGGGTCCTCTTCGGTCTCCTCATCCGGCTGGAGCTGATCGCTCCCGGCAAAACGATCATGGAAGCGCAAACATACAACTCCGTGTTCACGCTTCACGGCATCATCATGATCTTTCTGTTCATCATTCCGGGATTGCCGGCCGTTTTCGGAAACTTCTTCCTCCCCATCCTGATCGGTGCGCGCGACGTTTCATTTCCACGGTTGAACCTTCTGTCGTGGTGGCTTTTTGTGGCCGGCGGTCTTATGGCGATCGTGTCGGTCTTCCTGCCGGGCGGCCCGGCGGATACCGGATGGACCTTTTATATCCCCTACAGCGTTCGCACGAGCACCAATGTCATTCCGGCCCTGCTCGCCGCTTTCACGCTCGGATTCTCATCGATCCTCACGGGAATCAACTTCGTCACCACCGTCCATCGTTTAAGGGCTCCTGGAATGACGTGGTTCCGGATGCCCCTCTTCATCTGGTCGCTGTACGCGACCGGCTGGGTCCAGGTCCTCGCGACACCGATCGTCGGTATCACCCTTCTGCTGGTCGTCGTCGAGCGAGCCCTCGGCGTTGGGATTTTCGATCCGGCGCTTGGCGGGGATCCGATCCTGTACCAGCATCTCTTTTGGATCTACTCCCATCCGGCTGTGTATATCATGATCCTCCCGGCGATGGGATTGATCTCCGAAGTGATTCCGGTTTTCGCGCGGCGAACCATTTTCGGGTACTCGTTCATTGCGTTCTCCAGCATCGCGATTGCCCTGCTCGGCTCGCTCGTCTGGGCTCATCATATGTTCACAGTCGGGATGAGCGATACGGCCCAGTGGATCTTCTCACTCCTCACGTTCCTCGTCTCCATCCCAAGCGCGATCAAGGTCTTCAATTGGGTCTCGACCCTGTACAAAGGATCCATCGAATTGGAACCGCCGATGCTCTTTGCCCTCGCATTTATTTTCCAGTTTTCGATCGGGGGATTCACCGGACTGATGCAGGGAGCCCTTGCGCTGAACATGCATCTTCACGACACGTCGTTCATCGTTGCCCATTTTCATTACGTGATGTTTGGAGGAACCGGATTCGGCATTTTCGCCGCCATGCACTACTGGTTTCCGAAGATGTTTGGGAAGATGTACAACAAAGCCCGCGCGAACGTGTCGTTCATCCTGATTTTCATCGGCTTCAACGTTCTCTACTTCCCTCTGTTCATCGCCGGATACATGGGAATGCCGCGCCGCTACTACGACTACTTGCCGGAGTTTCAGTCTCTCCATTTCATTTCCACGATCGGATCGTGGATTCTTGTCCTTGGATTGATCATGATGGTGGCGAATCTCCTCATGGGACTCCGAAACGGCTCCCGGGCATCGTCGAATCCATGGGGCGGAACCACGCTGGAGTGGACGATCCAGTCACCGCCGACCGTCGAAAACTTTGAAACGATTCCCGTGGTCGCGACCGGCCCATATGACTACTCACGATATGAGCGGGGAGAACACGCGTGAACCACTCGAACGCTGTCCAGGCGCATATGCATCGCGATGACTACGGCGCCAAAATCGGTATGTGGCTGTTCCTCTTTACCGAGCTGATCCTCTTCGGCGGACTGTTCATTGTCTACGCCGTGTACCGGTTCACGTACGGAGACGGCTTCTCCCTGGCTTCCAAGGAGCTCGATACGCTGGTCGGGATGATCAACACCATTGTGCTCCTGACGAGCAGTCTGACGATGGCGATGTCGATTACGGCAATCCAGCAAGGAAGAAGACGACTTTCGATCGGACTCGTTGGTGCCACAAACGCGCTCGCCCTTGTCTTCATGGTGAACAAGTATTTCGAGTGGACAGCGAAATTCCACCACGGTCTCTTCCCGGGTGGAAAGGAGTTGCTCGAACGTACGAACGGCGAAATCCTGTACTTCGGATTGTACTATGTCATGACCGGACTCCATGCCATCCATGTGTTGATCGGCATGGTGATCATGACATTCATGATGGTGTATCTCAAGACCGGCCACGTCAACAAAGATTCGTTTGTCAAGCTGGAGAACAGCGGACTGTACTGGCACCTGGTCGATTTGATTTGGATTTTCTTGTTTCCGCTGTTCTATCTTATTCACTAGAAGCATATGGAACCATGGATCACGGCACGAAAAACCATGCACACGTCATCGGATACGGGACATACATTCTCGTCTGGCTCGGGCTCCTCTCATTCACCGGCATCACGGTGGCCGTCGCGGGGATGGATTTGCAGTTCTACAACATTGCCATCGCACTGATCATCGCAACGGTCAAGGCAATCATGGTCATGACGATCTTCATGCACCTCAAGTTTGAGGATCGGGTGTTTCGGATATTCGCGACGGTGGCAATCCTCACGCTGCTGATCTTTCTTGTGCTGACCTTTTTCGACTATTCATTCGCAAGGTAACGATCGTGCTCTCAAGCGATTCCGGATTTATCAAAGACGTTGACGGCGTTTTCCTCTTTATTCTGGCGATTTCCCTCGTCCTCCTAATCCTCATCACGCTCCTGATGGTGTACTTTGTTATCCGGTACAGCAGGAAGCGTAATCCACGGCCGTCAAACATCGAAGGCAACGTCCCGCTCGAGATTCTCTGGACCGTCATTCCAACCATTCTTGTCATCGGGATGTTCTACTACGGGTGGATTGGATATGAGAGGATGAAGAATATCCCGGCGGATGCCATTGTGATCGAAGTAACGGCGAGAATGTGGGAATGGGAATTCGTGTACCCCAACGGAGTCAAAACGGATACACTCTATGTTCCGCTCGGCAAAGCGATCCAGACGAACCTGATTTCAGCCGACGTCAATCATTCATTCTTCGTGCCGGCATTCCGACTCAAGAAGGACGTCATCCCCAACAAGAAGAATCAGGCCTGGTTTCGTGCTGATGAGGTGGGGGCATACGATATCGCCTGTGCAGAGTACTGCGGCCTCAAGCATTCGTATATGTATTCTAAAGTCGTCGTGATGGCGGAGGAAGATTTCGATTCGTGGTACGCCCAGATGTATGGGACATCTCAGGCCGCCCCCGCGGACACAGCGGCAAAGCGAACGGAAGGACGATGAAGCTGAGGCCATGCGCGTGAAACGGACGATCGCTATCGCTCTGGAACTTGCCAAGATCCGAATCACCACTGTGGTGATGATCACCACACTCCTCGGCTATCTCTTGGCCAAGGGGAGCGTCGACCTAGCAATCATCCCGGTCCTTCTCGGAACGCTTTTCCTTGCGTGCGGATCGGCTGTCTTCAATCATGTGCAGGAGCGTCGTACTGATGCGCTCATGCCGCGCACGCGCAAGCGGCCGATTCCCTCGGGAGCGATCTCGCCGCGGAGCGCCGTCATTTTCGGAATGCTCCTCACGCTCGCCGGATCGGTAACGTTGGTCGCGGCATCGGGTCTTGCAGCCCTCGCGCTCGGGGTGCTCGCCTTTCTCTGGTACAACGGGGTCTACACGCCGCTTAAGAGGAGGCATCCTATGGCCGTCATTCCGGGCTCGCTGATCGGAGCCATTCCTCCGGCCATCGGATGGGTTGCCGCAGGAGGGAGTCTGTTGGACGAAAAGATCCTTGCCGTGTCGTTCTTCTTTTTTGTTTGGCAGATTCCGCACTTCTGGTTGCTGATGCTCTTCTTTGAAAAGGATTACCGGCAGGCCGGCTTTCCTACCATGCAGAGCATCTTTTCACGCGATCAGATCCTTCGCATCACCTTTATCTGGATGATGGGGGTTTGCGTGTTAAGCATCGGACTGCCGCTCTTTGGTGTTGCAGAATCGTTCCTTATTCATCTGGGGCTCGTCCTGTCCGCAATCTGGCTCTCATGGAATGCGTTTCGGTTCGTGATGAGCTCCAAGAGTGATCTCAAGCTGATGTACGCGTTCAAGGGAATCAATCGGTTTGCCCTGCTGCTTGTCATTCTTCTTTCACTTGATCAGTTGGTGGTATAGTCCGAAGGATACGGCTCAATGGATTTTCTGAAAGAACTCGCTTTTCCCCAATCGCTTCAACACGTCTCGCTCCTTCATGTGGTGCTCGGACTCGTCTCGCTCCTCTTTCTCCCCTATCTCAGTCTCCTTCTGGGGAGTTCCTTCTTCTCATTGTACCTTGGGAGGCAGGCACGCAAGCGCGACGATCACCGGCTCAGACGCTTCGCGAAGGATCTCATCGAAATGCCGATGATGATGAAAAGCGTCCCGTTTCTTTTCGGCATTGTTCCCCTCTTTTCGATCATTCTCATTTACGCGCAGCTGCTCCACGGGACCGAGTCCATTGCGATATCGGTGTTCACTGTATCCTTCTTCATATTCATCGTTTCCGTCGTCTTGCTCTACGCGTACAGGTACACCATCCGATTGGGCACGCTTCTCGACTTCGTCGGTGATTTCCTCGTCGATGATTCACGTTCGCAAGATATTTCCCGAGAGATCGGGCAATACAACAACGAGAACATTGCGAGCGGGAATCGGGTGGGGATTTGGGGAACGATTCTTCTCTTCATCTCGGCATTTCTCTTCGTATCGGCAACCGCGCTTGCCATGGACTCACACAGCTGGGAAACCGTCGAGACCATTTTTCCGTCGATGATTTCCGGATTGACATGGTTCCGTTTTCTTCAGCTTCTGACGCTTGGCGTCGCCCTGGCTGGAGGAACGGTCCTCTTTTTTCTGTACAGCTGGCAGGGGGGGCAGCGAGACATCGCGGACAGCTATTCTGAATTCCTCAGAGCAACCGTTCTTCCATGGACATTGATTGCCGCACTCGCTCAGCCCGTACTCCTGACGCTCGACTTGTTGCTTTTGCCGAAGCCGGCACTCTCGTTTTTCACATTCGCCGGTGCAATCGGAAGCATATTGTCCCTATTTCTAATCGCGAATTTTTTCTACGCCATGATCAAGGAATCTCATTTCCGGTTTGCCGGATTCGCGTTTTATCTCTTCATCGGCGCATTTCTCTTCCTTGGTATCCGCGACGCATCTTCGCTCAGCAACGCTGTGAGACCGCACGCCGCTGTGCTGGCCGCCGAATTCGCGAACTCTGAGGCTGAGTTGAAATCAAAACTCGGCGTGAGCGTGGTGAAGTTGAGTCCGGAAGATATTTTTGTGGGGAAGTGCTCCGCCTGCCATGCCTTCGGCCAGAAAGTCGTCGGACCCGCATACAACGACGTGCTGCCCAAGTATGACGGAAAACAAGAAGACCTCATCAGATTCATCCTGAATCCCGTCAAAGTCGATCCTGCCTTTCCCCCGATGCCGGCTCAGGGTCTCAGACCCTCGGAGGCGGAAGCAGTCGCGGAGTTCCTCGTGAAGACCTACCAGGAACGGAAATAGGGGCGGAACAAGTAGCTTCCATCACAATCCTGCCGTTGTCCGATATCCTACCGCCACGAAAACTGCAAATCGACCAGCGGAAGCAGCAGATGCCACTGGTTGCCGAAGGGGTATTCGCCGTAGGTGACTTTCGCGCCGAGACAAAGCCTCGTCGATTCACCCGCGTGCCAATAGAGGAGAGCTTTGCTTTCCAATGCCCTGCCGAATTCCACGCCCGGAATAAAGAACAGGTCGGCATCGACCAAAAATCTCAAATGGCTGATGAGATTGCCCTCGAGGTCTATCCCGCCCCGTAGGCCGAACCCGTGATAGAACACGGCCAGGCGAGGATATACGAGGGGAAGATCGATCGTCGACCGTTCATCAATTGCACCCATTCGCTTCGCGAGGCTCAGACCCACTTTGCCGGTAAGAAGTGTAGAACCGACGATCGGCGCGCTAGCCAAGAATTCATGATAGAACTCGACCATTGGGGGAATATGAAACTCAGGCGAGATGATCCCTCCAGTACCTTTCCTTGCGAGCAGATTGAGGAGGATCGACGGATACAAGAGGGTATGGCGCGATGCAATCTTCAGATCACCCACATATCCATGATCCCACTTGATACCGAAATTGGGGATGACGAAGAAGAGCAGAGGATGGGCTTCAACCTCCAGGTAATCTCTAAATCCATAACGGGCAGGTTCGAATACGCCGATCTCCCACGCACCGTGAGGAAGCAGATAAGCAGTTCCGGTCCTCCACAAACGTGGCCCATCCGGCGTTTGCGCCACGCACGGTGAAATGAAGGAGACGCCAACGCTGATTCCGGTCAGGAGAATGATCATCTGTTTCATCGCGCCACCCTCCAATATGCACTGACAGCCGCATGATCGCTCAGCGAAATCCCATTTTGATATGTGGAATCGGAATTTGGGATCCACTCTCTGTTGGTGAAGAGATAATCCAGTTTCCTGTCCCAGAAGACATCGGGTCTCGTGTGGTGTGTGAAATACCTCCGCTGATTGAGGGCATATCTCTCCAACGGGATCTCCGGCTTCAGGGTGTCGTAGAAGACCTGCATCCATCCGATTTCCGGCGTGTAGTTGCTCCCCTCTTTGTGCCGGGGATTATCCCCTGGACCGTGGAACGACTCACCCGGACAGATATCTTCGAAGCAAAAATCCGTCGAATCCGAAGTCGGCGGGAGGAGATTGAAGTCTCCTCCCACAATCAAGGGATATCCCGCAGTGGCGAGACGGGATATCTCTCCATGGAGGACATCAACTTGCCTCCTCTTTGTATCGTCGGTGGCAAAGGCGGTGAGATGGACGTTGAGCAGATGGAAGTTCGGCGAGTGCGGGATATCGATGCGAGTCTTGAGAACGGCATAGCGGAGATAGAAGTATCGTGTGAGCGCGTCCTGATCTCCGCGCAGAGGAAGCTGAATTCGCTCCGCTGACAGGATGTTCCACCTGGAGAGCGTCGCGTTGCCTGTCTCGATTCTTCCGAGTCCGTCACTTGGAACGAATTGTGATTTCCAGGTCGGTGCAAAAGCCGCATAATTCAGATGCGTGTTGTTGAGGATCCAGCGGAGTTGATCGATATATGCCGAGCGCTTCGATTTGACGTCCACTTCCTGGAGAATGAGGATGTCGGGTTTGATGTCATTGATTCGTGCAACGATGGCCCGCAAAGCACTGGTGACCTCACTCTCTGACGCGATCACCCTGTCGCCGCACGAATCTCCGAACCATGGAATCCTCCCGATACCGAACCGGATATTCCAGGTCATAATCTTTATTGAATCAGCCGATTGGGGGGATGGTGTGAGCTGGTCTGCCCTGGTAATCTCGATCGCCTCCACATCGTCGAACTGCGTCACAAGTGGTTCGCAAGCCGGCGCGAAAACGATGACGAACAAAAAGAGAACTAAGAGAGCAATGGACACGAGACGACGATGCATGACGGTCTCCCTGCGTCGGAAATGTGAAATCATGTCGGTGTACTTTGAACTCTTCGTGTACAACGTCAAACGATCAGGACGGGAATTGAACATCGGCCGAATATCGCAACGCAAGTATACGAGATTCGAAGGCGATGCTCAAGGGGAGAGGATTTGTCGGCATGGATGGATTCCGGGAGAGAGTCGCGATCGCCTTGACATTCCATCAAAAAATGGAAACATTGCGCGAAAGAAGATTCTCTTGATACCTCCGGTGGAGGGAGCATGTCTTCCAATCCGTTCCTCCGACCCTCGACGAAGGCCTTTGTGCGGGAAGCGAAGACTCTTCCACACTACTCGCGCTTCGATTTCCTTCACGGCTACATTTACACGCGCTGGCCATATTTCTACATTGCCGTGGCGACGGGTGAGCATCCGCTTGCGCGCGTTCTTCTTCCGCTGCTCGAACGCCTCGGTCGCGCAGTCTCCTTCTTCACGAGACTCCGTCGCAACAGCCGTTCGTCGGAGAACGGGAATGGGGAGGTCACTTTCGCCGATACGTATCACGGCAAAGTGGTTCCGCTGAATGCGGCAACAAGGATCGTGAGCATCAACCGGCCGATTCCACGCACCGATCTCGAGCACGTGATTCCGTACACGCGGGCGCGCGAACTCGTCGTCAAGAATCCTCACAACATCGCCGTGCTGCAATGTCCCTGCCGTGCTGCGAGGAAGAAAAGTTGTTCTCCCGGCGAGGTATGCCTGATTATCGGAGAGCCCTTCGCGGGATTTGTCGCGGAGCACCATCCGACGCGAGCACGACGGATTACCTCGGCAGAGGCGGTTGAGATTCTGCGCACGGAAGATGAACGAGGTCATGTTCATCATGCCTTTTTCAAAGACGCGATGCTCGGACGCATGTACGCGATCTGCAACTGTTGCCGATGCTGCTGCGGAGCGATGCAGGCTCACCGGAACGGCACACCTATGCTGGCATCTTCCGGCTACGTCGCAAAGGTCGACGTTGATCGCTGTGTCGCTTGTGGGACATGCGCGAAGTATTGCCAGTTTGATGCGGTCAGTCTTGTGGATGGAAGGAAAGTGATTGAAGAGGTGAAGTGCATGGGATGCGGCGTGTGCATCCCCAAGTGCAAGCACAACGCTCTTGCGCTGGTATTGGATCCCGCGCGCGGAGTACCGTTCGAGATCGATCAGGTTGCTCTTCCGCACTGATTCTGTTCCCCCACCGCTCTCCGACTCACGACGACGCGCAATCGCCTCGCGACCCGGGGCTTCCCCCGGTCCATTTACCTTCGATTCACGAACCGGTGAATTCTCCTAAAGAAGGGAGACGACGGCGAGAAGTGATGAGAGGGAGATGACGATCCACAGAATGGCCCCATGGACGAACGGCTTGGCACCGACGTTCCGGACCATTCGCCGCGTCAACATGGAGCCGATTAGGAAGAGCGTGATCGTGAGACCGATGCGTGCCAACGACACGATTGTAGGGGAAATCTCCGCGATCGGCGCTGCGACAGTCCGAAGAAACGATGCGACCACAAAGAAGGCAACGAAGAACGGAATCGGAAATCCCGAGGTTCTCCCGCGGAACAGAACTCCGGTGAGCACGAGGAGGGGAATGAGCCACAGGGTCCTCCCCAGCTTAACGGTGGTCGCAATTGCCAATGCCTCGCTGCTGTGTCGTGCGGCGGCCCCCACAACCGAACTCGTATCGTGAATGGCAATCGCTGTCCAGACACCAAACTGGAGGGGCGTCATTGCGAGAATTTGCGCGACGAAAGGAAACGAGAAGAGAGCGACGGCATTCAGCATGAAAACCGTACCCAGCGCGACGGACATTTCCTGTTCCTCCGCTTTGACCACGGGTCCCAACGCTGCAATGGCGCTGCCGCCGCAAATCGCTGTGCCCGATGAGATCAGATGCGTGGTTGAGCATGACAGTCCGAGCCTTCGCCCGCCCCATGTTCCGAGCAGGAGCGCGACAAAGACCACAGCAATAGTGAAGCCGATTCCAACTTGACTCACCTCAACGATCGTGAGGAGATCAATCCCGAAGCCGAGTCCAACGACGGACGCTTGCAGAAGAATCCTTGCGGCTGTTCGGTGTAGCGCTCCCGGCTCATCGTTGAAAAGCCAGCCAAAGAAGAGTCCAACGGCAAGCGCAATGGGGGGAGTGATGAAGGGAAACAAACAAACGGCAATGAGAATGGCAAAGGCGAGTTGTTTGACGATGCGGCGATGCGGAAGTGTTTGAGAGATCATAGAGGGTGACGGCGAATCAAACACTTCCGGCGGTTGGTGAAGACAATTTTCGAATGAAACGAGAATCCCGCCGACAATCAGCGGGATAATCTGAATCTGGCTACAGAGCGCACCCAACACGTGACAGTCTGCAGCATCTCAATCTACAATCCGCAATCTCTTGTGACCCCGCTGTCCCGTCACGAGACGGGAAACGCGGAACCTACAGTCCCGTTCCGACTCATCGTGAGCCCGGCGCGACTCGAACGCGCAACCTATAGCTTAGAAGGCTATTGCTCTATCCCGTTGAGCTACGGGCCCAGATTTGCACGGCATTCTGCCGATTAAGATACAAAAGAGTGATAGCGAAGGCAAGGCGGACTGCAGCTTCGTGACACTGAAGGTTCGAGTGTTTTGCATTAGGAATTGTAGAGGATTATGCCTATCTTTTGTGCGTCAAATAAAAGTACACCGTGTATCCCCTTTGGGGACTCGTCCGAGCCCATACGGCTTCGGTGAGTCCGGTCTTCAAAACCCGCTGATAATGTGCACGCACGCCTTCCAAGGTTGAACGCTGACAATCAGTAACGTTTGAGAGAAACTACAAAGTCCGGACGTATCGGTTTGCAAGTCCAGATGATCGGCGTACACCTTGCCCGACGGTTGAGTCGGGAATTCATCTATTATAACAGAAAGGACATGTTCCATGGAAAAAGGAACTGTCAAATGGTTCAACGGAACCAAAGGTTTCGGTTTCATCACTCCCAACGCTGGTGGCAAAGACGTGTTTGTGCACTTCAGATCCATCAGGGGCGACGGCTTCAAGACCCTGAACGAAGGGGACCAAGTCGAGTTCGAAGTTGAGCAGGGTCTCAAGGGCCCCTCAGCAAAGAACGTTTCCCTGATCTAAGTGAAAATCGAAACAACTTCGTCAAGCCCTGTCCGGCCAATGCCGTGGCAGGGCTTGGTGATTTATGCGTGCTAGTCCAGGGGTTTTGGACATTCGATGATGCCGCAGGAATAGTTGCACCCGGATCGCAAAACGGTTAGTTTTGAGCATTGTTGATGATGGAGAGAGACGATGAGTGATCAGAAACTTTCTGCAGAAGAGCGGAACAAACGCGTCAGCACGCTCCTTCACCAGGTCGACGAGTTGGTGAAGCAGGGGAACCTCGATGCCGCGCTGGAGAAGAGCGCCGGAAGATGCTCGAGCAGGAACGGGAAAAGACGCATCGCAACAGTACCGAAGCATACCGGTCGCTGATGATGCTGACGACCCAACTGGAAGTCCCGTACGAAATCGCTCAGTCGCTTCTCCGATCACTCCGGGCAACTCTCACCATTGCCGACGAAGAACATGAGACCATTGAACGGGAATTGCAGGTCATGGCCTATATCAACGCCGTGCGGGAGACCTGGAAAGGTGGAAAACCATCAGCCGAGGAGCTCGCTGTTCTGTCGAGTCTTCAGCGGCTCTACGATGTTCCTGACGACGAGCATATGGTTATCGTCGATCGCGTGAAAGGGGAACTTGGATTTCCCGAAGAATCGGCGCCGATCTTTGTCATTGACGACGACCAACACATTCTTGCCTTCATCAAACATGTGTTGAAGAAGACGTACCAGACGTTGCAGACCTCTTCATCCATCGAAGAGGCCCTGCCGTCCCTCCAGAAAGCACCGCCCGCACTGATTCTCTGTGATGTGAATCTTGGCTCGGGGAATATGGGAGGGTTTACCTTCTACGAAAAGATACTCAGCGGTGAATATGGAGATGCGCTGAAGAAGGTTCCATTCGTCCTCATGAGCGCGCTGACGGAGGATTTTTTCGTCAAGTCTGCAAAAGAACTTGGGATCAAAAGCTACCTACCCAAGCCGTTCACCCGCGAGACACTCGAATCCACCGTAAAGTCCGTCCTCGCGTAGGGATTTCGATCGCCGGTCAGGTCTCTCAAGCATCACGGGACGATGTCGCGTCGTTCCGTTTCCCTCCTGACGTTGTCCATCCCGCCTTCCCTTCCATCCTGCTTTGCCTTTGTACCCCGAAATGCGAGGTTGTCAAGCAGTTCCGCAATTGCCTCGACGGCATCACGACACGCTGCTTTCACTTCGTCCGTAATTGTCTCTCCCCATGAGAGAGAACGAACCGGGATACGAACGACATAGCAGTCGCTGGGAATCCGACCATAGAGATCGAGGCAGCTATGCAGTAAATCTTGAGGGGTAGTATGGTGCGTACTTCGATGACTTGAAGAAGAATCGGACGGTTCAATCCGACTGACGGCAAGATCCGATACAGCGACAGACGCGTCCGCAAAGACCACGCACGGTGCCCGAACTACGGCTTCGGCCAGTTCCGGACCGAGCTGATGGACGGAGAGACAGTGCGCCCTCCCCGGATAGCATCGCGAGAATTCGTTCACCAGCCAGACGCCTGCGCCGTCATCACGACGGAGCGTGTTTCCGTATCCGATCAGGAGAGGAAGATTCATCGCTTCACTTCATCAAGGATTATTCCCTCTTCGCTTACGAGCTGGACGTGTAGAGGCATCGCCCCGAGAGCGTGTGTCGAGCAGGAAAGACACGGATCGAAGCAACGGATTCCTGCCTCGATGCGATTCAAGATTCCCTCGGTGAGTTTGGCATCATCGATGAATTGGGTGGCGATTTGCGTTACCGTTCTGTTCATCGCGCTGTTGTTCTGGGCCGTTGCAATGAGCAGATTGACTTTCTGCAGCACTCCGTTTTCGTCCACGGTATAGTGATGGAACAGGATCCCTCGGGGCGCTTCCGCCGCACCGACTCCCTCGCTGCGATTGATCAAGGCCTTCGATCGAGTGGTCCGGCCGAGCGTCACCGGGTCGTTCAACAGACGCTCCATTTCCTCGACGGCAAAGAGCAACTCGATGAGTCGCGCATAGTGATAGTAAAAGGAGTTGTTCTGCGCCCCGGCCTCGCCCGTCATCTCCTTGAACTGCACTCGTTCCGCCTCGGCCAGCGGCGTCGAAATCTGATCACAGATGTTCACCCGCGCAAGCGGCCCCACCCGATACGCACCACGCTGGAATCCGAGCTTCTTGTAGTACGGAAATTTCAGAAACGACCACGATTCCGCCCTCTCGGCAAAGTAGTCGAAGTAACGACGCGCATCGAGCTTGTCGGCTATAACGTTGCCGAGTCCGTCCATCACTCTCAGCGAGCCGTGATAGTACTCGAGATCGCCCTTGTCGGAGACAAGCCCGACGAAGAGTGATCGAAAGCTTCCGAACGAAACGATGTCCTGTTGATATTTGTCGAGTACCTCTTTGAACAGCGTCAATGCAATTCGAGTGGTCTCCTTCGCTTCCGGTATCCATCCGAGCATGGAATCGCGATTTCCCGTGTCGAGGGGTTCCCGCACGCCCCCCGCGACTGCCCACGGCGTGTGGATCCTCCGGCCTCCGAGGATCTCGATCACCTCCTGACCGAACTTGCGCAACCGGATTCCCCGCCGCACGAGGTCGCGATGATCTTCCATGAGTCCGAACACATTCCGCTTGGCTGGATCCGAATCGAAGCCGAGAAGAAAATCCGGAGATGAGAGATGAAAGAAGCTGAGGGCATGAGACTGGATCCATTGGGCCAGCGTGAGGATTCTGCGGAGGTTCTCGGCTGTCTCCGGGATCGCGATTGCGAGAATCTCGTCCCCCGCCTTCGCCGATGCGATCAGGTGGCTGGCCGGACAGATCCCGCAGATCCGCGAGGTGATGCCAGGCATCTCCCACATCAATCGCCCTTCACAGAACTTTTCAAATCCGCGAAATTCGTTCACGTGAAACCTGGCCGTCTTGACAGAGTTCTTGCTGTCAAGATGAATCGTGATTTTGGCGTGTCCTTCGATGCGGGATACCGGCTCGATCGTAATCGTATTCGACATATCAATCCTTCAGCTCATCCGTAACGGAGATAGATCGTGGAAAAGACCGGCACGCGTCCTTCCAGCAATTCATTGACCGCAAACCAGATCTGGTCTGCCGTAGGGGGACATCCGTGGAGGAATGCGTCAACGTTCACATACTCATGCAGCGGCCTGGCTTGCGGAAGAAGTTGTGCGACGGTGTTGAACTGGATTGGCAACGACGGTGTCTTGTCGGCCAGTTCGACGTATGAACGGTGAATGATCTCGACGTTTGAATGCTTGTTTCTCAGCGCAGTCACGTTCCCCGTAACAGCGCAGTCACCCAGGGAAACAACATATCGCGAGTTTCGCCGAACGATATGCGCCATGTGCTCATTCTCTTCATTCGACACCGCTCCTTCGACGAACGTGACGTCGACATCGCGCGGGAATTCCTTTACATCCGCCAACGGGGAGTACACAAGTCGGATACGGTCTGCGAGCTCAAGGAGTCGTTCATCCATATCGAGAAACGACATGTGACATCCGGAACAACCGCCGAGCCAGACGGTCGCCACGCGCGGTTTTGAATCTACCTTCTGCATATCAATGTTCCTTCAGATATTCACCAACCCACTCCTGTTTCTGCCGGGCCGTGACGATGTACTTCAAGAAATCCGTTTCCTTTTCCATCTCGGCGACATTGGCCCCCTTCTTGATGAGGGCGCCAGTCGGACATACCATGACGCACTTTCCGCAGGAGGTACATGCGTCCGAATCTCCCCACATCTGGTTCATATCGGCGACAATCTCACAGGAGATTCCCCTGCCGGCCACATCCCACACATGCGCCCCTTCCACCTCACTGCACACGCGCACACAACGCGTGCACAGAACGCAGCGATCGCGATCAATGATATAGCTCTCCTGTGTCGCATCAAGTGTCTTTTTTGGATAGAGATAAGGAAACCGGACGTAGACCAATCCAACGGCGTATGCGAGATTCTGCAGCTCGCAATGGTTGTTCACCACACACACGGCACACTGGTGGTTTCCCTCTGAGGCGAGGAGTTCGATGATCATCTTCCGGTACTTCTTCAAACGGTCTGTGTTGGTGCGGACAACCATCCCCTCCTGAGGTCTGGTCGTGCACGCCGGCATGAGTTTCGGCGATCCCTCGATTTCCACGAGGCAGAGACGGCATGCTCCGACATCAATCAGACCGTCAAGATGACACAAGGTCGGGATGTCGATGTCATTCTGATGCGCGATGTCGAGCAACGTCTCGTCAGGTTTCGCACTGACAGGATGTTCATCGATTGTAAGAGTGAGGACGGACATACCATCTCCTTAGGATGCGTGAGGAGTCGCTGCTTCATTCGAGGTTGAAGGAATAAACCGTTCCGTCTCCTTGAGCACGCTCGTATATTCTTCGCGAAAGAAGCGGAGTGTGGAGAGAACAGGATTGGGAGCCGACTGTCCCAGGCCGCAGAGGCTTGTTTCCTTCACCATGACGCACAATTCCTCGAGCAATGCGAGATCCTCTTGTGTGGCCTTTCCGCAGGAAATCTTTTCCAGCAATCCGTGGATGTGTGTCGTGCCGACGCGGCATGGAATACACTTGCCGCACGATTCGTCGACGCTAAACTCCATAAAGAATTTGGCAACATCGACCATTCTCGATTCTGAATCCATCACGATCAAGCCGCCGCTTCCCATAATCGAGTTGACGGTCGCCAACGATTCATAATCGACCGGGAGATCGAGATGTTCCTCCGGAATACACCCTCCGGAGGGCCCGCCCGTCTGCGCGGCTTTGAATGTTGTCCCTTCCGGCGTTCCGCCACCAATCCGGAAAATGATGTCGCGAAGGGGAATCCCCATCGGTACTTCAATGAGTCCGGTGTTCTTGATCTTTCCCGCGAGGGCAAACACTTTCGTTCCCGTACTCTTGGGCGTGCCGATCGAGGCAAACCAGGAGCTCCCCCGCAGTATGATCGGCGGGACATTCGCGAACGTTTCAACGTTGTTGATCAATGTCGGCATTCCCCACAAGCCGCTTTCCGATGGAAACGGAGGACGCGGGCGCGGTGTGCCGCGCTGACCCTGGATGGACTTCAAGAGAGCAGTCTCTTCGCCACAGACGAACGCGCCGGCGCCGATGCGGAGGTCGACGCGGAAATTGAACTTCGATTCAAAGATGCGGTTGCCAAGCAGTCCAAATCGCTCCGCTTGCTTGATCGCCATTCTCAGACGCTCGATGGCAAGCGGGTATTCGGCGCGGACATAGATATATCCCTGGCTCGATCCGACCGCGTAGGCCGCAATGGCCATTCCTTCGAGAATCTTGTGCGGATCTCCCTCCAGCACGCTGCGATCCATGAACGCGCCGGGATCTCCTTCGTCCGCGTTGCACACGACAAATTTCTGATCCCCGACCGCCTTCTGAACGATTCCCCACTTCAATCCCGTCGGATACCCTGCACCGCCTCGACCGCGCAGGCCACTTTTCGTGATCTCGCTCACTACCTGTTGCGGTTGATATTCGGTCAGCACTCTCGCGAGTGCTTCATAACCGCCAACCGCAATGTACTCTTCGATGCGCTCGGCGCTGATGCGCCCGCAATGCTCAAGCACGATCTTCTGCTGAGAGGCAAAAAAGGGATCGTCGGGAGGAATCACGTGCGATGTGATTGCGTTGCCGTTCAGGAGATGCTCTTGCACGATCCTCGATCCCAGCAACGGATCGACCTGCTTGTACAGCGTTCCTTCCGGCTCGACTATCACGAGCGGACCATCTCCGCAAAGGCCCATACATCCCGTACCGATGACTTCCGTCGATTTGTCGAGTCCCTGTTCCTTGAGTCCCCTGGCAATCGCGTCCTTGGTCTCCTTGCTGCCGCACGAAATGCATCCGGCGGCCTGACAGGTCAGGATTCGGCTCTTACAGTTCTGCTTTCGCAGCTGTTCTCGCTGGGCAACAGCACGCAGTTCTTCGACCGTCATTGCGCGATCTCCTCGGGTTGATGTTTCCATTGATCGACACGAACCTGCGCATCGGTCACGGTCAGTTTTCCGACAACCGCGTCGTCGACCACGGCCACCGGGGCAAGGCCACATGATCCGACGCAGCGTGCAGAGATGAGAGAGATGTTTTGATCCGGGGTGGTCTCTCCGAACTTCACGCCGCAGAGCTTTTCCACAGCGTGTTGAATTTCTCCGGCTCCCTTGACGTAGCAGGCCGTGCCGGTACAGAGAACGAACGTATGCTTTCCTTTCGGCTTGAGACGGAAGAGATGGTAGAACGTGGCCACCCCCCACACGCTGCTCATCGGAAGACGGAGCGCCCTGGCGACATAGACGAGGAGGTCCTCTTCAAGATAACCGAATATCTCCTGAGCGGCGTGGAGAACCTCAATCAGTGCAGACCCGCTCGACTGATGCTTCGTGATTGAACGGTCGAGCAATTTGAACCGATTATCCCCGCTCGGATGCTCCTTCGTGCGATTGCCGCCGGATTTCATGAGACGAGTGCTTTCCGATTGGTGTTCTGCTGAATCTGATCTCGTTGGTTCCCGCGCAATCCTCGAGACCATGATACTCGCTGCCGCAACAACTCCCGTGTAAGATAAGCAACGCCAGGCAGAAAATCCCCCGGGTCGCCGCACGCCAGTCACGCACCGGAGGGATGCGGGAGGTGCTTTTCCTATCGAACGATCGCTGCGATTTCCGATTCGATTCGCCGACAAACCTCATGAACTGCGGCAGCAACAGATGAGGAGAGAGGTGCGCCCGCCTCGAACCGTTCTCCGGCGATGCCGAAAAGGATCAGCTGCCGGGGAAGTCGATTGAGGATGCGACCCAATTCAACCACACTCACGACGCCAAATCCATGGCTGGAGGTTGGTTGAACATCTGGCGGAAGTGTTTCGGTGAGGAGATCGATCCGGTAGATGGTTCCGGATTCTGCATCTGTACGGACTGCGTCCACGACTATTGCGCACGTGACATCTTTCCAGACATCGAGAAGCGTCGCGGGATTCCCCCGCACATCGAATACCGTCACATCGGCGGACACGGATCTGCGGATTCGTTCTGCGACCGCTCTTCCGACTGCGTCATCGCCGCACGCCTCGTGACCGATTCCGATGATCGCAATCTTTGGAGGAAGATCTGCGCGATGGCCGTCATTCACGTTCAATATGCAGGCGGATGAAATGGGTTGCACAGGAGATACACGGATCGTAGTTCCGTACGGTCTGTTCGCACAGCCACGTAAGTTCTTTTTCGGGCTTCGAGATGAATTTCGCGACCACGTCGTGGAGATCTTTCTCGATCGCCTTCTGGTTCTGAGCTGTCGGAGGAACAATCTTCGCATTGAGGATTTCTCCTCGCTCATCAAGGCGGTACCGATGATAGAGAATTCCGCGGGGCGCTTCGGTACAACCGAATCCGATTCCGGCACGCGGAACGAAATCGACCACGGGCGAGCCCGGTTTCTGGTACCCCTTGATGATCCGAATCGCTTCTTCACACGCGTAGACCGTCTCCACGGCGCGGACAATGATGCTCTTGTACGGATTGTGACATTGTTCGCCCAGTTTCGCTTCGCGCGCAAGATCCTGTGCCAGCGGCGTCAGTTGATCGAAGTTCAGGTTGTAGCGCGCCAGCGGGCCCACAAGATATCCCCCTCGACCGTTGATGACCGAATGTAGCGCGTTGGCGTGTTTGATATGTTCTTCGCTGAAGCGCGTCTCGTATTCCGAGATCGCAATATCAAGTCCCCTGTTCGAGACAAGCCGGCCTTCATTGAACGGGTATTCGCCGGGATTCCGCAGCGCGACACACTCATAGTCGCATTCGTAGTCCGGGAACGGAAGCCCGGCAGTGAGTCGAACCGTGTCGATCGATGCCTGCAGCGCCCACTCCAAGGGCTCCAGAAGCCCGTCAAATTCGGATTTCTCCGGAAGCTTGTAGAAGCCCCCGACCCGCACGTTGATCGGATGGATCTCCCGACCTCCGAGGAGCGCGACGAGATCATTGCCGATCTTCTTCAGCTTCAGGGCTTTCGTGACGACATCGGGATGATCTTTGCCAAGCTGAATTGCGTCTTCGTATCCCAGAAAATCCGGCGCATGAAGCAGATAGATGTGGAGCGCATGACTTTCGATCCACTCGCCGCAGTACAGAAGTCGTCGGAGGTCACGCAATTGGTTGTTGACCTTGACGCCGAACGCGTATTCCATCGCGTGCACGGAGCTCATTTGGTACGCCACGGGACAGATTCCACAGATGCGCGCCGTGATGTCGGGAGCTTCCGAGTAGAGGCGTCCCTTCAGAAATCCTTCGAACAATCTCGGTGGCTCGAAGATCTTGAATTTCACATCGGTCACCGTTCCCTTCTTCACTTTGATATGAAGCGCCCCTTCCCCCTCGACCCGCGCGAGATAATCAACTTTGACAGTCTTATTTTTCATGCGCTTCGCTCTCCTTCCGGAACGGATCCGCATACGCGTTGAAACTCCTGTACAGTCTGACCAGATCATCACGTTTCATCCCGTTCTTCAGCCACCATTCACTGAGCGATGACGGATTGGGGGTTTCCTTCGGTCCGAAGCATCCGAAACAACCACGATGGTACGACGGACAGAGCGCTCCGCACCCCGCCTGCGTGACCGGACCGAGACAGGGGGGACCGTGTGTCACGAGTCCGCACACAAGACCCTTTTGCTTGCATTCCATACAGACGCTGTACGTCGGGATATTCGGCTTTCGTCCGTTGAGGTACGCGCTGATCACTTCGAGAAGCTGATGCTTGTTAATAGGGCATCCTCGGAGCTGGAAATCCACAAAGATGTGATCAGCGATCGCCGTCGATTTCGCCAGCGTCTCGATGTACGAGGGTGTCGCATAGACGCCTGCAACGAATTCATGGACATTCTTGAAATTCCGAAGAGCCTGAATGCCGCCGGCCGTGGCACAGGCCCCGATGGTCACCAGGAACTTTGAGGAACGGCGCACCTGGTGAATGCGTTCCGCGTCGTGCGGCGTGGTAATCGACCCTTCCACCAGCGAGAGATCGTACGGACCGCGGACGACCGCCCGCGTTGCCTCCGGGAAATACGCAATCTGGATAGCCTCGACGATGGCAAGCAGTTCGTCTTCGCAATCGAGCAGACTGAGCTGACATCCATCGCACGATGCAAACTTCCATACCGCTACTTTTGGTTTTCGCTTCTGTGCCATTTCAGATTTCCCATTTGGAAAGTAGGTCTTTGACACCAGGATACGGGAAGACCGGACCATCTTTGCAGACAAACAGAGAGCCGAACTGGCAGTGCCCGCACAGACCGATGGCGCATTTCATGTTCCGCTCCATCGAGATGTAAATCCGATCATCCGGGACACCGCGCTTGAGCAGTTCCATGACCGCGAAGCGCATCATGACTTCCGGACCGCAGATCATCGCCAGGCAATTCTGCTTGTCGAACGGTGCTTTCGAAATCAGATGGGTAACGACCCCCACATCCCCTCGCCACGACTTCAGTGCGCGATCGACCGTGACGTAGATCTCCAGATCAAAGCGTGAGCGCCAGCTTTCCAGTTCGCGACGATACAGAATGTCGATCGGAGTTCGTGAGCCATACAGGAGGATGACCCGTCCATATTTGTCGCGATCTGCGACAATCGAATAGAGGGTCGGCCGCAACGGCGCAAGTCCGATGCCTCCGGCGATGATGACGATATCCCGCCCGACACCGGACGCGATGGGCCAATGAGAACCATACGGACCCCGGACGCCGAGAATATCCCCTTTTCGCAGTCCCCTCATCGCTTTGGTCACCGTTCCGACAGCACGCGTTGTGTGAACAAGCGTTGGAGACTTGCGCGGATCGCCGCTGATGGAGATAGGAATTTCTCCGACCCCGAAGAGGTACAGCATGTTGAATTGTCCCGGCACAAATCGGATCGCCGATGCTTCGGACATCGGGTGGAGCTCCAGTGTAAACGTATCGGGTGTTTCCTGACGCACACGCTGTACCCGATACTGGTGGGGGAGCATCGTTTGTGAAGTGATGGAAACGTGCATTGGGCTTCCTATGTATTCTTGTACACGTCAAGCAGCTGCATGCGCATCGCCTGCAGGCGTTGCTCGAGGATATCGGTGAACCGTTTCAGGAGCTGATATCCGAGGTGATGATCCCCCTCGCATTTGGTGCGCAGGCATTTTCCGTCAAGGGCGATCACAAGGGTTTGCTCCATCGCCTGAGCATCGAAGCGCCAGCGATACGGAGGGAAGAGCCACGACCAGCCAATGATCTCACCCTCACCAAGGGTTTGGATCGTGATGGCTCCCTCTCCCGGCACATAGAGCTCAAGCGCAACCTTTCCGCTGCGGATGATGAAGAACTTCTCCGCCTCTTCCCCTTCGCGAAACAGGTACTGCTTGGCATTGAACTTCATGTTTGAGGCACATCCGACAAGCAGTTCGAGATGGTCCTTGGGGAGCCCCGCCAGAAACGGGTGGTCCGCGAGGAGTCGTTCAAGATTTTCCATCACATTTCTCCTTTCGAAGATGTTGAAAGCAAAGTGCTTTGTGCCCGGATCGCTCGCGCCTCCTCGGTAATATCAATTCCTACCGGACACCATGTGATACATCGTCCGCAACCGACGCAGCCGAAAGTTCCGAACTGATCAACCCACGATGCGAGCTTGTGCGTCATCCATTGCCGATACCGCGACTTCGTCGTCGCCCGGACGCATCCGCCGTGAATGTACGAAAACTCCAATGTGAAACAGGAATCCCATTTTCTCCAGCGCCCGGCTTCCGTGCCGTCAAGATTCGTAACGTCTTCCACCGTGGAACAGAAGCAGGTTGGGCACACTTGTGTGCAATTGCCGCAGGAGAGACAACGTTCGTCCAGTTCATCCCACTGAGGATGATCGATATTCGCGTGGAGGAGTTCCGGGAGCCGATACGTATCGACGGAACGCCCCATCTTCTCGGATGCCCGGTCAAGCAAATCTTCGGCACGTTGAATCTCCTCCGCGGACGCGGGAGCGGCTTTCAACCGAGCAAGCAGCTCTTTCCCAACATCGCTTCCGGATTGTGCCACAAACAGATGCGAGCCAGCCGAGATGACTTCTGTCAGTGCAAGGTCATACCCACTCTCTGTCTGCGGGCCAGTCTTCATCGATGCACAAAAGCATGTTTCGCCCGGGTCCGTACAATTCACGGCGATAACGATGATCCGCGCACGTACCGCCGAGTAATGAGGATCAACGTACGTTCCGCGCGCAAACACCATGTCCTGGATTCCGATCGCAGACAGTTCGCACGGCCGGACACCCACGAACGCATACTTGGGGAGGTCGCCTGCACCACCGTTCGTTGGTGGTGAAATCGTGATTCCCTTTTCGGTTCGCGCGGCCTGGAAGAGCTGCAGTCGGGGGGGATAGAGATAGCGCTTCCACGATTGAGGACCCAATCGATGTCCGAACAGCGCGTTGTCATGACGTTCGGCCAGTCGATACGATGCGGGACGCTGGATATCGGTCACGCCCGCGGGGAGTTCATCAACACTCTGGATCCGCTCGCAGACGATTGCACTTTCCCTGACCGTCGGTCCGATGATCTGGTACCCATCTTGTTTCAGTACGGAGAATAGGGCGGAGAGATCGTGAATTTCTAGACGTTCCATGCTCATGAGAGAGATTGTGGAGAAATGCCTATCTTGATGCGTGCGGCATAAATCGTGCCTCCCTATGAATTGGTGATGCGAACAGAAAGATGAAGTTGACAGACCGTCTTCGGATGAAGAATTACCGCCATTGGGAAACGATTTCCAGCGTATCGGAATCGGCCCAAGGACTTGTCAAGGATCGGATTGGATGAAGAGGGGAGATTTTGTAACTTATAAAATATGGTGAGCTCTTGTCGAAATATTCCACGCTGGTTTGACTGATCATGCACGAGCTTTCTCTCGCACAACGCATCGTCGAGATCGTCCATGAGTCAATCGGTCGGCATGCGCCTCAGACGGTTCGAACGATTTCGCTCGAGATCGGTGAACTCGCCAACGTTCATGTCGACTCGTTAACGTTCGCGTTTGAAGCGCTCGTGGAAGGTACGAACCTCCAGACGGCATCTCTCCAAATCACGAGCGTCCGTGTGCAAGTCCTCTGCAAATCATGCGGGACGTTTTCAACGGTCGATGGGGTCACATTTGAATGCCCGCGATGCGGAAGCACCACGCTCGACGTACGCCGAGGACGCGAACTCGACATCACATCCATTGAGATCGACGATTACACCGAGGTGAACCATGGGAATTCTGACCGTTGAACGGAAGCTCCTGGAAAAGAATGACATCGTCGCTCAGGAACTACGGGGCCTATTCACCTCGAGCGGAATGTTTGTGCTGAACATGGTGAGTTCGCCGGGATCCGGGAAGACAAGCCTTGTCGAGGCAACAATCAAAGCGCTTCAGAGAAGAGTTCGCATCGGCGTCATTGAAGGAGATGTTCAAACGGATCTCGATGCGCGGAGAATCGACGCATTGAATGTACCGGTGGTGCAAATCGTGACGCACGGTGCCTGTCATCTCGAAGCACCTCTCGTTCGGGACGCGTACCGGCAACTCGCCGACGCGAAGCTCGACATCCTCATTATCGAAAACGTGGGAAATCTGGTCTGCCCCGCCGCGTACGATCTGGGGGAAAGCCTGAAGGTTGTTGTTGCGAGCACCACCGAGGGAGACGACAAGCCCCTCAAGTACCCGGCGATGTTTCGCCATGCAAGAGTGCTGATCATCAACAAGGTTGATCTCATTCCGTACGTCCAATGCTCGCTCGAAACGCTCCGCGCAAACGCCCTCGCAATCAATCCGTCACTTGTGATTTTTGAAACCTCCTGCACGACCAGCCAGGGCATTACTGCCTGGTGCGATTGGATCGTGTCGGAGGCCGCTTCGCACGCAACGGTCGGCTGAGGTGTACTTCCCCCATGCCCCCCCTTGACGATCCTCGTCCCGTTCAGCGACACAACACACCATCGGCTTCCATGCGGATGCGCATTGTCATCCGGGGAGCCGTGCAGGGCGTCGGGTTCCGACCGTTTGTCTACCGACTTGCCTCCGAACTTGGTCTCGTCGGATGGGTTTCCAACACCACCCACGGTGTGTTCATCGAGGTCGACGGCCCACCGGATATTCTCCAACACTTCCTTTTGCGTCTCGGAAACGATCGTCCCCCGCGTTCATTTATCCAGAGTCTCGAGCATTCCCTCCTCGATGCCGGCGGATTCACTTCTTTCGAGATCGTCGAGAGTCAGGAATCGGGGGAAAAATCGGTCTTTATTCTCCCCGACCTCGCGACGTGTCCGGACTGTCGCGAAGAAATCTCCTCGCCACGCGAACGACGGTACAGATACCCATTCACCAACTGCACGAATTGCGGTCCGCGGTTCTCCATCATCACATCACTCCCGTACGATCGCATGAACACCTCCATGAGCGCGTTTGCGATGTGCAACGATTGCCGCCAGGAATATGAAAATCCGCGGGACCGTCGGTTTCATGCACAGCCCATCGCATGCCCGCAATGCGGTCCGCAGCTCCAACTCTGGAACTCCCGCGGTGCCGTCACCGAATCGGATGACGCTGCTCTTCGCACAACTGTGATGCTGATCTCCTCCGGAAAAGTGGCGGCAATCAAGGGCCTGGGCGGATTTCACCTCGTTGTTGACGCAAGGAATGATGAGGCGGTTCGTCGTCTCCGGACGCTGAAGCATCGCGAAGAAAAACCGTTTGCCCTGATGTTTCCTTCACTGGAAGCGGTTCGCCGGGAATGTCATTGTTCACCGATCGAAGCGCGACTGCTTCAATCGTCCGAATCACCGATCGTTCTTCTCCGTCGTACAGGTTTGTCAACCGAACTTTCGCCCTCCGTTGCGCCGCGCAATCCGAATCTCGGCATCATGCTCCCCTACACCCCCCTTCACCACCTCTTGATGTCCGATCTCGGCTATCCGATAGTCGCGACGAGCGGAAACCTTTCGGATGAACCGATTTGCACGCGTGAAGATGATGCGCTCGTGCGACTCAACGGAATTGCCGATGCGTTCCTCGTCCACAATCGTCCGATCGTGCGGCATGTTGATGATTCAATTGTGCGCGTTCTGATGGGAAGAGAGCTTCTCCTCCGCCGGGCACGCGGGTATGCACCGCTCCCTCTCACCCTCCGCACCAACCGTCGCGTCGCGACGCTTGCGACCGGCGCCCATCTTAAGAATACTGTGGCCCTCGCCATTGGCTCAGATGTCTTCATCAGCCAGCATATCGGCGATCTGGAGACTCAGGAATCGACGGCGGCATTCCACGCAGTCATACGAGACTTGCAGGAGATGTACGAAGCCGGGGCGAAAACCGTCGTCTGCGACTTGCATCCCGACTACTATTCGACGACAACTGCCGAGAGGATGGGAATTCCTCTGACACGCGTTCAACATCACTATGCCCACGTGTTTGGATGTATGGCAGAGAATGAGCTGACTCCCCCGGTGCTCGGCGTCAGCTGGGACGGCACAGGATATGGACCTGACGGAAGCGTTTGGGGAGGAGAGTTCTTGGCAGTCTCCGATCAGGGACTGGAGCGTGTCGCCAGTTTGAAACGATTTGTTCTCCCCGGCGGCGATCGGGCGGTGCGAGAGCCGCGACGTGTCGCCATCGCTCTTCTCTATGAACTCTATGGCGAGACTCTCTTCGACAAGACCGACATGCCATCCGTGTCCGCTTTTACGCCGGACGAACGGAACGTGTTGCGCCGGATGCTGACCGGAGGAATCAACACTCCCGCGACAACAAGTGCAGGAAGGTTGTTTGACGGGGTTGCATCGCTGATCGGACTTCGGCAGCGAATCGATTTCGAGGGACAGGCGGCAATGGAGTTGGAATTTTTGCTTGCAGAGATTTCCGGGGATGATCGCTATCCGATACACCTTTCACCCATGAACGAAATCGCTGGGGACGCCTCCCCGCAGGCACCGGGCTTGGTGATTGACTGGAAACCGATGGTCGCGGAAATTGTTGCAGAAGTGCGGCGCGGTACCGATCCGTCTCGTATTTCCCTGCGTTTCCACAACTCACTTGTTCATGCCATTGGCGCCGTATGTGCACGAAGAGGAATCGAGTCTGTTGTTCTGACTGGAGGTTGTTTTCAAAATCGCTATCTTACCGAAGCAACCGTGTCGTTCCTCACGAGAAGGGGTTTCAAGCCGTACTGGCATCAGAGGATTCCTCCGAACGACGGGGGGATCTCGTTCGGCCAGATCGCTTCATTGGGCTTCGCAGCACAACCAAATCCTGGAACGATTCCCTGACATGAGGATCTGTTGGGACGATGCAGCTCGTCACCGGTGAAATCATCGAGATCATCCACGATGCAGACGGACGTCGAGCGATCGTGCGCGTGCGAGGAGCGAGAATGAACGTGACGATCGCGCTCGTGCCCGATGTCAAACCTGGGGATCGTGTACTGATCGAATCAGGCGTCGCGATAGCAAAGGTCAACGAAGGAGAGGAGTAGTCATGTGTCTTGCCATACCGGGGAAAGTACTGGAAATCGACAACTCTGCGCAACCGGCGATGGGAAAAGTCAGTTTCGGCGGAATCCAGAAGCAGGTTTGCCTTGAGCTTGTGCCGGAGGTAAAGATCGGCGAGTATGTCCTTGTTCACGTTGGATTCGCGATCAGTACGATGGACGAAAAGGAGGCGCTTGAAACGCTGGCGATCCTCGAGCAGATGAGCGAAGGTCTCGACGAGCTTGGCCCCGACAGCGACGACGCCGACGGGGGCGAGAAATGAAGTACCTCGATGAATTCCGCGACGAAGCGGCCGCACGGGCGTTGTCTCAGGAGATTCGCAACGTCACCACGCGTGCATGGATCCTGATGGAGATTTGTGGCGGACAGACACACACGATCGTCAAATCAGGGATCGATGAGCTTCTCCCCTCTTCCATAACGCTTGTCCACGGACCCGGCTGTCCCGTGTGCGTCACACCACTCGAGAAGATCGATCGCGCCATCGCCCTTGCCTCGCGGCCCGATGTGATTCTTACTTCATTCGGCGATATGCTGAGAGTCCCCGGATCTTCAACGGACCTCCTCTCCGTGAAGGCCGGCGGCGGAGATGTCCGCATGGTGTACTCTCCGCTCGATGCCGTGAAGATCGCGCGGAACAACCCCTCGCGGCAGGTGGTTTTTTTCGGGGTGGGATTCGAAACGACGGCCCCTGCGAATGCGATGGCGATCTGGCAGGCTCACCAGCTCAAGCTCGACAATTTTTCGCTTCTCTGTTCTCACGTCCTCGTCCCGCCGGCCATCGACGCGCTTCTCGCATCACGCACCAATCGGGTGCAGGGTTTTCTCGCGGCGGGGCATGTCTGCACGGTGATGGGGTATGAAGAGTACATCCCTCTCGCCGCAAAGTATCGCGTTCCGATTGTGGTCACCGGATTCGAGCCGGTCGATATCCTTCAGGGAATTCTTATGACCGTGAAGCAGTTGGAGACGGGACGGTTCGAGGTCGAGAACCAGTATTCTCGTTCTGTCCGGCGAGAAGGAAACATACATGCGCGGAATCTGATCGATCGAATCTTTGAACCGGGAGATCAGAAGTGGCGCGGGATCGGGCTCATCCCAAAGAGCGGCTACGCAATCCGGTCTGAATTCTCGACGTTTAATGCAGAGAAGCGATTCCCCATCGATGTTGCCGAGGTGCAAGAATCTCCGCTCTGCATTGCGGGAGAAGTCCTCCAGGGACTGAAAAAGCCGCATGAGTGTTCAGCCTTTGGAACGCAATGCACACCCGAATCGCCGATCGGAGCGCCGATGGTATCTTCCGAGGGAGCCTGTGCCGCCTACTTTCTGTACGGCCGAATGAATCGCGCACCAACGTGACGGGTTTGTGACCGCTCCTCCACCGATACCCCATCCTCAATGGGGATTGTCGTGTCACCTCATCCACAACATGCAGAGAAAGAATGAACGACACGCCAGATTTCTCTTCAGGACTCTCATGTCCCATTCCTCTTGATCAATATCCTCACATCCTCCTCGCTCATGGAGGGGGCGGAAAACTGACACAGAGATTGATCGCCCAAATGTTTCTTCCCCAGTTCTCCAATCCGATGCTCGAACCGCTCCACGACGGAGCAATTGTCACGATCAACGGCAAGAGATTCGCGTTTTCCACCGACTCGTTCGTGGTCAGTCCAATCTTCTTCCCCGGCGGGAATATCGGAGAGCTGGCGGTGTTCGGAACGGTGAACGACCTCGCGATGTGCGGAGCAAAACCGGAATTTCTCTCCGTCGGTCTGATTATTGAGGAAGGATTGCCGATGGACGAGCTTTGGCAGATCACGCAGTCAATGCGCAAGGCGGCGGAGAGAGCAAACGTGAAACTCGTCACGGGCGATACCAAGGTCGTTGATCGAGGCAAGGGGGACAAACTGTTCATCAATACTTCCGGTGTCGGCACGATTCCCGAAGAAATCTCCATCAGTCCACGGAACGCGCGGATCGGCGATAGTATCATCGTGAGCGGGCCGATCGGATTGCACGGAATCGCGATCATGTCGGTACGGGAGGGACTCGAGTTCGAATCTCCGGTGCTGAGCGACACGGCGCCGCTGAATCACCTCGTTGCGAAGATTCTCGCACAGACCCGCGGCATCCATGTCCTGCGGGATCCAACCCGGGGCGGCATTGCCAGCGCACTCAACGAAATTGCGGCGGCTTCCGATGTTGGGATCGTTCTCCGGGAAGATGCGCTTCCTGTGACCGACGAGGTCCAGGGAGCGTGCGAGATTCTCGGCCTCGATCCACTATATGTGGCGAACGAGGGGAAGTTCCTCTCCATTGTCGATCCATCCGACACGACAAAGGTACTGGAGATTCTCCGCGGCAACGAGCTCGGACGGGGGGCGTGCGTGATCGGCAATGTGGTGGAAGATCACAGAAGGAGTGTCGTCATGAAGACAAGAATAGGGGGAAATCGCGTCGTCGAGATGCTGTCCGGCGAACAGTTGCCGCGCATTTGTTGACCTGCCGAATGATCCATCGATCGCCACACACGACAGTGATTCTGCTCATCGACAACTACGACTCGTTCACGTACAACCTCGTCCAATACATCGAAACTGCCGGACAGCACGTGCACGTGGCACGAAACAACGAAATCACACCGGATGAGGCGTCCGACCTTCAACCGGACGGGATCGTCATCTCACCCGGTCCCGGACGTCCCGAGGAGGCCGGATTGTCGAACGAAATCATCCGTCGTTTTTCCGGCAACTTGCCCCTCCTCGGCGTGTGTCTCGGTCACCAGTGTATTGTTGAGGCATTCGGTGGCACCATCGAACACGCCTGGCGCGTCATGCATGGAAAGCGATCCTTGGTTGTCCACAATGGAAAAGAGCTGTTCACATCAATCCCCTCTCCGTTACAGGTCGTACGCTATCACTCCCTCATCGCCGAACGAGCGACCCTTCCCGACGAGCTGCGAATTGTTGCGGAAACCCCGGAAGGCGAGATCATGGGCATCAAGCATCGGACACACGACACCTGGGGGATTCAATTCCACCCGGAATCCATTCTGACCGACGACGGTTTCCGGATGGTGGAGAATTTCTGTGCAATTGTTTCAAACAGGAAGGTGAGGAAGCGCAAAACAATTCAACGGAAGGTCACATCGTAAGTTGCGCGAGATACATGAGGTGTGTCCTCTGCCTGTCGGTGAGCGACAACACGGCTGGGTGAATATGCCGACGGTCGAGTCAGCGTCCGCAGCAAGAACTGGGCACCACGATTCCGTTCGAGCGATCACGACACACTTCCGCCTTCGCATCCCAGTCAACAGCCCCACTTCCACACTCGGGACTTCGTGCCGGATTCGAATCGTCGGAATCGCACGCCATAAACAACTGCAACGCCAGAACGGCTGTCATGATGCTGACACCGAATTTTGCCGCTGTCCACAATCTTTTGTTCATATCTGCCATCGCGCGGTCCTCTGCATGATCGAACGATTTCCTCCTCTCCAAGTTAACTCTTTTCATCCATCATTTCACTCATTGTCTCCACGACTCGCTCCGGTTCAACATCCAGCATGCATCGGAAGTGGTTCTTCGGACACCTCGACCGGCCGATGGGAGAACATGGTCTGCAGGAGAGCCCTTCCGTCTCGAGAATGACGGCCGCATCGGAGACCGGAGCAAAACCGAATTCCCTGACCGTCGACCCAAAAATTGCGACGATCTTCTTGTTCATTGCCGCGGCCACATGCATCAGGCCCGAATCGTTCGTGACGATGACGTCGCAGTACTCCATAGTTGCAGCGCTCTCCATCAGCGAGAGTTCCCCCACCCACGAGATCACCCGATCGCTCCCGATTCGAATTCCGATCTGTTGCGCCAACTCCAGCGCACGCGCCTTCTCTGCGCTGCCGCCGAAGATCATCACTCCACCGTTTCTCTCGCGGCAAAACCTGACCGCAACCTCCGCATATCGGTCAAGGGGCCATTCTTTGGTTGCATGACGCGCGGCGGGACACAGCCCAATGATTTTTTCGAAGCGATGCAAACGGAGAGACGCGACCTTGCCTGATATGCCGAAGAGCAATTCATCCGGAATGTGCAGTTCAGGTCCCTTTCCGTCATTCCGGATGCCGAAGCGATCCAACGTTTCAATGTAGCGATCGGCCACGGAGACGATTCCAGAATAGAAGTTCTTTTTGAAATTCACAAGGAGCCAGCGGCGGAGAATTCGCTTGTTGACCGCGACCATCTGTACAGCACCCAGACCCAACCGCAGGTACCGACTTCGGATGCTGTTGTGAAGGTCCAGCACGAGATCATACCGCTCGGCGCGTAGTGTGCGCATCAGCGAACGCAATCCCGAGAACCCCGTCGACGCATCGTATGTCCATGTGACGTTGAGATTGTGATTCGTTCGAACCAACTCCGCGTACTCGGTTCGCGTCACAAAATCGATCTGGCTTGCCGGAAACGCCTGCCTCAACACGCGGAGCAACGGAGTTGTGAGCACAATATCGCCAACGGAACTAAATCGGATGATGAGTGTTTTAGAGGGAGATTGCATGGTCGTGGAGAGTATACTGTATAATTGACGGAGTTTCAACGCATTCGACGAATGGAACTCCATGATTGACAAGGACAAACGAAATGAATCACGCGAAAACGATCGGAGCACTCCGATCAACAGGATATGTTGGATCCACGGTGAAGGATGAGGTTCGAAAGAATCTGATCGGAAAGCTCCGGCGGAACGAAGAGCTCTTTCCGGGCATCGTCGGGTACGAAAAGACCGTGATCCCCGCCCTCATCAACGCCATTCTCGCGAGGCACGACATCCTTCTCCTTGGTTTGCGTGGCCAGGCCAAATCGCGGATCGTGCGCCAGCTCCCGACGCTCCTTGATGAGTTCATCCCGGTCATCAAGGGATGTGAAATCAACGACAATCCCCACGGACCTGTGTGCAAACGATGTAACGATCTCGTCCGTGAACATGGCGACGAGGTGGAAATCGAATGGCTCGGTCGTCAGGAACGATTCTCGGAGAAGCTCGCGACCCCCGATGTGACGATTGCCGATCTCATCGGCGACATCGATCCGATCAAAGCGGCAACGCGACGGCTCCACTATTCGCATGAAGGGGCCATTCACTTCGGCATCATTCCGCGAACCAATCGGGGCATTTTCGCGATCAACGAGCTCCCCGATCTTCAGCCCCGCATTCAGGTCGGACTCTTCAACGTGATGGAAGAACGGGATATACAGATCCGGGGGTTCAACGTGCGCATTCCGCTCGATGTGATGATCGTCTTTACGGCAAACCCGGAGGACTATACAAATCGGGGAAACATCATCACCCCGCTCAAAGATCGAATCGATTCTCAAATCCTCACCCATTATCCGTCCACCGTCGAAGACGCAATCGCAATCACCGAACAGGAGGCATGGGTGAGACGCGACGGCCTCGAGCTTTCCATTCCCTACTACTTCAGAGAGATCATTGAACACATTGCGTTCGAAGCCCGCCGGAGCGAATACGTCGATCAGAAATCGGGTGTCAGTGCCCGATTGTCAATCACTGCACTTGAGAATCTTGTCAGCAATGCCGAGCGCCGTGCTCTCCAACACAACGAAACGAAGATTGTGCCTCGTCTCTGCGATCTCCCTCATGCTCTTCCCGCGATGACCGGAAAAATCGAACTTGTGTTCGAGGGAGAGCAAGAGGGAACGTTGAAAGTCGGACGCGCGCTTGTCGGGAAGGCAATCCGCCAGGTGTTTCGGCAGTACTTCCCCGATCCGTTGCGGAAACGTCAGCGGAGGGCCGAAGGGGAGCAAGCCGAAGATTCCGTCTACGCTCCTCTGCTTCGCTGGTTCGAGTCGGGAAACCGGATCGAGGTTTCCGATGACATGCCTGTTCGGGCGTACCTCGAGGAACTCAACCGCGTGAAGAGTCTTCGGGATATTACGCTGCGTCAGATGAAAATTGATGAGAAGAACATCCATGAACTTGCATCCGCGATGGAATTCGTGCTGGACGGGCTCCATCAGTGCTCCCGGATCGCCAAAGATGAGGTTGATCGGGTCACTGAATACAAGGATCTTGTGCAGACAATTTTTTCGGGTCGCGGGGAGTCGCTCGATGACGACGCGTAGTCCGGCACCGGATTACCCCACAACAATGGATTGCAGGAGAGACACGCCGGAGGAGCACAGTGCGAATTCTTTACAGCCGATGGAACGAGAGCGCGAGGACGGCCGAGCAGCGGCTTGAGTCCATGCTTTCGCTCTTCAGCTATCTTGCCCTCAAAACAAGCGGCGATGTTAAAGAGGCGTTGGAGTGGCTCCGGCGGCTGGCGGAGGAGTACGGCTTGTTCGACGAATCGCTCTCGATGGAAGAGCTGATCGCGCGGCTCAAAGAGATGGGGATTCTCGAAGACGCGCAGGACACGTTGGCGCTCACCTCGAAGGGCGTTCAACGGATTCGTCACGATGCGCTCCGGGAGGTTTTTACTTCACTGCGAAAGGGCACGAACGGCATTCACGAGACTCCGTTCACGGGAAACGGCGTTGAACGGATCAGTGAAACGCGCAAATGGTCGTTCGGTGACCATCCGGCGAATCTCGATCTCACGTCGACACTCACCAACGCCTTCAAGCGAGAAGGGATTGATCGATTCTCGCTTCAGGAAGAAGACCTTGAGGTATACGAGACGGAACAAACGGTACGATGTGCCACGGTCTTGATGCTTGACATCAGTCACAGCATGATTCTTTATGGCGAAGATCGGATTACGCCTGCGAAGCAGGTCGCGCTCGCGATGGCGGAACTCATTCAGACCCGTTTTCCGAAGGACTATCTCGCGCTCGTGGTATTTGGCGATGACGCACGAACCGTGAGTATGAGCGATCTCCCATTTTTGACAGTCGGACCCTATCACACCAACACGCGTGCCGGATTGCAGTTGGCGCGTGATCTTTTGCGAAGAGGGGGAACTGTCAACAAGCAGATCTTCATGATCACCGACGGGAAACCATCGGCAATCTTCGAACAAAACGGCCGACTCTACAAGAATTCATTCGGTCTCGATCCAAGGATCGTCAACAAGACTCTCGACGAAGCAGTGCAGTGTCGACGGGATCGGATCACGGTGAGCACCTTCATGGTCGCGCGTGATCCGTACCTCATCGACTTCGTCGAGGAATTGACGAAAGCAAATCACGGACGCGCATTCTATTCCTCCCTCAATATGCTTGGAGAATACGTTCTCGTTGATTATCTTAGAAATCGACGAAAGCGATTCTCGACGGAATAACACGATTCGACGAGCAATTGATCAGAGGATTGTGCCAGCGTGAGATTTGTTCTGGTGATTCACCCCCTGACAACCCTGACGTTTCTTTCCCATCTGGGATTCATTCTCGGATGGTATCCGCTTGACACTTCGTTTCCGCTCTCTCATCCTCGAAAAAAGCTTCTTGTCAGTGATCTTTTTTCACACAGCGCCCCGGGCAAGATCTGACACGCCACCGATCCATGTCGCGACTTCATTCAAAACCTCCCAAGAAAACATTGCCGGCATCGCCTGAGAGCGCCTCGTTTGCGGACGCGCCGGTTGGCATTGCTCTATTGCAGAGAATTCGCCAGACGACATCGGGATCGCCGCAGTACCGCGTGACCTATTGGAACGAGAAATCGGCATCGATCACCGGGGTGAGTGCGACAACAATCATGCGAGCCCGGCGGGTCACCATTTCCGCCGACGACACTCCCCTCGATTTTTCGGCCCTCTTTCGCGGGAAGCGCAAGGGCGCACAGATCGTTGAGTTCCCCAACGCGACCATGCACGTGGGGAAAAAAGCTTTTTGTATTCATGGGCTGGCCTGGAGGCACGCCGACAACATCACGCTCATGCTTGTCTCCCCCGACGAGATTGAGAGGAGTACCGCCTACTTCCGGACCTCTTCCGAGTTCCTCGATCAGTTGACCGATTCGGTCTATTTTCTCGACAATCACTGGAACGTCCTCTTTGCCAGTCCGAGAGCCATCCGCTACCTCCACATCGCGAAGGGTCGAAGCGGTAACATTGTTGGGGAGAACTTCTGGACTCTCATCCCGCGCAAGGAGAATCCTCATCTCTATGAGACGTTGCGCGAAGCGAAGCAGCATCATACGCACACGTTGTGCGAGGAGTATTCGGAGGTTCTCAATTCATGGTTTGAGGTTCACGCCCATCCATTTTCCCACGGCCTGGTCGTCTACTATCGCGACATCACCCGCCGGAAACTCGCAGAAGCCGCATTTCTGAAACTCTCCAATGCCGTTGAACAGAGTGCTGATGCGATCTTCATCACGAACAGCCGCGGGTATATCGAATACATCAATCCGGCTTTCGAGACCATCACAGGGTTCAGCCGGTCCGAGGCGCTCAGCCGAACGCCGCATTTCATGAAGCTCGACATTGATGAGCCGGCGAGAGAGCGATCGCTTCGTTTCTATTCTGCCGATCAAACCCGCGAGATCTTTTCGGCTACGACCCTCAACAGGCGCAAAGACGGAAGCACATTTTCCGCCGAGGAGATCATCGCCCCGGTATACGATTCCCACGGAGCGCTCACACATTTCGTGACCACTCTGCGCGATATCTCGGATCGGATACAAGCCGAGCAGTCTCTGCGGCGGAGTGAAGAACGATTCCGGAGTCTTGTCGAGAACAGCTCCGACGGCATCGCCCTCATCGACCGGAACAACATCATCACTTATGCAGGGCCCTCAACCGAACGGATCACGGGGTATGGGCCGGATGAATGTCTGAACAGGCGCTATATCGAATTCATCCACCCCGCCGACAGGAGAACGATCAGTCAAGTTCTCCGAACCGTTTGCGCCCATCCCCGAACGCCGATGTCGTTCCGCTGTCGTTTTCTCCACAAGAACGGGAGCTGGATGAAAATTGAAGGGACCGCCAACTCCCTTCTTACGGAACCGAGCATCGGGGCGACCGTGGTCAACTATCGGGATATTACCGAACGCGAGAACATCGCGGACGCGCTCTCTCGGTCCGAATCCGAATATCGAAACCTCTTCGAGGGAGCGAACGATGCCATCATCATCCTCGAGCCGGAGACGGAAATCATCCTCAAGACAAATTCTCGGGCCTGTGAACTCTACGGCTTCACGCAGGACGAGTTCGTGGGGAAGAGTCTCAAGAGCCTCACCAAAGACATCGGCCGGGGAGAGGAGCAGATTCGTCTGTTGTTGAAAGAGAAGTCGGCCCGAAATTTCGAGACGATTCATTTCCGCAAGGACGGAAAACCGATGCAGATGCTGGTGAACTCATCCGTCGTGGAGTATGGCGGTTCGTACGTGATCATGAGCATCCTCCGCGACATTACGGAGATGAGACATCTCGAGGCACAGCTGCGTCAGGCCCAAAAAATGGAAAGCATCGGAACGCTCGCAGGCGGCATCGCCCATGATTTTAACAACATCCTCGGGATTGTTCTGGGGTACGCGTCGATGCTTCAGCGTCAGAGGGTCACCCCCGAGCGAACAGCGGACGCCCTGGATTCGATCACCAAAGCTGCGCAGCGCGGGGCATCGATGGTCCGTCAAATCCTCACGTTTGCCAGAAAGGAAGAAGTGCTCCTCGAATCGCTCGATGTCAACGACGTCATCAATGACCTCGTCAAACTTCTCTCCGAGACGTTTCCCAAGACAATCGTGTTCGACGTGCGTCTTGCCAACCAGCTCCCATCGATCGTCGCCGATCCGAACCAGATTCACCAGGTACTGATGAATCTCTGCGTGAACGCCAAAGACGCAATGGGCTCGCAAGGGAAACTCTCGATCGAAACCGGTCTCGTTCACGGTACTCACATTCGTTCAAACCAGACCGCGAACGGCGCCAGTGAGTACGTTCACATCCTGGTCGCTGATAGCGGCAGCGGCATGAACGAAGAGATTAAGAGCCGGATGTTTGAGCCCTTTTTTACCACCAAGGGCCGGGGAGGCGGAACCGGATTGGGGCTCTCCGTGGTCTATGGAATCGTCAACAGCCATCGCGGATTCATCGAAGTCGAGAGTGAGTTGGGCCAGGGCACGACGTTTCACCTCTATTTTCCGGTCCAGATGAGGAGGTTCGAACCGACGGCAACGTCGGCCGCGACGCTTGCCGAAATTCCGGGTGGAACGGAAACGCTCCTTGTCGTCGAGGATGAGGAGATGCTCCTCTCGCTCCTTAAAGGCGTCCTCGAGTCAAAGGGATACAAAGTCCTCACATGTGGGAACGGTGATGCTGCGCTGGAGGTGTTTCGCGCGAAACGCAACAGCATTGACCTCATCGTCACCGACGTGGGACTGCCTAAGCTCAACGGGTGGGAGGTTTGTCGCAAGATCAACGAAATCAAACCGGATGCGAAGATGATTGTCGCAAGCGGGTACCTTGATCCTCAGGTCAAATCAGAACTCAGAAACTCTTCTGCCCGTGAATTTATCCACAAGCCGTACCTCCCGGAGGATGTGCTCCTGAGAATCCGAAAGGTGCTGGATGAATAACAGCGGTCTCGAACGACTCGGCCTGGACTGCTGAGCATCAGAGGCTCATCGTCTGTACCTTTGTTTGTTCCACTGGAAATTCATGAAGAAAGAAACCCGGATCCTCCTTCTGGAGGAAAACACAGACGACATCGCGCGAATCACTCGAGAGCTCAAGCGATCGGGCATTTCGTTTTCATCGAATGTTGTGACCAACGCCCGCGCGTTTCGAAAGGCACTCCGCACATTCGGGCCGGACATCGTCCTCTCGGACTATTCCCGTACATCTTTTTCGGCTCGTGACGCTCTGAAGCTGCTCGCGACGGCTTCTTCCAGAATTCCGCTTCTTGTCGTCACCGGGTCCATCGATGAGGAGTCGGCCGTCGCGTGTCTCAAGGAGGGAGCGGATGACTGCGTCCTCAAGAACCGGCTGAAGAGACTCGCACCCGCGATCAAGAACGCGCTCGCGAAGAAATCCGCCGAACGGCATCGACAGGCGGCCGAAACCGCCCTGAAAGAGAGTGAGGCACGATTCCATACGATGGCCGAGGCGGTTCCCTGCGCGATCATCATCCTCACCGACGGCGCAATCCGGTACGCCAACGTCGCCGCCAGCGAGTTGACGGGATATCGCGTCGAGGAACTCCTCCGGATGAAATTCGAGAAGATACTCCATCCGGATTCACGGGCCGATTTCCGGAAGCTCCCGCTCCGCTCCGCGAACTTCGGCACCATCAAGCGCGAACTGAAGATCGTTACCCGTCAAAAAGAGATTCGATGGATTGATCTGGCCCTCAGGCACGTGCTGATTGACGGGATCCCGTCAATCGTGGGGTCGGCCTACGAGACCACATCGCTGAAGCGTACCGTCCTATCCTCTCAAGAGAACGAACAGCGATATCGACTCCTCGCAGAAAATTCGACGGACCTCATCACCCGCATTTCCAAGACCGGTTCAATTCTCTACGCATCGCCGATTTGTCGATCGCTGCTCGGGTACGCTCCTGCAGAATTGGTCGGTCAATCCCTATTCTCGTTCATCCCTGTCTCCGATCGCCAGCGTGTCCGTTCGTCATTTACTCGGCTTGGTCGCCGCGGTGCAGACCTCGTCCAATCGCACCGGATGACGCGAAAAGACGGCTCGTTCGTGTGGCTGGAAACCACGATGAAACCGATCCGCGGAATCAAGCGAGGAACCCAGGAGCTCGTTGCCGTTTCCCGCGACATCAGCGAACGAAAAGAGGCCGAAGAAACCCTTGCGGAAGCATCGTATGTGAATCAGCAGATCATTTCGAGCGCCGGCCAGGGCATCGTCGTCTTCGATCACATGCTTCGCTACGTTGTCTGGAACAGTTTTATGGAATCGATGACGGGGATGAAGGCGAAAGAAGTCCTCGGCAAACGCGCGCCGGATCTCTTCCCCCATGTTCGGCAGTTCGGGACGGACAAGCTCATTCACAAAGCGTTTCGCGGCGAGCCGGCACGATCCGGGGATATCCGGTACACCATCCCCCAGACCGGTCGCGCCGGATGGCAATCGATCGTGTACGAGCCGCTCCGCAATTCTGTGGGTCAGATCGTTGGTGTTATCGGGACCATCAGCGAGATCACACACCGGAAGGAATCGGAACAGAAGCTACGCCAGAGCGAGGAACGGTATCGAATGTTTGTTGAGCAGAGCCGCGAAGCCATCTGGCGACTCGAAACCAATGTACCGATTTCCGTCAACCTGCCAGTCAACGAACAGGTTGAGCTGATCTTCCGTCACGCATACCTCGCCGAATCAAACGACACGATGGCGCGGGAGCACGGCTACGCGACGGCAGCAGAAATCGAAGGTGCTCGGATCAGGGAGATCTTTTCTCCGGCATTTCCCAAGAACGCCGACTTCTTCCGCGAGTTCGTTCAATCCGGATATCGGCTGGTCGACGTCGAATCCGAAAGATCGGTGCAGGACGGGAGCATCCGCTATTTCCGAAACAATCTGGTTGGGATTATTGAGGACGGACATTTTGTCCGAGCGTGGGGTGTACAGCGCGACATCACCGCGCGGTTCCTCGCGAATCAGCGCGTCCGCGAATCGGAGGCCGAACTCCGAGCGCTCTTTGCCGCCATGACCGATATTGTCTTCGTCGTCGACACCGACGGGAAGTACATCAAAATCGCCTCCACAGGAACAACGCTCCTCTCGCGTCCGGCAGATCAACTCCTCGGAAAGACGTTTCACGACATTTTTTCACGCGAGGTAGCGGACGAGTTTCTGAGCTATGTTCGAAACGTTGTCTCAACTCGAAAACCGATGCGATTCTCATACAAGCTTCCCCTCGAGGGTCGCATCGTGTGGTTCTCTGCCGTCGTCACCCCCATGCTGGAAGATACCGCTCTCTGGGTCGCCCGCGATATCACGGAGCAACGCGAAGCAGAAGTGGCCATCAAGAAGAGCGAGGATCGATATCGGCGGTATTTTGAGGATGACGTCAGCGGTATCTTCGTCACCGATGCGTTGGGAAAGATCATCGACTGCAACCCGACATTCTTGCGTCTGATGGGGTACGAATCGCGCGAAGAAGCGCTGGCCGCGCCGGCTTCGCTGCTCTACCCGAGCCCGGAAAAGAAGAGCGAATTCCTCAAACGCATCTCGAGAGAGAAACGCCTTTTCGATTACGAACGGGAGCTCATCCGGAAGGACGGCAAGCCGATCCATGTCATCGGAAACATTTCCGGAGAATTCGACGAGTCAGGACATTTTGTCGGGGTGAGAGGTTATCTCTACGACATTACGGAACGAAAACGACTCCAGGAGGAGCTCTTCCACGCTCAACGCCTGGAGAGCATCGGTACGCTTGCCGGAGGCATTGCCCACGACTTTAACAACATTTTAGGTATCATCATCGGATACGCATCGCGGATGCAGAAGATGTACGATCCGGAGAAGTATTCGATCGACATCGAATCCATCCTTCGCGCCGCCCGCAGAGGAGCAGGACTGGTCGGTCAACTCCTCACGTTTGCACGGAAGACCGCTGCCGTCTTCGAGCCGGTCGATATCAACAACGTTCTTGAAGAGTTGTCGAAACTTCTCTACGAGACGTTTCCTCGTTCGATCGCGATCTCTCTCAACCTGGAACACGGTCTTCCTCTGATCATCGCCGACGCCAACCAGCTTCACCAGGCTGTTCTCAATTTGTGCGTGAACTCCCGCGATGCCATGAAGAGCGGAGGCACACTCACCCTCACCACCTCCCTCGTGCGAGACATCGACCTCAAAGAGAGATTCCCCGAGGCTCAAAACGGGCCGTACCTCGAAATCGGCGTCAGCGACACCGGTGAGGGAATGTCCGCCAGCACGAAGGATCACATTTTCGAACCGTTCTTCTCAACCAAACCCGGCACAGGGACGGGGATGGGGCTGTCGCTCGTGTACGGCGTCGTGAAAGGGCACAACGGCTTCATCAGCTTTGAAAGCGATCTGGACGTTGGTACGAGTTTCTCTCTGTACCTTCCGGTGCCATCCTGGGAAAAGGGACCCGTGGCGAAGGAGGTCGCCGCCGAAGAGGAACCACTCGGGGGAACCGAGACACTCCTCCTCGTCGAGGACGAAGATATGCTCCGTGACCTGCTGCAGACGATCTTTGAGTCGAAGGGGTACACCGTCCTCACCGCCGCGGACGGTGTCGAGGCGATGGAGATATTCAAGGAACACGCTGACGAGATCGCGCTCGTCCTCACCGACATGGGGCTTCCGCGACTGGGCGGCTGGGAGGCATTCCAACAGATGAGGGCAATCAAACCGACCCTGCGAGCGATCATGGCGAGCGGCTACTTCAATAGCTCTCTGAAGTCTGAAATGCTCAAAGCAGGGGCAAAAGACTTCGTGCAGAAACCTTATGTCCCGGAACGTATTCTTGCACGCGTGCGCCAAGTGATCGATGCTCAGTAACGCCCGTACGGATTGCATCTCCCTCCCTCATTTGATATATTCCTGAGCCGTTGCCAGAGCCCATCCTCCCGCAATTCTCTCACACACGGAGCAAAGAATGAACCGCCTCGTGATCCTGCTCTTCCCGGTTGTTCTGATGATCCTCAGCGCCGCAGGGCAGGTCCCGTCGGTCGAATTCAAAGTGAAGGAGAAATCGGGATTTCTGGGAATCGGTCCGCCTCGGTTCATGTCGCTCTCCATGAGCAACGCCGATCGTCAGCTTCCCCTCACGAGCCACAATGTCAACGCGCACGCTCAATACTACTTCCTGATTCGTCCTGTGGGCGGCTGGCTTCCCGATGCCGGATTCGTGAAGGACGATGTTCCGAAACTTTCTTTGTATCAGAACCAGAAGGAATTCCCGATACTCAGCCGGAGCGAGATGCTCCTCGCAGATTCCTCCATCCTCCTGGGATTCTCCAAAGAACTGAAGATCAACGAACAGTTTCTCGTTCAGTTCCGCATCGACCAGCTTGTCAACCAGATTGAGTTCAAGGTACCGATGGAGTTGTGGCCCGGGTATGCTACCTTTGACAGACTCACAACGAAGGCCTCAACGGAGTATTCGTCCGGGGCTTTCCGTGCGGCGATCGCGACCTATGCCACGGCGCTGAAAAACGATTCTCTCAAGATATTTCCCGGGTACGCAGAGCTGAAGGATCAACGGAGCAGAGTTTTTGAATCGTTCCTCGCTCGTCACGAAAGCGCTCTGTACGGATCTGCGGGAGATGTTATGCTCGACCTGAAGCAACGCATCCGCGCCGTCGATTCCCTCCGGCCGTTCATTCAGTATGTCGTCGACTCCTTGCCGGATCCATCGCTCGGGATCACACCGTTCGAACCGGGGGCCTCTCTCATCTACGATCGGGCCAGACAGATTCTCCAGACAAGTCGCGCAACGAGAGATTCGCTTCAAGATATTCTTGACGATCAGAACGTACGGTGGATCCTCGACGGAGGTTCGGGGGCGAGAACGGGATATTTGTATCAACATATGATCGAAACGCTTGCCTATGCGTTTTCGTCCGTCGATTTTCTCGACACAGCGTCCACGACACTCGTATTCACAATTCCTCAAGAACTCCACGCCCGCCTCGTCAAGTACAATCTGTATGAATCGTACGAGACCTTCACGCGTCTCTCAAACGAGCGATTCGCGCGACGCAATCCTCTCTTCTCCTTCGAGTTTCTCCCCAACGTCCTGAAAGACTCGGCGTCGTTCACGCAACCGTATTACTCGATGCTCAAAGCGGTAGAGGACTATTTCTTTGGTCGGTACGATGCCGCGCTGAAAGAGATCTTCCTCATCTTCCGGACCTGCTCTGAGCCCCTGTTGACCGAACGATTCGATGAAATGCGAGCGATGATTGAGGTGCGTCGGACAAAGCGCTACGCAGACGTGGTCGCGATCCTCCGGGAGGCACGGAAGACGGAAGAAGGCGGGCAGACGGAGGCAGCATTCGAGAAGTACCGGCAAGCGAATACCATAGCCCCGGATTTTGCGTTTAGCTCGTACCGATGGGGGAAGTACTACTCCCGGATCGGTGATCCGATTCGCGCAATTACCTTTTTTCAGCGTGCGTACCAGTTGGATACGCTACACCTGAGTGCGTATCGTGAAGCATTTGATCTCTACCGACGCGGGGGAAACTACAAGCCGATGATCGAAGTTCTGAATACCGCGCTGCGATACGGGAATCAGTACTGGGAGATCTTCTTCAACCTCGGACTCGCCTATCTCGGAGATGGAGATCCCGCGCGGGCAATCCAGCATTTCGAAAAAGCGCTGACAATCAATCCTCACAACTACGAAACGAACATCCAGCTGGGACTCGCCTACCAGAACGCGCGTAACTATCAGAAGGCGCGAGAGTATTTCAACAACGCGATCAACATCGATCCGTTACGTCAGGCGGCTGTCGACTACCTGATGAAACTCAACGAGATTCAGCGTTCAGGGCGATAGAGGACAAACAGCGAACACGCAAACGCCCACAACTGGTCATTTTGCATTTCAGGCAATCTCTTTCTATATTGATCCGCCTTTGAAAATCCTCAATCCGAGCGATTTTGAGGATTTTTTCTTTTTCACCGTTCCCTGCGGTGATGTGAACAGGCGGGCACGTGGCGGAACTGGCAGACGCGTTGGACTTAGGATCCAATGGGGCAACCCGTGGGGGTTCAACTCCCTCCGTGCCCACAAAACCATTGTAGTTTTGAATTCGGCATTACGCCTAACAAGTCAGTTCGTTTTTTTGGAGGTTGATTTTGGAAGTCAACGTACAGACACTCTCCGAAGTATCCCGGGAAGTAGAGATTACGACAACTGCGGAAGAACTCAAGCCGCATTTTGACAAAGCATATCGCGAATTCCGTCCGAAGGCGGATATTAGAGGATTTCGGAAGGGGAAGGCACCGCTCGACATCGTCAAGAAGCTCTATGGCGATTTGATCGAACACGAAGCTCTTCCTGAAGTTGCCGGCATCCTCTACAAGCAGGCGATCGAGGAAAACGATCTCAAGCCGATCGGCGAGCCAGTGATCGTGGATATGAATTACACGCGGGGCGAGCAATTCCGCGTGAAGATTCAATACGATGTCCGCCCCACAATCGAGGTCGGGAAGTACAAAGGCGTGTCAATCGAGAAGCCGGTCTACACGATCACCGATGAACACGTCGAACGGGAGATTGAGCGCCTGCGCCGGATCCACAGCACGCTCAGCGAAACCGACGCAGTCACCGATGATGAGCATGTCGTCTCGGCTACTCTGCAGGAAATGGACCCGAGCGGCGTCCCTCTGATCGGAAAGAATACACAGAAGGCCCGTTTCTATCTCGCCGATCCGAAACTCGAAGAACCCTTTCACAATGCCCTTAAGGCCAGTGAGAAAGGGGGCGAGTACCGCGTCGCGTTCGAGGACAAACATGGCGATCACACCCATACCGTCAATCTGAAGTTGACTGTCGATAAGATTGAAAAAGTTACCCTCCCGGAATTCTCCAGCGAGTTCGTCAACAAGATCACATCCGGTAAGTCTACCGATGTCGAGGCATTTCGCAAAAGCATTCACGACGACCTCGTCTCCTACTGGAACGAGCGAAGCCGTCGACAGATGATCGACGCGCTGGCCGCGGAACTCCTCCGCATTCATGAGTTCCAGGCACCGGAATCACTCGTACGCAACGTCTTGGAATCATTGCTCGAGGAGGTAAAACAGCAGTATCCGAAGAAAGAGCTTCCACATGGATTCGACATCGGGCGTTTCAACGAACAGAACCGGGCGTACGCCATCTACCAATCCCGCTGGGCTCTCTTGCGGGAAGAGCTCATCAAGGCGGAGGATCTCACGGCTGAAGAGAGCGATCTCGTTGCCATAGCCGAACGCGAAGCACCCCGCATGGGCATCGACAAGGATCGCCTGCTCAATTACTACAAATCATCCGACCAGATGAAGGACCGGATCGTCGGTGACAAGTTGATCGAGCTGCTTCTCTCGCACGCAAAGATCAAGGAAGTGAAAGCCACACCCGCAGAATCGTAGGAACCAGGAAAGGACAACAACACATGAGCGCGAAGATGGAAATCTACAATCAGTTGGTACCCATTGTGGTCGAACAAACGGGTCGGGGCGAACGGGCATACGATATCTTCTCGCGCCTGCTCAAAGAGCGCATTGTCTTCATCGGCACCCCGATCGACGATGCGATTTCGAGTCTCGTCATCGCCCAGCTTCTTTTCCTCGAGTCGGAGGATCCCGATAAGGACATCAATCTGTACATCAATAGTCCGGGAGGAAGCGTCACGGCCGGACTTGCGATTTATGATACCATCCAGTACATTCGCCCAGACGTTTCGACGATTTGCATCGGGATGGCGGCGAGCATGTCGGCAGTGCTGCTCGCGGGCGGAACAAAAGGAAAGCGCACCGCACTTCCCAACGCGCGCATCATGATTCACCAGCCGTGGGGAGGCGTACAGGGAACGGCATCCGACATCAGCATTCAGGCAGAGGAAATTCTCCGGACGAAGAAGCGCATTAACGAAATCCTCGCCGTCCATACCGGCAAGCCGTTCGAACAGATTCAGAAGGACACCGATCGGGACTACTATCTCTCGTCTGCCGACGCGAAAGAGTACGGGTTGATCGACAACATCCTGACCAAACGCTCAACCGACGGCAAGAAAGAGAAGTAGCGCCGGTCGCGACCCACTCAGCACTCAGGACAACGCTATGACGCAAAAGCCCAAGCAAGGAGAAAAGATCACCTGTTCGTTCTGCGGTCGTTCTCCTGAAGAAGTCGGCAGCATCATCGCCGGCCCCGATGTCTATATCTGCGATCTGTGCGTTTCAAGCTCAGTCGATATCATCAGAAACAACCTCGCGGCAATCCGTGCACGCCGCAAGCCTGCCCGAACATCCCTCACCCCGATCGACATCAAGAAAGCCCTCGACGAATACGTCATCGGACAGGAATATGCCAAACGCACCTTGGCCGTTGCGGTGTATAATCATTACAAGCGGGTCGACTCGGCCGACTACTTGACGAATCTTGACGAAGTCGAGATCGAGAAGAGCAACATCTTGCTCGTCGGTCCGACCGGAACAGGAAAGACGCTTCTTGCCCAAACTCTCGCGCGCGTACTCGACGTCCCGTTTGCCATCGCCGACGCTACGACGTTGACCGAAGCCGGCTACGTCGGTGACGACGTCGAGACTATTCTCGTCTATCTCCTGCAGAACGCTGACCATAATGTGGAGCGGGCGGAGCGCGGGATCGTCTACATCGACGAGATTGACAAGATCACCCGGAAGAGCGACAGTGCGTCCATCACACGAGACGTTTCGGGTGAAGGAGTTCAGCAGGCGCTTCTGAAGATTCTCGAAGGAACAATTGCCGGTGTCCCTCCCAAAGGGGGTCGGAAACATCCGGAACAGAGTCTCATCAACGTCAACACGAAGAACATTCTTTTTGTCTGCGGCGGCGCGTTCGAGGGATTAGAAAAAATCATTGAGCGACGCATCAGCCAGAATCCGATGGGATTCGGGGCGAACGTGAAGGGAAAGAAGAGCAAGAACCGCGACTACTATCTCTCACGCGTTGAACCGGATGATTTGCTGAAGTACGGATTGATACCGGAATTTGTCGGTCGTCTCCCTGTCGCCGCGACATTGCATTCACTCGATGAGGCCGCGTTGTTCAACATTCTCACCGAGCCGCGCAACGCCATCGTCAAGCAGTACAAGAAGCTCTTTCTGATGGAAGGAGTTGAGCTGGAGTTTGAGGATGGAGCGTTGAAAGCGGTAGTGGAAAAAGCAATGGAGCGTGGCACCGGCGCACGTGCGCTCCGGTCAATCATTGAAGAGGTGATGCTCGATATCATGTATCATCTTCCCTCGCGCAAAAATGTCTCCAAGTGTATCGTCACGCGCGATACGATATTGAAGTCGAAGGAGGCAATCTACCTCTACGAAGAGCGGAAATCAGCGTAGCTCGCTGACCGTCATCTACGCAGTCGATCCCCCTCCCTCGTCTCCCGTGGGGAGAGAATCAGTGTCGGGAAGAAATTCCCGACAGCACCTCGCCTTCCAACTTGTTCCCGCGGTCCCCCGTGGGAACAAGCTTTTTTGCCCTCTTCTACACAGCTGATTGTCATCTGCACATTCGATGCTATCAGAACTTTCGTTTGGACAGGACCGCGCCTGCAACTCCGGTCACTTCCGGCCAACGGCATCGACTGTCCGAAGGACCCCTTCGGGGAAGTCCCTGCCTTCCGCTAGCGCACGAGCGTGTGGCGGACAGGGGATTCATCCGATGGAGATGAATCGTAGGACAACGAGCATCGTTGTCCTCCTAGAAGTACACACCTCGCTCGCTATCCTGCTTGGTCACTTTGATGTCCTGCAACTGAGGCGCTTTCACACGAATCTCCAATCTGTACCCGCGATAGAATCCGATCGGATACCAGGAGAAATTCATGATCCAGCAATGGAGGTCGCGGGAGAGGTTTATGGTGGGGGCGGCGAACCGTTTCTGCGTGAAATCATAGTTGCCGCTTGCCGAAATTTTCCACTGCTCGGTGAGATTAAACGAGAGGTTCGTCGAAATGGAGGCACTGCGGGTCTTGACACGGGGATCGCTCTGACTCTGCGAGAAATTGAAATTCAGACTCACATTCCAGGGGATACTGAAATCACTTGATTCGTCCTGATATCCCTGCATCCCTTGAGGAGCCGGCATCGCACCCCCCAACGGCTGGCTGAGGCGATCCTGCTCTGCCTGAATTTCCGCCGGAGCAGTCGTGCCTCCTGCTCTCGCTTTCCGTTGACCGCTCAGTGAGAGCGAAAACGCGACATTGAAGCTCGTCAGGTCCGCGAGGTATCCCTGTTCCTTGATGAGGAACCGGTTCACCCTGCGTTGGAGAACCGGATCGAACTCGTAGAAGTTGTGGGATGTTCCCGCACTCAAACTCAGATTGCGGCCGAGATCTGTCCGATACGAAATGAAGAGCTCGCTCAACCTCTGCTCCGGCCGGGTGAAGTCGTACGAGAGATTCATCCCGATGTTCATCAGCTGGATCTTCTGCTCCTGCGCAGTATCGCTCGGTTGATATTTCATTTCAAAAAGATTCTGAACATTCAGCGATGAACTCAACGAGAAGGGAGAGGCATCTGCGCCGTAGACCTGTTTGCCGTAGGTCAGACTGAGATTGGGACTTACTGTATGCCGCAATGCTGTGATTCCCCAAACATTCGGTTGAGCGATTCCGTAGAAACGCGTCCCGGAAGAAATACCGGTCGAGAGAAATCCTTTTCCGTGCCGCCGACTTTGTCGGGTAAATCCCACACTGCTGTCTGCTTTGTTTCGAAACGGAGTCTTATCCTCCCCAAACAGCCTATCATCACGGAACGAGAAGAAGGGCGAGACCGAGATATGGCCAAGCTTGGGTGAGAAACTCAGCGACATGTTCTGGAGGATTGTCTGGGTTGAAGATTGCTGAAATTGCTTCACCTGCGAAAGTTCATCCGGACCGGTTTTGATAGAATCAATTGATCGCGATGTCCGTGTCCGTTGGTTGGAAGCATTCACACCGTATGAAATGCCGATTTGCTCGTACCACTCCTGCTCTCCACCAACGTTTCCACCTCCCCTCTTCTTGAACGGAAAAAAAGTCCCCTGTGTGAATGAAATCGACGGAAGGAGCTCGTCGAGATCATCGGTCACAAGACTGAGGTCTCTCCGGAGCGAAAGCGAGAGGGAACGGTTGGTCTCTGTCCATGTCTTCGAGTAGGAAGCGTTCGAGACAATGTTTTGACGAAGGATCTCGTCGATGGTCCGGCTGTAGTTTCTAAAATAGCTTCCGCTCGAGAAGTTGAAATTGACGCTCAGATTGGATGTCGGGTCGATCTGCTGATAGTGGTTGAGCTGAACGCTGTAGTCTCGCGATTCCGATCGATCCGGATCTCCTGCTTCCCCCTGAACCCTTCGAGCCACGCTTGCCATAACGGAGCCTGTGAAGTTGTATCTCAGCGCGTAGCGAAACATTGAGTTGCTTACCCACGTGCCGCGTGAATAGAGATCGACCGTGCTTGAGAGATCGAGATAGTCGCTGATTGCCCAATAGTACCCGAAGTGACTCAGATAGCGCCCGTAGCGGGCATCTTCGCCGTACGCCGGAGCGATGATCCCGGACCTCCGCCCGGCGCGATTCGGAAAAACGCCGAACGGAAGGGCGAAGACCGGCACATCGGCAATGTAGAAATAGACCGGTTCGGCAATCACAACTTCGCGCAGGATCACCTTCATCTTTGGGCTGAAGAAGTAGAAATGCGGCTCCTCGAGATCACACGTTGTGTATCGACCGTCCGCAACAAACAGCACATCGGGTTCGACCTTTTTGATCCTGTCTCCGTGATAGTATCCCCCCTCCATCTCCGTCGTCCCCAGAGTAATCCTTCCTTTCTTCGTCCGGAAGTTGTATCCAATCTGTTCCCCTTTGAACTCCTCTCTTCCATCAATGAGTATGGGCGATCCGATAATCTTCGTCTCCCCCGTATCACTCTTCTGTTCAGCACCTTCTGCCTCCAGTGTTGCGTTGTCCCAGTTGATTCCAATCCGCGCGGCTTTCAGTCCGATTGCCTGGTATTTGATCTCTGAACTTCCATAGAGTCTCATGAAGCGGGAATTCATCGAATACGAAATGGAGTCTCTCGCCGAATAGACAACGACGGTATCGACGTCTGAGCGATAGAGGATGAGGGTATCAGGAAGCACAACTGTGGATGTGTCTGCGGAAATCGATTGAGGTTCACGCGAAGCTGAAGGGACTTGAGCAACGACACTCGGTGTGGAGGCCAGAACGGAAAGCAGTATCAGGAATCCAAAGGATTTCATGCTCATGGAGAGAAGTGAGACCGGCGTGCGAATGCGCCCCATGGCCTAGCAGGATGCTGAAAAACGGTTATCACTGAAGTGTTTTGCAAGGAAATGATTTTGAAACATGGCTAAGAGACTTTCTGAACCTCAGAAGGTCCGATGGTCGAGGCCTCAGGGTGACTTCGTAACC
>VGVZ01000011.1 GCA_016873805.1 Ignavibacteria bacterium
CGACCTATGGGCGGTACCTTCGTTAACCCGGCAAGTGCTGATCGGATCTATCACAACGTCTTTGGACTCTTAAACCACAACTGGAACAATCGCCCAGCTGCTTTTACACATAACTCTTGACATTACCCAATTCCTGCCAGCCGTTACAGATAACTTACTTTGGTATGGCAAGGACAAAACGGTTACCAAGTTCAGGCAGACTTGGATGTCCAAGGATTATCAACAAGCGGTAGAATCTGCCTTCACAAGATTTGAGGTTGACGGCGATGTCCTGGAGACACCTGTGGCTGAATCGGATGGCGCAAGGCTTGTAATTCTCGATAATCTTACATCCCGAAGTGCAAGCACAACTACTACTCAAGCCATCAACGTCAACGGGAGTGAATTCCTGCCAAGAACTGGCGGATGGAAAACAAACACGGTAGGACTTCATCGCCTTCTACGAGCTAACCGCCTCTTTCCAAAGGGCAACTCATTGCTATACAAGCGCTATTTCCATGATTTCGCGTACTCACCCACCACAAGTTTGTGGCGAGATACTCAATCAGGAGGAATTGGGAGAGAGGCAAACGTGTATGTTGTACAAACAAACACGAAAGTCATTGAGCGTTGTCTTCTCATGACCACCGACCCCGGCGATCTTGTTCTCGATCCCACCTGCGGTAGCGGCACAACAGCGTATGTTGCCGAGCAATGGGGGAGGCGGTGGATCACCATTGATACTTCACGTGTCGCTCTTGCACTTACCCGGACCCGGCTCATGGCCGCGAAGTATCCGTACTACCTCCTCGCAGATTCTCCGGAGGGTGTGATGAAGGAGGCGGAGGTCTCTGGTCAGTTGCCCCCCGAGTCGCGCAAGTTCGAGTACGACATCAAGAAGGGCTTCATCTACAAGCGCGTCCCACACATCACGCTCAAATCCATCGCCAACAACGAGGAGATTGACGTTATCCACGCCAAATGGCAGGAGAAGCTGGAGCCGACTCGAAAGGAACTGAACAAGCTCCTCAAACAGTCATGGGAAGAGTGGCAAATTCCAAGAGAGGCCGACGACAAGTGGCCGGAGAAGGCAAAGCAACTGCATAAGGAATGGTGGAGCTACAAACGTTCGCGTCAAAAAGAAATTGACGATTCCATTGCCCGTCGTGCCGATACGGAACTCCTTTACGACCAACCTTACGAAGACAACAAACGCATTAGAGTCACAGGCCCGTTTACGGTCGAATCGCTCTCGCCGCATCGCGTGCTCGCAACGGCAGACCTGCCTGCCGGTCAGGCAGGCGAGAACCTGGACGGAACTGTCTCGGAGCAAGAAGCGAAGAAACAGCAGGACTTCGTTTCGATGATTCTCGAGAATCTCCGTAAGGCCGGTGTGCAGAATACCATCAAGAACGAGCGGTTGAAGTTTGATCGGCTCGAATCGTTTGCGGGTGTGTGGCTTCACGCGCAGGGGGAGTACACAGAGAGCCCTTCGACAGGCTCAGGGCAAGCTCAGCGGAAACGAGTCGCCGTGTCCATCGGCCCCGAGCACGGAACCGTCGGTCCTCAATTTGTCAAAGAAGCTGCAAAGGAAGCGGTGCAGGGTGTTGGCTTTGACCTTCTTATCATCTGCGGTTTCGCCTTTGACCCGCACGTTTCGGAAGAAGTCAAGCGGTACGGGAAGCTCACCGTCCAAACCGCCCGCATGAATCCAGACCTTGCGATGGGAGATGAACTGCTGAAGAAAACCGGCGCTGGCAATCTCTTCATGGTGTTCGGCGAGCCGGACATGGACGTGAAGAAGCAGAAGGACGGCAAGATCGTCGTCGATATCAAAGGTTTGGACGTGTACGATCCGACCACGGGACAGATCCGCTCAAGCAGTACCGATGATATTGCCTGCTGGTTCGTTGACACGAACTACAACGGCGAGAGTTTCTTTGTGCGTCACGCGTACTTTACGGGTAAGGACGAGCCGTACGAAAAGCTGAAGCGGGCTCTTCGCGCGGAGATAGACGAGGCGGCATGGTCAGCATTGTACTCGACGAAGAGCCGCCCGTTTGATTCGCCGGAAACCGGCAAGATTGCCGTCAAGGTCATCAACCACTACGGCGACGAGGTGCTGAAGGTGTTTGAGGTGAAGTAGCTCAGAAGAATAAGCACGGTTCGGATATGGCAATCTTTCCTTCCCCCGTAGTGGGCTTGAGGCCCGCTTTGAGAGTGTTTCGCCGGGCGAATTCAATTTCTGCCGGAGCGGATACGACGTCATAAGCGGGAGAGGATACTGCCTGTTGCTATCGGCGGAGAATCGTCTTGAAGGGCGGCTTTTGCGAATGAAGTAAACTATTTCCGTAGCAAACGAACTGGCGGCGTCTGAGATCCACACCACTTGGCCGTTGCACCACTCAATCAATGCTTGTCACCCGCGTCGTAGGTGATTGTCCAAAATGTAAAAGCCCCGCGTCCTTCGGTAACGTCTCGGTTTCCCAAGCGACTCTTACTCGCGGATGCCTGAATTGTGATTTCTCTCAGCAATTCTGGCTTCCTCAATTGTCAAAACGTATCATTTACCTAGACCAGTCTTTTTTTTCACATGCTTTCCGAGCGCAGCTCACCGAGTTTGCAGAATGCGCCAAGATACTTTCTCAACTGGCACAGGATCAACTTATCGTATGTCCGATTTCGTGCGTCCATGAGACTGAAACCTACCAATGGAGATCCACTCAACGGGAAGCACTCTGGAACTTCACGAAGAAAACTTCACGGGGCCACAGTTTCCTACCGACCTACAAGGTGAAAAGCACACAAATCCACCGGGCGTTCAAGCGATTTAGAGAGAACGCGTCGGAAGAATTTCCGTTGATTTCCTCGGATGCGTTGGAAGGCGACGTGAATCAATGGGATGATTATTTTTGGACCGACGTTCCCGCAAGAGCGCTCAACATCGAATTGACCAGAAAACTGAAGGAAGAATCGACCGAAGAACTCGTTGAGCTATTTCCAGAATGGCGCCAGAATCCCATGAGCTTTGAGGAGCACTGGAATGTGGAATTGCGAACCATGGCTCAGGAATACCTTCGCCTGTATGTATCCAAGATTCAACAACTGGCCAATGGCAATTTCGATGCGGCTCTATTCTCCCCCATCGACTCTAATATCGTCGAGATGCTCGCAAGAGACTTTGATGAGGGCATCTCGTTGTCTGAGCGATTCAACACAATCGGCTCTTTCTTCGAATCGAAGTATTATGCAGAGGTTCCTTGTGAACATATTTCCTCAGGCTTGATGACCGTCCTCAGAGATTCCGTCAAAAGAGGCCAATTTCAAAATGCTCGGAAAGCCAAGGACCAGATGAAGGGGATCTTCTTCGACCATGAGGCAATCTCGGCCTATGCGCCATATTGTGATGCCTTCTTTGTTGACGGCGGCATGCTCGAAATGGTTCGCCACAGTAAACTCGACCTCGAGAAACGATTTCCCACAAGATTCTTTGCCAAGTCGAATTGGTCGGAATTGTTAACTTATCTAGAATTGATTAGATCGGAAAAATCCGAAGAATTGTCACGCGCAATTCAGCTGGTGTATCCCAACTCGCCAAAGCGCGCAAAAGCTTGACCCGCCGCAATACAACAAAAATCCCGGCAGTCACACCGACTCCGGGATTCTTCTCACTTCTCACTTCTCACATCTCACTTCTCACTTCTCACATCTCACTTCTCACCTCTCACTTCTCACCTCTCACTTCTCACCTCTCACTTCAACTTCTCCACCCCCCACGTCTTCAAAACTCCCATCGTCGGATAGTCGGTGAGGTCATATTGAATCGGCGAAACGGAGACATATTTGTGCGTGACCGCCCACTGATCCGCATCGTGACTCGTATCTGCCTCTTCGAGGTTACCGGTGAGCCAGAAATATTCTTTGTTGGCCGGATCGCGCCGCGCATCATAGATATCGGCCCAGATCGCCTTACCCTGACTCGTTACGAGGACACCGCGGATTTCTTTTTCGGGGATTGGGGGAACATTGACATTGAGGAGCGTTCCCTGAGGCAGCTGGTTTTTCGCGACAAGCTTCACAAGTTTGCGGGCCAACTTCGCGGCATAGCGAAAATCGGGAGGTCCGTAGGTCGTCAACGAGACCGCAATGGAAGGAATCCCAAGGATGGCCCCTTCGCGAGCCGCCGAGACTGTCCCGGAGTAAATGACGCTGATGGCAGTGTTGGCACCGTGATTGATCCCGGAGACAAGAATGTCCGGTTTTCGTTTCAACAACGCCCGCACAGCCAGTTTCACCGCATCCGCCGGCGTCCCCTCCACCGCGAATCCGAAAAACTTCCCGTTTTTCTGAAAGTTCTTGACCCGAAGCGGATAGTTCATCGTGATGGCGTGACCCACCGCACTCTGCTGTTTGTCAGGCGCCACAACCGTGACGGTTCCAATCTTCTTCAATTCCTTCACCAGCGCAAAGAGACCCGGGGCATCGATCCCATCATCATTGGAAACGAGAATCGATAAGTCCCGGCTCTGTGGCCTGTTCGATGTTGTGCCTGTCTTTTTCATATGGGTCAAAGGTATGGAAAATTGTCCCATGCTTCAATCCAAACAAAGAGCCCGCCCCGACAGAGTCGAGGCGGGCTCAGATGTGCACCGTCCACCGAAGATGTCCCGAGACTATCCGTCCTTCTTCCCGTCCCTATTGTGGTCGCGGTAGATTCTTATCGCTGTTCTCAGGTTGTCAGATATGATGTTTTCCTCTTTCGGGTCGGTCGGATCGACGAGGGTACCTGACGAGGTGCGAAACCATGAGGCCGAATTGATCGACAGCGTGGCATTTGCGACCGGCGACCCAGCGTCAACGACGAGAACTGGGTCAAGGTCGATCTTTTGCTTCGCATTGACGCGGGATCGGAACGTGAAGTTGCGCGGCGTTTCCCCCTTTCGATACACGATACCATCAATGATCATGCTGTACCTGTCACCCGTCATGAAGTCGAGGAATTGCGGCCTCTCAGACGATGGAAGTGCATTGTATGCCGCCGTGTCAAGGCGATGGATATCAAACTCGACGCGTCGATACGTGCCGAACGGCGCGTTTTGAACGCCGATTTCCTGAACTACCCCCGAGAGATTCAAATCGAGGACAAACGGGGAGGTGCGGAAGTTGCAGCTGTCGGCCTCTCCCTGAGTCTTGAACTTGATGTCTCTGAGGAGAAAACGCGCACGGAGGATCTGGATAGAGTCCACCACGCCGATTTCTTGGACAGCTGCGATCTTTCCCAATCCCCCGCTGTCACGCGAGTGATACGACGTCATTGAAATACTCCCCGCGGTCGCCGGATCGACGGTCGTATCGCATCCGCCAAGCAGGAGCGCCAGGAAGATCACTAGTACGATTGTGCGTAAGGCAGTTCTGTTCATACGTTCTCCATCGGTTGTTGATCATCTATTCCATACAACATAAACATCCCGATGGAAGGTGTGACTGCGATCACGGATTCCGAAAGGGGTGCATCAACGGCGGTCAGTAGCTTTCTTCGTCGGAGGGGAATTTCTTGTGCTGAACATCTTGCACATACGCGTGAACGGCGTTTCGAACCTCCTCAGCAAGTCGAGCGTACTTGCGGACAAATCGAGGATGGAATTCTTCGTACAGCCCAAGCATGTCGGAGACAACGAGGATTTGGCCATCGCACTGGACTCCGGCACCGATCCCGATCGTCGGGACGCGTACGGATCTGGTGATGCGCTTGGCAAGCGACGCTGGCACTTTTTCGAGGACAATCGAAAAGACCCCCGCCTCTTCGAGGATCTTCGCATCGTTGATGATTCGTTTGGCTTCATCCGACTCGACGCCGCGAGGCTGATACCCGCCGAACTGATGAATCGACTGCGGCATCAGGCCAAGGTGTCCCATCACCGGGATTCCAGCCCGCGTCGTGCGGCGGATCATGTCGGCAACGTGCTCTCCCCCCTCCACTTTGACTCCCCCGGCCCCTGTTTCTTTCATAATGCGGCCGGCATTTCGGAATCCCTCCTCCGCGTTTGCCTGATACGTCATGAAGGGCATATCTGCAATCACAAGTGCGCGATTGATGCCGCGGACAACGGTGCGCGTGTGATAGATTATTTCGTCAAGCGTAACCGGAAGCGTCGTCTCATGACCCTGGAAGACCATCCCCAGGGAATCGCCAACAAGGACAATATCGACACCGGCCTGATCCAGAAGCTTTGCCGTGATGTAGTCGTAGGCGGTGAGACACGCGATCTTCTGCTTCTGCTCTTTCATCGACTGGATGGCACGCGTGGTCACGCGCTTCGCTGCCAGCGTATGCTTGTCGCTCTTCATTCCGCGATCTCCTCATGAAGCGGGCGTGCCACCGCTGCGCCCAGTGAATGGTTGTCGAATTCAATCGATAAGGCAAGTTCAAATCCTCTCCGAACCGCATGAGCAACTTCTGAATAACTCACGGATCTGCCGATGGCCGCGGAGAGATCGGCTGTCCGAGCCTGCATGATCTCCTCAAGCGTCTGACGATCCGTGACACGTGCCACATTGAGGTAGTTGGCGATCCGCCGGTGGTCCGGACCGAGGAGGATCGAACCGTGCTGAAGCACGACTTCCATCCCATCGCCCCGCTGGAATCGCCGTTGCGCGCTTCCCACGAGCTTCTTCCCCCCTACGGTAATTTCGTATTGAGTTGCGCTTGCATAGCATGCCCCTGACGCGGCTTCTCGATAGAACAATGGCAGATGCGGTTGAGCCGATTCGAGCGTCACATCCGCTCTGAGCAGGCGGAGTCCGGCCACAAGCCCCTGGCTGATCAACCGATACTCTGCGAGAACCGTTTTTGGAGCGGAGAGCATCGTCACGCTGTAGGTCAGCTCTTCGGAATGAAGGATTGCCCGACCGCCCGTGACTCTCCTCACGATGTCGAGTTGGTCGTGTTTCGCCTTTTCGAGATCGATAGAATCCAGCGACTGGTTTCGACCAAGCGAAATCGCGGGCGGATTCCAGCCATAGACTCGAAGCGTGCAGATCTCGCCTCCGTTGAGAAGGTCTTGCGCGAGCTGTCCGTCGCGGGCCATGTTGACCTCGCCGGAGGCAAAACCGGAATCGAGGAATTGCCACTTCATGAGCGGCTGTGACCGGGAATGATCCCGCGTTTGCTTGAGGAAATGAAGTCGATGATTTTCCCGACTTCGGGGATGTGGGAATTCTCTTTTCTCAGCTGGTCAACGGCTTGAGAGACATTGAGATGTGAACGGTAGATGATGCGATAGGCGAGATCGATTTGATCGATCGTCTCGCGCGAAAATCCGCGTCGACGCAGACCGATGAGATTCAATCCTTCGAACACGAGCGGAGTCTGACCCGCGAGAACGTACGGAGGAACATCTTTCACCACGCGAAACGCGCCACCCACCAACGCGTGCTCCCCCACGCGGCAGAACTGATGCACGGGAGTAAGCCCGCCGATGATCACATGATCGTCCAGTCGGACATGTCCCGCAAGCGTCGCACAATTGGCCATAATGACATTGTTGCCGACGAAGCAATCGTGCGCCACGTGCGTATACGCCATGAGCAAGCAGTTGCTTCCAATGACGGTCTTTCCCGATTCGATGGTTCCTCGATTCAATGCGGCAAACTCACGAACGACCGTGTCGTCGCCGATTTCAAGATTCGTCGCCTCTCCCCTGTACTTCAGGTCCTGCGGCGGGGACCCGACAGAGGCGGAATTGTGAATCTTGCATCTCCGACCGATGCGGGTTCGTTCGCCGATAAACGCGCTCGGTCCGATCCATGAATCATCTCCGATCACCGCATCGTCCTCGATGACGACGTATGGTCCGATCGTGACGTTTTCTCCCAGGTGTGCTCGCGCACTGACGACTGCGGAAGGATGAATGTTTCGGCTCATGGACGTTGGTAGCGGAAGAGATCAGTTCGGCGAGAGCGTCTTCAGCTTCTCTGTATGTGACGGTGCGGCGTTTTCCCGGTCGACGATTGCGGCCGTGAATTCACCCTCCGCAACCAATGCTCCGTCGACGTATGCTTTTCCGCGGATTTGGATCACCTTCGATCGTCGGTTCACCATTTCCACGTCGAGAATGAGCTGGTCTCCGGGCGTCACCGGTCTGCGGAATTTCACATTGTTGATCGCCATAAAGTACACAAGTTTGTTTCCGGGATTCTCCGTCCCGTTCAGGAGGAGGATTCCCCCGGTCTGGGCAAGCGCCTCCACAATGAGCACGCCGGGCATCACCGGCTGTCCGGGAAAATGTCCTTCGAAGAAGGGCTCATTGAGCGTGACGTTCTTCACTCCCACCACCCTCTCGTCGATTTGGAACTCAATGATCTTGTCGACGAGCAGGAATGGAGAGCGATGCGGAAGGATCCGTTGGATCGCATTGATGTCGAACACGACCCCCTGCTTTTTCTCGTGCTGGTACTTCCGGACAAGTTTCTTCTGTTGATAGAGCTTCCGCACTTTTCGAGCAAACTCCACATTGCTTGCGTGCCCGGGGCGTGCGGCAAGGATCTGAGCCTTGAGAGGGGCTCCAATCAACGCGAGATCGCCGATGAGGTCGAGCAACTTGTGACGCGCCGGCTCGTTTCGATAATGCAGGCTGTTGTTGTTCAAGACCCCCGTTGTTCCGAGAATCACCGAGTGGTCGATACCGAGTTTCCGTGTGATCTTCCTCAGCGTGTCTTCCGACATGTCCCTGTCGACAATGACGATTGCGTTGTCGAGATTGCCTCCCTGGATGAGGCCCTGGTCGTACAGCGCTTCCACTTCTTTAAGGAAACAGAATGTTCGAGCGGACGAAAACTCCGAGACGAACTCGCGTTCGAGATTGAACAGGCCGGTATGCTGGCTCCCCAGTGCCGGATTGTTGTAGTCGATCATCACGCTGACGCGAAAATCATCGGTCGGGAGTGCGACGATATCGACTCCTTTTTCCTCATTCTGGTAGTGAATCGTCTGGTCGATGATCAGATAATCCTTCGGCGCGTCCTGATCTTCAAGCCCGGCACTCAGAAGAAGATCGACAAACGCCTTTGCGCTTCCGTCGACGATTGGAAGCTCCTTGTTGTCCATTTCGATAATGATGTTGTCGATCTGGAGACCGACCAGCGCCGCAAGAACGTGCTCCGTGGTATGGACGCGGACGTCTCCGATCCCAAGTGTCGTCCCCCGAGCAATGTCGACGACGTGATCAACGTCGGCCGGAATCTCTGGTGCCCCGCCGACATCGACCCTGCGGAAGCGTATGCCGTAGTCTTGAGGAGCGGGTTTGAATGTCAGCTTTGTCGTGACGCCGGTATGGATACCGACTCCCGAAATAGAGGCTGGCTTCTTGATTGTGCGTTGATGGACGAGCATGGCAAGTCATTCGTTGTGGAACATGATCTCGTTACTTCGATTCCGTCCCGTTCTTCTCAAGACGGTTTTTCAGTCTGGCGATTTCTTCATGCAGCGATCGAACTTCCAGAATGAGCTCCGGGAGCGAACGAAGTGCGGCTTCAATCCGCGCCGCTTTGCCCTGCTCCTTCGCCGGATACCCGAAAAGCACCTTTCCCTTTTCCTTGACCGATTTCGAAATTCCCGATTGGGCAAGCATCGTAGTGTCGTCGGCGATCTCAAGATGACCAGCAATTCCCACCTGGCCGCCGATCTTGTTCTGACTTCCGATTTTCGTGCTGCCGCTGATTCCAACTTGCGCGGCAAGCACGGTGTTTTCGCCGATCGTCACATTGTGGGCAACTTGTATCAAGTTATCGAGCTTGACCCCGCGTTTGATCACCGTTTCTCCAATCGTTGCACGATCGATCGAACAGTTCGATCCGATCTCCACGTCATCTTCAATCACGACGATTCCCAATTGTGGAATCTTCTCATACGTCCCGTCCGGCTTGGGAGCAAATCCAAATCCATCGCTTCCGACGACCGTCCCGCTATGGATCACAACTCTGTTTGCGAGTCTGCATTGCTGATAGACGACGACGTTGGCATGCAGAGAACACTGCTCTCCGATCTCGGCATACGGCCCGATGACCGACCCATGGCCGATGCGCGTTTCGTTTCCAACGCTCGCCCCCTCCCCAACGACAACATAGGCGCCCAGAGAAACATTCTTCCCGATTTTCGCGGTCGGGGCGACAACGGCTGTCGAGTGGATTCCATGCGGCAGGGGATCCACAACAGGAGTCAATCGCTTCAGCACTGTGAGGAATGCAAGATACGGATCGTCCACGAGGACGAACGCCAGGTTGGCGCGGGCCGGAAGCCGCGACCGATCGACCGACCGGGCTACCAGGACGGCCGACGCCGTTGTCTGCGCGAGAAACTTCTCGTACTTCGGATTAGCCAGAAAGGTGATCTCGTTCGGACCGGCTTCTTCGATTTTGGCAACGCGGGTGATTTCGGTACTCCCGTCCCCGACCACATCACCATTAAACCACGCTGCGATGTCCGATATGCGCATGCGATCTGGCCTACTGTTGCTTGGGAGAAGATCCCGGTGCCTGAAGCTTTTCCAGGGCTTTTTGTGTGAGGTCGTGAGTCTGGTTCGCATACATCAGAAGGATTTCGCCGCTCTTGTCGAAGACGTAGTCGTACTCGAGCTCGACGGCGATCTCCTGAATTGCCTTGAAGACGCGGTCTTGAACGGGTTTCATCAGCTCGTTTTGCTTCATGAAGAGCTCGCCGTTCTGACCGAACTTCTTGTTCCGGAATTCGACGATCTTCTGGTCGAGCTCACGCAGCTCGCGTTCCGATTCAGCCCGTCGCTGTTCGGTCATGATCAGTTTCCGCTTGTCGTACTCGTCGAACTTGCGCTCCCAATCCTTCTGCATTTTGTTCAGCTCGTTCTGCCAATCAACGACCAACCCATCGAGTTGCTTCTGCGCATCCTGCGCATCGGGGAGTTGTTTGAGGATGTACTCCGAGCTTACATGTCCGATCTTCATCTGCGCGGAGAGCGAGACGGCCGAAACGATCGCGAGAACTACCAACGCACGTATCCGCATGGTGATCCTGAGAATTTGGAGAAATGTGAAAAACGAACTGGCTCGGACCCTGTGGATCCGAGCCAGCGTTCTCCCGGTTACTTTCCTTTGGGTGCGACCGCCGCGCCCCTCTTCAGACGATCGAGAACCTTGTAGGTAATATTGAACTTCGCGTCGCCGTAGAGAAGAACAGCATCGCCCACTTTGTCGAATACGAAACTGAATCCCTCTTCCTTTGCGACCGCCTCGATTGCCTCAAGAACTTTCTCCCGGATCGGTCCAAGCTTTCGTTCCTGGACGGTGCCCAGCTCACCACGCTGGGTGTCGAACTTCGACATCTGATACTCACGGGCTTTCTGCTGCAGCTCGGCAAGTCGCTTTTCTTCGGCCTGTTTTTTCTCCGGATTGAAGAGCGCCTGTTTCTGCTGATATTCCTCTAACCCCTTTTGGAACTCTGCGGACATTCTTTCGAGCTCCTCCTGCCAGCCCTTCACGGTCTCCTCGATTTCCTTCCGGGCTTTCTGCGCTTCGGGCAGATCACGCAGGATGATATCGGAGTCGACAAACGCGACTTTGATTCCCTGCGCACTCGACATCGATACAAAAAGGGCGAGTGCCAGGATGACCGTCAGGACGATTTGGATTGTTCTTTTCACGATTACCTCGGTTATTTGGATGATGTATTTGTGTATGCGAAGAAACTAGAACCCTCTTCCGAACTGGAAGTGAAACTTCCAACCCGACGCGGGAGCGAACGGAGTGGTCGAATCAAATCCGTATCCATAATCAAAACCAACCAATCCGATCGGATTGATGAGTAGACGCAGACCCAAACCCGCGGAGCGTTTGAGATCCAGCGGATCTATGAGCTTCGTCTCACCCCACGTATTGCCTGCCTCCGCAAAGAGCAACGTATAGATCGGGATGGGATTGATCGCCAACGCGAATCGCAGTTCGGCCGAATGCTTGATCAGCCCTTTGCCGCCGATGATGTTGTTTCCCGGCGTCCGAGATCCGATGGAACGATCCTCGTACCCCCGAAGCGGAGTGGTCGAGAACTGTCCGAGCCCCGTCCCTCCCATGTAGAAGTAGTCCTGATACGGAATGGGGGAATTCTCTTCGAAGCCGAAGATGAAGCCGAAGGTGGTCGAGAGGGCAAGGGCGATTCTCTGATTGCCGAAAATCGGGATGAACCAATCGGCATTGAACACGTGCTTGTGAAATCTGGCAGATCCGGGAAGGAACGGACCCCCGTTGACCTCGGTGAGAAGCGAGAAGCTCGAGCCAATCGTCGGGAAGATCGGACTGTCTGTGCTGTTCCTGGAAATTACCTGTGCGACGCCGAGCTGTGTGGTCACCCCCGGCCGGTAGAAATCGCCTGCGCTCACCACATCGGTTCGCTGGTATCGCACGGTCCAGTCGCCGCGAAAGAGGTAATCGGGCCATTTGAGCCGCCGACCGATTCGCACGGAAGCGCCGGTCACGCGATAATCAACATCGAAATAGAGTACACGCGTATCGGAGATATTGAATCCAAACAGCGTCGGGGTGTCGAACATCCACGGTTCTTGAAAACCGATCGTAAACGTACGGTACCGGTTCCCTTCCCCGAACTGCCACTCAAAATTCAGGACTTGGCCCCCGCCGCCGCGAAACGGTTCTGAAATCGAAAAATTGTTGAATGTCAGTCCGAATCCACCATTGAACCCGAAGAATCCGCTGTACCCAACCGACATGTTGAACGTGTCACTCGATTTTTCTTCCACGCCGTACTCGAGATCCACGTTTTTTTCATCCACGATGCGGTAATCGGGACGAATTTTTTCCGGATTGAAGTAATTGAGCTGGGCGAGCTGCCGGACGCTCCGCATGATCGCGGCCTTGCTGAAATAGTCGCCGGGACGGGTATGAAGCTCGCGCCGGATCACCTTTTCATATGTTTTGGTATTCCCGGAAACGAGGACTCTTCCGATCCGGAATTGGTTTCGTTCCCTGACCCTCAGCACGATGTCCAGACTGTCCTCTCCAACCCGAATCTCGTCCGGCTCGACGTTGAACAACAAGTATCCGTTGTCATAGTAGAGTGAGGCAACATCGGACTCATCTTTGCTGCGATACAGGTTCTCGTTGAACTTCTCTTTGTCATAGATGTCGCCGTGGACAAATCCCAGCCGAGCATTCAGGAACTCCGCCTTGTATTTCGTGTTTCCTTCCCAGGTGATATTCCGAATCTTATATTGCGGACCCTCATTCACCCACAGTTCGATGCGCAGGTACCGTTTCGACGCATCGTAGGAGAGCGAGTCGCGCAATATTTCGGCGTCCCGATAGCCGTTCTTGCGGTAGAAGCCGACAATCAGCTTCTTGTCCTCCTCATACTTCTTCTGATCGAACTTGTTCGTCGCCCAGAACTTCCACCAGCGACGCTCGCTGATTTCACCCATCGCTCCCTTCAAATCACCATCGTCGAAGGCAACATTCCCGTGAAACTCGATCTGATCGACTTTAACTTTCGGGCCCTCCTCAATGATGACCTTGAGAATCTTCCTCCGGCTGAGCGTATCGGCAGATGCCACAAGCTCCGTTCGTACCGTCGCATTGAGGTATCCCTCTTTTGCGTACTCTCCCTCGAGGAGCTTCGACATTCGTGCAAGCTCGTGACGCATCAACAGTTGCCCTTTGGTCAATGTGAATTGCTTTCGGACGTCACTCTCGCTCAATTCGTCGTTCCCGACAATCTCCAGGGCCTCCAACCGGGGATTCTCGGTCACGCGGATCAACAGATAGACGCCATCCTGCACCCTGCGTTCGATCAGGATCTGAATATCATCGAACAACTTCAGCTGGTACAGGCGCTGGATTGCCGTTCGGGTTTCGTCCCCTGGAACGTTGATTTCGTCGCCCGCCTTCAATCCCGTGGTCGCAAGAACGGCTTGCTGTTCCGCCGAACCCAACCCTTCGACCGAAATCCCAAGGATCTTGTAAACCTCGGGTCGCGTTTGAGCGGCGAGTACTGATGAGCAGAGAGCAACGAGCAGCAGGATGCGGGGAGCAACGTTAGGGCTTGGCAACACCTTTGAGAAGCCTTTCAAAGTACTTCGTTCCGCGGGAGGAGGTATGTCGGACCTGTTCGCTGGTCATTCCGAATCTCCTTTCCCGTTTTTGATATTCTGAAACCGCCTTGTAGAGGCTCTTCCGTCGAAAATCAGGCCAGAAATCGGGAGAAATATACATTTCACTGTAGGCCAATTGCCATAAGAGGAAATTGCTGATGCGGAGTTCACCGCTCGTTCGGATAAGCAGATCTGGGTCGGGAAATTCCTTTGTTGAAAGGTACGTATCGAAAAGCTCTTCCGTGATTTGCTCTCGAGCGATCTTTCCCGCCGTGGCATCTTCGTGGATCTTTCGGACTGCGTTCGTGATGTCCCAGCGACCGCTGTAGCTGAGAGCGAGGACCAGGGTGAGACCTGTGTTGTTGCGCATGAGATCGATCGCTTCAAGCAATTCATCCTGAACATCCTGCGGGAGAGCAGAGATATTCCCGATCGCCTTCAATCGCACTTCGTTTTGGTGGAGTCGATCGCGCTCGTCCCTCAGCGCCTTGAGAAGAAGACGCATGAGCATGGAAACTTCGTCCCCCGGCCGTTTCCAATTCTCCGTTGAGAATGCATACAGGGTAAGAAACTTGACGCCGAGCTGACCGCACGTTTCCACGATATCACGAACGGCATTCACTCCCTCCCGATGACCGGCGATCCGCGGCATGCCTCGTCGTTTGGCCCAACGACCGTTTCCATCCATGATAATGGCGATGTGCTGTGGGATCGCGCCGTCAGCGAGCAAACGGTCCTGCAGTTCTTTGTCTTTTCCCGTGGCCTTCTTAAGCGCCAAAATTCATCCTCACGTGCGAAGTCGACATAAAATTTAACGCATTTTGCATAGAAAGTCAAAAAAACACACGTTCCACGCGCTCCCACGTCGACACTGTGATTTCATGTTAGACGATCGAAACAGGGAAAAGTCGTTTTCTTGACACCCCTCGCAAATTTGGCTATATTGGCATTGAAACTTTCGAAGACGAAATGCCGTTTTACAGTTAGTCAATCTTCAAGAAGCGGGCGGGAACAATGGAAGGTAATTTTTCAAACCGAGTGCAGGATGTCATCAAACTGAGCCGGGAAGAGGCGCTGCGACTCGGCCACGACTACATCGGGACGGAGCATCTCCTGCTTGGCATCATCCGCGAGGGAGAAGGGATCGCCGTAAAGATCCTCCGGAACCTCGGAGTTGATCTCTACCGCCTGAAGAAGGCCATTGAGGACACGGTTCGCACTTCGGGGGGTACGCTGACCATCGGCAATATCCCGTTGACCAAACAGGCGGAAAAGGTTCTGAAGATCACCTACCTCGAAGCCAAGCTCTACAAGTCGGACGTGATCGGGACGGAGCACCTACTCCTCTCCCTCCTTCGGGATGACGACAACATCGCCGCGCAGATCCTGCATCAGTTCAACGTCCACTATGACGTTGTTCGGAATGAGCTGGACAATATCATTTCTGGCAAGCCCTCGACCCCGCCGACTGCCCCATCGACCGAAAAGAAGCACGAAAAATCGAAGACTCCTGTTCTCGACAATTTTGGCCGAGATTTGACCCGTTTGGCCCTCGAGGACAAGCTTGATCCGATAATTGGCCGGGAAAAGGAGATCGAGCGAGTAGCGCAGGTTCTGAGCCGCCGCAAGAAGAACAATCCGGTGCTGATCGGGGAACCCGGTGTCGGAAAATCTGCTATTGCGGAAGGTCTCGCCATCCGGATCGTTCAGAAAAAGGTTTCCAGGGTACTACATGAAAAGCGCGTAGTCACGCTCGATCTGGCCGCCCTTGTAGCCGGGACGAAGTACCGTGGACAGTTCGAGGAACGAATGAAAGCGGTCATGAACGAGCTTGAAAAGGCAAAGGACGTGATCCTCTTCATCGATGAGCTTCACACCATCGTCGGCGCTGGGGGTGCGAGCGGTTCGCTTGATGCCTCGAACATGTTCAAGCCGGCACTGGGGCGAGGAGACCTGCAATGTATCGGTGCAACCACGCTCGACGAATACCGTCAGTACATTGAAAAAGATGGCGCGCTCGATCGACGCTTCCAGAAGATCATGATCGACCCGACAACCGTTGAAGAGACCATCCGAATCCTTGAGAACATCAAGCAAAAGTACGAGGAGCACCACGGGGTTTTGTATACACCCGCCGCGATCGAAGCGGCTGTCAGACTCAGCGACCGGTACATTACCGACCGATATCTACCGGACAAGGCCATCGATGTGATGGACGAAGCCGGCTCGCGGGTGCATCTCGCCAACATTGTTGTGCCGAAAGAGATTTTGAAGCTCGAAGAAGAGATCGATAAGATCAAGCAGTCGAAGAACCAGGTTGTCAAGAGCCAGAATTTCGAAGAGGCCGCTCGGTTGCGTGATCTCGAAAAGAAACTGCTCAACGATCTCGAGATCGCGAAGCGCGAATGGGAATTGAAGGCGTCGGATACCGTGTACGATGTGGATGAAGAGGAGTGCGCCGCCGTCGTTGCGATGATGACCGGTATCCCTGTCCAGCGGGTCGCCCAAAGCGAATCCGAAAAGCTCCTGAACATGGAGGATGCCCTCAAGAAATCAATCATCGGACAGGATGAGCCCATTGAGAAGCTGACGAAGGCGATTCGTCGGGCCCGCGCGGGGCTGAAGAATCCGAGGCGTCCGATCGGATCATTCATCTTCCTTGGCCCCACCGGAGTCGGAAAGACCGAGCTGGCGAAGTGCATCGCCCGATATCTCTTCGATTCGGATGAGGCCCTGATCCGGATCGACATGAGCGAGTACATGGAGAAGTTTTCGGTTTCGCGGCTCGTCGGTGCCCCGCCGGGATACGTTGGATACGAAGAAGGGGGTCAGCTGACCGAGAAGGTGCGACGCAAACCCTATTCAGTCGTTCTGCTGGATGAAATCGAAAAGGCGCATCCGGACGTGTTCAACATTCTGCTCCAGGTGCTCGACGATGGGATTTTGACAGATAGTCTGGGCCGACGCGTCGATTTCAAGAACACGATCTTGATCATGACGTCTAACATCGGGTCGCGCGACATCAAGTCGACCGGTGGACTCGGATTTGGCGCGGCAACGCCGGCCGACAAGTACAAGGCCATGAAAGGGAGCATCGAGGAGGCACTCAAACGCGTCTTCAATCCGGAGTTCTTGAACCGCGTCGATGAGACAATCGTGTTTCACAGTCTCGAACGAAACCATATTTTGCAGATCATCGCTATCGAGGCGCGCGATCTCCTTTCCCGCATGAAATCGATGGGGATCACGATCGAGCTTTCCCCGGCGGCAAGGGAATTCCTTGCCGACAAGGGATATGATCCGGCATTCGGCGCTCGCCCATTGAAACGCGCAATCCAGAAATACGTTGAGGATCCGCTTGCAGAGGAAATCCTCCGCGGGACGTTCGCCAACGGGGCAAAAGTGATCGTCAAATTCAGCAAGAAGACCGAATTGCTTCGCTTTGTCGATGCCTCGAAGACCCAGGAACCGGATGGGATCGAGGAACAGGACGAAGAAGTCGCTGACGAACTGTAGACCGCCGTCCGGCGGTGGAAGAAACGGAAGATCCCCTGCGTCGCGCAGGGGATTTTTTTTGCACTCGCGGTTGTCGAACGAAACACCGTTGACTATATTCGTTGCATGGAATCGAAGAGATCGAACCGCACCAAGCACTACATCCTCTTCTTCAAGCCGTTCGGTGTGCTCAGCCAGTTCACATCTGAATCCGGTAATCCCGGGCTTTCGGCATATGGGCCCTTTCCCCCCGATGTTTATGTCGCGGGCCGGCTCGATGTCGATAGCGAGGGCCTCCTGCTCCTCACGAACGACAACAGAGTGAACCATCGCCTGACACTCCCCCGCTTCGCTCATCAACGGACATATCTCGTGCAGGTTGAAGGTGTACCCACACGCGAGGCGCTCCATCGACTTCAGACGGGCGTCACCATCAAGGGATATCGCACCAAACCTTCCCTTGTGCGCCTTCTCGATTCCGAGCCGGATCTTCCACCCCGCCCCGTTCCCGTCCGAACGCGGAAGAGCATCCCCACGACGTGGCTGGAAGTAATTCTCACGGAAGGGCGGAACAGGCAGGTGAGACGAATGACGGCGGCCGTCGGATATCCGACACTTCGACTCGTGCGAACCAAAATCGGATCCCTCACGCTCCGCTCCCTCTCCCCCGGTGAGCAACGCTCTCTCACCGGATCGGAACTCCGCGGTCTTCTGAACGATCTTGCGTTGTCATAATCAGCGCACGATTGCGGCGAGAGATCCCGCCGCCGGTCCCCCTTTGCTGTCGTCTTACAGGAAGAGAAATCCATCGGGTCCCAGTGGTACCCCCAGAAGCATCCAACCGACCATCAACAGTGTCCAGGTGATCAGAAAGACGATCGTGTATGGGATCATCGTCGAGATGATCGTTCCGATCCCCTGCTTCTCGCCGTACTTCTGGGCAAACGCGACAATCAGGACGAAATAGCTCATCATCGGTGTAATGACATTCGTCACCGAGTCTCCAATCCGAAACGCCGCTTGTGTAAGGGCGGGATGATACCCCAGCAGCATGAACATCGGGACGAAGACCGGAGCCATAATTGCCCACTTCGCCGAGGCGCTTCCCATGAATAGGTTGATGAACGACGAGAGGACGATAAATGCCACGATGAGCGGGATACCTGTCAGGCCGATATTCTTGAGCAGCTGAGCACCGTCGATCGCGAGCACCAGACCAAGATTGCTTTGTCGGAACGTCGCCACAAATTGGGCAGCGAAGAAGACCAGCACGATATACATCGCGAGCGCGCCCATCGACTTAATAATGTGCTTCATCAAATCTTTGTCGTTCTTGATCGTCCCGACCACAATGCCGTAGACCAGACCGGGGATGAAGAAGAGCGCGGCGATAGCAGTGATGATCCCATCCAGGAAGGGTGAATGGAGTACTCCTTTGGTCACCGGATCCCGCAAGACACCGTTTTCCGGAATGACGGAGATACCCAGCAACACGACGACGAACAACGCCGAGAGGCCGGCGTAGATGAGTCCCTTTCTCTCCAGCGGAGTGATCGCGTCGATCGGAATCTTTTCTGCACTCCCATCATATCTTCCCAATCGCGGCTCCACGATCTTTTCGGTGACGAATGTGCCGACAAAGACGAGCATCACCGCCGAGGCGAACATGAAATAGTAGTTGACCGCAGGATTTACGGTTCGGGCCGGTTCAAGGATCTGAGCCGCCGACTGCGTAAGCCCGGCCAGAACGGGATCGATCGACCCGATCAGGAAGTTTGCCCCGAATCCCCCCGACACGCCACAAAACGCGGCAGCCAGTCCGGCCATCGGGTGTCTCCCCAGCGCATAAAAGAGCGCGGCTCCAAGGGGAATGAGAATCACGTATCCGGCTTCTGAAGCCAGATGGGAGAGAATGCCCGCGGCAACGAGTGACGCCGTGATGTATCGCTTCGGGGCATTCAGCACCATCGCCCGGATCAGGACAGTGAACAATCCCGATCCTTCGGCGACGCCGATGCCGATCATAACGGCGAGGACGAGCCCCAGCGGAGGGAATCCGACGAAGTTCGCCACCATGTTCTTGTAGAACCAGCGGATGCCGTCCGGACTCAAGAGACTCCGGACGATGATCTTCGATTGATCTACCGGATGGAGCACACTGAGGGAGACAAGGTCCCCGATCCAAGAAAGAAGGACAACCGCCAGCGTGAGAATCGCGAACAACGTCGCCGGATGCGGCAGCTTGTTTCCCACCCGTTCGATAATATCCAACGACCCGGTGAAGATGCGCGACAACTTCGCTTTCATGTCAGTTCCGATCGTATTGGTCCGAGAGAATAGTGAAAAAGATTCAACCGCATGGACCGACGAGTCGTCGGTCACGCATCGTTGTGGGTCTAGCGGGGTGTTGAAAAACGAGGCCCAATGTCATTCTTCAGTCGCTTCCCTGCCTGCCCACCTTCGGCGGGTGAACCGGCAGGCAGGGCTCCTTCAGAATGACAGAAAAGTATTCTTTCAACAACCTGCTAGTGTTCCCTGAGACTTTCATTGAGAAATTGCGTCATGCGATCGTGCAAATGGACTCTCGTGTTTCCGCCTGAAATCCCGTGATTCTTGTTGACGTAGTAGAGCGTCTCGAACTGTTTTCCCGCTTTCTGAAGCGCGTCAGCCAGCTGGAGTGCGTTCTGCCAATGCACGTTGTCGTCGGTTGTCCCGTGCACCAGGAGGAGTTTCCCTTTTAGTTTGGCCGCGTGAGTAATCGGAGCGCTCTCGCGGTATCCGCTTTCATTGTCCTCCGGACGTTGCATGAACCGTTCGGTGTAGATCGTGTCGTAGAATTTCCAGTCCGTTACCGGAGCAACGGCGACGGCGGCCTTGAACACATCCGTACCGACGAGGAGAGAGAGAGAAGCCATGTACCCACCGTAGCTCCAACCCCAGATCCCGATACGCGTCCCGTCGATGTACGGCAGCGTGCGCAGATGTTTTGCAGCCTCGATCTGATCATTCACCTCCCATTTTCCGAGGTTCCGATAAGTAATCGATTTGAACTCCTTGCCGCGCATCCCGGTTCCCCTGTTGTCGACGCTGACCACGATGTACCCTTCCTGTGCCAGCATTTGATGCCAGAGATATCGCGAGCCCCCCCAGGCGTTTACGACCGTCTGTGAACCGGGCCCGCCATAGACGTACATGAGCACCGGATACTTCTTAGCAGGATTGAAATCCGGGGGCTTGATCATCCAACCGTTGAGTGGTACCCCATCGGAAGTCGAGAACTTGAAGAACTCAAAGGAACCGAAGGTGTACTCCGAAAGCGGGACCGATGAATTTTCTTCGAGCATTCGGATCAACTTGCCGGTCGTCGAGAAGAGGGCCGTTTTGGGTGGTGTCGTTGCCGTGGAAAAGGTCCCGATGAAGTGATTGCCATCGGGGGACAGGTTTACGGAGTAGCTGAAGTTGCCGGGCGTAATCCGCTTGAAGCCTTTGCCGTCCATGCCGACGACGTACAAATGCCGTTCGAAGATCGATTTTTCTCCGGCCATGAAGAAGATGCGTCCCCCTTGTTCATCCACATGAACCACGTTGATAACTTCCCATGCCCCGCGGGTGATTTGGTTCTTCAGATTCCCGTCCATCCCAAACAGGTAAATGTGAGAATAACCGTCCCGATCAGAAGTCCACAGGAATGCATCGCCCCGCTTGAGGAATGTCAGATCATCGTGGATATCGATCCATGTCTTCTCGGTCTCGCTGAAGAACGGTTTCGTCTGGCCGGATGTGATGTCGGCGCTGAGTAGCTCAACCCGGTTCTGAAGCCGATTCAGGCGCGTGATGGCGAGCCGACCCGTGCCTGGCATCCACTGGATGCGCGGGATGTACTGATCGGCCGAGTTCCCAATATCCTGCCACACTGTCCGGTTTGTCGCGAGATCGACCACTCCGATGCGCACAACCGAATTTGGATCTCCCGCTTTCGGATACTTCATGGGCATCAGATCGGAACGGAGCGAGCCGTGGTTGATCATATTGAACTGAGGAACACGTTCTTCATCGAGCTGCCAGAAAGCAATCTGTTTGCCGTCGCCCGACCACCTCCAGCCGTCTCGGATGCCGAACTCCTCTTCGTAGACCCAATCGAACTTTCCGTTGATGACCGACAGCGCTCCATCCTGGGTCATTCTCGATTCCCGTCCCGACGCGATATCGAGAACATAGATGTTGTTCTCGCGGACATACCCGATGAGTTTTCCATCCGGGGAGAATTTCTGGTTGTAGACCCGCTCACCCCCGTCCGTCACCTTCCGAAGAGTCTTGTGTGCGAGATCATAGAGAAACAGCGGTCCCGAAGGCATAGCTCGGGAAAAGTACTGGCGGGCAGGGGGCGCTGTCGTGAAAAGAATTGACTTCTCGTCTGGAGACCATTGGTAGCCGGAAAAACTAAACGGTTTGTCTCCCGACGTGAGAGCCTTCGTATCGAGGATGACCTCGTCCCTCCCTGAACTGACGGAGTGCACGCGGAGACGCACGGCGGGCGTCTCGGGATCGGTCTCCTGGTAGCTGAAGCTTTTTCCTCCTTGGATCCAACGGACGTTTGCCGGAGATCTGGTCGTGAACGGCCCCGATCCGTGAATCAGCTCGTTGGTGAGTTTCTTGTCTTGCGAAAAGACGATCGAGGAGCCAAAAACAAAAAGGAAGAAGAAGACATTGGATGTTCGCATGAGCGCTCCTGTCAGTTCCTGATCAAACGAATGGGAAGAAGGTAGAGAAAAGTGAAAATATTAGCAACGATATGTCGCACCGCCGCTCAAAGACCGCGAGGAGATGCTGCACACACTCGCCGAGCCGAACGGGTCAACGAGACTCGCCAATCTTCTCGAAGCTGAGAACTTGATTCAGTCTACTTTTTTTCGCAACATTTTTACCGTCATATCAGGAAGCCGAATCCTCTGCACACGCGCCCCACGACAATCGCGTCTGAACTCAGGCGGCGACGCCGGACATCGACCGGTGCGTCCCTGCAGATACCGCATTCACATCTGACATTCATCCTCCGCAACGTCAAGATCACGCTCCGTCGCAGAACCTTCCCAGGAGATCCTCTATGAGCGTTTTGAAGCGAACATACACCGTCGTGAAGGAATTCTTCATCAAGTACCCGGCGGTCCTCTCAGGGTACATCATTTACCTCTACTTCTTCTTTGCGACGATGGATTTCTATCAGAATGTGAAGGATGAATCGCATTCCGTTCTGGATCTTTTTCAGAACTTTGACGCTCTTCTCTGGATGTGGCTCTTGTCCTACGCGCTTGTGAAAATCATCGATTACCGCGCCAAACTGCTTCAAAGAGAAAAGGACGAAATCATTCGCCAGCGAGAGATCGAACTCAAGGAAACGCAGTTGAACACGCTACACGAAGTCGTGCGTGCCCTCCAGCACGACATCAACAATCCGCTGACGATCATCTTTGCGTATTCGAGAAAGGCGGAGCGTTCCGCAACGGAGAACCCGGAGGTGCTGGAGTTTATCAAGGAAATCCGCGAAAGCGCCGATCGCATCGCAAAATCGCTGGCAGACTTCTCCCGGGCCCAGACATACCAGACCGTCACCACCCCTTTCGGCCCGATCACCTCACATGGAAAAGAGAATGTCCCTTCATGAACAGTGGATGAAGCAGGCCCTGCGGGAAGCCGAAAAAGCATTTGTAGAGAACGAAGTACCGGTCGGGGCTGTCGTCGTGCACGAAGGGAAAATCATCGGACGCGGCTGCAATCAAATCGAGCGCCTGCAGGATCCCACCGCACACGCCGAGATGATTGCGATCACCGCCGCGGCCAATCACCTCCAATCGCGTCGGCTCGAGGGCTGTACGCTCTACGTCACGCTTGAGCCATGTCCCATGTGCGCAGGGGCAATTGTGCTGGCCCGGATTCGGACGCTCGTCTTCGGCTCGTACGATCCGAAGGCGGGGGCGTGCGGTACGCTCTTTTCCATTCCAGAGGACAAGCGACTCAATCACAATCCGCATGTCATCGCCGGGATTTGTGATCGTGAGAGCGAGGAACTCTTGAAGGGATTCTTTGGGAGGGTGCGAACGTTGAGTTCACGCGGCGAGTAGGATGTCGCGCTGTTGCAGCATCAACTCATCGCCTGAAGTTTTTCCGTCCTATCGGCTATCCGCAGTTTCTCAATCAACTCATCCAGATCGCCATCAATGATCTGTCCGAGATTGTACAGTGTGAGTCCGATGCGATGATCGGTGACCCGATTCTGGGGGAAGTTGTACGTACGGATCTTGTCGCTGCGGTCGCCCGTTTTGATCATTGACTTCCGCTGTGCCGCCACCGAAGCGTTCTGCTCCTGGATTTTCACTTCGTACAGTTTCGCCCTCAACATTTTCATCGCCCGGAAGCGGTTCTGATGCTGCGACCGTTCCTGCTGACAGGCCACAACGATGCCTGACGGCTTGTGGGTAATGCGGACGGCAGTCTCGACTTTGTTGACATTCTGTCCCCCCTTTCCGCCGGCGCGATATGTGTCGATCTGCAGATCGGCGGGATTGATCTCGACCTCGACATCCTCGACTTCCGGCAGAACGGCCACGGACGCCGCCGAGGTGTGCACGCGCCCCTGGGCTTCCGTCTCCGGAACTCGCTGGACCCTGTGCACGCCGCTCTCAAACTTCATCATTCCGTATCCCCCTTCGCCCGTCACCGCGAACGCAATCTCCTTGAATCCGCCCTTCCCAGTTTCACTCCAGTCGAGCAGCTCCACCTTCCAACCTTTGCGTTCGGCATACCGTGTGTACATGCGATAGAGATCGGCCGAGAAGAGAGCCGCCTCTTCTCCCCCCGTCCCCCCGCGTATCTCCATGATGAAGTTCTTGTCGTCGTTGGGGTCTTTCGGAACAAGGAGCAACTTTAGTGCCTCTTCCAGGAGAGCCAGCTCTTCTTTCGAAGCATCGAATTCTTCTTGTGCCAGCGCTTTCATCTCAGGATCTTTCGCGGTCTCCAGGATTTCTTTGCTGCCGGCATAGTTGTTTTGTGCTCGCTTGTACTTGCGGTACGTCTCAACAATCGGCTCCAGTGTCCGCAATTCCCGTCCCAGCTCTCGCGCGCGCTGCTGATCACTGGCCACGGAGGGGGTGCTGAGCAGTTCACGAATCTCGTCGATCCGCTGGGCTATGTTTTCGAGTCTGTCAAACATACATCACCTGCATTGCGTCACTCTTCCATCTTGAATCGATGGATGGCCTTCCTTCCCGAAACGTTTCATGAAACATCTGCTGAATAGATCGGTGTCCTCACCGGCTGGGGGGAGTATTCGTAACGAGCCGGGTCTCCGATGCCCAACGCGCATTTCAGGGCAACAATGGCCACTTCAATTTGACTCTCATCCGGCTCTTTCGTCGTAATCCGCTGAAGCCAGAGTCCGGGCGCAACGACGACACGTCCCCACCGTGTGGCACTGTGCTTTGCGGAGAATTTGATGATCTCGTACGCCAATCCCCCGACGATCGGAATGAAGGGCAAATGAGTCGCCAACCGAATCGGGAGCGTCAACTCATCGACGACGTCCAGCATCATCGCATCGAGCACGCTGAACGATAATATCGCGATGAACATCACGATGAGCAGAAAACTCGTTCCGCAGCGTGGATGGAATCGAGATCGCTTCTGAACCATTTCCGTGGCGAGGAGATCGTTTAGCTCAAACGCGAAGACAGCCTTATGTTCGGCGCCATGGTACTGGAAGACGCGCCGAATATCCTTCATTCTCGAAATCGCCCCAAGATAGAGGAGCAGGATGGCAATCCTGAATCCACCTGCCACGAGATTGAACGCGAGCGCGGTTTCGTCAAAATCGAACAGATGCGACGTGAGAAACAACGGCGCCACAAAGAAAATGGCGATCCCGAGTGTGAGCGCGACGACGAGCGTCACCACGAGCGTAAGCGTCGTTTGTCCCTTCCTCTTCGGAATTACCGCCATGCCGTTTCCCTTTTTCTTCGCCTCCTCCAATTCCGCATCGTGCATCGCAATCTCGGCAGACCAATTCAGCGTCTTGATTCCGAGGAACAGCATGTCCCCGAGTCCCACGGCACCTCGCACGATCGGAATCTTCGAGAGCTTGAACTTTTCGTTGAGCGACTGGAACGGATGCTGACGCACCACAATCTCCCCGTTCATCCTCCTCACGGCAGTCGCGACCAAACCTGGAGCACGCATCATGACCCCTTCGATGACCGCCTGTCCCCCGATTTGCATCGGGTTGTTGCTATCGAATTCCGGATTGGTGGGTGTCCACGTCGAACGCTCTGAGTCTTTCTTCACGAGATCAACTTCCTCTTCTTCTGTTGCATGAATATACGGAACAATGGGGGGAGTATCAATCCGGCGTCACTGGGAAACCTACTTGAGGTACACCATCTTCTTCGTCGAAGTGAATGATCCCGCGTTCAGGCGATACAAGTAGATTCCCGAACTCAAGCCGTCCGGGTTGAACGTCACCTCGTAGACGTACGGCAACTGTACCTCGTCGACCAACAGTGCGACTTCCCTTCCGAGGAGATCGTACACGGCCAACCTCACGGCGCTCTCATCGAGAATTTCGTACAAAATACTTGTGCGTTGATTGAACGGGTTGGGATAATTCTGATAGAGAGCAAATCGTTCTGGGAGAAGGAGAGGATCGCGTTCGACGATGTCGCTCGGGCTGAGATACGCCCGCAGATAGAAATCGCCCGTGCTTCTGAACATCACCCTTCCCATACTCGCCTGATCGTTAAGCGAAAGATAGCTCATCACGCTTGACTGCATGATATCCCGCCGAAGCAACGGGTGGGGCGCTCCGGGTCCGTAGATTACCTGAACCACGAAGTCCGGATACCCGCCGATGTCGTATTGGCGGAGATCGACGCCGGTTCCGAGGCGGGACGTATCGGTAACGGCGAAAGAAACGGGATTCCCTGAGAATCTCGGCCGCTGACCCAGACCGCTCATGGGTTGAAGCGAGATATCGTACGTCGGATTGGCATCGCGAATCATCAACGAAGCATCTCCCTGGGTTTCGAACCACATCCTCACGCTGTCCACCCGAGCACCTCTGATCCCGGGGAAGACGACGAACACGGTATCGTTGTTTCGCAGCATCGTGTTCGGATTCGTGAACGTCTTGCCGTCGTCGTGCGCATACTCGAACACACCGCTCTTTCGGCCGGTGCCGAAGCTGGAAACGCTGTATGACATCGGCCCGGATGTCTTTCCGCTGTAGACGACGAGGACAAATTCCGAAACCAACGAGCCTCGAAACGTCGCCGTGTGGATTCCGGGGGATCGGACATCGAGAACGCGCATCCCCTGGTCGGTCTTTTGGAGTGCCTTGATTCTTAGGTCTTCGGAGGAAGATAGGAACGACACCCGGATGCTATCCACCAACCTGAATCGCAGATAGTCGACACCGAACGGCTGGAGGTTTGTTCGACTCCCGCTTCCGTTCGCTCCCAGGTAGTCCCGATACCATCCGACCGTGGAACCCATTGGCGTGCCGGGATAGCCGTAGGCCGGATGGATGCTCCGATCGTTGATCGCGTTGGCGATGAAGAAATCTTCTGCAACCCGCTCGACTGTGATTGAAAGCCCCGACTGGGCCGCGGCGGCATCGAATCCCGCGAGACCACTCTTCGGATTCTGCGTCAACGCGCGAATGAACTGATCCCCAAATTGAACGCTTGTGTAGTATGTCCAGAGGCCCGCGCGCTCGTAGTCCGCCAAATTATCACTCCAGTCGAGAAGAGCCACGTTGGTATTCCTGTAATAACGCGACGGATCCCGAAGGCCGTAACCGGTCACGAGTTGCGCGTATTCCGACAGTCCTTCATTGAAGAATTTGATTTCCGACGGATCGTAGTTCCAGTGAACAAGATGTTGAAACTCATGGCTCAGAACATCCATCGAATTGTCGATATCGCGCTTGCCGTCGAATCCCATGATGCCCGGATACGAATCAATGTACAGCAGATCACGCCTGTTGCTATAAAGGGAAGAGGTCGAGGTGGGGTCAACATCGACGCGGTGAAAATATCCCTTGACGAAGAGGCCGCCCGGCTTGGCCCCGTCCTTGATATCGTAGATCAAGACATGCGTGCGTCCATCCCCCGCCCCTTTGACAAATTGGGAATTGATGTTCGGTGGATTTCCAAAGTACTGTCGAACGAGGGAGAGAATTCCTTTTGTGGAATCCTTCGAGGCGCGCGGAGTTTTTTGTTCGAGCACCTGAATGATGGCGCTTACATCTGAGACTCTGATCCGTCCGTTCGACATCTCTGAGAGGGCTACCCACACGTGGCTCGATGATCCGCTTGCGATGAGCTCAGCTCGTACAGTGTCGAAATTCGAGCGTTCGAAATTGAAGGTCCAGAACAACTCTTGCACGCCGAGTCGGAGCGGCTCCGTCCCTTTTTCGATGTTCCAGGCGGTGACGGCCTCCGATATTCCCGGAAAGCGAGCCAGGGTGTTCTTCCATCCCGCTTCGGCAAGCGAATCGCTCAGGAGAGGAAAGCCGCAAATACCTTGGGTTCTTTGCGCATAAGCAACGGAGGAGGTGTATATGGCGAGGAAAACGACGAGGATAAAGGGGAGGATTCTGTGCATGACCCGACTCTGCGCTTCGTTCAATCTGGACGTTGTTGAGGTCGCCATGTTCTGAGTCGGAGAAAGATCTCCTGCACTTCGCTCGTTTCGATGATCCCGAGGGTCGGAAGCAGTCCGGCGAATGCAACGACGATGAGAATCCGCACAACGGCATCGGCAAACGCGTGATCGAGCCGACCGGTCAACAGGTAGCCGCCGAAGAGAATGGCTGTCAGAATCACGAGACGCCCGATCTTCGACCATTCGTACCGAACTTCATAGAAGCGTCGAGAGACAACATAGATGCCGGCGGCAATCACAACGTAGCACACGAGCGTTGCGATCGCGGCACCGGTGATGCCATAGACCGGAATGAGGAGAACGTTGACAACGATATTGCTCAGTGCTCCGGCACCGGTGATATACGGAAGATACTTCGTCTGTTTCTGGAGATACACACCGATCACGAAATTCACGTATGCGCCATTGAAGACATAGGCGAGGAGAATCCATGGCACGATACTCAACCCCGACCAGTAGTCAGGATGTATCAGGTGCTTCCCCGCGACGTGAATCTGCACGATATCGCGGATAAAGAGGGACAGAACCAAGAACAATCCGAGCATGAACGCACAGAACAGGGTGAAGACGCGCGAGAAGAGGGCCTTGGCCCCCTCTTCAGAGGCGTGTTTAAGGAAGAACGGACGCCAGGCATAATCGAACATGCCGACGACAAGCATCATAAATATTCCCAGCTTGTAGTTGGCCTGGTAGACACCCACAGTCGCATCGTTCGTCAACGCTTTCAGAATTGGCCGATCCACGACCTGCATTGCCACGCCCGCAAGTCCCGCAGGAATGTAGGGAATGCCGAACTTCAGCAGCTCGCGATAGAGCGGGAATGAGAACGACCACGTGAAGTTCTGGGCGACGTATCGAAAGAGAATACCGAATGTCATCCCGGACGCGATCAGATTTGCGAGGAGAATGCCCTCAGCTTTCATTCCGAATCCGACAATCAAAACGACGTTGCATGTCACATTCAAGAGGATGTTGATGACGCGGATGGAAGCGAACGTCATCGCTTTGTTCTCCATCCGGAGATATGCGAACGGAATCGTTGCGAGCGCGTCAAACAAGAGCACGCCGGCGGCGTACTGAATGAGGATGTGGTATTCCCCTGTGATTCCAATGAGCGACGCCAGACTGCGTGAAAACGTCGAAAGGAGAATGGAAAAAAGCACCGACGTCAGGATGAGCGAGACAAGCGGTACAGAGAAGTTCTGCCTCTTGTCGCCGATTTCAAGAGATGAGACGAAGCGCATGTATGCCGCTTCCATCCCGAATCCATACACGATGAAGAGAAATGCGATGTAGGAGTACAGCGTAGCGATGACGCCGTATTCCGAGGGAAGGAGAAAATTCGTGTAGAGTGGGACCAGAAGGAAGTTGATGAAGCGACCCACGACGGAACTGAGACCGTAGATCGCTGCCTCTCTGCCGAGCTGGAAGATCTTCTCAATCATGAATCCTCGGGAAGGAATCCGATCGTCTCGCCGTCGAGTCCGACGCGGCGATGGATCATTCTACGGAGTTTTGTCTTCTTCAACAAGCATGATCGGAATGCCATCCTTCACCGGATAGACACGTCGGCATTCTTTGCATGTCAGTGTGGCGGCGGGCTCGTTGTAGGCAAGGTCTCCCCGGCATTTCGGACAGCAGAGGATATCAAGGAGTTCTTTTTTGAGCATGATGGGGTCCCGTGGTAAATGCACCCTCGATGATGCGCAGCATGTTTTCCGGAATCCGCACCGGTCGTGACGATTCAGCACTCACGATCGCATGGATTGTATGCCCCTCGACAATCGGTTTGGAATCACCATCCCGAAAGATCTTGTACCCGATTCGGATTCTCGTGGTTGGGATCTCCGACATTGTCGCTTCGACATCGAGAAGATCGTCGTAAAAGCCTGGACGTTTGTATCGCGCCGAGGCTTCCAGGACAGGAAAGTAGATTCCCTGCTTTTCGATTTCGGTGTACGGCAAGCCATGACTCCGAAGGAGATCGGCTCTCGCCTGTTCGAAGTACTCAAGGAACTTCGCGTGGTACACAAAGCCCATCTGATCTGTATCCGCATAGCGTACCCGAATGCGGGTGATGCTGCGAATGCCGCGCCCCTCGTCCGTCACTCCTTCCATGCCCCCATCTTGGAGAACTTTTCGATGCGCTTCTTGATGAGCTTGTCCGGCGTGATCTTCGCGAGACCGTCGATCTCTTCGATGAGGACGTCTTTCAAAATAGATGCAGCCTTCTGGGGATTCCGGTGGGCTCCTCCGATTGGCTCGGCGATAACCCGATCCACGATCCCCTGCTCGACGAGATCCTGAGCAGTCAGCTTGAGCGCCTCGGCGGCTTGCTCTTTGTAGTCCCAACTGCGCCACAGAATGCTCGAACACGATTCCGGAGCGATGACGGAATACCACGCGTTCTCCATCATCAGGATGCGGTCTCCGATCCCGATCCCCAATGCACCGCCTGAAGCCCCTTCCCCAATGATCGTCGCAACGATCGGCACAGGCAAATGAGACATCTCGAAAAGGTTCCGCGCAATGGCCTCCGCCTGTCCTCGTTCTTCGGCCCCGATGCCCGGATAGGCCCCGGGCGTATCGAGAAATGTGATGACCGGCTTTCCGAATCGGGCCGCCAACTGCATCAATCTCAACGCCTTGCGATATCCTTCCGGATTCATCATCCCGAAGTTGCGATAGAGGTTCGACTTCGTATCCCTCCCCTTCTGCTGACCGATCAACATGACGGTCCGCCCTTCCAGAGAGGCGAATCCTCCCACCACGGCCTTGTCATCGGCGTACCGTCGATCACCGTGAAGCTCCACGAAGTCTTTCATGATCATCCCGACGTAGTCAAGTGTGTAGGGGCGATCGGGATGACGAGCAAGCTGGACACGCTGCCAGCGCGTCAGATTCGTGAAGATGCTTTCGCGGAGCTGGTCGACCTTTTTCTCGAGCGTTCCAATCTCGTCCGCGATGTCGAGATTGTCCGCGTACTTTCGCATTTCCTCAATCTTCTGTTCCAGCTCAATGATCGGGCGTTCAAATTCGAGAGTTCCTTTTGCCATGGGCTACTTCTCCCTCTTACGAGACGATTTCCCTCGCACGTTGCGAATCCGCTTCGGTCTCCCCGCTGCGGATTCATCGGTAGAAAATCGCAACTCGTCCGCCGGACGAGCCGGCGAAACAAACAGCGATTTCACGAGGATCTCCATATCGAGAAGCATCGATTGGTTTCGTGCGTAGTAAAGATTGAACTGCTCCGCTTCTGCATCAGTGAGCGGACGGTTTCCGTGAAGTTGAACCAGCCCTGCCAATCCCGGTTTGCCGAGCCACGAGGTGTTCACTCCCCGCCGGCCCGGATCTGTCGATTCCTGCGGCGACGGCGGGCCAACAAGTGACTTCCGTCCGACGAATACGTCCGGAAGTCCAAGCAGGATATGACCGGCCTTTGTGGGTGAGTGTCGATGTCTCCAATATACGAAAGGATACACGGAAATCAACAACAACCCCGAAACCAGAAAATCAACGCTTCGCTTCGCAATACGATGGAACGGTCGCTCAAGATTGTACGAGATCTCCACCAGCGGAAGATCGTCGAGACTATCAACATTCCCTTTGCCGATGATCACTTCGAGGGTGCTGGGCACCAGATGATAGTTCACGAGCCGGTTACCCGTCCTGCTGATCACCGAGAGAATGTCGCTGTACGACAGCTTTGCCGTGGAGAAGATCACATCGCTGATCCGATGTTCATGAATGACCTTTCCAACATTTTCCAGACTCCCGAGGATCGGGAGGCCATCGATCTTCTCGCCGACAAACCTACGCGATGTATCGACGAATCCGACGATCTGAAAACCCTCCGCAACCCGCTGGCGCAAGCGGCGATAGAGTCTGCGCGTATGCTCATCTGTGCCGACGATGAGTGTCCGTTTGCCGAACAACCCATGCCGACCGCTCACCGAAGCGCTTCCCCTCATCCGATAGAGAAGCCGCCACCCCGGCAGCAGAACCACCGCCAGGACGCCCGACAGAACGATGACCATGCGGCTGAATGCGTACTGTTTGAAGAATGCCACGAGCGCCGAAATGAGGACATAACTGACGACAACACCGGCAAATGTCCGCGATACGGACATCCGACGATGCGTATAGACACCGCTCGCATAGAGCGTGATGACAACGATCAGGGAGGGAACGGTATAGACAATCGGATACCCATAGGCCGGAAAGAAAAAGATCGTCCCCAGCCAGATCAACTCTGCAAGAATGAGACAGAGGTCGATAATCAGCATATCCACCAGGCCGATTGAGAGCGGACGAAGATACTCGCGCATCATCGCAAGTCGTGAAGAGAGACTGATCGCCGCTCGAAGGATTAGGGTCGAGATCCATGAGCGACCGATATGTTTCTTGACGAACAGATGCATCGCCTCGTAAAACGTCTTGATTTCATCGATACCACTCCGACGCGTACTCTCCCCCTTATAGTGGATGATCTTCGTGGTGGGCACGTAGTAGATTTTCCACCCTGCCTGTTGAATCCGATAACACCAGTCGAGGTCTTCACCGTACATAAAATATTCTTCGTCCAATCCTCCCACCTGCTCGATGACCTCCCGTCGGAGCATCATGAACGAACCGCTCACCGCATCGATTTCATACGACTCATCTTCGCTGAGGTAGGTCAGATTGTATCGCCCGAAGAGGCGCGACTTCGGAAACAGGCTGCTGAGTCCGGAAATCTTGGTGAAGGCCACCCATGGAGTCGGAAAACTCCGCCGGCACGAAAGCTGAAACGAACCGTCGGGATTGAGGATCTTGCATCCTGCTAAGCCGACATCGGCGTTTTCATCGAAGAACTTCAACAGCGTGGTGAACGTGTCTTCCTGAACGACGGTATCGGGATTCAGAAGCAGCAGATACTTCCCGGCTGAGGTCCTGATCGCGAGGTTGTTGGCTTTTGCAAACCCGAGATTCACGTCGCTCGCAATCAGACGAACGGAGGGGAAACGTCGCCTGACCATTTCCACACTGCCGTCATCCGAGGCATTGTCGACGACGATGATCTCCCCTCGCAATCCCTTCATGGCTTTCTGAACAGACATGAGGGCATGCTGGAGGAATTCGCGAACATTGTAGTTCACGATGATGACCGAGAAGAGAGGTCTCTTCCGTTGTTTGCTCTTAGATGCCACCAAAGATACTCTTCAGTTTCAGTTTCCAGACCATCCAGACGGCTTCATGGATAATCTTCTTCGACATTTTGGAAACACCAACCCGCCGATCGACGAAAATGATCGGGATTTCGCAGACCTTGAAACCCTTCTTGTACGCAAGAAAGTTTGTTTCGATTTGAAAGGCATATCCGTTCGAATGAATGGCGTCAAGATCGATACTCTCGAGCACGCGTCGCCGGTAGCACTTGAAACCTCCGGTCGCATCGCGCACGGGCATTCCCGTGATGACGCGGGTATAGAGATTTGCCATGTAGCTGAGAATCAGTCTCTTCAACGGCCAGTTGACCACATTGACACCGCTGATGTAACGCGACCCGATGACCACGTCGCATGTTTCCGCCTTCTTCAGGAGCCGGGGAAGCTCGACCGGATCGTGTGAAAAATCGGCGTCCATCTCGAAGACGAATTCGAAGCTGTGTTGGAGAGCATACTTGAATCCGGCAACGTATGCCGTGCCGAGCCCCAGCTTTCCCTGGCGCTGGATGAGATGAACCCGTTTCTCCGACTGTTGAAGTGCTTTCACGAGGTCAGCCGTTCCGTCGGGGGAATTGTCATCGACCACAAGGACCTCGAAGTGGGGTCCTTGCTTCAGGATGGCCGGAACAATCTGCGGAATGTTCTCCGCCTCATTGAAGGTCGGGATAATCACAAGCGTTCGGTTATTCATCATAAATCAACAATCGATGATCGATAGTTCTTATGAGACGGATTTCGACTGCTCGACGGCCCTCAAGAGATGATCCACGACGGATCGCTGCTGATCCTCGGCAAGCTCCGAATGCATCGGTAGCGAAAGGACCTCTTCGGTGGCCTGTTCGGTGATCGGAAGACTTCCCTTCGGCTTACCAACCGACTTGAATGCTTCCTGGAGATGAAGCGGAATCGGGTAGTAGATGGCATGAGGAATCGACTTCGACGCCAACACTCGGGCCACAGCATCGCGATGCTTCAGACGGACCGTATATTGATGGAAGATATGATGCGCGTACTCATCTTCGCTCGGCGTCACAACGTCGCGTCCCGACAGCAGTCTGGTATAAATCTCGGCAGACGAGCGTCGCGCCTTGTTCCACATGTCGAGATACTTCAGCTTGACACTCAGAATTGCCGCTTGCAGTGCATCGAGGCGACTGTTGACACCAAGAATCTCGTGCCTGTATCGAATTCGAGATCCATGGATGGTGATCATCCGGATGAGCTCCGCGAGTCGATCATCGTTCGTCACGACCATTCCCCCATCTCCATATGCCCCGAGATTCTTGCTCGGGAAGAAACTGATCGCGCCCACCGCTCCGATTCCCCCCACCATCTTCCCTTTGTACTCCGCCCCCATTGCCTGCGCAGCATCTTCGACGATCGGGATTCCATACTTCTGCGATAGCTCTCGAATGGGATCCATATCGCACGGGTGACCGTAGAGATGAACGGGAAGGATGGCTTTCGTCCGCTTCGTGATCGCCGACTCAATCCGCGCGGGATCGATGTTGAATGTCTTCGGATCGATATCGACGTAGACAGGGACGCCTCCGAGCAAAACGATTGTCTCCGTCGTCGCCACAAACGTGAAAGAGGTCGTCACAATCTCGTCGCCAGGCTTGATTCCGAGCGCCATCAAGCCGACCTGAAGCGCGTCCGTTCCGGAAGCGCAGCCGATCGCATGTTTCACACCCAAATAGCTCGCGCACGCCTTCTCGAAATCTTCAACGGCTTTTCCAAGTATGTACTGTCCCGATTCCAGTACGTGGAGGACAGTTTCATCGATTTCTTTCTTGATCGATTGGTACTGCGTAACCAAATCGACCATCTGGAGTTTTTTCGATTCCACGTCAGGCATGTCCTTTTCCTCGAACCATCACATAGAAAGTATTGAAGAGGATCTTCAAATCCATCCTCCACGACATGTTCTCGATGTAAAAGAGATCGTATTTCACTTTCGCCTTCACATCTTCGACCGATTGATCGTACTTGTGCTTCACCTGTGCCCAACCCGTAATACCGGGTCTGACTTTGAGTCGCCGACGATAGAGAGGGATTTCCTTTGAAAGCTGTTCGACAAAGAACGGGCGTTCAGGCCGAGGCCCGACCAGGCTCATCTCCCCCAACAGCACGTTGATGAACTGAGGAATCTCATCGAAATGGAGTTTGCGCAGCCACTTGCCGACCCGCGTCACACGCGGATCGTTCTTGCCGGCCCAGACAGGACCTGATTTGGACTCTGCATCGGCGACCATTGAACGGAACTTGTGAATCTTGAATATCGCCCCGTTCTGCCCCATCCGTTCCTGATCATAGAGAACGGGCCCTCGTGAATCAATCTTGATCGACAGGGCAACGAGAAGCCACACCGGAAGACCGAGGAGGAGGATGCCGGAAGAGACGACAACATCAAACCCTCTTTTCAGTACGTCTTCCCACGGCTTCAGCAGTTCGGGCATGACCTCGATGAGGGGAAATCCATAGATGGAGTTCACGCGTGCCTGACCGCTGACGATATCGTAGAGATCGGGAATGATTTTCAGACCGACGTCATACCCGTTACAGTACTCGATGATTTCCAACAGCTTGTCGTGTTCCGTCGAATCCAGGCCGATGAGGACTTCCTTGATCCCGCTTCGTGTGATCAAATCCGGAAGCTGTTTCATGGTTCCAACGACGGGAACGCTGCGATACTCCTCTCGCTTTCGGCTCTTCCCCTTCTGCCCCCGGTCCAAGATCGTGAGGAATCCGACAACGTGATATCCCAATGCAGGATATTTCAGCACCATGTCGCACAGGTCAAACGCTTTCTTCGACCAGCCGATGATCAGCGTGTTGCGTGCGCCGATGCCCGCTTCAAGGAGTCGACGCTGTAACGCTCGGAGAGACATCCTGCCGATCGTCAAGAAGCCGAACAACACCGTGCCGTATGCCAGGATGAGCCAGCGTGAGACCGGTAGAGCTCCGCTCGATTGGTCGTCCACGAGGATCAGGAAGAAAAGAACAAGAACGCCGAAGACGATCGTACGAAAGAGCGTCATCACTTCGTCGAGACGCGATTGGGCGTACCAAGAGCGATAGAGCCCGAAGAATGCAAACCAGAGGAGCCAATAGACATACACGGCGAACATCGGGAGCCAGATGTCCGGTTCGATCGCGTACGAGACGAAGCCGCTTCGCACTCTCAGCCAGAAATAGATCACAAAGGCCGAGTTGATCATGAGAAAGTCGAGGGAGAGAAGCAGTATACGTTCGGTTCTTTTGCTCATAGGATAGCCAGTGCGGAGACGCTCAGATCTTCACGCGCTCGCATGATTGGAGCCCGACATTCTGGCAGCATCTGTCAACACCTTCCGAACCTGTGCCAGAATCGCGGGAAAGGTGTATTTGGATTCAGCGGCCTGCCGGGCCCGCTTGCCCATCTCGGTGAGGCGGCCCGGATTCAAGCGGATCTCGCGTATCGTTTCCGCCAGCCGGCGAGGCTGAGCGGTTGGGACAACCCACCCAATTTCCTCTTCTCTTACGACCAGACCCAGTTCGGAATCTTCGTCTGCCACCGCGAGGATCGGTCTGCCTGCCGCCATGATATTGTACATACGACTTGGTACAGAAATACCGGACATCCCGCCAATAAACGGAATGATGGCAATGTCGCATGCCGCGAGAAGAACGTCAAGATGGTCACGTGCTTCCGGATGGAGGATTGTCACGTTCTTCAAACCGGCAGAACGAACCGCATCTTCAAACGACTTTCGTTTTGCCCCCGCCCCGAGAACGAGAAAATGAATGTTGGCGTCGTTCGAAAGCATCGTGGCCGCCCCGAGTAACGTCTCGAGGTCGTGAGTCCTCCCCATATTGCCGGAATACTGCACAACAAATTTATCACAAAGCGCGTGCTCCTTCAACAACCGGTTCTCTGTTTTTCCTGCGGGGGCAATCTCTCCTGTATCAGCCCAGTTGGGAATAAGATGGATGCGATCGCGGATTTCCGTTGTCTTTCTCAGTACACGTTCCTTCATATCCCGACCAAGAACAATGACCCCTACGGCATTCCGATAGTTCAGGCTACTGAGCCAATCCAGCAATCTTGCGAGTAGGTCTCCGCTGCGGATCAATGAGGTCGCGACAAGAACGTCAGGATACACGTCATGAATTAGCAAAACGTACCGGGCGCGCTTGACGAGACAGACCATCATCACGACGAACGGCATCGTTGGAGGATTGGTCACCGCAAGAACAACGTCATCCCTCCGCACTTCGAATACACCTCTCCAGAACATCGCCAGACTCAGCGTGATGATGTTCACAATCCGATTCGCGACCCTGTTTTTGTCAAGATGCGTTCCCCGACACCGTTGAACATGAACTTGGTTGCGGATGTGATGATTCCCTGAGGAAGGTTCCACACCTCGTCCGAGGTGCTTCGTGAACACCTGGACATGGAACTGTGCACAAATACCCTCAGCGATCCTTGTGAGGATGTAACCCGTCGCCGATTCATCCGGATAGTAGTGTTCGGTAAATATGCAGATGCGCGATCTCACGACGATCGATCACTCCTCGGCGCGACCCGCTCACGCGGGTGACCGTCCATAATCTCACGATAGGCGTTCTCCAGTTGATACGCGACATGTTCCCAACGATAATTTTGGTCTGCGAGATGCTTTGCATTCTTTTGCACAGTCGATCGGAAGTCTGAATCTTCCAACATCCGCAATATTCCCTCCGCGAATTCCGTCGGTGTGTCTCCGATGGAGAGATGTTCCCCATGGTTGGCTTTGATTCCCTCGGCGCCAATGGATGTCGAGACGACCGGCAGACCCATGGCAAAGCTTTCCAGAATCTTCATCCGGATACCCGCACCAATCCTGAGTGGAACGACTGTGAGCACGTATTGAGCAAGCTCCGATTTCAGGTCGGGGGCAAAGCCACGAATCACAATCTTGCCGGGATAACGAACCTCATACTGTTTTGGCGAATGTTTTCCCACAACGTACAATGTGATTTCCGGATCGCGTTCCAGCACCCGTGGGAATATGTCTTCGACAAACCACGAGAGTGAATCTCGATTCGGGAGCCAGTCGAAACTCCCAAAGAGGCAGATGGATTTTGGAATGGGCTCGCGGTTCACGGTTTGAAAGAACTCCTCGGCAATCCCCTCAGGGATGTCCCGGACGTTCGCGGACGGAAGCAGGGTCAACAGACGCTTTGAATCCTCCGCGGTCACCGTACAGTTGAGATCACATTGGCCTGCTCGTTCTGCCTCATATTTCTTGATCCGTCGTTTTTGAAGCTGCATCCACTGTCGGAAGACCGGTATCCGCACGGAGTCGGCAAATCGCTCCACAATCGTACTTTCCACATTGTGCTCACGGAGAAGCACCGGCAGTCCCTTGCTTCTCTTTGCGTGCACGCCGTAGTGTGCCATGTGCAGATGGTCGACGTGTACCACATCAAACGTTCGCGATGCGAGCAGGTTCTCCAGTTTCGCCAGCATGATGGGGGATCGATATTTTGAAATACCGTACGGGACGGCGGTGAATAGATTCTTGCCCGCCCTGTACAGCGAATCCTTGTTGGAGTGAGGAACTGCGATCAGCTGGCAATACTCGCGCATAGGATCCGGGTTCACGCTTCGATCCAGATGGAATGCCAGCATAGTGAGTTCGTGACCCCGACGCGCCAGATACTTCGTCGTATTGAAGATCGCAACCTTGCCGCCGTCTGACAGCGGTAATGGAACCTGCGGCGAGATCTGGAGTATGCGTAGAGGTTTCATCATTCCTCAAGCTAGTGCCGTTCCAACAAAGTGATCTTGTGTCCTCTCATCGAGCATCAAGTGGGAACGAGCACTGGTGCTCGCTCCCACTAACCGATCCCGCATCACAACACAATATTTATTTTTGGGAGCGGCACTAGGATTACGAGTTCCGGTTACACGCTACAGTACGTTTCTAGCGACGCGACTCAGCGACGCCGGAAAACCGAGTTCGGGGACGACGCAAGAGCGTGGCCAGCACCCTGAAATAGATCCACGATTTTCGGAGCCAGGCCGGCCGAAGTGTGAAGAATCCCACAATTGCGTACACCGGTACGCGGATGGCCACCTGCAATACTTTGAGCACCACTGCGAACACCAGGGGCAATCCCCTGAAATGCTTTAGGATGAACAGCATCTGGCTCCGATGCACCTGTTGGAAGTGCATGACCGGCTCCTTCACTGACCCCCCTTCATAATGAATGACGTGCGCGTGCGGATAGAAGTACACGCCGTGTCCGGTCATCCGAGCACGATAGCAGAGATCCGTCTCCTCCGTGTACATGAAGTACGACTCGTCGAACCCCCCCAGAGTGCGCATAACGTCGGCCCGTATAAGCATGAATGCTCCTTTGACGACTTCCACCTCACATGGTTTGTCAGTGCACGGCAGGGATTTGTAGTACCCTTCAAACAGATCCGAACGACCAAACAGCTTGTGGAGAAACAGCGTTTCAATCAACAGTGACGTTGGCGAAAGAAAATTGGCTGTGGACGGCTGGACAGATCGATCCGCATTGAGCAACTTACAACCCGCAACTGCGGCGTGGGAATTTGATTTCATGAAACCGAGAGTCTTCTGAACCGCCCCATCAAGAACGAGTGTATCAGAATTCAGAAGGAGGAGATACTCGCCACGCGCCTGCCGCATCCCGATATTGTTGCCGGCCGCGAAACCAATATTTTGGCTGTTGAAAACACGCATCACTGACGGGAACTCAGATTCTAACATCTCCCGGGAGTGATCTGTCGAGGCATTGTCAACAACGATCACCTCGTACCGCAAACCGTCCGTCTGATCGAAGATCGATTTCAGGCACTGTCGGAGGAGCGCTTCCGTGTTGAAGTTCACGATGATCACTGAGAGATCCATGCCCGTTCCCGTCTTCCCGTCCTACCGCCCTGATGGTCGGACGCGTTGAACAAAACTCAGCACCATTTGTCTGTCCGCGCCATCAAGACCGAACAGCCACACACCAGCTGCATACAGAACCAGTGCCGCACCCACGAAGAGAATTCGGGTCGTCACTGCATCGAAGACCACAACTGAAAACGCAACTGAAAGGACAATGAGCACGAACAGAGCGCTCTTGACCCAGCGGTCACGAACACGGTCGAATCCGGTCACAAGCCGGCTTGTCAAGATGAATAGGAGCGCGGCATCGATCGTAACCCTCAAAGACCACGCAATCCCCGCTCCAACAATACCATATCGAGGAATCAGCAGCACGAGCATCAGGAGCATCAACGGGATTTCGATCAACAACAATTTCGGGGGAACATCGGGACGACCAATCCCAAGCAGTACCGTCACCGGAATCTGCGCCAACGCGTTGAAGAGTACGCCGACGGCGAGGATCTTCAGTACGGGGGCACTCTGAGCTGAAAAATCGGATCCCATCCATAAGGTCAGAATCACATCCGAGAACGCGACGAGTACCAGCACGGCAGGCAAAAGGCCATAGAGCAGTAGACGGACGATTCTCACGGATACGCTCACGATCTCTTGGGAAGATCTTTCGTCGGCTGTAGCACTGCTGATGGCCGGGAACAACGCCATTGTCAAGCTTGTCGGCACAATGAGCAGACGAAGCAGTGCATCAAGCGGTACTGAATAATAGGTGACGGCTGCGAGCGACCAGAACGCCGCGAGCATGAGCCTGTCAACATGCTGGAAGACGGGGGCGACGAGATGCGAGAGGGTTACCCACCCTCCGAACGACAAGACGTTTTTCAGTATCCTGAAATTCCAGCGGGGGCTTCTGGAGAAAAAATCCTGGAATAACATCGGCACCGTTGTCAGCATGCCGAGAGCCACAGCGATCCTCACGACCGCAATCAGCACCACAATTTCGGTAAAACCAAACCCAAGCCATACGAGGATCGCTGCGCCCAGCCACTGTCCGATCCCGATGGCCGCAGTAAAGAAGTTGACAATCCCAAAATGCTCATGAGCAATCTGGAATCCACGAACGGACCCGTAGAGAACGACAAACGGAAGCGAAATTGAGGCGACGTACAGGCCTGTCCTTGCCTCGGCGGCAAACGATGCCGGAATGTTGAAGAGGGAGTCGACGATGAACGGAGTGGCCAATGTGATACACATTGCCGCCACCATGCCGATCCCCGTCGTGGCCAGAAGCGACGTCCACGCCAATTGGCGCAGCTGCAACTGCTCTCCCCGCGCCCTCAGCTCAGAGACATATTTTGTGCTCGCGATCCCAATTCCAAGGTCAAGCAGACTGAAGTATCCAAGAAACACAAGGATCAGAGTCAGCAGACCGAACTTCACTTCAGAGATCCCGGATACAATGATCGGGATAGCCCAAATCGCAAGCAGCATAAGTCCGATCTGCGTACTGAAATTCAGGAGCGAGTGTCGAGCGATCCGAACCGGCGTTGTCCCTGCGTCGATATTCTGACTATACATCGCGCGAACACCCGCCTCCCTTCGTTCGACCGTCCCGAACCTGTGCGGCGCTGATGGTGGCCCAGCAGATTGTTATGATGAGAATAGAATCGCGCGCGTAGAATTGGGGGGAGGTAACGGAGATTTGGAGCATCGCGACAAGGATTGCAACCGCAGCGACCAGAAATGGGCGAAGTGACTTGTCAACCTGATTTGTCCACGCGACCCTCAGGCCATCCCGAATCTTTGAAAGATACATGACAAGGAAGATGACAAGCCCGGGAAGTCCGAGCTTGAACCATAGGTAGAGATACGCGTTGTGGACGTACTCCGTATCATGTGTTACTGTGCGCAACAGATGATAATACGAGTACTTGGCACCCAGTCCGTAACCGATGAGAGGATTCTTCAAGATAAGATCCCACACGACCTGGGTCTCAATAAGTCTGTTCGCGACCGAAATGTCCGTCGTCGCCGTTGCGGCAGATACAAACCGACCGAACACACTGAGGAACAGGGCGATAACCACGTCGGAAAACAGCACCGCCATCACCGCGGACACAACGAGTCCGAGCGTGATTCCGAGCTGGAGGATACGAACGCGTTCAGTCCTGGTTCCGAGGATGAACATCACAAGCACCGCGAGGGCTGCTCCCAGCCAATACCCCCGGGAAAAGGTCACGAGCAGCGCCAACGCAAAGAACGCGGCAATCATCAGAGCCGCGATTCGAATCATCCGGCGTCCCGAGGCCATAAAGACCGCGATACTCCCGACGAGAATCGTCATCGTCAGGGGTTCGTTTGCGGTCTGACGACTGCGTAATACCTCCCACAGATAGGTGGCGAGCATGAGTCCCGACCGGTACTGAATAAGGTTCTTCACGGAAATCGCCAGAGCCAACAGTAATAGCGCAGCATAGACAATCCGTCTTCCACGTTTCTCACGCATCAGATCACGGAGGGGAAAGAACAACAAGAAGCTCAGGAATACAAGGAGCTCGCGCAACCACAACAAGATGTTGCTCTCGAAGCCAATTGCCAAGGCAAGAGAGCTTGCGGCTAGCGCCAGGAAAAGTATAAGCGGACGATCGCCGGCATCGACCAAAAGCGATTGCCGTTCAACCAAGAGGCGGTCAAACATCCAAACTGTGATGACGCCGAAGAAGAGGAACGCAAATCCCACCTCTGCGATCGAAATCCCCTCCGTCCGTTGGACAAAGACAAGAGCGTGTGCGAGGATGATGAGGGGAATAGCCACGGAAAGGGAGGTCGAGGCCACGAAGGCCAACGCGACCACAGTAATGACGACAGGAAGATAGACGATCTCCCCAACAACAATCCATCCTACTATCAGAGCCGTTTGGAGGACAAGGAACAGGAGGAGAGAACGGTCCATTCGACCTTTCGAGAGCCGACGATCGAACCCGCTATGCAACGCATGTTGCAATGACATGATCACTTCCTTCGCCGGAAGCTGAACGCGGAACGGATTACATCATAAGATTCCGGTGAACGAGACTTCAGCGCATCAAGTTGCTCACGGAGCGCGTAGAAACTCAGCGAGAGCATACCTGCAGACAGCGTGGCGATCAGGATAATCAGGAGTCGCTTGGGCTTCGCCTTGCGCTCGGCGGGTATTGCCCGGTCGAGAACTGCAACAGAAGGGGTCTCTTTCTTTTCTTCCAGACGAGCTTGTTCATAGACCGGAATCATGACCTCGAGGATTCGGGCCTGGATGAGAAGATTGCGGTAGATACGCCACTGCGTCAATCCGAGATCCGGAATCAGGGACAGCTTGTTGTTCAGGATCCTGAGTTCTGCTCGACGTCGCTGGACCTCTGAGTTTTCACTCCCGGCAACCTGCAAGAGGAACTCGAGCTCGATCTCCTTGATCGCCTTGTCGGCATAGAGCTGGGCGAATGCTTTTGCCCCCGCCTGGATGTCATCCGGCACGGCTACCATCCCCGAGGTCTTCTGGAAATTCCTGAATGCCTCCTCGTACGCTGCCAGGCTGTCCTTGGCTTCACGAACCCCCGCTTCAAGAAACTCACGGTACTTGCTCGAGCCCTGATGGTTCAGATCGGTGCTGATCGTATTCAGAATATCGATGTAGTGGTTCGCAATCGCCGCGGCGCGTTCGGGTTCCTTGTCGAATACCGTGATGTTGATATGTCCTTCTTCAGACACTTCGACATCCACGTTTGTCTCGAGCAGCTTGATCGTTTTCTCCATCGACGAATCCGCGATTTCGTACACCTTCTTCAGGTCGAACTGATTGACCATCGCTTCCTTCGCGCTCCGGCTTTCCAGGATCGAGAGGTAGTTATACTGGCCACCCCGACCTCCTAGCGCGCCAATGGAACGGATCGGGGCGAAATCGCGGAGTGCCGATCCTAACGAGCCCAGCGAGCTCAGAATTCCGGTTTCCCGTGGCGGCAAGATAGTCACCGTACTTGCATACCAATGGGGCAGGAGGGAACTTACCCCTCCCGAAATGACGGCCGTCAGCAGACAGCTCACCAACACAAACGTGCGCGCCCGACCGAGCAGAGCAACGAACCAGACGATGGATGATTGTTTCAGCAATCGAGATTCATTCATATTCGACGACATGTCGTGTGGCTCCATTGTTCATAGACACAGCTCAACAACGACTGATCCGACCAAGACGCGACGGGTCTACTTCGACACCTGGATGTAAAGGAGCACCGCCGTGGCCACGGCGGCTGTGACACTGACGGCATCACGCAGGATCGTGAAATAGTACGCAAAATCCCTCTGCACCCCTTTCGGTACCCAGATCTGATCCCCTGGTTCCAGGTTTGTATCACCCGGATCGACCCACGCGAGCGTCGCTCTCTTGATGATCTTCACATCTCCGCTCAAGGCCGATCCGAGGAATCCTCCCGCCTGCCGAATGTAGTAGTCATACCTAGCCCCTCGAACAAAGGGGATGTGTCCTGGCTTGGACACCTGTCCGTTGACGATGACCGTTGACAGGTCCGATGGAACAAAGATGATGTCCTCATCCTGCAGGACAATATCCTGAGTCGAATCCCCCTCATTCAGCAGCTTGTGGAAATCAACAACGACAGGCACATATGATGATTGCATATTCAAGAGAAAGTACGCGCTGTCGCCGGGAAAACCGGGGTATGCCCTCAGATTTCTCATCCGCTGCAAACTCGGATCCAAATCCTCAGAAATCTCCTGTTCTTTGCGGAGCAATATTGCCCCCGTGAGCAAGGCGTGGTCCGTCAATCCTCCGACTTTTTTCATCACGGCCGAGAGCCGCGTGTTGCTGACGCTGATCGGATACCGTCCCGGAAAGAGCACCTCGCCCGAGACAACAACTTGGTAGTCTCGTTTGCGGCTTTCGACCTGCGATACGACAATACGGTCACCTCTCATCAGCGGAATATTCTCCCGCTCACCACGCAAGACCCTTTTCAGCTCGATTGTCTGGTCCGACAAATTTCGGCCGCTGTCGTCCATGCGAGACAGCACAATGGTTCCGGAGTCTGCTGCCGGAGCCAACCCCTGCGCAATCCCAATCAAGTCCACTAACCGGTCTCCCGGGACGAATTCATATGATCCCGGCGAATTGACGGCACCGAGGACAGAGACAAAATCAGTCTTCAGATCTCTCCGCGGAACGACGATGATGTCGCCGTCGAGAAGAAACGGATTATATCGATCCTCTTGAGTGCTGTAGAACTTTGGGATGTCGATGCGGAGCGTATCACCGGACTTCCGTATGAGCAGAATATTCCGGAGCGATGATGATTTGGAGAATTCATCCTGGCGATCCAACTGGGGAACGCGAACCACGTCACGGCCGACGGACGGAACATTCATGGTCGTGGTCGGTTGAGGAATCTTGATTCCCTCTCGCACAATCTTCTCAACCCGCACGACCGGAGACGCTACGTACGATCCCGGCATCAATACTGCCCCTCGCAATGTGACAACAAACGATCGCGGCGTCATCAGCGTCATCGAGATCTCTCCCATCACGAATCTCTTCCGGACCATATCCCGCACGATTTGTTTAGCCGCAACGAGGGTACGCCCTCCGATCTTTGCTTCCCCGACAGTGGGAATAATGACCGTACCTTCCGGCGTCACCGACAACGAGTAGGTGAGACTGATCGGTCCCCACAGGCTGATCGAAACAACGTCCGCCGGTCCTACGACGTAAGTCTCGGGGTCGATCATCCCTTCCATCGGAACGACGGAAGTCGCCGGCGGCAGTTGAGTCTTGCCCAAAAGTTCTTCCAGTGATCGCTGGCCTACCCGGTCATCAGGCATCTGCTTGACCTGTGATACCAGATCCGCTGAAACCCCGATCAGAACCATCAATCCCATACTAAGCACGGATGAGAATTTCACTTTTCATTCTCCCAGACATTTGTTCACAAGGATTCCCGCAATCCTCTCCGCCGCTTTGCCGTCCCACAGGTGCGGGATACTGCCTTTCTTAAATCTTCCCTCAAACACGTCATGACATGCCGCAAGAACCCGATCGGCGTCAAGACCGGTGATACGATTCGTCCCAATCTCCACCGTGATCGGACGCTCCGTGTTTGATCTCAACGTGAGACACGGAATTCCCAGAACCGTGGTTTCTTCCTGAATGCCACCGGAGTCCGTCAGCACGAGAGTCGAGTTCTCCATGAGCTTGAGGAAATCGAGGTAACCGACCGGCTCGATCACCTTGAGACGCGCGATGCGCTCGAAGCGCTTGCCGAGCCCGTATTCGCCAATCATCTTTCGCGTCCGCGGATGCAAGGGAAAAACGATTGCGCGATCGTGTGACACCCGCTCGAAAATCTCCGCGATGGTATTCAGTCCTTCGCTCGTATCGACATTCGTCGGTCGGTGGAGCGTGACGAGCACGTACGCTTCCCCGTTCAAGCCCAGGTTCTCGATGATATTCGAGGCTGCGGAATGATCCCGGTAGGCCAACAGCGAATCGACCATCACATTTCCGACATAGAAGATCCTCGACTCGTCGACTCCTTCCTTGATCAGATTTGCGATCGCGCTCGGTTCTGTGACAAAGAGGTAATCGGAAATCGCGTCGGTGAGAACACGATTGATTTCCTCCGGCATCGTTCGATCAAAACTCCGGAGTCCGGCCTCGATATGAGCAACCGGTACACCCAGTTTCACGCTCGCAATACTGCACGCGAGTGTCGAGTTCACGTCTCCGACCACCACCACAAGATCGGGCCTCATCTTCTCCAACACCTTCTCAAATTCCACCATGATCTTCGCTGTCTGCTGGCCGTGCGTCCCCGAACCAACGCCGAGCGAGAAGTCCGGTGCGGGAAGTCCGAATTCGTCGAAGAATACCTTTGACATCGACTCGTCGTAGTGTTGGCCGGTGTGGACGATGAGATGGCGGATTCGATCACGGTACGGCGTCAGCGCGTTGTGAAACGGCCCCAGCTTCATGAAGTTCGGCCTGGCGCCCCCGACACTGACAATCGTCTTCATCGCGATCGTTATCCTCTTCTAGCGTCCTTCGTACATCTTCTGATAGTACTCTTTGTACTCGCCGCTGATAATCCGCTGCCACCAGTCCTGATGGCGGAGGTACCACATGATGGTCTCCTCGATCCCACGTTCAAATGTATGCGCCGGTGTCCAACCAAGTTCTTTCTGGATTTTGTTCGAGTCGATGGCGTACCTGCGGTCATGGCCCGGCCGGTCTTTCACGAATGTGATCAGACTCTCCGACTTGCCGAGAATCTTCAAGAGGAGCTTGACAAGCTCGATATTGGTCTTCTCGCTGTTTCCGCCGATGTTGTACACCTCGCCGGCGGTCCCACCGTGAAGGACTGCGTCGATTGCAGAACAATGATCGCTCACATGAAGCCAATCTCTCACGTTGAGTCCGTCGCCGTAAACGGGAAGCGGCTTCTCCTGCATCGCGTTGGCAATCATCAGCGGAATGAGTTTTTCGGGAAACTGAAACGGACCATAGTTGTTCGAACAGCGTGTAATCACGACCGGAATCGAAAACGTGTGATGATAGGCAAGAGCGAGGAGATCAGCCGCCGCCTTGGTCGCGGCGTACGGACTGTTGGGATGAAGCGGCGTCGTTTCGGTGAACAATCCTTCGGGACCGAGGGAGCCGTACACTTCATCGGTCGAAACCTGGACAAACTTCTTGAGTCGGAGTTCTTTTGCCAGCTCGAGCAGGACGTTCGTGCCGACCACATTCGTCTGGGCAAACTCTGCGGCTCCCATGATGCTCCGATCGACGTGCGATTCGGCAGCAAAATTGACGATGGCGTCAATGGCATGATCCCGGAGAATCGATTCAACGACATTCCGGTTTGCGATATCTCCCTTGACAAACATATGCCGCGTGTTCTCTTTCAGTCCTTCGAGGTTTTCGAGGTTCCCCGCGTAGGTCAGTTTGTCAAGGTTGACCACTGTGTAAGTCGGATATGCTTCGAGGATATGGTACAGGAAGTTGCTACCGATGAAGCCCGCACCGCCGGTGACGAGAATGTTCATAATCCTCAATCCATTGTGTAGGGGGTATTCCCATCAAGTTCGTGACGAATCTCATCGACCCGGTCCCGTCGTCCTTCGCCGGCATAAAGCCGGTTGGGCAGATTGACGACCCAGCCCAGAGAGTCGCCGATGTTTCGGTACGCATGCACCACTCCGGGAGGCACGATGACCGAGCAGGGGTGATGCTCGCCGACCTCAAGAACCATTTTTCGCCCGAATGTTGCGGATTCCTTCCGCGCATCCCAGCAATACAATCTGAACCTCGACGGCCCGATGAAGCAGAAGCAATCAGCCTGGTCTTTGTGTTCGTGCGGCCCACGCGCGACTCCGGGTTTTGTTGCCGAGATGTAGCACATGACGGGAAGAAATTCTCGGGAGATTTCATCACTGCGAAAGAGCTCTGTCAGCCATCCGCGCGGATCGTTGAAGAATTTCAGCTCCCTGACGACAACGCCGTCAATCGCACCTGAGTTGAACTCCAAGGAATCCTCCATACGAAATGAGAAATCGCAATGGAACTGTGACGAACAAGACAACCGATAGAAAGTACCAAAAAAACGTAAGTTCTGTGACAGAAGGGAAAACTAAGCAGTAGCAAGCGGCGGGTCTGGTGAGCCTCGTCTGTTCGTTCGTAACGTCTCGAAACTAACCTTTTTTTCGTCGATTGTCAATTGCCGGGCCGGGCGTCATCAGGTGCTACACGAACGAATCCCCCGGATTCAGGCGGTATCCACGGAGAAACTCCGCCGCGGACATCCGTTTCCTCCCTTCCTGCTGAAGCTCTGCGACTCCGATCACACCCTCTCCCGCCTGCACAATGAGCTCGTTGCCGCCTGCGGTCACCACGGTCCCGGGAGGTGGCGAAGCAGTCCGATCGCGTGAATTCGGAGACGCGATCCCGATGGTTCTGTAGATCCGCATCACCTTTTCCGCCTGCATGGTCCAAGCGCAGGGAGTTGGCGACAATCCTCGAATGAAATCGTGGATGCGCGAAGCCGGCGCGGTCCAGTCAATTCGACAATCATTCTTGAAAATCTTCGGAGCTCGCGTTGCCTGACTGTTGTCCTGCTCGCGTCCCTGGGCTTTCCCTAGCTCAATCAGACGGACTGTTTGGAAGACGATTTCGGCTCCCACCCGTGGGGGCTTGTCATGGAGCTCGCCTGCGGTTTCATCTTCGCCGATCCGGACGCGCGCTTGAAGGATCACGGAGCCGGTATCCACCTGTTCTCGCAGAAAAAAGGTTGTCACACCGGTTTCCGACTCGCCGTTGATGATGGCCCAGTTGATCGGCGCCGGCCCGCGATACTTTGGAAGGAGTGAGGCATGTAAATTGAACGATCCGTGGGTCGGGATCGAAAACAGTGCTGAGGGGAGGATTCTGAAGGCAACGACAACAAACACATCAGGCCGGAGAGCAGTGAGGCGAGCAATGAACTCGGGATCGCGGAGGTCGGCGGGCTGAAGGAGAGGAATCGACTTCTGGAGAGCGATCGTCTTGATCGGAGAGTGCTCCACGCGTTGCCCCCTCCCTTGGGGTTTGTCCGGAACCGTCACAATCGAGACGACGGAATAGTGCGACTCGAGAAGTCGTTCAAGGCTGGGAATAGCAAACTCCGGCGATCCCATGAAGACGATCCGCATAGATCCCTCATACTTCGGCGTAGGAGACGACAGGGTATCCGACTTCGATCTCCCCCTTCTTGATGGCTCGGAGCTTTCCCCGGAGAAGCGCTCGCTTTGCTCCGCTGATATGATCTACAAAGAGAATGCCGTCAAGATGATCAATCTCATGCAAGATGACACGCGCAAGAAGTCCATCCGTCGTCAGGAGCGTTTCTTTGAAATCGCCATCCCGGTAACGGACAGTAATCTTCTCCGACCGTTCCACATCGGCTCGAACATCGGGGATGCTCAGACAGCCCTCCTCCATCGTCCAGGCATTCTCCTCCTCAATCACTTCAGGATTGATCAGCACCAGGCGTTGAGGCATGGAAGGTTCACGATCTGATCGATTGACCGGAGATGTTTCTTCGCCGTCATCATCGACACCGGTGATATCGACCACGATAACACGTTTGAGCACACCGACTTGGGTAGCGGCGAGACCGACCCCGTGGGCTTTTTCCATCGTCTCAAACAGGTCGACGATGAGTTTGATGGTCTCGGGATTGAGATCTTCGACCTGTCGGGCTTTCTCGCGCAACACATCGGTTCCATAGAGGTAGATTGGGAGTACAGACATGGAATGAAGTTCCTTGCACTCCGGGGTGGCACATCATCGTGCTTCGCGGAGAGATGTTTAATCAGTAGATGATACGGCGCGCGCCTTCCAGGCGCTTCTTGTAGTATGAACTCTCGAGTGAGGAGATTGTCACTCCCAGCGAGACGCTTGCGTGGGCAAACAGATCGTCACCGAGGTAGATCCCGACGTGCGAATACCGCTCACCGCTCGTGTTGAAGAAAACAAGATCGCCAAATTTCAGATCTTCGACGGGAATACTCATCCCCACGTGGGCTTGCTCTGCCGACGTGCGCGGAAGCTGTTTCCCGAGAGCAGTCCCATAGACCGCGAGCACGTATCCGGAACAATCGATCCCTCGTTGATCCTCCCCCCCGATGACGTATTTCGTTCCCATGTACTTTGAAATCTCGCGCATCATTTTGCTTTGATTCAACGGGGAGATGGAGGTGTTTTTTTCCTTCCGGAAATCGCGGGAACCCGAAGTGATCTTCTCAATCTCGGCCGGGTCGGGTTTCCGGTCGTCCTCCTTTCGTTCTTCCTCAGCTTCCCTCGACGAAAAGCGCGGCGAAGAATTCTTCGTCCTTTCGGTATTCGCCCGGTCATCACCACTCCGAAACCGCGGCGACGAACCGGTACATCCGATCAGGATGAGAGCGAACAACAAGAGACTGCAGAATGCGATTCTGACGTTCATCGCGACATCGGCTCGCGAATCGTGTTTATGAAAAAGCCCCGATCGCGATCGAGTCGGGATCGAGGCCTGCAATTCTTGACGATCGACACCTTATCCGAGATAGGCACGGAGCTGTTTGCTGCGGGATGCATGGCGCAGTCGGCGGATCGCCTTTTCCTTGATCTGTCGGACTCGCTCTCGAGTCAGATTGAACTTCTCGCCGATCTCTTCAAGTGTGAGCGAGTGCTCCTGGTCGAGCCCAAAGTAGAGTCGGATCACCTGAGCCTCTCTGTCGCTCAGTGTCGCCAGGGCTCGGCGCACTTCCACTTTGAGGGACTCATCCATCAAAATGTGATCGGGGGAAGGCTGGCGCTGATCCTGGATCACATCGAGCAGGCGGTTATCTTCCCCCTGTGCAAACGGGGCATCCATTGAAAGATGCCGACCGGAGATCTTGAGCGTGTCGGAGACCTCGAACAGGGACATATCGAGTTCTTCCGCCAGTTCGCTGGCACTCGGTTCGCGCTCGAATTCCTGCTCCAGCGTGCTGAACGCTTTCCCTATCTTGTTCAACGCGCCGACGCGATTCAGCGGCAGGCGCACGATACGCGACTGTTCCGCAAGCGCCTGGAGAATCGATTGCCTGATCCACCACACCGCGTACGAGATGAATTTGAAGCCACGGGTCTCGTCAAACCTTTTGGCCGCCTTGATCAATCCCAGATTCCCCTCGTTGATCAGGTCGCCGAGCGAGAGGCCCTGATTTTGATACTGTTTCGCCACGCTGACAACGAACCGCAGATTCGCCTTTGTGAGCTTCTCAAGTGCTTTTTCGTCCCCCTTCTTGATGCGTCGCGCAAGATCGATCTCCTCCTGGGGAGTCAGCAGTTCGACCTTCCCGATTTCCTGAAGGTACTTGTCGAGGGACTGGCTCTCTCGATTCGTGTATTGTTTGCTGATCTTTACCATTCCAACGTCACCTTACCTGAAAAATATTTGCATCGCCCCTCGACTGCGATCCTGTTCCCGAAAGTAGAACAGAAGATCGGCGGAAAAGATTTCATGCTTTTTGGAGATCGATGCGGTCCACAATGCCGACGATGCTCGCATCGACGGGAGCCATCTCGACGGGCAGAGGGATGACCGCTTCACGCGCCGTAATGTAGAACACAATTTCTCCCGGTCCCGCTCCCACCGTGTCGACAGCCACGATTGGACTCCCGACCGGCTTTTGCTTCGCGTCCAGGGGCTGAACAAACTGGAGCTTGAAGCTATGTAGCGACTCTTCCTTGCGCGTCGCCCATATCGTTCCGATGACTTTCCCGAAGAACATGAAAGATCCCGATTGAACGATCAGGTTTTTACTACGATGTCGAGTTTGTCCACCACGGCAATAATGATGGCATCGACGGGCCGGTTCTTTGTCAGCGCCGTTTGCCGGGCCGAACTTCCTGAAGTCACCAGCACAACATCTCCCACGCCGGCCTGCACGCTGTCCACGGCGACAACAAACGTATCCTTCAGCTTGTAGTCCAGATCAATGTGTTTGACGATCTGGAGCTTCATCCCGACAAGCTCTTCGTCTTTTCTTGTCGCCCAAACAGTTCCGACCACTTTTCCCAAAAACATAATGTTTTCCTTCGAGTCGGGTTCAGTGCACTTCTGAGTGCGTTCGAACACTAGAGAACAGACGTATCGGAAGCTCTAATCGTTCCTCCCGATTCCTACGCGACAGTACTGAAAAAACTCCGGCCGGCAAGTTCGTTGGCTGGAACCTCGAAGAACTCTGCGACGGTCTTCCCGGCATCGGCGAACGAGTCCCTCGTACCGAGATCGATGCCTCTCTTGCCGTTCCTTCGATAGGTCAACAGCGGGACGAATTCCCTCGTGTGATCCGTGCTCGCGTCCGTCGGATCATTTCCGTGATCCGCGGTCAGGATCAGCAGATCATCATGTCCCAGGCACTCGATAATCCGCGGCACGGCTGAATCAAACGCCTCGAGCGCACGGGCAAAACCGCTCGGATCCTGACGATGACCGTAGAGCATGTCAAAATCGACGAGGTTCGCGAAAATAAGTCCCAAGGAATGAGAGGTCGAGTATTGGACAATCCTCTCGATCCCTTCCTCGTTTGATTTCGTATGTATTTTTTCGGTCAATCCCCGACCCGCGAACAGATCATCGACTTTTCCAATACTCACCGTCGGGATGTTCCGCTCTGTCAACAAATCGAGCACGGTGGATGATGGAGGTGCAACGGAATAGTCCCGTCGATTCCCCGTTCTTACGTAGGCACCGGACGTGCCGATGAACGGACGTGCAATTACCCGACCGACTCGATGATCACCGACAAGAATCCTCTCACGCGCGATGCTGCAGAGGCGATAGAGTTCTTCCAGCTTAATGATCTCCTCATGCGCCGCAATCTGGAAGACCGAATCGCCGGATGTGTAGAGGATCGGGTATCCGGTCCTCCGATGCTCATCTCCCAATTCTTCAATGATCTGGGTTCCGGATGCGGGCTTGTTTCCAAGATATCCCTTGTGTCCTGTCGCTCGCAAAAAGGCAGTGAGCAAATCCTCAGGAAATCCATTCGGATAGAGCGGAAAGGGGCGCTCGGTAACAAGACCGGCGATTTCCCAATGACCGGTGGTACTGTCTTTGCCGGCAGACTGCTCGGCCATCTTTCCGTAGCATCCTTCCGGAACGCTTGCCGGAGGAACGCCCTCAACCGGAGCGATGTTCCCCAGACCCAAACGCTGCAGATTCGGCAGATTCAATCCGCCGACGGCGATGCTGACGTTCGCGAGAGTATTCGCCGTTGCATCTCCGTAGGCCGGTGCGTCGGGAAGTGCCCCAATGCCCACGCCATCAAGGACGACGAATATGATCTTTTTCTGAGCCAAGAACGATGGAACGCTGGAACGAGGGAATGACGTCAGGCCTATTCAAGAATCTGCTTTTCGTTGCACTTGCAGATTTGGACGTTCTGACGGCTGAACTTGTATGAACCGCGCTTCGATGCGGTTGCCTGCACGTACAGCGTAGGAATCTTGACCGTGCCGCACTTGGGACACTTGACCCCTTTTTCCTGGGATGCCTTTCGTGCCTTCTCTGCAAAATCAGTCTGCTTCGCCATGAAACTCTCCGTCTGACAATTCGGTACGTGAACTACCCTAGTACACTCTTACCATATTCCCACCTGCCTCGATGGCTTTCGAGAGCACGTGTCCCGCGTTTTCAATCAACTCCATGTCGCTCAGCTCGCTCAAGGTCCCACAGACACCAATACTCACGGTGACCGAAAAACTGCGCTGGTCCAGATTAATGACGTTGGATGCGATGTTTTTGCGGACTTTCTCCGCCCAGATGTACGCTTCATTGGAACTGGTATTGACGAGCAACACGGCAAACCGATTGAAATCAAACCGGCCAATCAGATCGTAGCTCCGGATAAACGATTTCACCAATCGGCCCACATTCCGCAAGACAAAATCGAAACCATCTTTTCCCAAGCGCGCCAGCTGATCCTGCACGCCGTCGATCGAAAACATCACGACCGTCACCTCATTCTCGTAATCCTTGCCCCGCTGCGTCTCCTGATGAAGGCGCTCCATGAAGTACTTGCGCGTGGCGACCCCCGTCGTCTCATCCATCAGGACATAATTGTTCACGACTTCATTCAACGCGTGGATTTCCAGCGCCATCGCGGCGGATTCGACAAGTTTTCCTATGACTCGTGCATCAGACTCGGAATACGATTTCGGATCTTTGCATTCCACGACCAGCGCACCATAGCACCGGCTATGAGAATTCAATGGAAGAATCAACGCCGAACCGGTTGAATCCACACGTTCGGCGTGATAATACCGTGGCTTCGCGAGAACTGTCGTATCTTCCAACAACTTTGCCACACCGGACTGGATGACCAAACCCACAAGACTTCCGGCATGATCGATTTCCTGACCAATCGCGACATAGCCGTCATTCATCCTATTCAGAACGAGCTGAATCTGCCAAGCTTTGCGGCGCTCGTCAAACAACACAGCCGCAATGTAGTCCCACGGAACCAGACGCGACGTCTCTTCGCTCAGAGACCGGACGATCGAGTGGAGACTGAAATCGATCTTCATTTGTTCGCGGATTCTACCGATCGAACGGAGAACTTCGGAATCGATCAAGAGATCATACTTGCCGGTATAGCCTTTGATGAGCGATGACAATGTCTTGGCGAACTGGCCGAGAATGTTCATCGACTCAGGGCCGAACAGGTCGTCGCTCAGGAAATCAAGCGAAAGCACCGCAACCGGCTTGGCCTCCACCCCGCTTCCGCGTGGGAAAAAGATCGGAATCGCGACGAAGGAAGAGACCGGTTCGAGATTTTGGTAGTACCCGAGGGCCTCCAGTTGACCCGACGCGCTCAAGTACTGGACGATTCGCGGTTGACCCGAATGTGCGACCTGGCTGATCAAATCGAATCCGAGTTCTTTCCGCCGATGCGACGTAAAATGCGCACTATCGCTTACGAAATTTTCCAGAACGAGTTGCTTTTTCTCTCTGTTCACCCACCAAAACGCCACCGTGTGCGCGAAGTTCACTTCTTTCACGACCGACAGAATTTTGCGCACGATCAAGCTGAATTCCGACCTCGCGCCGGTTTCTTTCCCCGGCGTTTCTTCCTCGATCTCACAGAAATCATCGATATTGAACTGATACTCGCTGATCATCGGTCGTGCTGGCCTCTCCTTGGGATCGGTGGGCGGCTCCGGCGTCTGGTGGATCTCCGGTGCCTGGGGACTTCGCTCAAGAGCATCATCCTCATCGGCATCGTGATCATCGAGCCCGGCGGAGCGCAATTCAGCCGTATGCGGCACGACATCGGCGTCGCGTCGCTGAGGTCTCCTTGTTCCTGCCGTGCTCCGGCGAATGTTCTCGTAGACATACACAAATGCTCCGGCGCTCGCAAGAAGCGCAATCACCTTCGGCGCCAGCGCGGACAATGCGAGGCCGACAAAAAACAGAACGACGCCCGCCAGCACTATCAGTTCCTGCATCAACGTGATTGAGTTAACATAGGAACGAACAGTGTTCGACCAGCGGGCGTCAATCATCAAGAGTGAGTTTTGTCTTAGTGCCCTCAAGTTGCGGTAAATTTAGCTCTTTAACCCTATAAAGTCAAGGTGAAAAAGAGATCTCCCCCGAGAGAGCAATAAGAATCAATGACTAATCCCTCCTCAAGGTTGCACAGCGTTATTTTTTTCTCTATTTTCGGAGAAATTCTTTCCTCACAATGCCCGAGCAACCGATGAAAGCAGTTATCATGGCTGGCGGATTCGGCACGCGGTTGCGTCCACTTACGTGCAACACGCCGAAACCGATGGTTCCCATGGCGAACAAGCCCATGATGGAACACATCGTCGGGCTCCTGAACCACCACGGCATCACCGACATCGTTGCGACCCTCTTCTTCCATCCCGAAATGATCATGGATCATTTCGGCGACGGGAAACGCTTCGGCGTGAAGATCAGCTATCGCAAAGCGGAGGCCGATCTCGGCACAGCCGGGAGCGTCCGGAACGCCCACGATCTTCTCGGCACCAGGTTCATCATCATCAGCGGCGACGTGCTGACAGATTTCGATCTCACCAAAGCGATCGCATTTCACACGGCGAAGAAAGCAAAGGCGACGATTCTTCTCACTCGCTCTCCAAATCCGTTGCAGTTCGGCGTCGTCCTGACGGCGGACGACGGCAAGATCACGCGTTTCCTCGAAAAGCCGACGTGGGGGGAAGTGTTCAGCGACACTATCAATACCGGGATCTATATTCTCGAGCCCGAGATCCTCGACTTGATCCCTCCCGGCGAGGAATTCGATTTCAGCAAAAACCTCTTCCCGTTTCTCCTGGAACAGGAAATGCCGCTGTACGGCTACGTCGCAGACGGGTACTGGCGTGATATCGGAAATCTGAACGAGTACCAGGATGCACATGTCGATATTCTCCAGGGCCGCGTGAACATTCCGTTGGCGGGAACAAAGACCAACAACGCGTATGTCGGGGAAGGTTCAAAAATCGATACCAGCGAACGGAATGTGTCTGGTACCGTCCTCATCGGCTCCGACTGCCATATTCATCACGACGTCGTGCTCTCGAACTCCGTGATCGGAGATCGTTGTGAGATCATGCCTGGCGCGGTCATTCGCAACTGCGTCGTCTGGAGCGACACGCAGATCGGCTCGGGTGCGGAGATGTCGTCCGATGTAATCGGGAACAAGTGTACCGTAGGTGATGAGGCCCGCATCATGGACAATGTGTTCGTGAGCGACCACTGTACGATCGGACGGCAGAGCCAAATTTCCTCGAACGTCAAGATGTGGCCCGAAAAGGTGGTTGAGGAAGGAGCGACGGTCACCCGAAGTCTCGTGTGGCAGGATCGCTGGCTGCGCGAGCTTTTTACCGATGCGCGCGTGACCGGCATTTCGAACATCGAGATGAACGCGGAATTCGGCGCCAAACTCGGCGCGGCCTTCGGGGCGTTTGTTGGACCTGGTTCAACCGTTGTCGCGAGCCGCGACGGCGACAATGTTTCCCGAATGATCAACCGTGCAGTGATGTGTGGATTGATGTCGGCCGGGGTCCACTGCAACGACCTTCGGGCAAGCTCCATTCCCATTGTTCGTCACGAGCTTCGGAGCGGGAAGGAACGCGGCGGGATTCACGTCCGGAAGTCTCCCTACAACAAGAACTTCACCGACATTGTTTTCTTCGATGGCGACGGAAAAGACCTGCCGGTGAGCAAGACCAAATCGGTGGAGCGATTGTTCTTTGGAGAGGACTTTGCCCTTGCCTCGTACGAGAATGTCGGTTCGGTCTCCTTTCCGGAACGGACAACCGAAAGCTACATCGAGCGATTTCTGAACATGATCGATATCCCTCCCATCCAGGGCGCCGATCTGAAATTGGTGATCGACTATTCAAACGGCATCGCCTCGACGATCTTTCCCAACATTCTCGGAAACCTCAATGTCCAGGTCGTCTCGCTGAACGCCTATCTCGACAACCGCAAGCTCACCCGTTCAAAGCTGGAGCTCGAACAATCCCTCAAGGAGCTCTCGTACGTCGTGACGGCGTTGAAATACGATCTGGGAATCATGCTCGATGCCGGTGCGGAGAAGATATTTGCCGTCGATGAAAGCGGCCACGCCCTTTCCACGAAGCGGCTTGTCACCATTATGACCAAGCTGATCCTGCAGGCACATCCCGAGATCAAGACGATTGCCATCCCCATTTCCGCCTCGCGCGAGATCGACGTGCTCTGTCAGGACTTGGGTGTGAAGCTGGTGTACACGCGGGATAGCCACCTCGCCATGATGGAAGCGGGAGCAAAGAAGGAGATCAAGTACATCGCGGGGACGCGGGGAGGATTTATCTTCAGCGATTTCTTGTTCGCGTCCGACGGGATGTTTGCCGTCGCCAAGATGCTCGAAGGACTTGCTCTCGCCAAAACCCGACTGGGAACGCTTGATGCTGAGACAGTGCGGTTACACACCGTCAGCAACGATCTCGCATGCCCGTGGCATCTGAAGGGGCAAGTAATGAGGAAACTCATCACGCACACGGAATCCATCGAGCGCGATCTTGTCGAGGGAGTCCGGCTCTATCCAAAGAAACGAACGAACCATACGACGATCTTCATGAACCCGGATCCCACGCGGCCTGTCTTCCACATCACAGCGGAATCAGAGGACGCGGAAATTGCGAAACAATTGTCGGATGAATACAGTAAGAGGATTGGTGAGTGGATCAAGTCGAAATAGGCGACCGGGGTAACCATTATCGGACGAGCGGATGATGAAGATTACAGATATCCTGACCGAAGACATGATCCGGACAAATGTGCCGGACAAGGGCAAGACAGAGGTGATCAACTCTCTGATCGAGATCGTCTCCCACCGGGACAAAGTGCATGATAAGGAGAAGGTCCGCGAAGCGATATTTGAACGGGAGAAAATCATGTCGACCGGCGTGGGGAACGGGTTCGCAATTCCTCATGGAAAAACGGACGCGGTGACCGATATCGTGGGCGCCTTCGCCACGACTGCCGATCCCATAGACTACCAATCGCTCGACGAACAGCCGGTCAGGATCGTCCTGCTTCTTGTCGGACCCGAAACGATGGTTGGTCAGCACATCAAACTTCTGAGTCGCATCTCACGCTTGATGAACAAGGAAGATTTCCGCAAGCGTCTCGTGCAGGCTGAATCCCCTTCCAAAGTCTTTGAGATCTTCCGGACTGAAGAATCTGCATATTGTGAGGCATAACGATTCCATTCTCGGTTTCGTCTGCGAGATTTTGCCTCCGAGAACAACAACCCCTTCCGAAGGACACCGTTTTGAAATACCGATCAATCAAAGGCACAAAGGACATTCTCCCCGGCGAGGTTGAGGCATGGCAGCACGTTGAGGGGTCGGTGCGTCGCGTCATGCAACGCTTCAATTACCACGAGATCCGCACGCCGGTGTTCGAGACAACGGCGCTCTTCTCCCGCAGTATCGGCGAGCTGACCGATATTGTGACGAAGGAAATGTATACGTTTCGCGATCGCAGTGATGAGAGTGTCACGCTCAAGCCGGAAGGCACCGCGTCCGTTCTTCGCGCATACATCCAGAACAATATCGGGGAACAAGCGTCGCTCACGAAGCTGTACTACATTGGTCCCATGTTTCGACAGGAGCGTCCGCAGGCCGGACGACTCCGACAATTCCATCAATATGGAGCGGAAGCCCTGGGATCACAGTCGCCTGCGCTGGACGCGGAGATGATGATCATCACGCTGGAAATCTACCGGGCGCTCGGCATCACGGATACGATGCTCAAAGTCAATTCGGTCGGCTGTCAACGCTGCCGCCCCCGATACAAAGACCTCCTCATCGATCATCTGAAGAAGATCGCTTCACAGCTGACACCCGATAGTCAATCACGGATCCAGAACAATCCGCTGAGGGTTCTCGATTCCAAGGACGAAGGGGATCAGCGCCGTCTCCGCGATGTCCCTCTGATGAAGGACTTCCTTTGCCGGGAATGTTCCGAGCATTTCGTTGAGGTCCTCTCGCTCCTCGATGAAGGGGGAATTCCGCACCAGATCGACGGGAAGCTCGTGCGCGGATTGGATTACTATACCAAGACGGCGTTCGAGATCACAAGTTCCGCTCTCGGCTCTCAGGACGCCCTCGCGGGAGGTGGACGGTACGATCTTCTGGTGGAGGAACTCGGAGGGAAACCGACACCTGGAGTGGGTTTCGCTGCCGGCATCGAACGCCTCATCATGGTTCTGAAGAAGAAGGAGTTGCTCCCGTCCGCCTTCCGGGGGCCCAGATTGTACATTGTTTCGGCGGATAAGAACGCGCGGCGATGGACGTTTCAGCGATCGATGGAACTCAGGAGACATGGAATCGCCGTTGAGATTGACTACCTTGAACGCAGTGTCAAGGCGCAAATGCGCGAAGCGAACCGAATGGCATGCGAACTTGTTCTCATCGTCGGTGAGCGCGAACTGAGCTCGGGGAGCGGCACGATCAAAAACATGACCAGCGGTATGGAATCGAGCGTCGCCCTATCCCAATTGGAATCACTCTTCACCTAGCCATGGCCCGGCGAAAACTGGCGAAACTCCCGGAGTACGTTCTTCATGTGTTTCACGCGAACGATGAGCAGACCCGCAAGCGGCTGGTTGTTTTTCTCATCCGCACTGTGAAAGACTTCGTGAACTTTGGCTACGAGATTCTTCTGGAGGATTCGCACAAGGAACGCGAAATCGGCCTCAGGATTCACGGACTTCATACTCCGGCGATGATCATGCCGGGAACAGGTCCGGCATACGGATTCCGGGCCTTTCAACATCTTTCGGGACGGTACGTCGTCTCTGTCGCAAAGCTGAATCGCACAACCAATGAGTTCATCATCGAAATCAGTCCCGACGCAATCACGCTGATCCAGTCACCTTCAAATCCCTTTGTTCAGTTCACCACCGAGGTGTTCAACATTCACTAGCGACGCATCACTTCCGCCACTCCTAAACTATGTGCCCACGACTTCTGGAAATCGGACCCTTTACCATCTATTCCTACGGATTGATGCTCGCCATCGGTTTCATTACGGCGAGCTATCTGATGTCGCTCGAGTTCAAGCGGAAGAAGCTCGATCCCAATCTTCCCGGAACAATCACGTTGCTCGCGCTCATCGGCGGAATCATCGGCGCGAAGCTCCTCTTCGTCGTGGAGAATTGGAGTGACTTCGTCCGCGATCCGTCGGGGATGGTATTCTCCCCTGCAGGTCTGACATTCTACGGCGGATTTATCGTCGCCACCCTCGTGATCTACACATATCTTCGTTCCAAGGGGCTCAGCTTCCTCGTTGCGGCGGACGGTGTCGCGCCCGGATTGATGCTGGGATACGGGATCGCTCGAACCGGATGTCACTTCGCGGGAGACGGCGATTACGGATTTCCCACCGATCTTCCCTGGGGAACTGATTACTCAAACGGCACGTATCCTCCCTCTCAGGCGTTCAAGTCGTTCCCCGAAATTGCGGGTCAGTATCCGGGCGGCATCGTCCCGGACACAACGCCCCTCCATCCGACTCCCATTTACGAATTTCTTATCTGCGGATTCCTCTTCCTCGTCATGTGGAGATTTCGGAAGCGCATTCAGCCGGCGGGAAAGATGTTCATGCTCTATCTGATATTCGCCGGAATGGAGCGATTCGGCATTGAATTCCTGCGCATCAATCCACGCGTTTTCCTCGGCCTGTCAGAAGCGCAGATTATCGCCGCCGGACTCATGCTTCTTGGCGTCGTTGGTTGGAATTATTTGTCCAGGCCTTCTGTTAAGATGAAGGAGTAGGGCCAGTCCGATTCTCTACGACATCCATCCATCGGTCAATCTAGGGCGCGGAGAAAAGGTCGAGATCCTCGAGAATTCCTCTCCGAGCAGAATCTCGTCACTCGAAACACCAGCACCATATTGCCGTATACAGTCGCGGACGAACGCAACTCAGTACCAACCGGGAGAGTTATGAGCGAGATCATTGTGGGGAGACAACCGGTGGTCGAAGCCCTCAAAGCGGGAACACCGATCGAGAAGATCGTGCTTCTCTACGGCGTGAAGGGGAACGCGATCGAGCGAATTCGACAACTTGCGAAACAGCGGGGGATTGCTGTTGCTGAATCGAATCGCCAGCGATTCCGCGAACTTGCGGAAGACGCGACAACGCAGGGTGTCGTTGCCCTCGTTGCCACGAAAGACTACATCGAGGTTGAGGACATTCTCGCCGCTGCCCGGAAACGGGGAGAACCTTGCTTCATCCTTGTGCTGGATGAAATCGAAGATCCGCACAACGTGGGGGCGCTCATCCGCTCCGCGGAAGCCGCGGGGGCACACGGTGTGATCATCACCAAACATCATTCCGCGATGCTCAATCAAACCGTCGCGAAGACTTCCGCCGGCGCATCCGTCCATCTCCCTGCCGCCAAAGTCACGAATCTGGCACAGACGATCGACGAACTGAAAAGAGCCGGGTTATGGATCGTGGGAACGACACCGGAATCAGAGAAGCTGTATACTGAAGTGGATTACAAGTCCCCCGTCGCCGTGGTGGTCGGAAGCGAAGGGAAGGGAATGCGAAAGTTGATTTCGGAGAAGTGCGACTTCCTGGTGCGGATCCCGATGTATGGAAAGATCGACTCCCTCAACGCCTCGGTTGCCGGAGCATTGGTGATGTTTGAAGTTGCACGGGCGCGGCGATCATAGCTCGACACCCACGCCTCCGATCACCGGGACGTTCCCCTTGGAAGGTTTCTCTTCGGCCTCTTTTCGCCGCCGGTGCGCGCAAGCCGTTCTGCGCGCAGTGTATGCTTCTGCACAGTCTCACGCGACACAACAACCTTCTTCTGTCGATTACGAATCTGCTTCATCCCCCTCCCCTTTTGTGAGGTTATAGCGCTTCATCTTCGTGTACAGGTGACTGCGTTGAATGTCGAGCGACTCGGCCGTCTTCGAGATGTTCCATTTGTGACGCTCAAGCTGGCCTTTGATAAACGCCGCTTCCATCCGCTCCTTGAACTGCTGAAATGTTTCGGATCGATTGATCAGGAAACTCGATTCGTCTCCGGATGGGGCTGAAGTCGTCTCAAGGAACTCATCGTCGAGCGTGCTGCCTCGGGAAAGAATCACGAGTCGCTCAACAACGTTCCGCAATTCCCGGACATTTCCCGGCCACGTGAGCTGCTGCAACTTCTCGATCAACTCCGGTTTGACCGCTTTTGCCGCGGTTCCATATCTCTTGCAGAGATCCTCGACAAATGCCCGGACGAGGATCGGAATGTCGTCCAGCCGTTCCCTCAACGGGGGAATGTGAATGGGAAAAACCTTGAGACGGTGATAGAGATCGTCCCGGAAACTTCCCTTCTTGATTTCCGTCTCGAGCGCTTTGTTGGTCGCAGCGATCACCCGGACACTGACGGGAATCGATTTGCTGCCACCGACGTGCTGAACCTTCCCATCCTCGAGTGTGCGCAGTACTTTTGCCTGGGCCTGCAGGCTCATATCGCCGATCTCGTCCAAGAACAGGGTCCCGCCGTGCGCTTGCTCGAATTTCCCGATCCGTTGAGCCGTTGCACCGGTAAATGATCCTTTTTCATGCCCGAAGAGCTCAGATTCAATCAGCTCCGAGGGGATCGCCGCACAGTTTACTTCAACGAATGGCCCTTCCGCTTGCCTGCTGGCGCGATGAATTGCGCGAGCAACAAGCTCTTTGCCCGTGCCGTTCTCGCCGGTAATCAGCACGCGTGCGTCGGTCGGAGCCACACGCTCGATGAGCGAAAGAACGTTTCGTATTGATTCGCTCTCGCCCAGAATCTGAAATCTCCCCTCGACACTCTCCTTCAGCCGTCGGAACTCCGTCGAGAGGCGGCCCTGCTGCAGCGCATTTCGCACGGTGACAAGGACTTTGTCCCGGTCAAGGGGTTTGGGAAGAAAATCGAACGCCCCAAGTTTTGTCGCCTCAACGGCAGTTTCGATCGTGCCGTGTCCGGAAATCATGATCACCGGAAGCTCGACGTTTTTCTTGCGGATGTGCTGGAGCGTTTCCAGACCATCCATCCCCGCCATTTTGACATCCAGGAGAACGACTTCGAATTCCGTCTGGCTGATCGACTGGATGGCCTGTTCACCGTTGTGCGCGAACTGGACTGAGTGTCCTTCGTACTCCAGAATCATTTTGAGCGACTCACGGACGCTCGACTCATCATCGACAACAAGTATCATGCTTGCACTCCTTCAGACATATCACTCATCCACACGGATCCTCAGGTAGTCTGATGGAAGAAGGTTCTTGACGGTCAGTAAATGATGACCAAACATCTCCCCCTGCTTGTTTGCCCGGCGATCACGATCGTCATCGGCCCCCCCTACAACAAACTTCGCCTCCCCCCATTCGATCATGTTTCCCGTGGCGCGGGCGAATCCTGGAGACTCCGAGACGTATGCGATGTAGGCCGATCCGAAGAAATGCTGGAGCTTGTCACGATCACCTTGAGCTGTGGCAGGACTATCGTGATAGATGCGGCGCGGCAGATTGCGGATCCGGCGTTGAAACAAGCTGTCTTCCTCAAACGTGAGGGGGATTCCAAGCGAGCCAATCACCGGAACTCTCAGTTCGATGTTCTGATGCTCGAGTGTTGCCATCATCGCAAGGAAGAGGGCGCGGGCGACTTCGTACTCTGCGACCCTCAACGCTTTCTGGTAGATCGCGTCGATCGTCCTCATCTCTCCGCAACGCTGAGCGAGTGCTGCAAACCGTTGATCACGCACATAGACGCGGATGGCCTCTGTGTCCTGAACGATCTGGGGGGTTACCAGGTTTTTGAGCAAGCGGCCAAGCTTGAAGCCTCCCACTTCCGTCTCATCAAACCTCCAATGCAAACCATTCCCGGGATCGACATCACCGCACTGGGCCCGAGCTGCTCGACCTCCGAACAGCAGAACCAAGACCAGGATGATTCGTGTGAGGAATCGGACCATGCTCTCTGTACGATCCCCTATGTCTGAATGACTCCCGGATTGAACCGGGGAATATCGGGGTTGTTCGCGGCCATCGCGAGGCCTTTGGAAATGATCTCTCGTGTCTCCACCGGATCGATAATTCCGTCCACCCAAAGTCGCGCCGCGGCATAGTACGGATCAAGTTCCTCCTCATACCGATCCTGAATTTCCTCGAGTAATTTCTGCTGTTGTTCCTTCGAGATGTGGGTGCCGTCCCGCTCCATCTGATTGAGCTTGATGGAGAGGAGAGTCTCGCTTGCCTGTTTTCCTCCCATCACGGCGATCTGCGCGGTGGGCCATGCGAAGATCAATCGAGGATCGTATGCTTTTCCGCACATCGCGTAGTTTCCCGCTCCGTAGCTGTTCCCGACGAAAAAGGTGAACTTCGGCACGACGCTATTCGCCACCGCATTGACCATCTTCGCGCCATCCTTGATGATGCCTCCGCGCTCGGCGCGGCTCCCTACCATAAATCCGGTCACATCCTGAAAAAATATCAACGGTATTGACTTCTGGTTGCAGTTCATCACAAACCGGGCTCCCTTGTCTGCACTGTCGCTGTAGATGACGCCTCCAACCTGCATTTCCCCCTCGGCAGTACGCACGACCGATCTCTGGTTTGCCACGATGCCGACCGCCCACCCGTCGATTCGAGCATAGCCCGTGATCAGTGTTCTTCCATACTCCGTCTTGTATTCGTCGATTTCGCTCCCGTCGACGATTCGCGCCAATACCTGATACATATCAAACGGTTTGGTACGATCCGCCGGCAGTATGCCATGGATTTCTTGGGGATCGAACTTCGGGGGCCGCGAATCGATCCGGTCGAATCCCGCCCGCGGCCTCTGCCCAAGTTTGCCGATGATGCTGCGGATCTTTGCCAGACACTCCTCGTCGTTTTTCATCTTGTGGTCGGTGACGCCGCTGATTTCGCAATGCACGGAGGCGCCACCGAGCGCCTCGTTGTCGATCTCTTCGCCGATCGCCGCCTTCACGAGATGCGCACCTGCGAGGAAGACACTCCCCGTCTTGTCAACGATCATCGCCTCATCGCTCATGATCGGCAAATACGCTCCCCCCGCCACACACGGGCCCATGATGGCGGCAATCTGCGGGATTCCTATTGCCGACATCACAGCATTGTTACGAAAGACGCGCCCGAAATGTTCCTTGTCAGGGAAGATTTCGGATTGCATGGGAAGAAACACGCCAGCAGAATCGACCAGATACACAATAGGAAGCCGGTTTTCAATTGAGATTTCCTGCGCCCTGAGATTCTTTTTGCACGTGACCGGAAACCACGCCCCCGCCTTGACCGTCGCATCGTTGGCAACAATGACGACTTCACGTCCATGGATGTTCCCGACGCCGAAGACCGTTCCGGACGACGGCGCACCGCCGTATTCTTCGTACATCCCGTAGGCCGCAAACATCCCGATTTCGAGGAATCGTGAACCGGGATCGATCAGCCGTGCGATGCGTTCCCGTGCGAGAAGTTTTCCTCTCTTCCGGTGTTTTGCAGTCGCCTCTTCTCCTCCGCCCGCACCAATCTCACGACTCCGGGACTGGAGGATTTCGATCATCTCACGAAGACTGGATGCATTGTTCTTAAACGCCTTATCTTTGGGGATATCGGATCCGATGAGCGACATAATGAGCTCTGGGATGATGGATTTGTTCGGTGTGATTTCAGGTCCGGTGGAGCGACAACTTCTATCGGAGAATATTCCTGGCGATGACAAGCCGCTGCACTTCGGAAGTACCTTCACCGATGGTCAACAACTTGGCATCACGATAGAATTTCTCAACCGGGTAGTCCTTGGTGTATCCATATCCGCCGTGGATTTGCACCGCGGCCGTTGCCACGCGCTGAGCGACCTCGCTCGCGAAATACTTTGCCTGGGCTGCCAGCAGGTTGATGTCTTCCCCTTTCGTTTTTGCAGCCGCAGCCCGATACGTCAACAATCGTGCTGCTTCAATCTCGACTCCCATGTCTGCCAGCTTGAACTGGATGCCTTGAAAATCCGCGATGGGGCGACCAAACTGCGACCTCTCTTTTGCGTACTTCGCCGCCGCATCGAATGCCCCCTGCGCAAGACCGATCGCAAGTCCGGCGATGCCGACCCTCCCGCTATCCAGCACACTGAGCACTTGGAGGAATCCTTCTCCCTCTTTGCCGAGAAGATTTTTCGATGGCACGCGCACCTGGTCGAACGACAGCTGGACGGTGTCACTGGCGCGCATTCCCAGCTTATTCTCTTTCTTCCCCACGACGATTCCCATTCCCTTCTCGACGATAAACGCGGAAATGCCCTCTCTTCCCTTGGACACATCCGTCTTCGCCATGATAACAAATGTCGAGGCGTTCGCACCGTTGGTGATAAACGATTTGGATCCGTTGAGGACGTAGAACTCTCCCTCTAGTTTCGCCGTCGAGCTCATGGCGGCGGCATCGCTCCCTGAAGCCGGTTCAGTCAATGCCCATGAGCCGATCTTCCTCCCGCTTGCCAGATCAGGGACGTAGGCAGCTTTTTGTTCATCGTTCGCGAATTCCAGGATGTGCTGGAGACAGAGCCCGCTGTGTCCGGCCAGCGCGAGCGCGATGGACGGATCGACCCGTGCGAGTTCCTCCATGATCACGACCACGTCGAGTGTGGACAATCCAGCACCGCCGTACTTCTCAGGAACAGCCGGTCCCATGAATCCCAGGTCCCCCAATTTCGCCATAACGTCCAGCGGCAATTCCTGCACTTCGTCCCACTTCATGAGATGGGGCGCTATTTCGGTTTGGGCAAACCGTCGTACGGACTCCTGTACGAGCTTCGTTTCCTCCGAGAACGTAAAGTCCATGATCGTTGAACCTCCTCATATTCGGTATCAGACGTTGCGAGTGAGACAGCAGACTTCTACTTCCTGAAATCACTGATGAGTCGATCGGCCAGATCGTACGGCGTCAGCGTTCGATTGAGAACGTTCTCGATTTCACTACGAACGATCGATGTGCGATCGGCAGTCCAGAAATCGACATGGAACTGTTCGTCGACGAGTTCCCGAATCGTCTTCTCCAGTCGATCTCTTCGCCGTCTTGCCAGTTCTCCGTTCTGCGCGATCGCCTCCCGGTGAATGCCCACCAGCCGGCTGATTTCGTCAATCCCTTTCCCTTCACTGGCGACAGCCTGAACAACATCCGGAATCCAATCCTCACCGCTCATCGGTGATCCTTTCTTGAATCCAAGGATCATCTTGATGGACAGAGCTGCCTGTTCCGCCCCAGGTCGATCGGATTTGTTCATGACGAACAGATCGGCAATCTCCATCAGTCCGGCTTTCATCGCCTGAATCCCGTCGCCCGATTCGGGGACCAGCACGACGATGGTCGTATCTGCGGCTCGGGCAATATCAAGTTCAGACTGCCCGACGCCAACTGTCTCCATAATGATCAGATCGTGTCCTGCGGCATCCAGGACATCCGCCGCCTCACGAGTCTTCACGCTCAATCCACCCAAGCTTCCCCGTGAAGCCATGCTCCGTATGAACACGCCGGAATCCATCTCCACGTCCGTCATCCTCACTCTGTCTCCCAGGAGTGCGCCTCCCGTAAACGGACTGGTAGGATCGACCGCAAGAATCCCGACACGCTGTCCCTGCTGGCGGTAGAGCCGGGCAAGTCGGTTTGTGAGCGTGCTCTTCCCGGCACCGGGCGGTCCCGTAATGCCCAGGCGATAGCCCTTCCCCGTCGACGGAAAGATTTTGCGAAGCAGATCCTGCGCTTCCGCCGCGTTGTTCTCGACCAGCGAGATTGCACGGGCGATCGAACGACGGTTACCGTCGCGCAGCGAGTCGGCCAGCTGAGCAATGGAGCGATTCAAGAACTCCCTCCGTGTTGTTCCCGGAAAAAGGAGGCGGTCAGCGCAAGTCCCCGTATCACATCAACGTGCGGCGACCATCCCATCTCCCTCTTAATCTTCTCACAGCTGATCACACTCCGCCGTTGCTCTCCCTGCTTGGCCGGTCCGTGTCGTTCCGGACAGTCAGGTTTCAAGTGCCGACGAAGTTCAGAAAAGAGGACGTTGACGTCGGTTTCCACGCCCGTTCCCACGTTGAAGATATCGGAGGAGGGATACTCGAGGGCCATGAGGTTGGCACGCACGACGTCCGAAACAAAGGTGTAGTCGCGCGTTTGCTTGCCGTCTCCGTTGATGATCGGTTCCTGGTTGTTGAGCATCCGGCTGGCGAAGATCGCCACGACACCTGCTTCGCCATGGGGATTCTGCCGCGGACCGAAGACATTCGCATAGCGAAGAATGACGTGTTCGATGCCATGAACTTCTTTGTAATAGTAGAGGTACTTCTCTGTACAGAGTTTTGTAATACCGTACGGGGAGAGAGGTCGAAGCGGATGCTGTTCGTCGGCCGGAAAAGTATCCTGCTCCCCGTAGATCGCCCCCCCTGTCGATGCAAAGACGATCCGCTTGGCTCCGTACTTCCGTGCATTCTCGAATACGTTCAGTCCGCCGAGAATATTCACCGAGGCGTCAAAGGATGGATCGGAGACGGATGTGCGGACATCCATCTGCGCCGCGTGGTGATTGACGATGTCGAATGCCTCACGACGAAAGATATCCTCGAGTTCGGGATGTCGAATGTCGAGTTGGTAGAAGTGGGCATTCGGGTGAACGTTGTCTCGACTTCCGCTCGAGAGATCATCAACGATCACAACCGAGTGTCCGGCTTCCACGTACGCATCAGCGACATGTGAACCGATGAAGCCGGCCCCGCCGGTAACGAGAATCTTCATGAACCGCTTCCTTCTGGTCTCTTTGATTTGTTCAGGTATGTCCGTTGCGTTTCCGATGTCCGACGAATTCCTTTTTGCCCGATATCACTTCGATAGTATGCGCCGTCGAAGGCAATCCTGTGAACGGCCCGATATGCTTGATCGATCGTCCCGGCAAGATCGTGCTCGAATCCCAATGCCGTCACCCCAAGAACTCTTCCCCCGGATGTCAATACCTTCGCACCATCTCGTCTTGTGCCCGCGTGAAAAACCACAACGCCGTCTGACGACCGCACGCTATCCAAACCGCGGATTTCTTTGCCAGTGTCGTAATCGCCGGGGTAACCCCCGGAGGCCATCACGACACAGACGGCCGAGGCTCCATGGGCCTTTGCGTGCTCTCGCGCAATGGGCCCCGCTGCAGCGGAACGGAGCAATTCGGCAAAATCTCCATCAATCAAGGGGATCACCACCTGGGTCTCGGGATCACCGAAACGACAGTTGTATTCGAGAACTTTCGGTCCGGTTTGAGTAATCATTAACCCGACATAGAGGCATCCCTGATAGGGATTTCCCTCTAAGGCCATCCCTCGAAGAGTGGGAATCACGATTTCGCGTTCGATCTGTGACATCAGATCGGGCGTGACCAGGGGTGCCGGCGCGTAAGCACCCATGCCTCCCGTGTTCTTCCCCTTGTCGCCATCGAAGATCCTCTTATGATCCTGCGCCGCCGGAAGCGTGACAAAATTTTCCCCGTCCGAAATGACAAGAATGGAGGTCTCTTCCCCTTCGAGCCACTCCTCAATAATCACGCGCTCGCCAGCTTTGCCGAACGATCTTCGCCCCACCATGTCATGCAAAGCCTCGACCGCATCGTCCTTCGTCTCAGCGATGATGACCCCTTTTCCCGCGGCAAGCCCGTCGGCCTTCACGACAATCGGTGGCGAGAGTTCCGCGATGAATCGTTCCCCCTCGTGCACATTCTGAATACTGAATCGTCCAAAACGCGCGGTGGGAATTCCATGACGAGCCATAAACTCCTTGGCAAACACTTTGCTCCCCTCCAATTGAGCTGCCTTCTTTGACGGACCAAAGACGAGGATCCCCTCTTGTCGCAGGAGGTCGGAGAGTCCATCCACAAGCGGTTGCTCAGGACCTATCACAACCAGGTCTATCTTATTTTCGCGAGCGAACCGGATGAGCGCAGGGGAGTCGGACGTTTTCACACCAACGGTTTCGGCAATCTCGGAAATGCCGCCGTTCCCCGGAGCGCAAAAGAGCGCGGTCACCGACGCGCTGTGGTGCAGCTTCCACGCAAGAGCGTGTTCGCGGCCTCCCGAGCCGATGATCAAGATCCTCATGCATCGCCTCCGTCAGGTTTCATCACTTGATGAAAGTCGTGGTCAAGGAGCGACTCAAACACTTTCGCGAGCTCGGCCGTCAACGCGTACCGATTGAACCGATCCGCAAACTGTTGGGAGATCGCTGGAAGGGTCTTCTTCTCAGAGCGGGCGAACAGCTCCCGAAGAGCGGCTTCGTGACTCGGAACGTCTGTCAGAGAAACGCAAATCGCCGCTTTGCTCTCTTCGATGAGCTGTTTCGTGTATCCCTCTACGATCGAAGCAAGGATCGGTTTCCTGGATCCGAAGTACTCGTAGAGTTTCCCGGGAGACGAGAGGTCGTTGTCATTGATAAACCAAAGCACATCGGAACCCTGCAGCAGCCTTGTGCATTCGCGGTGATCGACATATCCTGTGAACGATACATCATTCTGAAGACCGAGTCGTTGAACAAGTTTCTGATCCGGCTCGCGGATGTTACCGATGAGGATCAATTCGATTCGGCCGCGAAGATGCGTGTCGGCCTTGAGGACGTTATGTAGAGCTTGGATCAGCACCGCCGGATCTCTGCCGCCATAGAATGTTCCCGCATGTGCGATCCGCATCCGCTTCACTTTGTGATGGTGCGTCGGGCGTCGGTCAAAATCTTCTTCGTCGTATCCCTGAGAGATGATGGAGATATCGTGGAATCCGAGGTCACGGTGCACTTTGAGGATGTTCTCTTTCATTCGTCGGTGGGTGACGATGATGCGGTCGGCGGCCTTCAGGACCTTGTATTCGAGCCGCTTATGAAGATACCGATGAAGCGGAGTCGGAAAATACTTGAAAGGATAGTCGAGCCAGGCATCCCGGTATTCCACAACGAGGGGAATCTTGAATTCCTGTTTGAGCTGTTTGCCGATGAGGAAGTCCGTCTGCGGCGGTGCTGTCGCGAAGATCGCGTCGAACGATTCGTGTTTAAGAAGCTCCCGGGCCGCTTTGAGCGCCGGTTGTTTCCAGCCAATCTTTGTGTCCGGAATGATGAACGTGTCGCCGACGAATTGGAGAAACTTCCTCATTCCCTCGGGGGGCATCTTCATCACTCCCTTCTTGGAAAGGACGCGATTAGCGTCAAGGGAGTTGCTGCGAACGACCCGAACTTCCGATGCCTCGATCTCCTTCAGGAGCGAGTGATCGGTCGCATAGTAGGCCGCCGGCATCACCGTGAGAACCGTCGGGATCCAGTTATGTGCGGGAAGGTACTTGACAAATTTCAGCGTGCGTTGAACGCCGCTCAATCCCATGGGGGGAAAGTAGTAGGCAATGTAGAGGACTTTTCGTTTCCGCTGGATCATACGACGATAAGGTCTTTCGTTGCTTGTGAGAGGACAGAACAGTGATCATCGTCGATCACCACCACGTCTTCGATACGCACACCCCCGAGCGCGGGGAGATAGATTCCTGGTTCGATCGTCATGACCATGCCGCGGTGAAGTGTATCGGTGCTCAACTGAGACAGGCGGGGGAGTTCGTGCACATTGAGGCCGATGCCATGACCGAGCGAATGCTTGAAATAGCGGCCGTATCCTGCCTGACGGATGATACGACGGGCCACGCCGTCGAGTCTGCGACATGTACGACCCGGCCGTGCCGCCTCAATCGCGGCCGCCTGTGCATCGGCGAGCACGCCGTAGATTTCCCGAAGTTGCTTCGGCACCGCCCCGACGAATACGGTGCGGGTGAGATCACTGTGATACCCCTCGACGCGACAGCCGAAGTCCAGCACTACAGAGTCGCGATTCTCGATTTTCTTGTTGCTTGCGCGCGCGTGCGGATAGGCGCTCTGAACACCGCTGGCCACGATCGGTTCGAATGCATCGGCTTCGGCGCCATGCATTCGTTGCTGGTACGTGATTTCGGCAGCGATCTCCGATTCCCTCACGCCGGGTGCGACACGTTTGACGACGATGTCGAAGACTTTGTCGGTAATCTCTACTGCCTTACGGATCGCCTCCCGTTCGGTTTCGTCTTTCAGGGCGGCTATCTCTTCTACCAGTCCGGCTGTGGGCGCAAAGATCGTTCGGGGGAAGAGCTTACGCAGGTTTGTCAACGCGCTGACCGTGAGGTGTTCCGACTCGTATCCGATTCTGCCGCCCGGGAGAATTGATCGCTTGGCAATCAATTCGAACAGTCTTCCCTTTCCGACAAGAACCCGCGCGATGCTGACCTCGTGGGCCGCCTGCTCTTCATAGCGCGGGTCCGTGAGGAAATAGACTTCCCTGCGTGTGACAACACAAATGGCGTTGGAACCTGTGAAGCCGGTCAGATATCGTATATTGTGAATGGCAGTGACGAGGAATGCATCAAGGCGGTGCGATGTGAGGCGACGACGAAGGGTCTCGATTCTGTTTGCACGCATGCTGGAGTCTCGGCTAGAGGTGATAGTTCGGAGCCTCCTTTGTAACCGCAATGTCGTGTGGATGGCTTTCCCGAAGTCCGGCATCCGTCATCCGCACGAACTGTGCCTTTCGCTTAAGATCGCCGATGGTCCGGCATCCGCAATATCCCATCGCTGCGCGAAGCCCTCCAATCATCTGATGAACGGTCTCCCCCAGGTGACCCTTGTACGGCAGACGTCCTTCGATACCCTCCGGGACAAGTTTTTGCAAATCATCCTCGACATCTTGGAAGTACCGATCTTTGCTTCCCCCCCGCATCGCACCGATCGATCCCATCCCGCGATAGATCTTGTAGCTTCGTCCCTCAAACAGGATTTTTTCGCCGGGACTTTCGTCCACGCCGGCAAACAATCCGCCGATCATGACCGAGTCGGCACCGGCGGCGAGTGCTTTCGCGATATCGCCGGTTTGCTTCACCCCACCATCGGCAATCAACGGGATCCTCGCCCGCTGGGCCGCCTTGGCACACTCCATGATGGCAGTGATCTGGGGAACGCCAACGCCCGCGATGACGCGCGTGGTGCAGATCGAGCCGGGACCAATCCCAACCTTAACGGCATCAGCACCCGCCCTGATGAGTTCCTTCGTCGCTTCGGTCGTCCCGACATTTCCCGCAACCAACTCCACATCGAATTTCTTTTTGATCCGCTTCACCATGGAGATCACGCCTGCCGAATGACCGTGCGCCGTATCAACCACCACGACGTCGACGCCGGCATCGATCACCGCCGCAACCCGATCGAGCGTATCCTGCGTGACCCCCACTGCCGCACCGACACGAAGCCGCCCATGTTCGTCTTTGCACGATCGCGGGAAGCTTTTTTTCTTCTGGATGTCTTTAAAGGTAATGAGTCCACGAAGCCGACCACTTTTGTCGATGACCGGCAGTTTTTCAATCCGATTCTTCTGCAGGATGACTTCGGCTTTGTCGAGTGTGGTTCCGACCGGCGCGGTAATGAGGTGCTCGCGGGTCATCACTTGCGCGACCGAGAGGTCGAGATTCGGCTCGAACCGAAGATCGCGGTTCGTGAGAATGCCGACCAGCTTTTCTTCCTCCACAATCGGAATCCCGGAGATGCTGTACTTCTTCATGACATCAAGCGCATCGCGCACGGAGTGTGCCGTCGAGAGCGTGATCGGGGAAAGGATCATCCCGCTCTCCGACCGTTTGACCTTGTCCACTTCTTCCGCCTGACGATGGATGGTCATGTTCTTATGCAGGATGCCGATTCCCCCCTCCCGCGCAAGAGCAATCGCCATCGTGGATTCCGTGACCGTGTCCATCGCGGCGCTCAGGAGCGGAATCTGGAGTTCGATATTCCTCGTCAGTCTCGACCGTACGTCGGTCTCCCGCGGTAACACCGTGCTCTTTGCGGGTACGAGTAGCACGTCGTCAAACGTGATCGCCTCGCCGATGATCTTTTTGAATCCCATGCGTTATCGTCTCCCGGGTGCCGGGTCCTATGCGTAGGCCGCGATTCCCGTAATGTCTTCCCCGATAATCAATGTGTGGATATCGTGTGTCCCTTCGTACGTCTTCACAGACTCGAGATTCGCCATGTGGCGCATGATCGGGTACTCATCGAGAATGCCGTTTGCACCCAGAATGTCCCGCGCGATACGGGCAATCTCCAGCGCATGGTAGACGTTGTTCCGCTTCGCCATGGAAATATGCGTGAACTTCACCTTGTGCTGATCTTTCAGGCGGCCAAGCTGGATGCAGAGCAACTGTCCTTTGGTGATTTCCGTCAACATATAGACGAGCTTTTCCTGCACAAGCTGGAAGGATGCAATCGGCTTGTCAAATTGGATGCGGGATTTGGCATAGTTCAGCGCTACATCATAACATCCCATGGCGGCCCCCAGAGCCCCCCAGGCAATACCGTAGCGGGCCTGAGAGAGACACATCAGCGGGGCCTTCAATCCTTTCCCATTCGGAAAGATATTTTCCTCAGGAATCCAGCAGTCTTCGAACACGAGTTCGGAAGTCACCGATGCTCTCAGCGAATGCTTCCCCTTCATTTCCGGAGCCGAAAACCCTTTAGTTCCTTTCTCGACGAGGAATCCGTGAACGACGCCATCAAGCTTGGCCCATACGACGGAGACATCCGCGATGGTTCCGTTTGTGATCCACATCTTCGCCCCATTGAGCACGAACCCTCCGTCTTTCCGGACGGCGCGCGTGATCATCCCGCCCGGGTTGGAACCGTAGTCAGGTTCCGTAAGGCCGAAACTCCCGATCGCTTTGCCCGACGCAAGGAGCGGAAGCCACTTATCCTTCTGCTCCTCAGAGCCGAAGGTGTAGATCGGGAACATCACGAGTGCGCTCTGAACCGACGCGAAGCTCCTGATGGAGCTGTCGCCTCGTTCAAGTTCCTGCATCATGAGGCCGTAGGAGACATTGTTCAGACCGGCACACCCGTACGTTGTGGGAAGTGTTGCACCGAAGACACCGAGTTCAGCCATTTTCTGAACGATATCGCGCGGAAACGTTCCGGCTCGATTGTGCTTTTCGATTACCGGGAGAACGCTATCTTCGACAAATTCCCTCACAGTGTTCCTGACAAGCCGTTCCTCCTCAGAGAGAAGTTCGTCCGCATTGAAATAGTCAACACCCTGAAACGCTGGCATGAGATGATCCTTTGGTGGGGCGAGAAGTGTCTATAATAATAAACAACAGGGGGAAAAAGTGCTTAAAAGTAGAAAGAAATGGAAGGAATGTCAAGGAAACGTTCGGGAGGGTGACAGAAAGAAAAGAGCCAGATGCAGACCGGACGGCGATCACACAACTGGCTCTTTAAGGAGGAGATAGATACTACAATCACGCATACGAGAGTGGCAACGAGAAGTTGCGCGCCGGACAAAAAAAATCCGGCTGAGTTGAATTTCTCAGTCGGATGAACGGAGACGATTGTCTGCAGTCAACGATCGTCAGTTTTCCTTGAGGCCGTATTTCTTGATTTTCAGATAGAGCGTCTTGGGCGTAATACCCAGCATTTCAGCGCTTCGGGCGCGATTCCACTCGTTGTGCTCCAGGATCTTCATGATGTGTTTCATTTCCAGTTCTTCCAGCGAGCAGAGCGAATCACCTGTCGGTGGGTTCGTGACGGGGGATTGGTGTCGCACTTCCACGGGTTCCCCTGGTTTCTCCTTGCCTGAGAGGGACGCATTCACCCAAAGATCTTCCGCCTCAATCGTGTCGCCATGAGCCAACGCGATCGCCCCTTCGATGACATGTTCCAGTTCACGCACATTTCCCGGCCAATGATATGACATCAGAACAGCCAGTGCGGAGGGGGAAAGTCTCTTTTTCTGAGCTTTTGATTTGAGATTGAGAAAATGCTCGGCGAGATGTGGGATATCTGCCTTCCTCTCCCGAAGCGAAGGAACGGCAATCGTGACGATGTTCAGGCGGTAGTACAGGTCCTCGCGGAACCGCCCTTCCCGAACCTCGGCCAGCAGATTCTTGTTGGTCGCAGAAACAACGCGCACATCGACTTTCATCGAGGAGGTCCCCCCCACGCGACGGAACTCACCGGTTTCGAGAAAGCGAAGGAGTTTGGGCTGAGTTGCCGGACTGATGTCTCCAACTTCATCCAGAAACAACGTTCCACCGTTTGCCACCTCAACGAGTCCCTGTTTTGCAGAGTATGCGTTCGTGAAGGCCCCCTTTTCATGGCCGAACAGCTCGCTTTCCAGAAGCTGATCGGGGATGGAGGCGCAATTCACCGGCACGAAGGGGCGATCTCTGCGCGGACTCTCCTGGTGAATGAGGTAGGCAATGAGTTCTTTCCCCGTGCCGCTCGGTCCCTGGACGAGCACAAAGGCATCGCTCGCGGCCACCTTCTTTGCGTTCGCCACAACCTCTCTGAAGATCGGCGTTTTGCCCACAAGATCCCGACCCCGCCGCAACCGTTCAATCTTCAGTGCCTCCTTGTCCATGAGGAGCTGGCGACGTTCCACGGCACGCCGGACCGTCGCGATGAGCTCATCGACATCGTACGGTTTCGTCACATAATCGTAGGCACCGTACTTCGAGACCTCAAACGCCGTTCGGACGTCGACGACGCTCGTCAGCATGATGGGTTGTGTGCTGGGGGATGACTCGTTGATAAACTTCAGGACATCGATGCCACTCACGCGGGGCATCTTGATATCAAGGAGAGCAACGTCGTAGATCTTCGATTGGAGGAGATTGATTGCCTCGGTCCCGTTTTGGGCGATATCAATCTGAAATTCAGGGTATTGCTCGAATTCGGTTTGAAGCAGGAAGGTTATCGATTCGTCGTCATCCACAACGAGAATCTGGAACGGTTTAGTCATCACACCCCACTTGAGCTTCTATGCGGACGTTCCCAGCACTCGTTCGACCGTGGTGAGGAGATCGACGAGGTCGTACGGCTTGCTGACGAAATCCTCCGCGCCGAGTTTCTTTGATTCGATCGCGTTCTTGAGGTCCGCAAATCCAGTCAGCATGATGACCTTCGTCTGGGGATGCTTCTGTTTCAAAAACTTCAACACCTCGAACCCGTCGACGTTCGGCATCTTGATATCCAGAAGCACAAGGTGAAAATCTTGTTCCCCCAAGATCTTCATCGCTGCCTCACCATCACCTGCCGACTGGACGAGATACCCTTCGCTCTCAAGTTCGGAACTGAGGACAGTTCTCAAGGCCTCCTCATCGTCTACAACCAAGATCTTATTTGCGACGGCCATAGTCGAGCTCCCATGCTGCAGGATTCTGTGGATTTCGGACACCCGATCGGGCGGGTTTAAACAGTTCATGCGATAATAGGCAAAAACGCAGTAAGATGCAAACAAGAGCTCTTGTGTGTTGCATCACAACCTTCTTTCGGCGTGATCAGGACGCTATCCGGCGTATTCCGCGTCTGTGATTGAATTATTCGAATCTGAAACGTATCTTTCGGCGTCATGGGGAAAAGCACCTCCGCAACACCTCGGAAAATCACCGTCCTGCTGGTCGACCAGGATATTACGTTCGCCAGTATCGTTCAACAACATCTCCAGAGATTTCAGGGAAGGAAATTCAATCTGATCTGGAAGGAATCTGCTGAAGAGGCGTTGAAGGAGATTCAGCAAAATCAGAAGATCCATGTGATTTTGACGGATTTTTCCCTTCCCGGAACCAACGGCCTCGAGTTTTTCCTCCAACTGAACGAAAAGAATATTCGTATTCCGGTGGTCTTCGCGACCTCGACACGCGAGCTGCGGAATGCCATCGAAGCAATGAAGCTAGGAGTTGAGGACTACATCCTCAAGGACGAACTCTCGGAATCGCTGCTTCCAAGGACCATTGTGAACGCGTTTGAGCGGGCGACACGTCGGGATCAGACGCGAGCAGTCGAGAAGCAAATGCTCCTTGCGCAGAAGCGGGCGGAGGCAATCCGCGAGCTCGTCGTGACCGTCTGCCACGAGTTCAACAACCCGCTGGCTGCAATAAAAATCAGCACCGACCTCTTGTTGCGCCAGAATCCATCCGAAAAGGAAAGGAATCTTCTCCGACTCTTGGAGAAAGAGGTCATCCTCATCGAGGAAGAGGTGAAGCGACTTCGAGACGTGGGCTTCGACCAGGGGAACGAGGGGGGCCTGAGGGAGAATAGACGTGAGGGTGACACGACCTCCGCCGGTTCGTGAGGGACTTGATTCTGGTTCAAAAAATGGGTACACTTCAATATCTTTTCTGAGTACTCGGATTCGATCTCAACATGAGAAATGACAAGATTGGCTAGAATCTCACTTGATGTTGTCAAAAAGCCGATGACCCTGGCCTGCTCCACGCATCAAAGAAGCTAGGTCTTGTGTGTCCCGCCCGAAAAGCGGGACACTTTTTTTGTACTAAACGCGGATTCGATGACCGTCGCTGAACTGGCACACGTTTTTGAAGATTGGGCCCCCAAATGGAGCGCGTGGGAGCGTGACAACGTGGGAATCCAGATGGGGGATCTGGGGAAATCCGTCCGGACGATTCTCCTCACGCTTGACATGACGGAGTCTGTCGCACAAGAAGCGGTTGCGCGGAAGGTGGATCTTATTGTTTCGCACCACCCCCTCCTTTATCGTCCTCTCGCCACTGTGACAGCACAGGAACCAACAGGTCGGATCGTCCTGGCCCTTGCGAAGAAAGAGATTGCCGTTTATTCCGCCCACACGAATCTCGATTTCACGACCGAAGGAGTCAGCTTCACTCTTGCCCGGGTGCTTGATCTTCAGCATATCCGGTTTCTCGCCCCTCTTCGTTCGACGCTCGCGAAGATTGTTGTCTTCGTACCGGAACCGCATGTCGAGCGCGTGACGGCGGCAATGGCCGCTGCGGGAGCCGGCATTATCGGAGAATACTCGTCCTGTTCTTTCCAATCGCTCGGCACTGGCACGTTTCTCGGTTCCGACCGCACGCATCCTTTCGTGGGGAAACCGGGAACGCTCGAGCAGGCAGACGAGATCCGCCTCGAGATGGCTGTTCCTCGTGCCAAGACCGAGTATGTGGTTCGCGCAATGAAAAGTGTTCATCCCTACGAAGAAGTCGCGTACGACATCTACCATCTTGAGAACGAGAATCCGAATTTCGGCATGGGGGCTCTGGGAGATCTTCCGAGGCCAACATCACTCAAATCGTTTCTCGCCCTGACGAGTAAACGACTTCACGCGCCGTCGCTCCGCTACGCAGGATCGTTGAACAAGAAGATTCAGCGCGTCGCCCTCTGTGGTGGCAGTGGTTCCGATCTTCTTGCCGCTGCCAGGAATCAAGGCGCTGACGTGCTTCTCACCGCCGATGTCCGTTACCATACGTTTCACGAGGCGGACGAACAGATCGCGTTGATCGACGCGGGACACTGGGAGACTGAGTATCCCGTTCTCGAAACAATTGCCGCGCGGCTGCGTGGGTATGCGACGCTGCGACGTGAACCGCTCACAGTTCTTTTTTCGAAAACAAACACAAATCCCGTACGATCATTTTGTTTTGATGGGAGGAGATAGAGTTGGAAAATCGGTTAAGACTTCTGTATTCGCTGCAGCGGATTGATTCCGAACACGACGATATTCGCGATCTCAAAGGGGACCTTCCGCAGCGCGTAGCGAATCTCGAACAACAACTCTCCGAGAAAGAGTCGATCCTCCGTTCGCTTCAGGACCAATCGAAGACATCGGTACTGCGGCGCGACGAACACGATCTCGAAATCGCCGCCCAACGGGAAAAGATTGAGAAATACAAGAGCCAACAATTCGATGTCAAAACCAACAAGCAGTACGATGCCCTCACCCGGGAAATCGAATTTTCTCAGGAACGGATCGATACACTCCAGCGCGAAATTGATGTGCTCGAAGGGCGCGCCAAACTCGCCAAGGACGACCAGGAGCTCTTGAAACCCGAAATCGAAGCCCTCCGAAACGAATTGAAGGAACGGATCGAAGAACTGGAGGTCGTCAACGCCGAGCATGAGGAAGAAGAGTTGAAACTCCAGCATGAGCGAGAAAAGATTGTTGTGCAGATCGCGAAAGCAGATATCCGTACGTACGAGCGGATACGGCAGGCCAAAGAGGGCATCGCCGTCGTCCCGGTACGCCGGAATGCATGCGGCGGATGTTTCAAGCGAGTGCCTCCGCAGACCATGCAGGAACTCCGGAAAAACGCTCAGCTCATGACATGCGAGCATTGCGGGCGGATTCTCGTGTCTGACGGAATCGTTGAGGCGGTCGCAGCACAGAAATGACGATCCACGCCTACACGGACGGTGCTTCACGCGGTAACCCCGGCGAAAGTGCCATCGGCGTCGTCCTCAAGGATGAGCAGGGAAACGTCATCCGCTGTATCGGCAGGTACATCGGGACGGCGACCAACAACATGGCGGAGTACACGGCACTCCTGGCATGCCTGGCCATGGTCCAGGAAACCAAATGCCGTCACCTGATCGTTTATACGGATAGCGAACTCATGGCGCGGCAACTCAGCGGGCAATACCGCGTGAAGGATTCGAGACTGAAAACGATGTTCCGGGAAATCCAGGAGAAACTCGACGCCGCAGCGTATACGTTTGAACTCCGACAGATCGCGCGAGACCAAAACAGCGAAGCCGATGTGTTGGCAAACCGCAGTCTGAATCTCAAACGATCCATTGAAACATAGATTTGTTTTAACGAATCAGCAGGGGTGTCCGGCCAGGCAGTCGCTCTCCGCTTCGGCGGGGGGAGGAAAGTCCGAACACCACCGGGCAAGGTGCCCCGAGAAATCGGGGGTCTCACAGGCCATATCCTGTGGGAACGGAAAGTGTCACAGAAAATACACATCCCCTTCTCTCAATTCGTTGGGAGAGGGAGAAACGGTGAAAAGGTGGTGTAAGAGACCACCGCATCCCGAGCAATTGGGATGGTCCCGGAAGGGATCCTGACGGCGAGGATGTCGCCATCGGGACACGACAAACCCCACCTGGTGCAAGACCAAACAAGTTCCGCGCCCCGTTGCACGCCGTCGGCGGTCAACGGGGGAAGAGCGGCCCGCTCAACCCTCTTGCAGGCAACGGAACGGGTAGGTCGCATCAGATAAATGACTGCCTCTTCTCCCTCGGGAGAACAGACAGAATTCGGCTTATCGGCCGACATCTCCTGCCAATATTATCCGCGTGTGCACCACGGATCGGTGCGCGCTTGATATCGCGTCGCTTTGAACGGGTCGCGATATCCTTCAGAAAAGGAGTCTTCCTTGACACCCCTTCACAACTACCGCTGGAGTCGTCTGAGTTGCCAGACGGAGCCAACAGTCGCGGCAGAGCTGGCCGAAAAGACCAAAGCGCTTTCCGACGAACTTTCGATTTCACCCCTCCTCGCGCGGATTCTTGTGCGACGAGGGATCGACGACCGCGAAAAGGCGCGCGTCTTCTTCCGCCCAACACTCGACGACCTTCACGATCCGTTTCTGATGGATGGGATGGATCGCGCAGTATTGCGCATCCTCCAAGCGATCCGGAACAGTGAAACGATCACCGTCTACGGAGACTATGACGTCGACGGCACGAACGGCACGGCGCTCCTCTGGACATTCCTCGGCTCGCTTGGTGGAAAGGTCCATTACTACATTCCGGAACGCCTCAACGAAGGATACGGGATCTCGAACAGCGGCCTCGACCGCGCGAAATCCAACGGCACCACGCTCGTGATCTCCGTCGATTGCGGCATCACCGCCGTCGAACAGATCAAGTATGCCCGCTCGATCGGGCTCGAGGTGATCATTTGCGATCACCACGAACCGGGAGAGATCCTTCCGGATGCTTTTGCCGTGCTCGATCCCCTCAAGCCGGGCTGTCGATATCCCTTCAAGCATTTGAGCGGCTGTGGCGTGGCGTTCAAACTCATCCAGGCGCTCGCGAACCAGGAATATGCCCAGACGTTCCTGGGGGGAGACGCGATCGAGCACGTGGCGGGCTATCTGGATCACGTCGCTCTCGCCACCACTGCAGACATCGTTCCGTTGGTCGGAGAAAACCGGTCTCTCGTCAAACTCGGGTTGGAGCTCATCAACGCGCGCCCGAGACCGGGCATTCGCGCCCTCATCGAGTCAGCCGGATTTCGGGTCGGAAAAATCGCGACGGGAAATATCGTGTTTGGACTGGCTCCCCGGATCAATGCGGTGGGGAGACTTGGAGATGCTCAACGCGCCGTCCGACTTCTTACCTGCTCCTCGTACGAAGAGGCCATCGAGCTTGCGAAAGTGTTCGAGGAAGAAAACCGCAACCGGCGCAAACTGGACGAAGATGCTTTTTCGGAAGCGCTGGAGCTCGTCGAAGAAACGTTTGATTTCAAGAAAGATAATGTGATCGTGCTCCACAGCGACCAATGGCATCCCGGCGTGATCGGCATCGTCGCATCTCGGCTCGTGGAGCGGTACTACCGGCCCACCATCCTGATGACAACGGTCGACGGCGTTGCCAAGGGATCTGCACGCAGCATTTCGGGATTCGATATCTACCAGGCCCTCAAGAAATGCGAGGACAAGATTCTGCAATTTGGCGGTCACAAGTATGCCGCGGGGCTCTCCGTGCAGATTGATAGACTGCCGGAGTTCAAGAATGCCCTCTCGGTCGTAACCGAGGAGCTGCTTGACAAAGAGCTTTTAGTTCCCGAAATCGATATCGAGGCAGAAGTCGAGATCACCGATATCACCCCGAAATTCGTCAACCTGTTGAACCAGTTTGCCCCGTTCGGACCGCAGAATAGCCGACCGGTGTTTGCGGTTCGAAACGCGGAGGTTGTGGGCACGCCGCGAATCGTCGGCTCCAACCATTTGAAATTCAAGGTCCGTAAGGGAGAGCGGGTGATCGATGCGATCGGATTTAACCTCGGTCCCTTGATTGATCGCGTCAATGGCGGCGGAAAGAGGGTGGACCTCGCATTTTCGATCGACGAGGGAGAATTCGCCGGTACCGCAATCCCGCAGTTGAAAATCAAAGATCTGAAACCCGCATTCGGAGCGGACTTTTAGTCCACGCACTGTTCAGCCGGACATCCGAAGCGTTTCTTGCGAGGTTCGCGCCCGATGATCATCCTCGGCATCGACCCGGGAACACTTGTGACCGGATATGGGATTCTCGAAGGGGACGGCAACACGTGCACGGCGGTGCACTTCGATGCCGTCAAGAACTCCGCCTCTGATCCGATGCCGGATCGTCTGAAACGCATTTTCGATTCACTCTGCGGTGCCATCGATCGGTACCACCCTGATCATCTCGCCATCGAGACTGCCTTCTACGGGAAGAATGCCCAATCTGCTCTCAAGATCGGTCAGGCACGAGGGGTAGCAATTCTGGCGGGCGTGAACTATGGTATTCCGATCGCCGAGTACTCCCCGCGTGAGGTCAAGAAAGCAATCGTCGGAAATGGAGCAGCCTCCAAGGAACAGGTCCAGTCGATGGTAAAACGAATGCTTCATCTCCGCCAGACTCCTCGCATGTTCGATGTCTCCGATGCCCTTGCGGTCGCTTTGTGCCATCACTTTCGCCTGACAACACAGCGCCTACCGCGCGAACCGAAAGTGGGGAAATACCGCGACTGGAAATCGTTCGTCGAAGCCAATCCACAGCGGATCGTCAAAACCAAATGATCGCCTCGCTCAAGGGTATTCTGAAAACCAAAGCCCCGACGGAAGTTCTTCTTGATGTCGGAGGAATCGGGTACGCTGTGAACATCCCGATCTCCACTTCCGAGAAATTAGGCGCCGTCGGAACGGAGATTCTCCTCTTCACTCATCTGCATGTTCGGGAAGATGCGCTACAACTCTACGGATTTGCGACCGAAGAAGAACGTTCATTGTTCAGACTTCTGATCTCCGTGACGGGGATCGGCCCGAAGATTGCTCAGGGAATCATGTCCGGCGTCTCCACCGACGAACTCCAGCACCACATCATCGCGGGAGACACAAACGCCCTCTCATCAATTCCGAACATCGGGAAGAAGACGGCCGAGCGGCTTATCGTCGAGCTTCGGGACAAGCTGACGAAGGGAGGGGCCGTAACAGCTCCAACCGGGAGACGATCCGATGATGGTGTGCAACTTCGTGGCGACGCGCTCCAGGCACTCATTTCCCTCGGATTTGCACGGGCCTCCGCTGAGAAGGCGCTCCGTCAGGCGCTGAACGAAGCGGGATCGAAACCGACATCTATCGAAGAGCTGATCAAGAAAGCACTCCGCCAGATGTCTTCGAAATGATCTGGCACAATCTCCTTTCCTTGATATTCACTCCCCTTCTTGCTATGTTCTCCCCTGTATGAGGAAATCAGATTATACATCGCCGGAGCGTTTCGAGAACGAGATCGAACTTGACCGGACATTGCGGCCGGCTTCGTTCGACGAGTTCTCGGGGCAATCGAAACCCGTCGAAAACCTCAAGATTTTTATCACGGCGGCGAAACAACGGAGCGAACCGCTCGATCACGTCCTGCTGACGGGACCTCCGGGACTGGGGAAAACTACCCTAGCCTATATCATCGCAAACGAAATGGCGTCGAATATTCGTGTGACGTCCGGACCCGTTCTCGACAGGCCGGGAGATCTTGCCGGTATTCTCACAGGTCTCGGTGATCGGGATGTTCTCTTCATCGACGAGATCCATCGTCTCAACCCCATCGTCGAAGAGTATCTCTATTCGGCGATGGAGGAATACAAGCTTGATATCATTCTCGATGCCGGTCCGAATGCGCGCAGCATCCAGATCACCCTCCCCCCCTTCACTCTCGTTGGAGCCACCACGCGAGCAGGCTTGCTGACGGCACCATTGCGAGCCCGCTTTGGGGTGAGCAATCGGCTTGACTACTATCCACCGGAAATCCTCTTCAACATCATCCTCCGATCGGCGCGAATCCTGGATGTCAAGATTTCGGAGGAGGGAGCGCTGGAAATTGCCCGGAGATCTCGTGGTACACCTCGTATTGCGAATCGCTTGCTGAAACGATGCAGGGATTTTGCCGAGGCCGATCACAAACTGCGCCAGTACGAAGGGTCGATCACGTCGGAGGTGGCCCATCATTCCCTCGCCGCACTCGAAGTCGACGAACTTGGACTGGACGAAATGGATAAGCGCATTCTGAGGACGATCATTGAAAAGCACAGCGGCGGCCCTCTCGGCCTGAATACGCTCGCCGTTGCCGTGGGGGAAGAGCCCGGAACGATCGAAGAGGTCTATGAGCCCTATCTGATTCAGGAAGGACTGCTCCGACGGACGCCTCGGGGGCGTGAAGCGACCGACCGCGCGTATGAGCATTTCAGGATCTCCCGACGCAAGCCGGGGCAGGAATCGTTGTTCTAGGAAAAACATTCACCGCGGATGACGCTGGAAAAAACCGATGCACGCGGATTGAGGATCAAAACTTCGAAACAGGCCAAGATTGATACTGAAATGAAATCGGTTTACATTCGGGCATTCTGATTCAATCACATCCGACTCCACTCCCATGGCACTCGACAAAGACCTTCAATCGATTCAGGAAACACGGGACCTCCTCGCGCGAGCCAAACAGGCCCAACTCGCGTTCAAGTCTTTTGACCAGAAGAAGGTTGATGCCGTCGTCAAGGCAATGGCCGATGCGGGATTTGCCGCAGCAGAAAGACTTGCCAAGCAAGCCCACGAGGAAACGGGATTTGGAAAGCCGGCAGACAAGAAGAAAAAGAATGAGTTTGCCACGAAACGAGTGTGGGAATCCATTAAGGAGCTTCCGACGGTCGGGGTCATCCACGAAGACAAAGAGAAACGGATCATCGAGATCGCCGAACCGATGGGAGTCGTCGCCGCCCTCATCCCCTCAACCAATCCCACTTCAACGATGATGTTCAAGGCAATTATATCGTTGAAGGGACGAAACGCGATCGTCGCGAGCCCGCATCCGCGGGCCGTCCACAGCACACTTGAAGCAGCTCGCGTAATCTCACAGGCGGCAGAAAAAGCCGGTGCGCCGCCGGGATTGATCAATTGCATTTCCATTCCGACCACCGAAGGGACGAATGAACTGATGCGGCACAAATTGACCGCGGTGATTCTTGCGACCGGATCGAATCCCATGGTCAAGGCCGCCTACAGCTCCGGTAAACCTGCGTACGGCGTCGGTTCCGGCAATGTTCCAACGTTCGTTGAACGAACAGCGAACGTGCGCAAAGCGGTAGCCGACATCGTCTCGGGAAAGATGTTTGATTGGGGAGTGCTCTGTTCGACTGAATCCGGGGTCATTCTGGACGAACCGATCAAGAAACTGGCAATCGAAGAATTCAGAAAAAGAGGAGCGTACATCGTCTCGGATGACGAGCGCGACCGCTTGAGCAAGTTGATGTTCGACAAGAGAGGGGCGATCAATCCCGAGATCGTCGGAAAATCCCCGACATTCATCGCCCAGAAAGCGGGCTTCGACGTCCCGCACGACACCACGTGTCTCATCGCTGAACTTCCGGGGATTGGGCCCGAGTATCCTCTTTCCCGTGAGAAACTCTCGCCGGTTCTATCGATGTTCACGGTTCGCGGCTGGCGAGAAGGGTGTGAGAAGTGCATCGAGATGCTTCAGTTCGGCGGAATCGGTCACTCAATGGTCATCCACTGCACCGATCCGGAAATCATCCTCCAGTTCGGGTTGGAGAAGCCTGCCTTCCGAGTTCTTGTGAATACGCAGGCCGCGCTGGGAGCGGTTGGATATACGAACGAACTGCTTCCTTCGCTGACTCTCGGTCCAGGCACATTCGGCGGCTCAATCATCTCGGACAACGTCTCGGCACAGCATCTCATCAACATTAAGCGACTTGCGTTCGAAACCAGGCCGATCAATCCTCCCGAAAAGTTCCTGCATCCTTCGGGGCGCATCACACTTGGGTCAACTCCAGCCCCTTCGATTCGCGGAGTGGATGGGGGCGGCCGTGCCTCACACATTGCTTCATGGATTGAAGAAATCGACGAGCGGATTCGGCTGAAAGCGGGAAACATGCCGGTCACTCTGAAGGAACCAGAGCCCAAGCATGTGACGCCTACTCCGGCGCCTGTCAGGGTGGAAAAGAAGAAGGAAGAACCGTCAACCAAGCCGGAAGTGCCGCCGAGCGGATTCGGCGTCGGTATTACGTCTGATGAGATTGACCGGATTATGCGTGAATTTGAGCGGCGATAACATCTTTCATGAAATCACTCCTCGAATTCATCAAGACCGAATTCTATCCCCTTCTGATCCGGGAACGGATCGTCCCGGTCGTCATCGGAGTCCTGCTCGCCCTCGCGGCGTATGATCTCCTCTCACCGATCAACTTCTTTGCCGCACGGCTCTACGAGTATGCGGCCTTCGGCGAAATTCGCCCTGGCTTCATCCTCGGGGGCGAGTTGATGCAGTTGGCCGTCGTGCTTCTGAAAGGAGCGATCGTGGTTCTCCTCATTGCGTGGTACCTCAAGCACAAATATCCTGTCGAGAAAGACTAGTGGACTGTTACGATGATTGTGTGACATTGGCATAATGCCGGGCCATGGTTTCTCGTGCCCGGTTCGTGGTAAAGCGCCACGAGATGGTGGTTCGATGACGGTTACGCTGTTGCTCCCATGAGCGAAC
>VGVZ01000012.1 GCA_016873805.1 Ignavibacteria bacterium
CTCTTGCCTTCGGCGATTTTCAAAGAACGAACATACACGGCCATCGAGAAGTCCTTTCGTCTGTGACTTCCCGATAATAGGTACTCTTTGTAAAAAGTACAAGATTATTTTTTTGAAACGGCACTAGAGAGCTCCTTGAGCGCGGCAGCAAGCTTGAGGCAGTGGTCAGTGTATTGATGCTCAGGGAAGGATGGGACGTACCCGCTGTCTCAGTGATACTCCTACTCAGGAAGTTCTCGTCAAGAGTCTACGGGCAGCAGGTTGTTGGGAGAGGGCTGCGATTGAATGTCCGACAAGAAGATACGCAGGAGTTCTGTGCCGTTGTGGATCACGAAAAATTGAATCACCAGTGGCTGTGGGATATCGTTGGAGCCCGCATCAGAAAGGAAGTTGACCAAGGAAACCTCTTCGGTGATGATGATCTACCACCTCGGCGCAAGCCGCAATTACTCGAGTCTCCTGAAAACCTCATTGATATCCCTGAACCGGAGGAAGAGGAAGAGGCCGATTTCAGTGATATCGAGGGACTGACAGTTGTCGAGGGCGACTACCCTAATTGGGAAAAAATCCTTCAAAGCTTCCAATATGCGGAGGTCGTGGAAATATCGAGAGTCGAGATTGAAAGTGTAAGGGGCAAAAGGCTTACGAAAGATGGTTTTACTGAGATTGTCGAACCACCCGCTGAAGTTCCAACTGCGAATAGAAACGAGGATTCGGATCTCCACGAGTTGGTGGAGTCGCTGAAGCACAATGTCCGCGACGTCGCTGCCGCGCTCCTAGCAGAGGATGGAATTGGATCACACGAACTCGGATACTTTTATAATGTCCTTATGGATCATGTAAGAGAAAAGCTCCTCGATGGAAAAAGCGCCGGATTGGCCACCGTCGACTCGCTCAAGCACGCTATCCGCCACCGGCATAATATCGCACACAATTTCAGGGAGAAACCAGGTTTGGTTGCCAGCATGATTAAGTATATGAAGAGAGATCCCAATGCCAGCCAGTGAGCACGGAGATTTCGAGAATCCCAAGAAATCGGCCTATTCAGTGGAGAGGTACGAGTCTACATGGGAGCTAGAGTACATGAAGAAACTCGAGCGTGACAAGACAGTGGCAAAGTGGACAAAGAACCATGGCATTGTTATAGAATACATAACCGAGGCTGGCAACAAGAGGGGTTATCGACCTGACTTCCTTGTGGAACTTGTTGATGGAACCAAGGAACTCCACGAGGTCAAGGGCACTCAATTTCTCGACAATCCGGATACGATTCGGAAACACGAACGTGCCCGCACATGGTGTCGCCAACGTGGGATGAACTTCATAGTCATCACAAGAACATGAAGCGAAAATCCGTTGTTCCACACACAAAAGGCCGGAATCCCCTCTTTTCCATCTTCTCGCTTCGGCTCACCCCCTTGCTTCGTCCCTACCTTCTCAAAGGAGTTCCCCTTGCATCTTTTCATCAATTGGCCTATCGTTTGCAGTCGCATGAACCGTCAGACAAATTTTGAGGAGAGGACATGGGCATAACGGGCACCTGGGTCATTAGATTTCTTCTTGCATCGTTATTCATACCGATTGTTCTCGGCGCAACATCCGAGGAGGAACTCCGACTGCGTGCGCAGAGGATCGCACAGGAAACGATCATCGTCGACACGCATATCGATGTTCCGTATCGTCTTCAGACGCGGTGGGAAGACATTTCTACGCGCACGGCGAGAGGGGATTTCGATTATCCGCGTGCAAAGGCAGGTGGACTCAACGCTCCGTTCATGGCCATCTATGTCCCTGCAAATCGCGAGAACCAGAACGCGAAATCTGTGGCTGATAGTCTCATTGACCTCGTCGAGGGGTTTGCGAAACGGTGGCCCGACAAGTTCGCGCTGGCACGAACCGTTTCGGATATTCGCGCCCAATTTAGGGAGGGGAAGATTTCTCTCCCGATGGGGATGGAAAACGGAGCCGGGATAGAGGGAAGACTGGAAAACGTTCAGCACTTCTACGATAGGGGAGTCCGATACATCACCCTCGCGCATTCACGCGACAACCACATCTGTGATTCGTCGTACGATACCACCCGAACCTGGAGAGGCCTCTCCCCGTTTGGAAAGAAGCTGGTCAGTGAGATGAATCGCGTCGGCATGATGATCGACGTCTCGCACATCACCGACGACGCCTTCTCTCAGGTGATTGAGCTCTCGAAAGCCCCCGTCATTGCGTCCCATTCGGCCTGCCGCCATTTCACTCCCGACTGGGAACGGAACATGTCCGACGATATGATTCGGAAAATGGCTGAGCAAGGGGGGATCATCATGATGAATTTCGGGTCTTCGTTTCTCCGGCAGGAGATCCTTGTGAAAGAGGAACACGAGCAGCTGGTCATTCGTGAACATCTCCGCACCAACAGACTGCGGTTCAGCGATCCCGAGGCCCAGGCCTTCATCGCCGAATACCGAAAGAAGAAGCCTGTCATGTACGCGGACGTCAAAGATGTCGTTACCCATATCAATCACGTCGTCCAGCTTGTCGGAATTGACCATGTCGGCTTGGGCTCAGACTTCGACGGGTTAGGAGACAGTCTCCCGACCGGTCTCAAAGACGTCTCCTCCTATCCCAATCTCATCTATGAGCTTCTGAAAGCAGGCTACTCCGAGCCCGATATCAAGAAGATTCTCAGCGAAAACTTCTTCCGTGTCTGGTCCTCCATCGATCGGGTTGCCCGTCAACTTCAATCTCAACGCTAACAGAGAGGAACTTCAGCGCCATGATCTTTCGATCGCTCTTTGTGACACTGGTTCTGTTGGCCCTCCATTCCCCCGCCAACGGCCAATCTAAGAAGCTCAAGGTGTATATCTCCGTGGACATGGAAGGGATTTCCGGCGTCGTGACGGATGATCAGCTCAGTCCCTCCGGATTTGAGTATGAACGATATCGCGAGGTCATGACGCGCGAAGCACTCGCCGCTGTGCGGGCCGCAAAGGAAGCGGGCGCGACCGAAATCCTTGTCAGCGACTCACATGGAAATGGCGAAAATCTCATTGTCGACATGTTCCCGAAGGAAGTTCGCGTCATTCGGTCGTGGCCCCGGCGACTTTCGATGATGGCGGGGATTGATTCGACGTTTGACGCCGTCATCTTCATCGGCTATCATTCCTCGATTCATAACCAGAGAGGGGTTCGCGCTCATACCTTTTCCAGCGCACGGATCGCCCGAATCGCGATCAACGGCGTGGAGATGACAGAAGGGGCCTGGAACGCGGCCATTGCCGGCTACTTTGGCGTCCCCGTCGTGATGGTTTCGGGAGATGAATATGCAATCACTGAGCTCCAGCAGGCGGTCGGCAACATCGAGGGAGCTGAGGTGAAGAAGAGTCTGGGATACCATTCGGCGAACACACTCACGGCCGAAGCCGCGGCCGAGCTCATCTATCAGAAAGCCCGGAAGGGATTGGAGAGGAGAAAGGATTTCCGCCCGTACGTCGTCCGGACACCTGTGACACTCGATCTCACGTTCAAGCACTACCGCCCCGCCGAAGTCCTCGCGTATCTGAAGTTTATCGAACGGACGGGTACGCACTCCATCCGTTATCTCGGAAAGGACATGCTGGAGATTGCCGACTTCATGGTGTTTCTGTCGAACTACAGTATCGGCCTGGAGCCGTAGGAGGGATGCAGGGTAGGTTCGTTACGGTGAGGTGAGTCGGCGTTTGTCGCTTCCGTCCGCGTTCATCGTCCACAACGCACCATCCCCCTTGGCCGTGCGTGTAAAGACGATACGCGAGCCATCCGGGCTCCACGCCGGGTAGTCCCCACCTTCGGTGGTCAGCTGAACGAATGCCTCTCGGACAAGATCCAGTTTCCAGACTTGGGCCTCCCCTCGCACATCTCTTCGGCTCATCACAATGGTGGTCGCCGCGGAGTTCATCGAACTGAATCCCCACTCATTGATCGAACTGAACAGGATGATCGTCCGAATGACGCCGGTGCCGAGATCGATGGCTTCGATACGGTACAGCAGTTCACCGGTAAAACCCGTCGCGCGAGCCGTGAGGTAGATCAGCTCTTTCCCGTTTGGATGCCATTGGGGATAGCTTCCGATGATTCCAACCATGCGCAGATCACCGGTGCTGAGCTCAAGCAGCATAAACTCGGATCTCATGAACACCATCCGCGTCCCGTCGGGGGACCATGCCGGGCGAATGTCGCCCGGTCCGTCCGTCAATCGGGTCAGGCTGTCACCATTCGATCGCACCTTCCAGATCTTTCCGAGCGACGAATAGGCAACCCAGCGGGAGTCGGGTGACCAGGTGATCCCAATTCCATCGTCCCCCCTCAACAATCTCACGTTTGCACCCGAGGAATCCACCAGGTAAATTCCCAGTGTTCCTCCGATGCGCGCGGTAAATGCGATCGTCTTCCCATCGGGAGACCATGCGGGCCGGACATGCTCGTAGCTCTGTTCGACAAAACGGTCCTCGCTGGAGGTGGGGAGATTACATCCGGACAGGATGAGGACCCATCCCCACACCAGCATCCACGTCATGGAAACACTTCGGATCATGATTCGACTCTCAGATCGGCAATTCGTTGACTGTTTCAATATTGAGACGATTTTGACAACTTGCAATCGAATTCACAACGATTCAGGAAGGAAACTGATATGAGACTGCGTTTGCTCATACTCACACTGGCCGCAGCGTATTCTTTTCTCTCATCGCAGGAACGACCCCGACTTCGTGATCTAGGGGTCGAAGTCGGCATCTTCAAACCGGGAGCATTCAATGCCATCACGGATGTTGAAGGAGTGGCGGTCGGCCACGTCACACTCGTTCAGGGCGAATCCGTCCGGACTGGCGTGACGGTCGTTCAGCCGCACAGGGGGAACATGTTCAGGGACAAGGTGCCGGCCGCAATGTATGTCGGCAACGGATTCGGCAAACTCGTCGGCTACTCGCAGGTTCAAGAGCTCGGTCAGCTTGAAACGCCCATCGTATTAACGAACACGTTGAGCGTCTGGGATGCGGCGAATGGTCTTGTGGACTACATGATTTCCCTGCCAGAAAACAGGGATGTCCGATCGATCAATCCCGTTGTGGGGGAAACGAATGATGGAGGATTGAATGACATCCGCGGTCGGCATGTCACACGCGAACATGTTCTCCAGGCGTTGGAGAATGCCGCTTCGGGCCGCGTCGAGGAAGGGAGCGTGGGGGCGGGGACCGGGACGGTCGCGTTCGGGTGGAAAGGGGGAATCGGTACAAGCTCGCGGATCCTCCCTCGATCATTGGGTGGATTCACGATCGGCGTGCTCGTTCAGACGAATTATGGCGGTATTCTCGAAATCGCCGGCGTCCCCATCGGCCGCGAGCTGGGACGATATTCCTTCAAGGAACACGTCGAATCGAATCCGGACGGATCATGCATGATTGTCGTCGCCACGGACGCCCCGCTGGAGAACCGCCAATTGACACGAGTCGCCCGGCGTGCGGTCCTTGCGCTCGGCCGATCCGGTTCGCCGATGAGTCATGGGAGCGGTGACTACGTGATTGCCTTTTCGACAGCGAAAGACGTTCGCATGTCTGCGCAACAGGAGCTGACTCTTCAGGTACCGCGCGTACGGGAAGAAATCCTCTCTGGGCTCTTCCAGGCCGTCGTAGAGGCCACGGAGGAAGCGATCGACAACTCCCTTCTCAAGGCAACCAGCGTGAAAGGACACCAGGGGCGTGAGGTCGAAGCGATCCCGATCGCTGACGTTGTGCGGCTGTTGAAGACGTACGGGAAGATCCGCTAGGGAGATTGAGGTCCGACCGCGGGCGCTCGATCGCGTTCCATCATCTCGACAAACTGCCGGAAGAGGTAGTCGCTGTCGTGCGGTCCGGGGGACGCCTCGGGGTGATACTGAACGCTGAAGATCGGCAACGATCGATGACGAAACCCCTCGTTCGTGCCGTCATTGAGGTTGACGTGTGTGACTTCGATCGCCAGTGGATCAAATGTCTCAGGGTCGACGGCAAATCCGTGGTTCTGCGAAGTGATTTCCACCGATCCGTTCAACAGGTTTTTGACCGGATGGTTCGCGCCCCGATGTCCAAACTTCAGCTTGAAGGTCTTTGCGCCGAGCGCGAGGGCAAGGATCTGGTGGCCGAGACAAATTCCGAACAGCGGCTTCCGGCCGACGAGCTTCATGATGTTGGCGATCGCATACCGCACAGCCGCTGGATCACCCGGACCGTTCGAAAGGAAGATCCCATCCGGATTCAACTCCAACACCTGCTCCGCGCTGTATGACGAGGGGACGACTGTCAGGACACAGCCGTACGAGGAAAGCCGCCGGAGAATATTGTGCTTCACCCCGTAGTCGAACACGACAACCTTCCACTTCCCCCCCCCTGACCGGTGCTGCGCAAGGGGCGCAAGCGCAAACGGAGTGCGGTCGACTTCGTCCCATGAGTACGGCTCGCTCGTCGTAACCTGCTTGGTGAGGTCCAGCCCCTTCATCTCGGGAGATTGCCTCACCTTCTGGAGCAATCGCGCATCATCAAGATCGTTGGCCGAGATGATTCCCCGCATCGCCCCTACCGTCCGAATCATCCTCGTCAGCATTCGCGTATCGATCCCCTGAATCCCCAGAATCCTGTGCCTCGACAACCAGTCGCCGAGACTCCCAATCGAGCGAAAGTTGCTGTGATAATCGAAGTACTCTTTGACGATAAAACCGGCGACCTGCGGCTTCACAGACTCCAGGTCTTCAAGATTGATCCCATAGTTGCCGATCAGCGGGTACGTCATCGTCACAATCTGCCCGGCGTAGGATGGATCGGTGAGGATTTCCTGGTATCCGGTGAGACTCGTGTTGAAGACCACTTCACCGGTCGATTCACCCGTGGCACCGAAGGCCTCGCCTGTAAAGATTGTCCCGTTTTCGAGTACGAGTTTCGCCTGCACTTCTTCCTCGATGTGATGCCCCAAAATAGTCATTAATTGAGTTCCAATCAATCAGAGTATCGCCATCGCCGGATCGTCGAGGAGCAGTGGCGGAGTTGTTCATCGCATGTGACCGCGCGACGGAGACCCACCCGACGTGTGTCGGCTCCTCCAACACGTGAACATACGCGTCTGTCGATTTCTTTTGGTACGGTTCCCTCAAGCTTGGGAGGTGTACCCCGCGCGAGAGTCGTCAATGAAATAATCAGCGACGATGCTCAGAGGGGAGTTTTCGATCAGACTTCACTTGCTACGTCAAAAACTGTCGTTCTCTCCACGAGCTTGATCTATCGCGTGCGTTTTCTTGCTTTCTCGGAGACACGGATACACCTCAAGACGGCAATCATGATGCGGCGGTCCCCAGATTTCTTGACAAACTTGGCAATAATCATTATTTTTGTTTGAAATTGGAACATTTATGGCGCTTCAATCCAAAACGAGTGCACTCACCGATCGTCAGGAGAGCATCCTTCGACAGGTGGTGTTTCATTTTATTTGCACTGCGACGCCTGTCGGGTCACGCTACCTTTCCAAACGCGCCGGCGACCATTTGAGTCCTGCGACAATTCGGAATGTCATGGCTGATCTCGAGGAACTCGGATACCTGTCGCACCCCCACACCTCTGCCGGCCGCGTCCCGACCGATCAGGGGTATCGGTACTATGTCGACTACCTGATGGAAATCGAGAGGATCAATCGGGAAGAGCTTTCAAAGATGGAACGACAGCTGGATCACGCGACTGATCCGAACGAGCTGTTTCGCGAGACATCGAGATTGTTGAGCAAGATTTCAAAGCAGCTCAGCATTGTCTCTTCCCCGCACATCAGCAACGGGATATTCGAGAAACTTGAGCTTCTTCCCATTTCGAGCTCCAAACTGCTCGTGGTTCTCTCGATCCGATCGGGGATCGTCCGCACCATTATGCTGGAGGTTGGTATAGAGTATCGCAGAGAGGCGTTGGAAGGTCTCAGCCGGATACTTAACGAAAGGCTTTCGGGGCTTACGCTCAGGGAGATCCGCGAAACGTTTCTCGATCGGACGAAAGATGTTCAGGATGAAGAGACCGGACTCGTCCGGCTCTTCGTGGATTCCGTCGATCAGCTCTTCAACGAAGAAAAGACCGACAAAGTCCATATTGCCGGGACCCAGAATATTCTGGAGCAGCCGGAATTTGTGGATCCCAAGAACTTCCGGAGCGTGATCGAGCTCATTCAGGATGAAGAGTTCATTGTCCACCTCCTTCAAAAACACGAGGGAGCGGAAGGCGATTATGTTATTACGATCGGCTCGGAAAACAAGGACAGCAAGGCCGAGGAAATCGGTCTCGTCTCTGCGACGTACAACATCGACGGAATCGCGGGCCGAGTCGGTATCATAGGTCCCAAACGAATGAACTACGGAAAGATTGTCCCGCTGGTCGATCACGTCGCAAAGATCGTTGCACGGTTGATGGCGAGCTAACAAGAAGTGAAGGAGGAATTACCGGTAGTGACCAATGAAGAAAAGAACCTCGGCGAGCGGCACGAGGAATCCACAGAGCAGCAGCCCTCACCCGACGGCGGGCCAGCCGAGTTGGAGATTGATCCAAATGCATCGCAGCTGGCCGAGCTGGAAAAACAAGTTGAGTATTACAAAGATCTCTTCTATCGCAAGGCGGCGGAGTTTGACAATTTCAAGAAACGGCTTGAAAACGACACTGCATCCGTTACGCGCTATGCCAACGAAGATCTGATCGTCGCTATCCTTCCGATCCTCGATGACCTCGAGCGGTCCCTGAAGCTGGGGAAGGAGCTCCAGGAGCCCGATCCCTTCTACAAGGGGGTTGAACTGATTCATCAGAAATTCTTGAAAATCCTCAACGCCCGCGGCGTTCGCGTACTGGAATGTGTCGGCAAGGAATTCGACGTGTCAGTCCATGACGCGCTGCTGCAAGTTCAACGTCCTGACGCCCCTCCCCATACGGTCGTGGAGGAGGTCGAAAAAGGGTACCTCCTGCACAACAAAGTCATTCGCCACGCGAAGGTCATCGTCTCGGCCGATTCGGCACATGATGAATCTGTGCCGGAGAAAGACGCGACCGAGAAAAACGACTCTCAGACCAAATCCAATCCACAGACGAAAGAATAGTCGACCCTCGAAATGACGAAGCGGGATTACTACGACATCTTGGGAGTCGCTCGTTCGGCCTCCGCTGACGAAATCAAGAAGGCCTATCGGCAGCTTGCGCTGAAGCATCATCCTGACCGCAATCCCGGAAACAAGGAATCGGAGGAGAAGTTCAAGGAAGCGGCAGAAGCATACGAGGTGCTCGGAGATCCCGAAAAACGACAGCGGTATGACCGGTTCGGATATGAGGGAATGCGCGGCACGAATTTTCGCGAGTTCACCGACATCAACGACATCTTCTCGACCTTCGGAGATATTTTCGGGGGCGCGTTCGGCGGGAGCATCTTCGACGAGGTGTTCAGAGGCGGCCAGCGAGGGCGACGGCGTTCGTCCGCCGGCCAGGGAACTCCGGGATCCGACTTGCGCATCAAGCTCTCGATGACACTGGAAGAGATTGCCGAGGGTGTTGAGAAGAAGATCAAAGTCAAACGTCAGAAGAAGTGCGATCTCTGTAGCGGATCCGGGGCCAAGCCCGGCAGTTCCCGAACCACGTGCCCACAGTGCCAGGGTTCAGGAGAGATTCGCCAGGTCTCACGCTCGATGTTCGGTCAGTTCGTCAACATCACGACGTGCGCCTATTGCGGCGGAGAGGGAAAGATCATCAAGGAACCGTGCACATCGTGCGGAGGAGATGGACGCACGGCGGGGGAATCAACGATCAAGGTCAATGTCCCGGCCGGAGTCTCTCAAGGCAACTACCTGACGCTGCAGGGACAGGGAGACGCCGGAAGACGCGGCGGACCTCCGGGCGACCTCATTGTCATGATCGAAGAAAAGCCGCACGAACATTTTCGTCGCCAGGGGGATGATATCATCTACGACCTGCTGGTCAGCTTTCCCACGGCAGCGCTCGGAGGAGAAGTTGAAATTCCAACGCTGACAGGAAAAGCCAAGCTCGTGGTGGAGGCGGGAACGCCGCCAGGGAGGATGCTGAGAATGCGCGACCGGGGAATCCCCCATTTGAACAGCCACGGACGAGGTGACCAGCTGGTCCACATCAACATCTGGGTTCCCACAAAACTGAACAGCGAGGAGCGCGAGCTTCTCAAGAAACTCTCCTCCGCCGAGCATATCAACCCCAACGAGGAAGAGCGCAAGAGCACCTCGAAAAAATTCTTCGAACGAATGAGGGACGCATTCAGCTGATCTGACATGTGGAAGCGACTGACCGAGTGGCTGGCATTCACGCAAGCGGAGCGGAAGGTAATTCTCTTCCTGGTGGCCGTCCTGGTGGCCGGCATGGGGATTCGGTTGTATCAGAGCACCTTCCGGCAGGACCCTTCGTTTGACTACACGAGAAGCGATAGCACATTTGCCGCCCTTTCAGAGGCAATCGCGACAGAGGACGAACCGGCGTCAGAGGCTGAGGAAGAGATCGTCAACCTGAACACGGCGACCAAAGAAGAATTGATGGGACTCACGGGTGTCGGTTCGGTGCTGGCGGAGAGGATTCTTGAGCATCGAGCCAAAATTGGGAAATTCAGGAGCATCGAGGAAATTCAAGCCGTTCGCGGAATCTCCAAAAAGAAGTTTGAACAAATAAGAAATTCGATTACTATTGATAATTCAAAGTGACTCAGGATCCACGGCAGGACCGACCTTGACCCGTCAAAGGGTGAGGGGACGCGAGCCCGCGGCATCATCAGTCCCCAGTTTTTCAGTCAGACGAACTCTTTACACCCAGCCAGGGAGGCTCAATGTCAATCTATCAAAAACCGAAAGGGTCGATTCTTCACAAGATCATCATCGTCGCGCTTATCGGCGTTCTGATATACGTGTTGTACGAACCGTTCGAGATTCGTGAACGTGAGGATGCACTTCGACGCGAATCCCGTGCTCGCATGACGAATATTCGGGCTGGCCAGCTCCAGTTCATCAACAAGTTTGGGAAGTATGCGCCGTCGGTCGATTCCTTGATTGCGTTTATCAAGGAGGAGGTGGCGGCGGGGACAGTGACCACCGAAACGTTTAAACCTCTCGCGTTGGGCCCCTTCGTTCCCGAATCGCTCGCCCATTCGCCGAAATCATTCCGGCCGTACGTGATGACGAGTGTCGATACAACGATCATTAAAAAGTACATCCTCGAGTGCCCGGATGGATATGGAAGCATCGGCTCGCTGACGGACGACTCGAGAATCAACAAGGCCTCGTGGGAGTAGATGCCGCGCGATCTCTCCTCGCCGAGGGATCCGCTCCGGGAGCCACAGGGGCGCACGTGCGCTGGCGCCGTAACCACCTAATCCGATCCGACTATGATCAAGAGCTTCCGTCATCTCGGTGTATCGTTCTGTCGGAACAGAATCCAGCTTGCTTCCATTACCCATGGAAAGGTTCCCGCCCTCGGGGCGCTAAGCGAGTGCGAGACTTCTCTTGAAAACTCCCAGGCCGGCATCCATCTCTCCGGAAACCATCCCCAGATTCAAACGCTGGTCAAAGATCTCTCCACGCTGATTGAGCGGAACAAAATACGGGGCGACGCAATCTCCTTCGGTCTCCCCCGTGAACCGGTCTTTGTCGGAATCCTCCCTGTCGAATCGTCTCTTCAGGGACCGACTCTCAAAGAGCACATGCGATGGGAGCTGGGTCAATACTACCCCGGAGTTGCCTCTCAGGAATTTGTCATTGATGCGGTCCCGCTTCCCGACAAGGCCCGATCGTTCATCGTCGGTGTGAGACGCGGAATAATTGAGTTCTTGCAGAGTGTTGCCAAGCAGCTCAAGCTGCCCATCCGGTTTGTCGATATCGATCATTTCAGCGCGGAAAAGACGTTGCGACTGAACTATCCTGAGGCACGTGAAGGATCGGTGGTGCTGGTTGGGGTGCGCTATGGTGGGATCGATGCAAGCCTGATCGTAAACGGCGAACTCACCGACTACCTCTTCGTGTCCGGCGAATTTCCCCAATCGGTCCCGACCGCAGCGGCGAAATATCTCGCGCATCTCCGGGATTTGGATGCTGCGGCTCCAGGAAAGATGTTCTTGTGCGGTCTCGTTCTCCCTCCCGATGTTGTGAAACGCACGCAAGCCGAGACCGGCATCGCTGTGGAGGTTTGCAACCCCTTCCGCAAACTCTCGATCGCAGGCCAGATTTATCAATCCTATCTCAAGGAAGGATCCCGATTCGCGGCTGCCATTGGTCTCGCGCTTCGATCAGAGTAGATGAGGATCATCGCCGGATTGTTTCGCGGGAGGAAACTCCTCCCTATGAAAGGACTCTCGGTCAGACCCATGACCGACCGTGTCCGGCAAACGGTTTTTGATATCCTCACGAACCGCATTGATTGGGAAGGACGCACCGTTCTCGACCTCTTCGCGGGAAGCGGAAGTCTCGGCATCGAGGCACTCAGTCGGGGAGCGGCGCATGTGACCTGCGTGGACAATTCCCGTAGCTCGTTGGATGTTCTCCACGCGAACATTCGTGCGATCGGCTGTGCGGACAATGTGCACGTCCATCAGGCCGATGTATTCTGGTATCTCAAGCACGTTAAAGTCGGATTTGACGTCATCTTCGTCGACCCCCCCTATCAGCTTGAGAGCATCGGTGAGCTTCCGGCACGAATTGCCCGCTCGTCGGCCGCTGGAATCGGTACCCATGTGGTGATGGAGCACGGCCGTGACACCGCCGTCGACGTGCCCGAACATCTGTTCGAAACGATCAGAAAGCAGTTTGGCCAGACCACCGTTCTGATCATGAAGGTTATCTCCAAACCTGGGGCGGAAAAAGAAACGGAGATCTCGCAACTATGAAAGTCGCACTCTATCCCGGCACATTTGATCCGATCACAAACGGCCATCTCGACATCGTCGAGCGGGCGCTGAAAATGTTCGACCGCGTCATCATCACGGTGGCACGGAATACATCAAAGGCTCCCCTCTTCACAGCCGATGAACGGCTCTCACTCATCCGCGACGCTCTCAATCACAACGATCGCGTGGAAGTCGAATTCTTCGACGGATTGCTGGTCGATTTCGCACGAAAACGAAATGTGAGCGCGATTGTCCGCGGTCTGCGGGCCGTCTCGGATTTTGAGTACGAATTCCAAATGGCCTTGATGAACCGGAAACTCGACGAGGCGGTCGAAACCGTCTTCCTGATGCCAAATGAAAAGTACACATACCTCAACTCGAGCATCATTCGCGAAATCGCTCGATTCGGAGGAGATGTCAGTGATTTTGTTCCCCCTGCTGTCCAGGAAGCCCTTACGCGAAAGTCAAACAAAGGCTGAACCCGTTCTGCCCGAAGCACCGCTCTCCTCCTCACAACGTATCAGAGCAAGAACATCATGAAACCGTTATCAAGAAAAGTAGCAGCGGTTGAGGAATCCCAGACAATCTTCCTTGCCTCGCTCGCGAAGAAAATGAAATCGGAAGGTATCGATGTCTCCAGCTTGACGGCCGGCGAGCCCGATTTTGGGACTCCTCAGGCGATCAAGGACGCTGCGATGAAGGCGATCCAGAGCGAGTTCACGAAGTATACCCCCACACGCGGAATCCCCGACTTGCTCAAGGCCGTAGCCGAAAAGTTCCGCAAAGACAACGATCTCCATTTCGAGACATCGCAGGTGATGGTCTCGAACGGAGCGAAGCATTCCATTTACAATGCCCTCGAAGCGATCTGCAATAAAGGTGATGAAGTGATCATCCCCGCTCCCTACTGGGTGAGCTACCCTGAGATGGCGAAGCTTGTCAATGCGACGCCGGTGATCGTGAAGACCTCGGCCAGCAATCAATTCAAGATGACCCCGTCACAACTCAGGAAGGCGTTGACGAAGAAATCGAAGGTGTTGATCTTTTGTTCGCCGAGCAATCCGACCGGCGCGGTCTATACGCAGGAAGAGATTGAAGCGATCGCCGATGTCGTGCATCGCTCCGGGATCTATGTCATTTCGGACGAGATTTACGAGAAGATCATCTACGATGGTCTGAAACACTTCAGCATGGGGGCGGTCGATCCGATTCGCAACCAGGTCGTGACCACCAACGGTGTTTCCAAAGCGTATTCGATGACCGGATGGCGCATTGGGTTCATGGGGGGACCGAAAGAAATCATCAGCGCGGCGGAAAAGGTGCAGAGTCAGGTGACCTCAAACGCGTGCTCGATTTCCCAAAAAGCCGCCCTCGCTGCGCTGACAGCCGATCTGGATGCTGAGGTGGCCGGAATGGTGAGGGAATTTGACAGACGCCGCCAGTACCTTGTTGGCGAGTTCAAGACGATCAAGGGAATCGACTTTATCTATCCGCGAGGATCATTCACATTCTTCATCAACGTGAAGCCGTTCCTCAACAAGAAAACGCCGAAGACGCTGATCAAGACCACAGACGATCTCAGTGAGTACTTTCTCTACGAACATCGCGTTGCGACAGTGCCCGGTCCATCGTTCGGAGCGCCGCACTGGATCCGGCTTTCGTACGCGTGTTCGATGGAAGAACTTTCGAAGGGAGTGAACCGATTGCGCGAAGGGTTTGCCTATCTCTCTACACTGTAACGAGATACGGAACCTTCATGCGACGGGCGATGTTGGAAAAATGTAAGTGAAAGAGGGAGTTTTTGGGATATGCCGACGTACGACTATGTGTGCAAGGAATGTGAATTCACATTTGAAGAGTTTCAGCCGATTTCCGCGAATCCGTTGACCGACTGCCCACACTGCGGAAAGCCATCACTGCGCCGCAAGATGGGAACCGGCGCGGGGATGATTTTCAAGGGGAGCGGATTCTATCTGACGGATTATGTTCGGAAGAACGGCGGTTCATCTTCAACGCCTTCAAGCGGAACGGATTCGACCTCGGGCCCCTCCCCGGGCACTTCACAAAAAGGAAACTCATCGTCCTCTGCGACCGAGAAGAGTACTTCAAAGAGCCCGGACAAATAGCATCACAGGAATTGAGCATCAGCAAAAGCCACGGCTAAACTGTCCGGGGCTTTTTTTGTTTACCTGCGGTTCGTTGCATCGAGAGGAATTCAGCCTGAACCGCCTCAGGGGCAAATGTGAACGTATTCAAGAAGAGAATCGCAAATCTCTTGACAATTGCCCATGGACTGCTACTGTTTTTGTGGTTCCGGAATGCAAAGACCAGCACCCCAGCGTCCCCCCTTCTATGGGTCACATTTACGCCGGATCAGGTCAGCTTTCTCTATCCGGTAAATCCAGCCTCCTTCTATCCTGAAACACCCCCTTACGGGTGGCCTGTTGTGTTTGACATCGAGGCCGGAAATGACAAAGGGGAGAGCCTCTGTTTGGTTCTATCAGTCGAACAACTATCGCCTGCGCATTTTCCGTCTCAGCCGTTGCGCAGAGGTGAATTCCCTTCTCAGATCGCTCCGGCGCTCCTTCAACGCTGATCGATAGCTCTGGAGTTCTTTGATGTATAGATTGAGCGCGCTCAAAACGTTTCGGCGATTTTGGCGCAGTATTCCCTTCCAGATCTCGTATGAGCTTTCTGCCAGCCTCGTCGTATCCATGAGGCCGGTTCCTGAGAGCACGAGGTGATTTCTGGATCGGCTGTCCCGCCTTCCCACAACGTTCATCAGTGCCACAGAGGTGAGTTGAGGAAGATGACTCAGCGGCGCGAGGATGTTGTCGTGCTGCTCGGGTGTGAGGAACGCTATTCTGGCTCCGAGCGGGGAAAGGAATTTCGCGAGTTGGGCGGCGGTATTCTTCGGCTTGCCGTGTCGCGGCGTCAGAATGTAGGGGCGATCCCGGAACATCTCCGCCGACGCGGCCTGGACTCCTTCCTGTTCCGATCCCGCCACAGGATGTCCACCAACAAAATTGCCTCTTGGAAAGTAACGCTCCGCGACGCGTACGATCTCGCGCTTCACGCTTCCGACATCAGTGACAATCACATCGTTTGATATCAGCCGGGAAATCCTGGGAATGAACTTCAGAATGCGGTCAACGGGAAGGGCGATGATGACAAGTTCCGCATCAGCAAGGGCATCCTTGAGTTTCATGTGACCGGCGTCGATTGCCTTTCTCGCTTTTGCCATCTTCAGAACATCCGGCCTGTCGTATCCGGTTATTCGCAGTCGGGGGTGGGCCTTTTTCAGCGCCAGCGCGAGAGAACCGCCGATGAGTCCGACGCCGACGATTGATACACGAGAAATCACGCTGCGCTTCACGCGATCACACGACCAATCGCTTGCGCGATCAAGTGAATCTCTTTCATCAGGACGTCAAACTGATCGGGATAGAGTGATTGTGCGCCGTCTGATTTCGCATGGTCAGGATCATGATGCACTTCGATCATGACACCATCGGCTCCGGCCGCGATGCAGGCGCGGGCCATCGGGACCACTTTGTCGCGGATTCCGATTCCATGCGATGGATCGGCGATAATAGGCAGATGGCTTTTCTTCTTGATAACAGGGATTGCACTTACATCAAGTGTGTTGCGCGTCGCCGTCTCGAATGTGCGGATGCCTCTTTCGCACAGGATCACCTGGCTATTTCCACCGGAAAGAATGTACTCGGCGGACATCAGCCATTCCTCAATCGTGGCGGCCATGCCTCTCTTCAACAAGACCGGTTTGGACGCTTTGCCCAGTTCCTTCAGGAAGGTGAAGTTCTGCATATTGCGCGCGCCCACCTGAAGCACATCGGCATATTTCTCTACGAGGGAGATCTGGCTCCTGTCCATTACTTCGGTGACGACTTTCAGTTGATGCGCGTCGGCCGCCGCTCTCAGAAACTTCAGGCCCTCTTCCCCAAGCCCTTGAAAGGAATAGGGCGAACTTCGAGGTTTGAAGGCGCCGCCCCGGAGAAACCGCGCCCCCGATTTGGCTACCCGCGCGGCAATCGTATTGATTTGCTCTTCGCTCTCGACCGCACACGGGCCGGCCATCACCACAACCCCCTTGTCGCCGATCTTCACCCCGCCGATATCAAAAACGGAACCCTCCCGGCGAAACGCTCTTGCCGCAAGTTTGTACGGATCGGTAATCCGGTGAACCTCTGCCACACCCGGAATGAGTTCGATCTGACGGTGATCAAAATCGGGACGGACACCGATGGCACCAAGAACCGTCTGCCGCACTCCGGTCGAGCGATGGACATCGAAGCCGTGCTCGTAGAGAATCTTAATCACATGCTCGACCTGACTCTCAGTGGCACCGGGCTCCAATACAACGATCATAGCATTGCTTTCTTTGAAGTGGAAACCATTACGAACGAGGACAAACGAATGTACTAATCATACCGATCAAGTTTGAACTTCTCACCGAGATACAGCTTTCTCGCCTCCGGATCATTCGCGAGAAAGTCGGCAGTACCCGATTTCAGTATGCGTCCCTCAAATAGAAGATACGAACGGTCGGTAATCGAGAGCGTCTCGTGGACATTGTGATCGGTGACGAGAACCCCGATCCCCTTCTGGCGCAATGTGGAGACGATCCTCATGATGTCCTCGACCGCGATGGGATCGATTCCTGCGAACGGTTCATCCAGCAGCATGAATCGAGGATCGAGAGCCAGAGCGCGTGCAATCTCCGTTCGCCTCCTCTCGCCGCCGGAGAGGATATACCCTTTGCTCGATACGAGACGGGTGAGGCCAAAATCCTCCAGAAGCTCGTCGCATTTCTCCTGCTGCTGCTTGCGCGTCAGTGTGCTCATTTCGAGGACCGAGAGTATGTTCTCCCGGACGGTAAGCCGTCTGAACACGGAGCTTTCTTGGGGCAGATAGCCGATACCGAGGCGCGACCGGCGATACATCGGTAGTTTGGTCAGCTCGGTTGAATCGAGAAATACCCTCCCGGCGTTGGGTCGGACCATTCCCACGATCATGTAAAAGGTTGTCGTCTTTCCGGCTCCATTTGGCCCCAGCAAACCGATGATCTCACCTTGACGGACCTCGATGGCGACCTCATTGACAACGGTCCGTTTCTTGTACCTCTTGATGAGCCCTTCGGCTTTCAGAGTGCCGTTCGGACTGAGAGGCGAGATGATGCGTTCCTTCGCGCGCCCGGCAGATTTGGATTTCGGTTTCTTCAATCTCTTACTTGTCATGATCAATCACGATTTTGTCGAGCCTCCGCTTGGGACGATCGGCAATCCAGCGAAAACCCTCGAGGTTGTAACTCGACTCATTCCGGAAGAGCATTTGTTCCGGGAAGTACTCCCCCTCGACCCCGCCGATGACCGTAAACGAGTCTATCGTCCCGTCCACGAACTTGATGCGAATATTGTCGCCGGTCGATCGATTGGCCCCGTTCGGTTTGTTTTCATCGAAGAGGTAGTAGAAAGACGTTGCATTCTGCTTCACGTCGATCGTCTTGATGCGGTCATCTTCGAATGAGAGTCGCATTTCTTTGCCGCTAAGCTGGTCGAACCTCGATGCATATCCCGTATCGGAGCGGGAAATCGCCATCGCCCTGCGGTACACTTCCACGCGCTCCAATCGATTATCGGGCGTCATCACGATGATGGAATCTCCCGAGATCTGCGTCTGGCCATACCAGATCACAGGATCGCCGGTGAGAATGATCCGATTATTCCCCCGCTCATAGAGCGCCTGTCGACATCTGGCCGCAAGATCGCCTCGTGCGACATGGACACTGTCCTTCACCAGGAACACATCGGTCGTATCCCCGAAGGCCTCCATCGTCCTGCCGACGACAACCAGTGTGTCCACAACGCCTGAGGAACTTGAATCGACCTTCACAAGCCGCGGAGATTTAGGGACGATCGAGTAGCGTTCCCTGCTCCAATGAATCAGGGAGTCTCCAAAAACCGTCGTGGCGTTCTTCGCGTCGATCACCGCCACGTTGCCGGAGGCAATCGAACGTTCCTCCGACTCGTAATAGATCAGTGCGTCACAAAACGTCGTTGAGACGGAGTCCGACACGGATACCGCATCGACAAACCGTGCCATCTTCTGATCGGCGAAGTATCTTCCACTCAGTGCGGCCAGCACCGTTCCGCCTTTGACAAGAAATACATCACCGATGAGGTGAGCCGTTCTCTCGCCCCCGAAATACGTTCCTTGTCGAGATCGGATGTTCACGCTGTCACGTTCGATCCGCACATTGCCAAAGAGCTCAACCTTGTTCTGCTTTGCGTACTGAAGGGCGCGGTCAGCCCAGACGCGGACCGTCCCCTCCCGGGCCGATGGATGCACAAAATGCACGTTTCCGATGAACTCCCGCACTTCTTCCCCTTGAATCGTCCTCACATAGAGTTCGGCGGCTGATCGTAGTTCGATGACACCCGGCGTGCTCTCCTGGGCCACCATGACAGTCTGCACAAGCAGCACCGTGCAAAGCGTGCGGGCACAACGAATCCTCTTCTCATTCCTCCCCATGCTAATCCGTTCTTGCCTCTCCGGTCACATGGAAGATTCTGTAATTCTGAAGGTGTTGATCTGCCTCCAACCCCCGCCCCTGGATTTTCTCTCTCGGAGAAGTGATCTTGACGTATTCCTGGGTGTGAACGAGTTGTTTCGCGTTGTCCCAGAAGAGATGAGAAGTTTCGAGTATCGTACTCTCGGTCGAAACAACCTTCACGTCGCCGGACGCCTCAAGGTCATTTGATCGGTCGTCTACCTTCCCCTCCTTTGCCGTGAGCGTTGAGGTGTGCTCTCCCTTTTCGTTGAAGAACCGAACCTGAATGCCCTCGCTCAAGAGCGTGGCGTTCATTTCCCCATACACTCGGATATAACCGGCGTGGATCATCGCGCGCACTCGGCCCGAATCGGTCAGCGTCACGGTGCTATTCCAGCTCTCCTGCCGAGGAATTGTCTCGCTCGAGATCCCGGGAAGGACTGTTGGCTTGATCTTCTCCTCACAGCCGGCGGAGATGCCGACCAGCAGAACCCACAGGAGAACCGGGCGGGATAGCTTCACAGAGACTCCTACTCGTTTAATCCGGCTTTGACGAGATCATGGAGATGGACGATGCCGACCGGTTTTCGGCTCTCGTCAAGCACAATCAGCTGGGTGATGTTGTATGTTTCCATCTCCCGTAGCGCATCTGCCGCGAGCATGCTCCCCGAAATAGTCTTTGGATGTTTCGTCATGGCTTCAGAGGCGCGCAGATTAGAAATATTCTGCGTCCGCTGCAACAGCCGGCGCAAGTCACCGTCCGTGATGATCCCTTCAAGCGTTCCGCCGCCGTTGACCACGCACGTTGCGCCGAGACGCTTGGACGTTATGACGTAGATCGCCTCGGAAAGAGAAACGTCGTCCCGCACAATCGGGATGTCGTTCCCTTGAACCATCATTTCACGTACGGTAAGGAGAAGTTTCCTGCCGAGTGTCCCGCCCGGATGAAATCGCGCAAAATCTTCGCGGGTAAACTCCCGTTTGTCGAGCAATGCGACCGCAAGAGCGTCGCCCATGGCAAGAGCTGCGGTCGTCGATGCCGTTGGGGCCAGGTCGTGTGGACACGCCTCTTCCTCCACACTGATGTCCAGTACGATGTCGGCCTGTAGAGCCAGATGCGATTGGAGATTTCCGACCATCGCAATGATCTTCACGCCGATTCTCCGGACCAGCGGAATGAGTTCACGTATTTCTTCCGTGTCCCCGCTTTTGGAGATGCAGATCAGGACTCCTCCCGGTTTAACCATCCCGAGATCTCCGTGCGCTGCTTCCGAGGGATGCAGGAATTGTGCGTCCGTTCCGGTGGAATTCAATGTCGCGACGATTTTCCGGGCAATGATTCCGGATTTCCCCATGCCGGTCAGAACGACGCCTCCGGTGCTTTCGTAGATCAACTCCACGGCCCTGCTGAACCTCTCATCGATGCCCTTCTCGAGGCCGGCAACCGCCTGCGCTTCGATGCGAATAACTTCCTTCCCCTTTTCGATAATCGATTTCATCGCCAATAATCCTCTTCTACGATGTTCGGCGGGATAGGATTGACAACACTCGTTTCATGAATGAAGTCTCCCTTTCTGTCGTACCAGGATCAATCATCTCAAGTCGCACTTTCATCCGCAGCCGATTGTAATTGTAGAACGCATGCACAAGATCCCGGTCTGTGTAACGATCCAGATCGGCGAACAGCCGCTCCGGATGGAGCGCGATCTCGGGATCACGAATCCTCCGATGAAGCATCAGCTCATTGTAGAAACTCGTGACCGGGACGAGATGATTGATCCCCGTTTCGCCGTCATACAACCAGATTCGTTTGTCAGCGGCACAAATCGCGAGCACAACCTTTCTTGTCTCGTCGCTGGCAACTCCCGTCTCGCGCAATTTCTGAGAACAGATCGGACAGACAAGTCCTGGGTACCAATCGGACAAGCTCCATCGACGGATCTCGGTGAACGTTTTCGGGACAGCTGCGCCGGAAAGATTCATGATCTCAAATTCCAGCTGCGCTCCGAGGAACTCCCGTACGCTGACAGCGATGGTCGCGTCTTCCGCCTCCACAATCCCGTACGCGATGACGTGCGGGAGGGGGGATTCACAATCAATCCGAATGCCCGGCGGCGCTAACATGTTGTTGCCGCTCCCCCTGCGCCCCTCGCCCATGACCTCCAGTGATTCAACGGCCTCCCGGTATCTCCGATAACCAGGCCGGTCCGGGGGCAACACCCAGAACAGCAGATCACGTTCCTGCGGGGAAAGGGCCCTCGGATACTCGTCATCGCTTCCCATGCGCTCGACTCTCGAGGATCAGGTCGATCACCTCCCGGACCGCCCCCTCTCCTCCCTTCACGGCGCACACGTAGTGGACGGCTTTGCGTACCGGTTCAGCCGCATCGAGGGGGGCCGCCGAAAACCCCACGATCCGAAGAATGTCGAGATCGGGTTCATCATCCCCGATGTACGCAATCGATGCATCTTCCAGATCGTATTTCTGCTTGAGCCGGCGATACGTCTCCATTTTATCTTCCACACCCTGATGGAGTTCGCGAATGCCGAGCTCCTCCGCCCTCCGCTTCACGAGAGGTGACGTCCGGCCTGTGATAATCCCAACGGCCACGCCTGCGCGCTGGATCTTCGCGATCCCATACCCATCCCGAATGTTGAATTTCTTCATCTCATCTCCGTCCCCCGAGAGGTAGATCCCTCCATCGGTCAGCACACCGTCGACGTCGAGAAGAAGAAGTCTGATCCGTTTGAGATTCTGGCGGTATGATGTTCTGCGCGGCACGGATTGGCGAGTGGGTTTACTGCGTAGCTCCGATCTTCAATTCTCTCCTCACGCGATCAAGAGCCGCAAGCTCCTGCACGAGCCGATCGAGATGCTGAAGCTTCAATTGACTCGCAGCGTCGCTGAGTGCCTTGGGCGGATCGGGATGCGTCTCGACGAAAACGGCGTCACATCCGGCAGCGACGGCAGCGCGCGCCAAGGGTCCGATGAACTGAGGCTGTCCCCCGCTCTGGTCTCGATTCCCTCCGGGGATCTGAACGGAATGCGTCGCGTCCATCACAACCGGAAATCCGAGACTTCTCATAATCACAAGGGAGCGCATGTCGACGACGAGATTTCTGTAGCCGAAGGTTGTACCGCGTTCCGTCAAGAGAATCTTGTTGTTTCCCGTCCCCTGCACCTTTTCCGCGACATGCTCCATCTCATCCGGAGCGAGAAATTGCCCCTTCTTGATATTGATCACCTTGCCCGTTTTTCCCGCGGCTTCGAGGAGATCGGTCTGCCGGCAAAGAAATGCCGGAATCTGAATCACATCGGCAACGTCGGCCGCGAGGGCTGCCTCCGCAGGGCTGTGAATATCGGTCAGGACAGGAACGCCGAATTCGGCTTTGACCTCTCGCAGGATTGCAAGCGCTTTCTCCTCGCCGAGTGTCGAAAACGAATTCCTGCTCGTGCGGTTTGCCTTCTTGTACGAGGATTTGAACACGAACGGCATTCGATGCCGGTCGCAAATGCGGCGAATTGCACCTGCGGTTTCCAGCGTCATCTCGCGGCTTTCAACAACACACGGGCCGGCGATGAGAACCAACGGCGATCCGCCTCCGACCGGAATATCGAGGATCTCAACTTTCACGGACGAGTAACCTCACGAAACGTCATCCGATGCATGATCGATTTGATTGGGAAGGTATGAAAATTTGGCCTCACAATCAAAAACAGGCGTTTTGACTCGATTCTTGCATCTCCCTCCTCTTTGGCGTATTTTCCCAGCGCATAATAGAGAAGGGACGGAATGCACATTCGCGCATATGCAAAGATCAACCTGGGATTAAGAATTCTGGGCAAGCGCGTCGACGGCTTTCACGATATCGAGACGGTGTTCCACCAGATTGACAACTGCGACGAAATCGAATTGAAGCGAGGTACGAACGGCGACATCACGCTGACGTCCAATCGCAGCGATATTCCACTCGATGAAACAAATCTCTGCAAGCGGGCGGCGTTGCTTCTGCGACGCGAGCATGGGATTCGCGAAGGGGTTCAGATCAACCTCGAGAAAAACGTTCCGCCGGGCGGGGGATTGGGCGGGGGAAGTACCGATGCCGCCGCGGTGTTGAAGGGGCTCTCCGCCTTGTGGCATCTCGATCTTACCCGTGATCAGCTCATCAGCTATGCGGCGCAATTGGGCTCGGACGTTCCTTTTTTCCTCCTTGGTGGAAGCGCCTTTGCATCGGGGCGTGGCGAGATCTTGAAGCCAATCGAGCTTTCGATCCCCTATTGGATCGTCGTCGTCACCCCGCCGGTTCAGGTTTCGACGGCTTGGGCGTACGCGAATATTGAGATTAAGCGAGATCGCGACAACGGATTGCTCTTTGAGGCGGTTTCCAACCTCCCCCATCAGCACGAACTCCTCAGTACGATCGTTCAGAACGATTTCGAGCCGCTGGTGTGCCGGACACACCCGATGGTAGAGGAACTTCGTTCTCTTTTCCTCCGGGCAGGCGCGTTCATCGTATCGCTTAGCGGCAGCGGGTCATCGATGTTTGGGATGTTTGAGGATGGAGCGACCGCGTACTCGTTCGCGTCGGAATTTCGTCACCCCTATACGGCGTCGCTGACCGCTCCCTTCTTCAAACCGGAGTCTGAACATTTCGTGATCAAACATTGAGTCCTCCATTTCACCTCCGCAGACTGCGTTCCGGACTTCTCCTGGTTTCTGCACTCCTCACGGGTTCTCAGGCCATCGCCCAGATCCCGGATGCCCCATCGACACAACGTTCAGCGCCAGATTCCGCGCGGCATGCGGATACGCTTCGAACAAACGCGATTCCCGCGTACGGTCGATTGGCGACGGATGAGACCGGAAGCGTTCGACTCGAAAGCGCTTCCTTTATCTGGAGCGACGCGAGATACCTGGGTGATCTGTTGCCGCATCTCCCTTCCACGTATCTGCACGAGCTTGGAGAACCCGGTTTGCCGCCTCAACTGAGTTTCTCCGGCATCGACCTGCGCGGAAGCGCAGCAATGCTGGACGGAGTGCCGCTCAACGATCCTGTGACCGGCACATTCGACCTCTATGCAATTCCCCTGGAATATGTTGAGACCGTCGAACGGATATCGGGGACGCGCGGGCACCTCCTCCCCCGAAATTCGGTTGGCGGTGCGCTCAACGCGGTAAGCCATCAGTACAATACCATCCGTCCCGTCACGAAGATTCGATTCGTGCAGGGACCGTTCGAGCACCTCCTCACCGACGGACTTTTCACACAAGACGTGGCCCGCCATCTCAACCTCAGTGTGGGGTTTCAGCGTCAGGCGGGCGATGGGCGTTTCACAAATGCGAAGTATGACGCGTGGCTCGTCCGAACAAGGCTGCGATACGATGTGACCAATCGATTCAACATCATCGGTTCGTACATCTTCGCCGATTCGCGAAACGGGCTCAACGGCGGAGTCTTTGTCGACAGCACGAGGTCGGTATTTGAAGAGGCATCCACGACTGTCGTGAACGAGAGTGCACATCAACGAACGATGCGATCGGACTACGTCCTGACACTCGTCGCCCGGATCTTCGCCGATTCATCAAGCGTTACCACCCTCGATGTCGTCTCATCGCAATCCGAACGCGATCTGAACGATCGAATCACCACTCCTGCTTCACCGTTCGACGACTATTCCTGGAATTCGTTCCGCATCCAAGGGCGGCAGCAACTTGTGACTCGAAGTTTCCGCGCCGGTCTTTTCGCGCAGTATGAACGAACCTCTGCTTCCGCCGGCACGTTTTTCACAGACGCGTCGAAGGCGTATTGGTCTGTGGCAACGAGTCTGGAAATCCCCGTGCCGTTCGTCTTCCTTCCCAGGATCACCGCCGAACTTCAACACGATTGGAATCAGACGGTCATCGATCACGGATTCGATCTCGTTTTCCGTCCGACGGATCGCGCCTCGCTTGCGGCCGGAATCTCAAGGCGTTCGCGGTTCCCGACGTTCCTGGAGCATTTTTGGCATACACGCGGCGGACCTGTTCCCTCTTCCGACCTCGTCGAGCGACATCAGGTGCTCTCCGTCGAGGGTGCGCTTCACTTGGCTGACTGGAGTACCATCGCTCTGAGCGCATCGTATCGTGCGGTTGAAAACGCCCAGATGATATCCGCCGTACCGAATCAACGTTTCGCCATTCCTCTCCTGCGCACCCTTCCGGAACTCACTCTTCTCGACGCTTCCGTTGCCGTTCACCTCCACCTGGGACGATGGGCCGGAACGGCATCGGCTACCGTCCTGAACATGAAAGCCGACGGAGCGCCCGACAAGTTGTATCCAGGTCTGGCGGGGAGTTGCGAAGTGTTCTATCAGGATGCGTTCTTCAAAGATCATCTTCACGCCCGCGTCGGCCTCAGGGGGCGCTTCGCCGGATCGCACACCGGTATGCAATTCTTCCCATCCCTCCTCCTCTTCGGCGCGAATGCGGATACGCGTGTCCCTTCATTCTCTCCTGTGGATCTCTTCGGGGCTTTCCGCGTCGGGGATGTCCACTTTTCGCTTACGGCGGAGAACATCCTCAACGAAGAGTACTTTCTGGTCCCGACATATCCGATGCTCGGTCGCTCCTTCCGTCTTGGTATCAACTGGAAATTCCTCGATTGACCGGAATCCATATGTCGAAGATCATCACGGTATTCGGAAGTTCTCGTCCTGCCCCTGGGTCACCCGAGTATGAGCTCGCGCGAGAGATCGGCAAACACCTTGCCCTCTCGGGCTTCCGGGTGTGCAACGGGGGGTACAGCGGAACCATGGACGCGAGCGCACGCGGGGCGCGCGAATCGGGTGGATCAACAATCGGGGTGACGACCTCTTTTTATGCACGTGCCGCAAACCGCTGGATCGATGAGGTCATTCAAGTATCCAGCATGAACGAACGGCTTCTCAAACTTGTGGAGCTTGGAGATGGCTATGTGGTCCTGAAGGGGGGAACGGGAACACTGCTTGAGTTCGCGGCAGTCTGGGAGATGATCAACAAAAACGTGATCGGCCGAAAGCCGATCGTCGTCGTCGGAGAGTTCTGGGAGCCCGTCGTGAACACCGTCCGGCGCGCCCTCGACGAGGAGGGGCAGGGCATCGGGATCGAGATCGCTCGTGTCGACACACCTGCTGAATGCGCGGCGCTGCTGAGGTCACGCCTGGCGTGATGACGTTTTCGCTCTAATCGCCGCCTCCATCACTTCAATCATCTTGTCCGCCGAAACTTCCCAATCGAAGCCCAGCGACCATCGGTACGCTTCCTCGGCCAGCGTCTCTCGCAGATGCCCGTCGCGCAGCACGAGCAGAAGTTTTTCTGCCAGCTGCTCGATATTGCCATACTCGTACAGAAATCCCGTCTCTGCATCGCGCACCGAATCACGCAATCCCGGTACATCGCTTGCCACCACCGGCACGCGGCACGCATTCGCCTCGATCACCGTCAGTCCCCATCCTTCTTTCGATGAGGGATTGGCCACGACATCCATCTGATTCAGCAACTCCACCTTTCTGCTCTCCGGAACGAATCCTGTGAACTCCACCTGGCGTGAGATGCCGAGCCGCTGCGCCAACTGCTCCAGCCCGGGGCGCGCATCCCCATCTCCCACGACGGTCAGCACGGCGCCGGGCATTTCGAGGTGGATGATCTTGAAGGCCTGGAGAAGATGGTCGATGCTTTTGTACTTCTTGATACGGCCGAGATAGCCGATGCGGGGGTGCGGATTCGCCTCACATTGAACCGGATGATACCGTTGATGATCGACGCAGTTGGGGACAAGGGAAATCAATTCTTCCCTGAAACCTTTTGAGATAAGTTCGCGCCGAGTGCTCTCCGAGACCGACGCGGTGATTGAATCCCGATACACGCGCAGAGCAAGACGCTCCGCCGCGGCCACATAAAGTGCAGAGGGAAGATTGGCCTCGAGGAAAATGCTCTTGCCGAAGAGATGATGAACAATCACCACCAAGGGTTCACGGACGTAGAGAGGGGTGTAAAACGGAATCTTGTTCAGATCGTCGACGACAACGTCGAATGGTGATTCCCGAACGAGCCTGGAATACTGCGAGGGGAGATGGAAGTTAAAGAGGTTGCGGCTTCCATGACGGACGATCCGGATTCCGTCAATCGTTTCTGCCTTCGCGCAACCGGAGAACTCCGAACAGAGGAGTGTCACGGAATGTCCTCTCGCCACGACGCGTTTGAAGATCTCATGGAGATGGACTTCGGCGCCGCCCCCCAGAGGGTTGGTGATATCCTGCCAGTTCAGGACGAGAATGTTCATGCGATTACCGAGGTCCCGACTTTCTTGCGATCACGCCGATCGATATGCCTGTCCAAAGGGGCAACGGTGTGTTGAGGAGAGATCTGCGGAGCGCTGAGCGGAGCCGAGAAAGGGGTTCAAGGAGATTCGGATAGAGGGGCAGGGTGATTCCTATCGATTTCATAATTTCGCGAGTGACGCGGTAGGGAAAACTCGGGACCATCCACTCGCCGTAGGAATGGACGACCGTCAATCCTTCATTCCGCATTGTCTCCCGGAGTTCGAAAATCGAAAACGAACGTTCCCACCCTGCAAACCATCGATTCAGGGCCATCAGGATGTGCTTCGCAACCGTGTAGAAATGATATCGCTGCGGCACGTCGACGAGGAGGAGACCGCCGGGTTTGAGAACGCGAATGTTTTCCCTCAGCAGGTCCTTCGCCTGTGCTGGGCGGACGTGTTCGAGCAGACCCTGATGGAAGACGATGTCGAAGGTGTGTTTACGAAACGGAAGGGAGAAGGTATCTCCCCCCACAATGGTCACGGGAATTTTCTCGGCGTCGGCCAGGCGTTTCAGAAGAGCGAGGGCGTTCTGGGAGTAATCGAGTTGGGTCACGAGTGCCCCGTGCTTCGCCAGCGGGAGACTGTCTCTCCCCGTTCCGGCGCCGATTTCGAGCACCCGCTTTCCATCGAGGGAAGTGATGCGGGTGAGATTCCTGAGGATGCGATCGGCGTTCGAATAGATTTCGTTGACGGACTGCTTCTGCTGCCAGAAGTCGTCCCAATGCTCCAGGCGGGATTCTTTCCGATCCGTTTCGATCATCACAGCATCTGGCGCATGTGAACCCGGGCTATTCATGAACGGACGCATCCACCTGACACATCACGGTTTCAAAGGAATGTTCTTCGGGAGTGCTTTCCGCACATTCCATTGTGCCTTTTTGTCATCCACGAACTCCTTGAGCCCCGGTTCATTTGCATAGACGCGTCGAATCGTTTCAAGGACGCGCTCAGCGGCGTCGTAGTCCTCGAGCATTTCATACGTTTGCATCAACAGGATATAGGGGTTCTCCCTCTCGAGGTCGTACCGGATCTCCTCTTCCACCCGGGGGAGGAACTGGGCAACGAGTTCGTTCAGCAGTTCATTCCGCTTCGCCGTGTCGCCACTCACGGAGTAGAAACTCGCAATGTCGTATTTCAAGCCTGCCGGAATCGGATGCAAGGAACGCGGAATGACTTGATCCATCCGATCAAGCACCTCCGAAAACCTCGCCGGTTGTCCATCGACGTTCGCGTAGTAGTATCCCAACGCGAAGAATGTCTGCCGATAGTTCATCAGGAGCCGTCGTGCGTCTTCGTCGAGGTAGACATCCTCGGCCTGCAATCCTCGCCAGAGAAATCCCGGTCTGGGAGTGGCAGAGATTTCCTGCACGTCGGTGAAGAGATGTTCGTACGTCCGCTGTGCGTCCATGCTCTCCCAGAAGGTACGCGACTTCTTTGGAATCAGCTTGAACGCCATTCCCTGCATTTCGAGATAGTCCTTCAGCCCGATCTTTCCGTCATCGGCGACGGTCATGGCAAAGTAGATCGGACGCTGCCACTTCGTCGTGAAGATGATATCAAGCACCATGATATCCTGGACTCGCAATCCTTTGACGTTGCCGAAATCGAGCGTGTGGGGCATGAGGAACGAAATAGCCCCCTTCTTCACGACTGCGGTATCCGTGATCCGATACGTCTCCAGCAGCTCTTTCGGCACGGGAAGGTCCAGCGTCTGAGGTTCGTACGCGACAAGCTGAATGTTCTTGATCTGCGCATCGGAGCGACTGATCGGAACTTTCTTCGCCCCATGCGGCATCTGATTCTTCAATTGATCAATGTACCACGGCGTATTCAGGAGGCTCAGGTTGACAATCCTGATGTCACGACGGATGCCTTCAACATCCTGCAGGTACCAGAGGGGGAACGTGTCATTGTCGCCGTTGGTGAACAAGATCGCATCCTGCTCGCAACTCTGGAGGAGATTGTAGGAATAGTCCCACGGGAGGTAATTCCCCGAACGATCCGCCTCTTCGTAGTTGACGCGAACCATGTTGATCGGGGCAAGCAGGAGCGCCATGGCAAGCACGCCGTAGGCCGCGGCTGGTCTTGAGGCAACCTCTCCCGCCTTTTCTTTCAGCAATTCGATCAATCCAAGCACCCCAAATCCAGCCCAGAGCGAGAAGATGAAAAACGATCCGACGTAGAAATAGTCACGTTCCCGCGGCTGCGGTTCCTGCATATTGAAGTACATCACCAGCACGACCCCCAGCAGGAGAAAGGTCGATGTAGTCAGAAAAGCCATCTTCTTGTCTTTGCGCCAATGATAATATGCGCCGAAGAGTCCCAGAAGAAGAGGAATACCCCAAAGGGTCCACTTCACGCCCGCCTCTTTGTAATCGCCCGCCGCACCGATGAAATTCCAGCCGAAGTAGCGGAAGTACATATGATTCATCTGATACGAAAGAAAGAAGTCGAGGTCGCTGCGATACCGGGACATCGCCTCCGCCTGTTCCGGTTCCGACATGTTCCAGCGACGATCGATGAGCGGTGCCTGTCCGTATTGCTCGCGGTTCAGATAGCTGACGAGCTTCCCCATTGTGCTCGGATCATTCTCGTTCATCGGCGGCTTGGCATTTGCACGAATGAATACCATCGTGTACGTCGAGTACCCGATGACAATCATGAGGAACGACAACATCGCGATATTCAGAAGCCGCTTCTTCTCCCGCACCGAATAGTAGACGCCATAGAGGGCACCAAGAATCGCTGCGATCGGGATGTAGGTGAACAACTCACTTCGCTTGCCGGCGATTTCTCCGTCGAGCATCGATGGAAGAATCTTCACCACCCCCGGATAGACGACGGCGAAGATGACCAGCGCTACAACACCGAACCGCAGGAATGATTTGAGCGAAAACTCATACGTGCGGAAATAGACCAGCAGCATGACGGGAAACAGCGCAAGGATAGCCAGGAGATGAACGCCGACCGCCAGTCCCATCAGGTAGGCGATCAGAATCAAATACGCGTCGCTCTGCTTGCCGTGACCCCGCTCGTACCATCGGAGTGCCAGCCAGATGACCGAACTCACCAGGAACATGCTGAAGCCGTACACTTCCGCTTCGACGGCATTGAACCAGAAGGTCTTGCTGTAGGCAAGGATAAGTGCGCCGATTGCCGAAGATCCGTAGACAACGATTTCGTCGTCGCGAGACTCAGGCGATCCTCTCCAGAGCGCAATCAATCGAACGGAGATCAAGAAGAGGAACATCACGGTGAACGCGCTGGTCAGGGCGGAAATGAAATGCATGCGCACCGCAATGTCCGCCGCGAAGGGAACCATGCTAAACACTTTCGCGACAAGGAGAAACAGCGGAGCGCCCGGCGGGTGCGGCACCTGCAGCAAATACGCGGCCGCCATGAATTCTCCGACGTCCCAGAACACGAGGGTTGGTGGGAGCGTCACGACATACGTCGCGAGTGAGATGACAAAGACGCCAATCGCTATTGTTCGTTTCAGGGTCTTGCTGGTCATACGGTATTCCGCCGTCGATTGATTTCAGAAAATGCTGCAAAATGTATCAGAAAAACGATTGAACTTCAAGCTCGTACCACTATCGCATCAGCGTCGCACAGATCTCGTCGCACAAGGCGTACCCCCTTGGGGTGAGACGGATCCGATTCCCTTCCCACGCAAGCATCTTCTCCTCCCTCAGCGATTCCATCGCCGATCGGAAACGTTCGAGCACCCACGCCCCATGTCGCGCCGCGAACAATTCTACGTCGATCCCGCTGCTCCGCAAACCGAGGTAGAGATCCTCCTCGAGGAGCTCATCGGGAGAGAGCCGCTCCCGTCCCTCGATCGGCAGTCGACCGGAATCCAGGAGATTCCGATAGATGTTCGCATCCGAAACATTCCACCAGCGTTCGCCCTCCCAGAATGAATGCGCGGACGGACCAAGTCCGATGTAGTTCGTGTGGTTCCAGTAGTTCACATTGTGGCGGCATTGGGATCCGGGCCGCGCGAAATTCGAAATCTCATACTGTTCGTACCCGCGAGAAACCAACGTGTCGATTGTCAACTCGTACAATTCTGCATCGGCGGCGACCGAGAGAGATTGAATCTGGCCGGATGCGATGAGACGTTCCAGCGGCGTTCCGGGTTCGACAATCAGACTGTAGCACGAGACGTGGGTGGGTTGGAGCGCGATTGCCTTGTCGAGCGTTCCAAGCCAACGTTTGGAAGTCTGTGACGGCAGCGCAAAGATCAAATCAATTCCCACATCGTCGAATCCCGCCCGAAACGCGTCCCTCACGCAGTCCGCTGCTTCGGAAGAGCTGTGAATGCGCGTGAGAAACTTCAGGTCGTCATCATGGAACGATTGCACGCCGATGCTGACTCTCGTGATGCCCGCCGCCCTCAACTCCCGGAGCCGTTCGAAGTCTACCGTCCCCGGATTGGTCTCGAGTGTAATCTCGGCATCCTGCGAGATCGAGAAGCGGGTTCTCAGGAGGTCGAGTATCTTCTCGACATCGACGGGAGAAAGAAGCGAAGGGGTCCCTCCCCCGAAGAAGACGGTTTCGTATTTTGAACTGTGGTACGGGGATGCGCCGTACAATTCGAGTTCAGTCCGCAGTCCGGTGAGGAACGATGCCACCTCGCGCGCGCTGCTTTGCGGAACAACGGAATAGAAATCACAATAGATGCATTTGTGTTCGCAAAACGGGATATGGAAGTAGAGGCCGGCCATCGCCCTTTCCCTCATCAGATGAACGACCCGACTCTTGCCCATCGGATGGTTGAGAGTTTCTCGAGCAGATTCGATGCTCTCTCATCGACATTCCACGACCAGTATACGAGGAGCGCTTCACCGATGATGTTGTCCTCAGGGACAAACCCCCAGAATCTGCTGTCCAGGCTATTCGGGCGATTGTCTCCCAGCACAAAGAAGTAGCTGCGGGCTATCGTGTACGACTGCGCCGGCTGATTGTCGATCGACACTCCGTAATCCGTGACGGTGACGGCATGACCCTCATGTTCGATGAGACTCTTCCATTGCGCGATCGAGTGGATATCGATCGCAATCACGTCTCCCCGTTTCGGCACTACAACGGGACCATAGTAGCCGGGTCGAAATCCACTCCCCGGCGGATACATTGGAAGGGGACGGAACGAGTGGGGGCGTGATTGCTCCCGTTCAAGCCGCGCATGGGGAGGATTCACCAACTCACGGCCGTTGACAAAGACCTGCGAGTTCCGAAGCGCAACCGTATCTCCCGGCAATCCGATGCATCGCTTGATATAGCTCGGGGAGATCGATTGATCATCCGTCGTGGGGAAAGAGGGAATATCAAACACGATGACATCTCCCCGCTCGACATTGCGGTAGGAAAGAATGGTCCTCGAGGGCATCATGATCGACGTCAGCGGAATCACGCGAGGCGTCTTGATTCCATACGCCAGCTTGTTGACGAAAAGAAAGTCGCCGACCAGAAGCGTGTTCTCCATCGACCCCGAGGGAATACGATACGCTTCGATGACAAACGTCTTGAGAAGGAGCGCAACCAGGAGGGTGACAAGAAGCACGCGAATCAACGCGACAGGAGAGTAGCGACCTTCGAGTTTCTGGTCCGGCGTCTCTTCGGCCGGAGGCACGTGATCCTTTAAGGGGAAATCAGGCATGATGCGCTACTTGATGATGGTGCCGATCCGGTTCAAGCGGACCGAACCCAGTTTCGCAAAGATATCATAGAGCGGGAGATGCGTATCCCACGACCAGTACACGATCAGAGGAGTTCCGACAAGGTTTTCCTCAGGAATGAAGCCCCAATACCGGCTGTCGAGGCTGTTGTCCCGATGATCTCCCATCCCGAACAGATAATCTCGCTCGACCACATACTCCGTTGTCGGCTTCCCATCGACGGTAACCTCGCCCCCCCGAAGTCTCACCTCATGTCCTTCACGCTTGATGAAAACTTCCCATGCGGCGAAGTTTTCCGGGGATAATGGAATCGTCATCCCCTTTCTCGGCACGACGACCGGTCCGTAGTAGTCTTCGTTCCATGCGGCTCCGGGAGGAAAGATCCGTTCATCCTCCTGGGAGGAGTGGAGATTCCTCTTGAAGCTGAACCTCATGTTCCGCGGCATCGGAAAACGCTGGCCGTTGACATAGAGGACGCGATCAATCACCTGAACGGTATCACCCGGCAAGCCCACACATCGCTTGAGATAGAAGGTGAATTCGTCCGGTTCAGCTTCGTCCCGGTTTCCCGGAAAGACAAACACGATCACATCTCCCCGCTCGACATCACGAATACCGGGAATGCGAAACCACGGGAGCCGGACATTGGTGAAGGGAATATTGCGGGGCGAGGTGCCACCGTAGATGAACTTGTTGACGAAAAGCAAATCGCCCGTAATCACTTCGTCCTCCATCGATCCGGTTGGAACAAGGAACGATGCAATCACGAAATTGTTCAGGATCAGAAAGGCTCCAATAATGATGCCGGCCTCGCGAAGGAACGCGATGACTTTCTGCTTCCATCCCCGTTCCGGAGGTTGGTTCTTTTCTACTACCTGATGTTTCTTCTTCTTCGTCATGTCGCGTGCTCCGTCGCTTAGTTCTGGAACGCTTCTATTCTTCCATCGAGAGGACTGCCAGAAACGCTTCCTGGGGAATTTCCACACGTCCCACCTGCTTCATCCGTTTTTTCCCCTCTTTCTGTTTCTCCAGGAGTTTACGTTTTCGCGTGATGTCGCCTCCATAGCATTTCGCGATCACGTTCTTTCGAATCGCGCTCAACGTCTCCCTCGCGATGACCTTGCTTCCGATTGCCGCCTGAATGGCGACCTCAAACATCTGTCGCGGGATGAGCTCTTTCAGCTTCGAGCACAACTTCCGACCCCATTCATACGCCTTGGCTCGATGAACGATGGTCGAGAGCGCGTCCACCGGCTCGTTGTTCAGGAGAATGTCGAGCTTCACAAGCTCGGACTCGCGGTATTCGAGAAAGTCGTAGTCGAATGACGCATAACCGCGCGAGAGGGATTTCAGCTTGTCATAAAAATCAAAAATGATCTCAGCAAGCGGAAGCTCATAGTGGATATCCGCCCGCTCCGGCGTCAGGTACGTCGTGTTCTTGTGAATCCCCCGACGATCGAGACAGAGTTTCATGATCCCGCCGATGTATTCCGAGGGCGTGATGATCTGCGCGTTGACATACGGTTCTTCCACCCTCTCGATATCGGCGGGCGACGGCATAAGTGCGGGATTGTCCACCGGCACAACCTCGCCGTTGGTTTTGATCACGCGATACTCGACGTTTGGAACGGTGTTGATCAAGGTCTGGTTGTATTCTCGTTCCAACCGCTCACGAATGATCTCCATGTGGAGGAGACCGAGAAACCCTGCACGAAATCCGAATCCGAGAGCAATCGACGTCTCGGGTTCGAACACCAGAGCAGCATCGTTGATGCGGAGTTTCTCGAGAGCGTCTCTCAGCTCAGAAAAGTCGTCGCTGTTGGAGGGGTAGATTCCGCTGAAGACCATCGGCTTCGCCTCTTTGTATCCCGGCAGCGCCTCGGACGCCGGCTCATCGACCAGTGTGATCGTATCCCCTACTTTCGTATCATGGACATCTTTCACGTTTGCGATGACATACCCAACGTCCCCCGTCGAGAGACCGCCGCTTCGCTTCCGGCCTCGCTCCAGCGTGCCAATCTCTTCCGCCTGGAATTCTTTCCCGGACGACATGAATCGGATGCGATCCTTTTCCCGGATTTTGCCGTCAATAATCCGAACATAGGCGACCGCCCCCCGGTACTCGTCAAAGACAGAATCGAAAATCAGCGCGCGCAATGGGGCCTTCGGATTCCCCCGAGGGATGGGGATTCGACGAACGAGCGCTTCAAGCACTTCGACAGTCCCGATGCCCGCCTTCGCACTTCCGTAGATAATCTCCTCTTCCTTGCATCCGAGAAGATCCATTACCTGGTGTTTGACGTTTTCCATCATCGTTTTAGCACTGGGAAGATCGATTTTGTTGATAAACGGGATGATTTCGAGACCCGCATCGATGGCGAGGTAGAGATTGGAAATGGTTTGGGCCTCGACTCCCTGGCTCGCGTCGACGACGAGGATCGCCCCTTCGCAAGCCGCCAGCGAACGGGAGACCTCATAGGTGAAATCGACGTGACCCGGGGTGTCGATGAGATTCAGAATATATGCATTGCCATCTTGCGCGTTGTATGTCAGCTGGATCGCATGAAGTTTTATCGTGATGCCCCGTTCCTGCTCCAGCTCCATGTCATCGAGGACTTGTTTGATCATCTCGCGCGCCGGAACCGCACCGGTATGCTCAAGCAGACGGTCCGCCAGCGTCGATTTGCCGTGGTCGATATGGGCGACAATGCAGAAGTTTCGGATGTGTTTCATTTTCTTCAGTTTCCAACCGGTGGATCGACCGTCTCGTGGCGCCGCAGGATCGGAATCGGACCAAAACGAGAAAGAGTAAAGAGTGAATCGTTACGGTCACCCTTTACTCCTCAAGCTCGGTTCAATATAGCGGAATTTCGGATGAGGAGCAAGAAAGACCCACGACGATCCGACGACCCGGACGGGAAATCCCCTCCTTCCGGTGTTCTGAAACAATATTGGATTCACTTCGCACGATTCATATCTTATGGAGGCCGGCATTTGCGCCGATCAAGAGAGGAGAGAGTTCTTGAAGATTCTTGTTGCAGGGGGAACAGGCTTCATCGGCCAGGCGGTCACATCATTGCTCGGTACGTGCGGTCACACCCTCACCGTCCTTTCCCGAAATCCCCAACCGGCTCGCGGCCGGTTGCCGGGTACCGAAATTCTCCCATGGGACGGGAAGAGTGTGGGACCCTGGAGATCGGCACTCGACAATTGTGAGGCCATCATCAATCTCGCCGGAGTGTCGATCGGCGCCTCGCGGTGGAGTTCTTCGTTCAAGGAAAAGGTGGTGGCCAGCCGCGTTCATTCCACCACTGTACTTCTCGAGGCATCTGCGGCCGCCCGACACGGACCGAAGGTTCTTGTCAACGCGTCGGCTGTAGGATTCTACGGTCACGTGCCGGCGGGTGAGGTGTCCGAGTCATCGCCCCCGGGAAACGATTTTCTTGCAGAGACCTGTCGCCAATGGGAGCGTTCAGCGATGCGAGCCGGTGAAATTGGTATACGGGTGGTGTTGATGCGAACAGGATTTGTGATTGGTCGCTCAGCGCCGGCGTTCAGGAAGATGATGATGCCGTACCGATTCTTCGCCGGCGGAATTCTTGGAGCAGGAACTCAGTGGTTTCCGTGGATCCACATCGACGATGTGGCAGCCGCCTATCGATTTGCCGTGGAGAACGAGGAGATTCATGGCCCGGTGAACGTTACGGCTCCAAACCCTCCGACCTCGGCAGAATTCAGCCGCACGCTCGGCAAAATTCTGGGGAGACCCGCATGGCTCCCCGTACCCTCATGGGGTCTCCGGATCGTACTCGGCGAGATGTCGGACCTTCTCCTGAAAGGACAGAGAGCGGTGCCGCAAAAGCTGCTTGCACACGGTTTTTCGTTTCGCTTTCCCGATGCTGAATCCGCGCTGAAAGAGGTTCTCGCGTAAGCAGGCGGACTATTTGAGGGGGATGTGAACATTGAGGCGCAGATTCGCTGAGCCGGTCAGGTCTTCACCAACATCGAAGCTGTACAGGCTTGCCCCGACATATGCATCCACGATGTTCAGAAGGTAGGTCAACCCGAGGTAGAGACTGAAGCGGTCCCGCTCGTTTCTGTAGAAATCCCGGATGTATCGAAGTCGCTCATCCCCCGTTCCGCCGAATTCCTTCTTGCCGACCGAGGCGCTGTATTCGTCTCGGTACTGACGATAGAGATCGTCCGCCTTCTTCCAGTTTACCGCGAACCACGCCCCGAATCCATAGATGATCGGAATTTTCCAGTAGCTTTCGTTGTAGAACTGACCGGCGCCGGGAAGGAGTGAGGAGAGGGTCATCGCCAACGCGGGAGATTTCTCTCGGAGTTCCGACTTCTCTCTCCCCGTCGTATCCGGGAACGACCACGGAGTCCCAGCGGCGAGATCAGCGCGGAGCTCCGACAGATTCAAGCCCTTGACGGTTTGGCCCCGAGCACTAAGGAGAAGAAAGAGAACGAGAAACCCGATGTACGAGACGCGAGCAATGTTCAATGTATGCATCGACTGTGAACGCGGGTCAGCTACGATTCGGCGACGGCGATCGCTTCGATCTCAACCTTCACGTCTTTCGGGAGTCGCGCGACTTCGACCGTACTTCGCGCAGGTGCAGATTGCGCAAAGAACTCTGCATAGACCTCATTCATCGCGGCGAACTCCCCCATATCTTTCAGAAACACCGTCGTTTTGATCACTGATCCGAGCGAACTCCCCCCCGCTCGGAGCACTGCCTCGAGATTTCTGAGAACCTGACGTGTTTGCGCTTTGATGTCCCCTTCGATCACATTGTTCGTTGCCGGATCGATGGGAATCTGACCTGCCGTGTAAATGATCGTCTTGTTTACGCGGATCGCCTGACTGTAGGGACCTATAGGAGCGGGGGCCTCTTTCGTGAGGATCTTTTCCAGTGTCATTGTGATTCTCGAATGGTGAAATATGTGTGATGAGGCGGCGCTATCGTCCCGAAACAATATCGAGGATGCGATCGAGATCGTCGAGCGAATAAAATTCGACGATAATCTCGCCGCGACCTCCGGACTTCGACCTCACGGTGACCTTTGTTCCCAGCGCCCGTCGGAGCTGCTCTTCAACGCTATGCACGCTTGACGAATCCGTCTCCCGTCCAGCCGAAGTGGTGCGCGCAGGTTTTCTTCCGGAACGGGTGACGCTCTCCACCTTGCGAACCGAATAGCCTGACTTCACAATCTTCTCGTACAGCTTCAGCTGTGCTTTTTCGGTCGGGAGGTTGATAATCGGGCGCGCATGCCCCATGGTAATCAATCCCTTCCGCAATCCGTCTTTGATCTTGTTCGGCAGTTTCAGAAGGCGGACATAGTTCGTAACGGTCGATCGTTCCTTGCCGACGCGCTGCGCGACTTCTTCCTGCGTGAGGTGGCACTCCGCGATCAGACGCTCATAGGCATGAGCGATTTCAATGGGATTGAGTTCTTCGCGCTGGATATTTTCGATCAGGGCGAGCTCGAGAAGTTCCTCATCCGTCTTAACTTCAATGATGTACGCGGGGATCTTGGAGATGCCCGCGTTCTGGGCGGCCCGCAATCGCCGTTCTCCCGACACGAGCTGGTACTCGCCGGCGAAACGTCGGACCGTGACAGGCTGGATCACGCCTTTCTCGAGGAGTGAACGGCTGAGCTCTTCCAGGGAATCCGGATCAAAGTCCGATCGCGGCTGAAACGGATTCGGACGGATCCGGTCGAGATCGATGCGGGCGATAATGCCGGTTCCGCCGGTGTCTCCCCCGACGTCCGGCGATCGAAGACTGACTTCCTCAACCGGCGCGCGCGGAATCAGAGCACTTAATCCCCGTCCCAGGACCTTTTTCGGGCCAGCCATGGCGTTCAACTCATTCTTGTGATTGTGGTGTGGTGGTGTTGAGAACCAACGCATCGCTGTTGGCAAGAACTTCTTTCGCGAGTTCCATGTAGTTTCGCGTCCCGGAACAAATGGCATCGTACAGGATCACCGGTTGGCCGAAACTCGGGGCTTCGCTGAGACGGATGTTCCGCGAGACGATGGTCTTGAAGACCTTATCTCCGAAGTACCGTTTCACTTCATCGAGAATCTGATTCGAAAGGCGGAGGCGCGAATCAAACATCGTCAGCAGGACACCCTCGATATCCAAGCCCGGATTGAGCTGCTTCTTCACCATGTTGATGGTGTAAAACAGCTGACCAAGTCCTTCCAGGGCAAAGTATTCGCATTGGACCGGAATCAACACGGCGTCTGCAGCGGTCAGGGCGTTGAGCGTCAGCAGGCCGAGGGAGGGAGGGCAATCAATGATGATGAACTCGTAGCTCTTGCGAATGGGCTCAAGGGCGTTGGCAAGAAGATGTTCGCGCTCCTCAAACTCGACGAGCTCGATTTCCGCCCCAACGAGATTGATGTGCGAGGGAAGAACCGAGAGATACGGCATCTGGGTTTCCGTGATCACGGATGCCGCTTCGGCGCCCTCGATGAGAACTTGATATACTGTTCGGCCGACGGCAGGAGAGGCTCCTACACCGCTTGTGGCGTTCGCCTGAGGGTCGACATCAACGAGAAGCGTAGATTTCTCGGCCACAGCCAGCGAGGCCGCGAGATTGACGGCTGTGGTGGTCTTCCCCACTCCCCCCTTCTGGTTAGCAACAACAATAACTTTGGCTGCGCGTGGTTCCATGCTCTCCGTATGTCCTATGATCTTCCCGGCACGGCATGACATGCCGGAGATTCCCTCGTCCAGCTCATGTCGCAGCGATTGAATGAAGATCGAACATCAAGAAATGACCGTGCAATATACGCCTTTTTCCACCCCGCTGCAACCGTACTTACATCCGCTCCGGAGCCGAGACACCGAGGATTTTCAATCCGTTGGCCAGAACGATCATCGATGCGCGGCAGAGCGCAATGCGCGCGAGCGCGAGATCCCGTTCCGGAATCACGACCCGATGCTCGTGGTAGAAACGATGAAATGCTGTCGCGACATCGTGAAGATACGACGTGAGCCGATGAGGCTCATAGCTGAGCGCGGACGATTCGACGATATCGGGAAATTCGAGGAGGAGTTTGAGGAGGGCAAGTTCAGCCGCTCCCGTGAGATGGTGTGTGCGGTCTTTTATGCGCAGAGGATCGGCCGCTTCAGCCGATATCCCCTCCGATTCCGCAAAACGGAGGATCGAGGCAATCCGGGCATGGGCGTACTGCAGATAGTAGACAGGATTCTTTTCCGACTGTTCCTTTGCGAGATTGAGGTCGAATTCGAGATGGCTTGAACTGGCTCTCATGAGAAAGAAGAATCTCACCGCGTCCGGGCCGACCTCATCGATCAGTTCATCGAGGGTCACGAACGTCGCCGCGCGTTTCGACATCTTCACCTGTTCCCCATCCCGCATCAGCGTCACGAATTGATGGATGATCACGTTGACTTTTTCGGCGTCGAAGCCGAGCGCTTTCACCCCGGCCAGCACGTCGGGAATCGTCGCAATATGATCCGCTCCGAACACATCGACGATCAGGTCGAAGCCTCTGCGAAACTTGTCACGGTGATACGCAATATCCGGAAGCCGATACGTCGGCTCTCCCGTGCTTTTGATGATCACCCGATCCTGGTCAAGGCCGAGACTGCTCCCCCTAAACCATACGGCGCCGTCACGATCGTACGCAAGGCCTTTCGCGCGGAAGTCTTTGACAACCTCGTCGATCGTGCCATCTTTATAGAGTGAATCCTCATTGAAGAAGACATCGAAAATGATTCCCAGACGCTTGAGAACCAATTTGATATCCTCAAACAGAATGTTTTCGGCAAATCTCTTGCAGGTCTCGAGAGTTTCCTCACGGTCGGCATGGAGGAGCGATCCCTTAAACCGATCGCGCACGCGTTCGGCAATCTCCCTGATGTAGTCTCCCTGGTAACCATCTTCGGGGAACGGTGCGGCCGGATCAAAGAGCTGCTGATAGCGCGCAAACGTCGATTCGGCCAGTCTGCGCATCTGGCGCCCCGCATTGTTGTAGTAGTACTCTCGCGTGACATCATACCCGATCCATTCGAGCAGATTTGCCAGCGTATCGCCGAGGGCAGCCTGACGTCCGTGACCCACGCTCAGGGGTCCGGTTGGATTTGCGCTTACGAATTCGACCTGCGTTTTCTTCCGGCCGCCGACGGTTGAGCGGCCGTATGATTCCGACTGGCGGAGAATATCGGGAAGATGGCCTTGATAGAATTCTTTGGAAAGAAAGAAGTTGATGAAGCCCGGACCGGCAATTTCCACCTTGGCGATGTGTTCGGATTCCACGTCGATCACGCGAACGATGTCCTGCGCGATGGTTCGAGGATTCTTGCCCACGGAACGTGCCAGCGCTAACGCGACGTTTGACGTCAGATCACCGTGGATATCCTGCTTTGGCTTCTCGAACGCGATGGCGACATCGCTCGGGTATCCCAGCGACTTCAACGCGTCGGCCACCTTTTCCTGCAGATAGTGCTTCATGGATGGAGAGAGAGAATTTCCTAGGGAGCGCGTTTCTTTGCGATTCGGGACTTGCGGGCGCGCGTCGATGTCACCGAACGAATCCGCACACGATCGCCCGTATCTTCGACGCGCTGGAGTTTGGCATCGCTCCACAATCGCTCGAGGTTATAGAATTCCCGGGCATCTTTCAACAGAATGTGCACCACAACGTCCACGAAGTCGAGCAAGACCCACGACAGCGCCTGATATCCCTCCGAGTGCCAGAGTGCGACGCCAATCGATTTCGCCCCTTCCCTCACCGCGTCGGCAATCGCCTTTACCTGAGGTTCAGAGTCGGCGCTGCAGACGACAAAATAATCTGTCGCCGACGAAATGGGTTTCAGATCGATGATCACAATGTCCGTGGCCTTCTTGGTCACCGCGAATTCCGCGAGCTTCCTGACAAGTGTCCGGGACGTCAATGGGTGTTCCTCCTGTCGTTAGTTAGTGCCATGGTTTCAACGATTGATAATCCTTGCCGATCATCACCGTCACATCGAGATACAGCGTCGGATCGATCCGCTGAACGACTTGATGATCCGGAACGCCGAGGGCGGTCGCGACCCGCCGGGCGCTCTCAATGTTTCCGACGCGGTCGATGACGAGCGTGTGGTCCTGCGTTCCCGAGAGGGCGTTTCCCATCTCCACGACGTCGAAGCCGTGCGCCCTCAGGTATTCCGTAGCCCTCAGGGCCAGTCGATTCTCTCCTGCCGCATTGAGCACGTCCATTTGGATGGCACGCGTGCGAACACCTTCCGTGATAAGCGGTTCGTCGGAGGAGGAAAAGAAGAGCGCGTAGCCGGCGTAAACCACCGCGAGCAGAGCAAGAATGCCGAACACAACGATCACCGTTTTCGATGAACGCGGAGATGGAGAGACGGAATGCTCAGGCGATGATGCTGGCGGGGTCGGCGTTGATAGGTTCGATTCGGGGTTGAGACGCTCTTGGTGCAAATGAAAACCCAGGGTGATGACAAAAAAACCGAGCGTCATTCACGCAATGCTGCGTGAATCGCTCGGTCAACGGGACGATACACAGCGTATGTTCACCTGTTGACTACTCTTCCTCCTGTCGGAACAAATGAAATCCGCCAAAGAAGGCATTACTGCGATACGGATCATTCATCCAGTACATTGGCGGCATCTGGCGAAACTGGACTTGGAACAACGTGTTTTCCGACGGCCGATAGTTGAGCTGGGCCTTCGTAAGATAGATTCCCGTCAGACCCTTCTGCATCTCCTTCCCGAACGAGCTGAACGGAGAATGCATCACGCTCACATCGAACTGGACATCCAGAGGATCTGAAAGCTGGTAGAACATGCTGTTCGTATACATGCCGAGGGAAAGCCCCTGGCCGCCGAACGTCGTGTACGACAGGGAGTAGCTATGGTTCATCCTGAACTTGCCCGGATCGAACAACCCGAACCACAGCCCGCCCGCATTCGGTCGGATGATCGACTCGCTCACATTCGGCTTCGATTCGCCAGCGGACTTGAATTGGGCCGTTGTCACCGACGCGGTCAGCATCAACAACACCGCCAAAACGCAAATCACTCGCTGCATTCCATCCTCCCAGCAATTCGTTTCAAATCACGTCAAAATAGTACTCAAATCTGGTCTGAGAGTCAATATACCGGCGTCATCCCTCGGTCGACACAAACCTCCGATACTTCATCACCAACTCCTCCGCCTCGCCCAATTGCTCGACCGTATTGATTCCCCGTATCTCATCAGGATCGTGCACCTTCCACGCCGCCACCGGAAGGCTGTTCTTCCAGAAGAATTCGAAAATGTCCGTCAGGTAATATTCACCTTGGTCATTGTTCCGGTTGATCTGTTTCAGACCGTCAAACAGGATCGATTTGTCAAAGACATAGATGCCGGAATTAATCTCCTTGATGGCTCGTTCCTCAGCGGAGGCGTCGCGGTGTTCCACGATCTTCTGGACCCCCCCGTCGGCATCCCGAATGACGCGGCCGTAACCGGTCGGATCTTCAAGATCCGTTGTGAGCACCGTGGCGATCGCGTGCCGGCCGCGATGCTCTGCCATCAGGCCCTCGACCGTATCGGGCGAGAGCAGCGGAACATCACCCGATAGGACGAGGATGTCCCCGGAAAAGTTCCGCAGAGGCACCTCAACCTGCATGACGGCATGTCCCGTCCCAAGTTGCGGCTCCTGTACGACGTATTCGACGGAGGGCCAGAAATTCTTCACGAAATCGATAACGGTGTGCTTCTGATAGCCGACAATCGCAACAACCCGGTTTGATTCGATTTCGGACGCGAGCTTCAGCACGTAATGAAGGAGCGGCTTCCCGCGCAGCTCAAACATCACCTTGGCCCGACTGGGGTCTTTCATACGCGTCCCGATGCCGGCGGCCATGATGACCGTCGCCAATTCCTTCGTTCGATCGTCCATCATCGTATGCATCCGCTCCAATCAGGAGAAAGTGACCGAGATGTTATCGATGAGCCTTGTCGCTCCGAACCGCACCGCCAAAAGGATGAGGATCCGCGGCGGATGAATGGCCTCGACCGGAGTGAAGGTATCCGGTTCGACGCACGCAATGTAATCGATTGCCGTTGCGCCGGCATCCGAAATCATCTTTTTCATTTCGCCGGAGAGCTTCTCAACCGATCGCTCTCCATCCTGAATCTGCTTTTCCGCGAAGATCAGCGCCGCATAGAGAGATGCTGCGGCCGTTCGCTCGGCGCGATTCAAATAGACATTTCGCGAGCTCATCGCGAGGCCATCCGGTTCCCGCACCGTCGGCTCTACATGGATCTCGACATCCATGTTCAGGTCACTCACCATCTTTCGCACCACAAAAGCCTGCTGGGCGTCCTTTTGACCGAAGACGGCAACATGAGGCTTCGTCAAACCAAAGAGCTTCGCGACCACTGTGGTCACGCCCCGGAAGTGAGTCGGTCGGAATGCACCTTCGAGGATGGATGTGACCGTTTCAACTTCGACGTATGTGAGGTACCCCTCGGGGTACATCTCGCGACGGTCGGGACAGAACACAACATCGGCTCCCGCTTCACCTGCACGCAGGTTGTCCGCATCAAGATCGCGGGGGTATGATTCGAAATCTTCGCCGACGCTGAACTGGGTGGGATTGACAAAGATGGTCGTGATCACGACGTCGGCGAGTTCTTTCGCGCGTCGGATGAGACTCAGATGGCCTTCGTGCAAATACCCCATCGTGGGGACAACGCCGATTCGTTTTCCCGCCGAGCGCAATCGATCTGCCTCGGCCTGAATCTCACGAACGGAAAAGATGGTCTGGATGCTCAATGGAACGTCTTTCCGCACAGCGGCTGCGCGACTCCCGATGACCTGCGGCAATCATTAGTTCTGAAACAAATGGAGGAGTCGACTCAGTGTGCTCCTCATCTCTCGCCGATGGACGATCATGTCGACAAAGCCTTTTTCCAGAAGGAACTCGGATCGCTGGAACCCTTTCGGCAGGTCTTTGCCGATCGTCTGTTTGATCACTCGCGGGCCGGCGAAGCCAATCAGCGCTCCCGGTTCGGCAATATTGATATCCCCCAGCATCGCATAGCTTGCCGTGACGCCTCCGGTCGTTGGATCCGTCAGGATGGAAAAAAACGGGACACCGGAATCGGAGAGCTGTGCAAGTTTCGCGCTGGTCTTCGCCAGCTGCATAAGGGAGAGGGCAGCCTCCATCATTCGTGCGCCTCCGCTGGAAGAGATGATAATCAGCGGGCGCTCGGTCTTGCGAGCTTTGTCAATAGCTCTGGCGATCTTCTCTCCCACGACGGATCCCATGCTCCCGCCGATGAAACCAAAGTCCATGCACGCAATCACGACGGGATGGTTATCGATTGCGGCCGTTCCTGTTCGTACCGCGTCATTCAGTCCCGTCTTCTTGATCGTGTCTTTGATCCGATCGGAGTACGGCTTGGTATCCTTGAAGTCCAGAGGATCCGCGGATCGCATTTTCTTGTCCATTTCTTTGAAGCTTCCCCGATCGAGGAGAATTTCAAAGTATTCTTTGCTCCCGATTCGGAAGTGGGTTTGGCATTTCGGGCAGACAAAGAAGTTCTGTTCGAGCTGTTTACGGTGGATGATTTCACCGCACCCGTTGCACTTCGTCCAGAGACCGTCGGGGATTTCCTTCTTCGGACCTTCGGCGATGATATTCTGTTTGGAACGTCGGAACCAGGGCATGGAGAACCTCCGTGGAGATCTGAAATTATGGGCACGCTGATCGTGACCGCCGAAACGATGTCACGCCTTTTTCGCGGTTCGAACGATGAAATTTTTCAGATACATCGGCTCGATGTGCTGGAGATCTGCAATCCGTTCTTCCCGAAACAACTGCCGCCCCAGCAGGGCGATCGTTGCGCCGCTCATGAATGTGCGCGTGTGAAAAACCCTCCGCCGTCTCTCCCCTTCTTCCTGAAGCCCGTCGGCAACATCCGTCAGTACAATATCACTTTCGCGGATCATCCCGACCAGCTCGTCACGCGGGTACACCCGGACCGGGATCTCGGTAATGCGCTCGGTCGATCTCGAAAAGCGTCCGGCGTAGAATTCCCCCTGTTTCGCGTCGAGGGCGATGACGATCGATAGCCACTCGTCATGTTCCTCAAATGCCGACGACGCAACTGACGCCATCGTCGGAACGGCGACCAACGGAATCCCCCGGGCGTAACAGAGTCCCTTCGCCGTGCTCAAGCCGATACGAAGTCCGGAGAAAGAACCGGGTCCGATGGAAACGGCAACCGCGGAGAGTTCGCCGGGGGAAGCTCCGGCCGATTGCAGAACGTCCGCCATCAGCGTCAACAGCTTCTCCGAGTGGATATGGGACTCGACGACCGAGCGTTCGGCAACCAATCCGTGTTCGTCGGCCAGACCGACAGAACACACTTCCGTCGAAGTTTCAATGCCGAGAATCAACATGCATGACCCGTTGCGCGGCGTCGGCCCCGACTGTCGGTCCGATCGAGACCCGACGTATCTCGATTGTTCGAACATCCGCTGCCTCCCCGAGCGTGAGATAGACGTCGTATCGCTGAGGGGGCAGCAATTCACCGAGATAGTCAGCCCACTCAATAAGGCAAATCCCGTCTCCGGCGAAGAACTCCTCGTACCCGAGATCGTAGACCTCCTCGGTCGACGAGATCCTGTAGAGATCGAAATGGTGGATCAGGATTTCATCCCCGTTGTCATCCAGGCCTTCGTATCGATTGAGGATCACGAACGTCGGACTCGAAACGTGCGACCGCACGCCGAACGCATCACACACACCCTGAACAAAACGCGTTTTCCCGCTCCCGAGGTTGCCGGAGAGCGCCACGACGTCGCCGCGAGACAAGCGTGCCGCAAACTTCCTCGCAAGCTCAATCGTTTCTGCTTCTGATCGCGTGGTATGGATTTGATCGATCACTTCGATTCAAGTTTCACGATGGGAAGAACCATTTCTTCCAATGAAATCCCGCCATGCTGAAAACTATCCCGGTACTGGTTGAGATACTTGTGATAGTCGGTCGGATAGACAAAGTAGAAATCTTCTTTGGCCAGCACGTAGGTGGTCGTCACACTTCCTTTCGGAAGCTTGAACTCTTCGGGATTCTTCACATAGACCGCCTCCCGGTCATTGATGCGGAGGTTTCGTCCGTATTTGTATCGCAAGTTCGTTGACGCTTCCCGGTCGCCCACGACTTTACTTCCTCTCATGCATCGGACACTGCCGTGATCGGTTGTCATGTAGACAACCGCATTCTTCTGTTTCGCAAGCGTCTTCAGCATGCCGAACAGGGATGAGTGCTGAAACCAGGATCCGGTCAAGGATCGATAGGCCGCTTCGTCGGGGGCGATCTCCTTCAGGAGCGGCGAGTCCGATCTCCCGTGAGCCAGCATATCGATGAAATTGACGACGATCGCCGTCAGCTTGTTCTGGGCGTACGAGGCAATATTGTTTTCGATCTGTCGCCCGAACTCCGCGTCGAGGATCTTGACGTACTTGGACTCGGGTTTCAGGGCGATCCCCGATCGCTCGAGCAGATCATCGAGCAACCGGTGTTCGTGTCGATTGCGACTGCTCTCGTCATCTTCTCCCGATCTCCAGATTTCGGGAAACCGGCGTTCAAGATCGATGGGAAACAGGCCGCTGAAGATCGCATTGCGTGAGTAGGGTGTTGCGGTGGGAAGAATGCTGTAATAGTAATTCCTCTCCACCGAGTAGAAATCGGAGAGCATCCGCTCCATGATGAGCCATTGATCGAGCCGCAGACAATCCACCACGAAGAAGAATACCGATTTCTTCCCTTTCAGCTCCGGGACGATAAACTGTTTGACGATATCGGTGGAGAGTGTCGGCCGATCGGATGAGGATTGAAGCCATGAGCGGTAGTTTCGCTCGACGTATTTGGCAAACTCGGCATTGACCTCTCGTCGCTGATCCAGGAGGGTTTGACGAAGTCCCAGATCAGGATGTTCATCGAGGTCCAAGTCCCACGATGTCAGTTTTGTATGGATATCGATCCACCCGTGGAAGTCGATTGGGCCAAGGAGTTCCGCGCTTATTTGCTGGAATTCCTTGACATAATCGCGCGACAAATACTCCCCGGCGATCTTCCGTCCCTCCAAGATCTTCTTGCAGGCCATCAAGACCTGGGTGGGATTGATCGGTTTCAAGAGATAGTCAGTGATCTTGCTCCCGATCGCTTCTTCCATGAGGCTTTCCGCCTCATTCTTCGTGATCATGATCACGGACAGGGCAGTGTCAATGGCTTTGATTTCCGAAAGGGTTTTGAGGCCCCCGATGCCAGGCATCATCTCATCGAGCAAAACGAGATCAAAGCCCCCTTTGCGGACCATCTCGATTGCGTCTTCTCCGTTGGTGGCGGTCTCGACGATATAGCCTTTGTTTTCGAGTAATTTGAGATGCGCTCTCAGGAGATCGATTTCGTCATCAACCCAGAGTATCTTTCGTGATGTTGCCATAGCTCCAGATGTGCTGATTGTGCTCGATGCAACGCGAGTCAAAGTAACCATTATGCCCCTAAGAATCAATGAAACCGCAGATAGTCGCAGGCGATGACGCGTCGGTTACTGAATCGCGACGCGGACGTCCAATCCCCCTTCGTTGATCGTCGAACCAGGAATGCGCGATCCACCTTCGTCCGGTTTGAACTTTGTGAACTTGTAGTAGATCGATGCCGTCACGCGCGAGCTGAGGATGTACCGGATGCGCGGTTCCATTGTCGTACGGCTGAATCCCTCGAGCGGTTCTCCCTCCTTCTTGAAGTCGCGTTTCATGTCGTAGATTCGACGCGAGTTCTGCGAGTAGCTGTAGGTGAACGACATGTCCAAATCGTTCGACAACGACAGTCCGAAGAACGGAATCTCAAACCCTCGCCGATTGTAGTTGGCAGACACCGAGATGTCCGTCGTGTTCATCTCCACGATGTTCTGCGCCGCAGGGGTGAGATCGTAGGAGGTTGTCGTGGACAGACGGAATGACGCGCCAAGGTTACCCTTGCCAAGCTCGTGGAACGTAAACGTCAGACCAACCAGCGGCGCGAAACCGTACACAACTTGTTGGCTTTCCGTAACCTCTCCCGTTCCAGGGGTCAGCTTCCAACGACGCTTATACGTGGAGTTATAGGTATGGTCGAAGCTCACTCTCTGGGCGATACTTCCCAGGAGAGGAAGCTTTTCCAAGCCATCCCAGCGAATAGACCAGTTTGGACGGGGGAACAATTTTCCCAGAATCTTTGCCCCAATCGGAATAGCCTCAAATCCCTCTTCGAATGCCTGAGCGAGCTTCTCATCCAGCGCACGAATATCGCCGATATCCTGTTTCAATTCCTCGTACCTCTTGTTCACATCCTCCACACTGGTCTTGAGCATCTTGAACAACAGGATCGGCGGAAACGTCATGAACGAGCGTTCCACATCGCCGTTGACGATTCGATTGAGTGGTGTTGGAACGCCGAGAGAATCCGTCGCGAGCGAGGTGTTCACATTGTACGACCACCCCAGGTTCCACGACAGCTCCACGCGTGCGCCTTCCCACAGCGGTCGGGAAGTGCGAATATTCACTCGATTTTTTTCGGAAAAGATATCCGTGAGATTGCCAAGCGGTGCACGGCGGCCCTGAGTGGTCGTCCCGGTCACAAAAGGAAAACTCCCTTTCGACTTGATAATGACATCCCCATGCGGGTCGGAGGCCAGGCCGAGTTGATACATCAACGACGGACCGTATTCCGGAAGCGAATTCTGGATGAAGGGGATTCGGCCGAACATATTTGAAAATCCCGGTCTTCCGATCACTCCATTATGACGCGCCGAGTTGGTCATCGAAAAGGTCAGATTCACGCGGTCGAACTCAAAGAACGGCGTCTTGAGAAGAAGCCGCGTGATCTGATCGATTCGTTCCGAGAGTGGTATCGAAGCCTCGACGACCGCGGTATCGGTTGGAGATCGTGTTGGTTGAGGCGCCTTGGGAGACCAGATTTCGTTGCCGATGAGGTTGAGATTGATATCCACGGAAATGGCCAGATTCCCGGACCAAGCGGAGCTCTTGCCCAGATCACCCGCTTGGAGATCGTTTTGCCAATCATAGCGGACCCCGTATCGTGCTGTCGGCGTGACAAACTTGTCCAACTTCAGAACAGCAGGAAGGACAGGTCGGGAATTGATCGCAACCGTCTGAGTATACGTCTGATCGATGCCGAAATCGATGAGTCGTTCGCCACCAAACATGGAACCGAGAATATCCGTGAACGATCGCTGTTCGCCAAGCTGGTCGAGCTCCAGGTGCACCAGACTGCTTGCAATATCAAGCTGATAGTCAGTGCCGAGATTCAGGAAACCGCCGTCCACAAAGGGCCAGCTGAATCCGAATCCTCGGTTCATTGTGAAACTGCGCGCCACTGGCTTGGGGGCTGTTTGGTTACGCACCTGCTCATGCGTCTGGCCGCGGGTCAGCGTGGAAGTCAGGTTGAAATTCCGTGGCGTGAAGAACAGTTTCGTCTTCGACCATCCGTCGAGAATAAAGAGCTCCTCGGCCCAGGCGAATGGTTCAACATAGTTGTTCGGATTGAGCAGCAGATCGTAGCCCAACCGGAAATTCCACGACCACGAATTGAAACGCTCGGTCGTCGGATTTCGGCGCCATGAATTCGCATGAGAAAAACCAAAATTCATCCGGTTGATGGTTTCCGTGACGAGCCAATACTCGATCGGCACCTTGAACCGGATATTGGGAAGTGCGATCGTTTCTGTGACACTCAGTGTTTTAGCTTGTTCACGAATCGCTTCTCCCTCCGCTTTGGCTTCGGCATCGTTCTTCCCGCTTTCTCTGGAAACCTGCTCGACGCGTCTCACCGCCTCATCCACGAGAATGTCCCTTCCCGGCAGGTACCGCGGATCCTGGACTCCCTCGACGTGCGAGTAAGAGAGGGGAATCGAAGTTCCGGCCCAGCTCTCCGGGAGAAACTTTTCGAAGTTCAGACCGGCATTGAGCGACCAGTTTCTGTCAAGATTGCGCGTGCCAAAACGTTCTTCCAGGCCGTGGAAATAGGGATCCCGCTCGGTCATGCCGAACGTAATCGTTGCGACATCAGCGAACTTGATCGACGTATCGAAGCGGTACGCCCAACCTTTCGTATCATCCACATCGGTCAGCCGCATCTCATTGATCCAGACTTCCCCCGTCACGCTGCTCTTTCCCTTATTCGGAGGATTTTCGACTCCCAGCACAAGGTAGCGCACATTCGTCAACGTCGGTTCACCCCGAACTTGATACGACGCCCCCGGAGCTCCATCCGGCACCGGCACGCGCGCAGTCAGGACACCGACAGAATCACGACCAAGCTTGATCGCGGTGAGATCAACAAAATGAATAGTGATTTCGTTTGCCGGATCCCAACCGGAGCGGATGGGCGCACGATACTCATAGTAGTTCAGCGAGTCGGCGCCGAAGCGGAAGAATAATTCCACATCGTAGTTCGAGGTATCGGCGTACATCATCCGAAATCCGGGGCGGTCGTCGCCATGGACGAACATTTTCAGCGATCGGTAGTTGAACAGATCAAGCGGACGAATGGCGAATCTCTTGATCGCCTGGCGCGATTCTCCATCCTTGAGATCGTGGATGAGAAGGGCCAGTGATTGCTCGTTGCCGCGAATGATCTGATCCGGTCGCGTCCGGTCGCGGGGGCGATCGACACCCGGCGGAGGGTTGTAGGTGGGGTTGTCCTCTGCGTTGACCACGCTCACCCGAAACGTACTGTCGTTCTTGATCAGAGATTCCCACTGGTTCCCGACAAGATTGAACTCTGCGATCCGGATGAGCACTTCATCGTCCGCTCCCGTAAACCAGAGTCGGACCGCCTCGATGTTTGTGAGCGTGGGATCGCCGATCTTTCGCGTGTATTCGTTGATCGGAATACGAATTTGATACCAGCGGTTTGCCCCTCCTCCCGTGACGAACTGCCGGAACGCCTGTTTCATCGTATCGAGAGAGATTTCGTATTCAAAGTAGCTGTTCAGTCGATCCACAACGTTGTTGAGGTTGAGATCTTCCGTATCGGCGTACCGCCCGCTCTCGGTGGTGAAGTTGTTCTGCGGACCGTTGACGCCTGTGTAGTCATCCGGATTGAGTGATCCGATCTGACGGGGGGCAACATAGTTGTCCCCGGAGGGATCGCCGGAGAACTGAGGATAGGCCGCCACAAATGCCGAGTAACGCTGGCGTTCCTGGTCGTCGTTGAGGCCATCGAGACCGACATCTTGAACCGCAGGATTGTTGATAAGACCGGTCCGGAGCGTACCCCCGAGTCCATCCTCGGTATCGAGTCTGCCGTTCGGGATGACGTCTTCGCTGAGGAACCCGAGGTTGATATTCAGCTTCGCGTTCGGACGGGTCTTGTCCACACGCACCCAGAACTCAATGAAGTTGATATTTTCGTCGATCAGGTTGGTCGTCATCGAGCTCAGCATTCTCATGACCCCCCCCCATGCCTGCTGAGGGGACGCGAACAGACGCTGATTGAGGTTCAGAGAAGTATTGTACATCCCTCGTTCGCGAGGACGGAATCGCAGATTGAGGACCGTGACATAATCTTCTCCGGATCGTACATCGCGCTCCGGCCATATTTCTCGCGGATGGACATCGCTTGGAAGGACATTGTACCACGTCGTCCTCGCCTTGTACTCGATCTTCGTCGTATCCGCAAGCAACAGACTTCTGACGATGGGATCGGAGAGGTTCACCGTCCGATCCGGCGGGACGTAGGCATCGAGTCCCAACACGTAGGCCGGTACGCTCGATTCCCTCCACATCCCGTAATGAACCCCAAGCGGAATGATCTTCCGCGCGCCTTCGAAGTCGTCGATGTAGGCAATTCCCTTGTTCTGATCCTGGGCGATGGGACTTTTCCGGGTGTTCGGATCGGGGAGCATGTATGCCGCTTCACCCCTCAGCACGATGGACGATGGTTCTTTCGTTTGAATTCCCGGAAACCAGTTGAGGGCCGTCGTGAGAAAACCGGCGTCGATCGTCATTCCTGCATCGAAGCCAAGGATCGAATTGCTCACCGGCTCTTCGCCGAGCCGCACCTTGTCGCTCAGCGTTTCCTGATTCAGGTTGAGGAATGTGAATCCAAGAGTAGAATTCTTCCCCAGCGTCAGGTCACCTCGAGCCCCCACAAGGGATTTCGACGCAAGCTGGAAGAGATCATTCGCCTCGTACTTGATCTGCAGGTTCTTCCCGGGAACAAGCAGGCTCTGATCTTTGATCATCACCTGACCGCTGAGATAGTCGACCGTATAGTGAACATTGGGCGTTTTGCGATCCCCATCCACGATCACCTCGACACTCCCCTCCACGACGTTGAATCCGATGTTGTAACTCGACGCGATCGACGAGACGATGTTTCCTTTGAGGAAGAAATTGTTCTTCAGACTGTTGATCGCACCATTCAGCGTCGTGTCATAGACTTCACGGAAGACAAAGGAATCGGCCAGTGCGATGTAGCGTGCCGTGTCCGAGGGCGTCGTCGGCTTGTAGCGCTCAAGAAAATAGTGCCGAATATTCTCTCCAAACGGCTCCAGCGTCGGGAAGATCAATTCTCCACGATTTTCGTTGATGGTAATCCCCGACAGATAGTCGAATTTCCCGTCCGGTTGAGCCGCACCATCCTCCCGGTACCGATCGATCCGGAACAGTTCCATGAGATTGATGCCGTCGGGCATGATGGTCGTCTCCGGTTCCCGCCCGGGAGCCCGGTACTCGACATTCAATTCGAATCCCTCTTTCTTCAGGCCTCGTCCCCCGAGGGGATAGATGTTCTTGAGCATGAGGTTCCATGCCGAGCGCATGCTGGGATCGAGATTGCGGGGACGGATCAGCTTGAGGATGAGCTTGGCGGTCTTCGAGGTGTCCTTCGCGCCGAAATTTCCGACATCGCCGAACGGCGCAGGCAGGGTATAGGCCACAGCAACGACCTGGTCCGGCTGAAGCGAGCGATTGAGCGAGACATACCCCAGATATTCGTTGTACATGTAGTCGGTGTTCGGCTCGAGCCGGACGAAGGTTCCCACCTCGACGCGGCCAGTGATGCTCACGAATTCCTGGCCTCGTCTCGCCGCGGTGTTCCGCTGGTACTTCAGGACCGAATCGATCTCGATAAACGCGACCACTTCCCGTTCGTTCGGATCGGAAATGATCCCCGTCCGCGTCACCCACACTTCCATATCCTGGATCTGCATCCTGCTGTCGACATCGAAAGGAATTCTCTTCAATGCTTTTTCATAAATATTCCGATATGCCAGGTCAACGAAGAAGTGGTCTCGGGAAAAATCGGTGGCCCGTTTCTCAAACGGCGTGGGGCGTCCCCCGCCCGAGACCGTCAGCTCGCGGATCTGACCCTTTTTCTGCGACGCGATGGTGGTCAGTTTCAACGGGCCGAACTGCATCCCGGCTTTGACGCCGAACAGGGCCTGGTTGCTCGAGATGAAGCTCGAGTTCGTCGGAAGCGAAACGTTTCCCGCTTCGACGCTCTGGATGATCTCGTCCTCATATCCTTTGTACCGAACCTTCAGCTGGTTCTCGTACTCAAACGTGCGCTCCGAATTCCAATCGGCATCAATCCTCAGCTTGTCCCCGATCTCCCCTTTGGTATTGACCTGCAACTCCATGTTGAAATCGGGCTCGTTCCGCACCTGGTCGAGCGGATTGCTGGTAATGACATCCGATTTCGTACTTCGGAACGCTCCCCGCACGTCGACCGAGCCGTTGATTTGGAGACGCACGATGCTGGGACCGAAAATGCTGAAGATAGGATTCTTCGGTACCGGAACTTCGATGTTGGTGACCTGTCCGAGGATGTCGCCAAGATCTCTCTTCTTTTCAGTTTCGACCTCATATTTGCGGGCCATCGTCTCCCAGTTCGAACGGATGGTCCGCTCGAGGCGAAGATGCGCGTACTCTTCCAGAGAGAGATCAAGGGGAATCCGGATATCCTTACCTGTCACAGTGCTCCTGATCCGGTAGCGATACTCTGTGGAATCGAGAGTCTCCTTCTGCCGCAACTGAATCGGGAGCCCCGCATAGAGGGGGTGGTCGGTGAGTCGAATCATTCGAACCGAGAGGGGATCGGTTCGCACATGGTGGAACACACTGAGACGAGCTGTGGAATCCCGGGGGAGAGCTTGAATTGCCGCGAGAAGGCTATCCGTCACACTGACACGTGCAGTCGTGTCCATGCGGCCTGAACGCTGAAGAATCGCTCGTGCGCGCCGGGACATGACCTGCCCTGGAACCACCCGGTCGGTATCGGAAGGGGATCGCACGAATCCCCCCGGCTGGGTCTGCTGGAAGAAGAGATCCTTGGAGAACTCAGACGGGTTCAAGCCCGGGTACTCTTCCATCCGAACTTCGCCCTGAGCGGCCTCGCCCCCGGAAAGGAAGAGGATGAACACCAGCATCACTGCCAGGATCCGAAATCTGTCCTGTGTTGGGGTCACCATGAATCGTTTGAGACGAATCGTCATGCCAGTCAGCAAGAGATAGTTCACCCGATGGACATCATTGAGTTGTTCGTCGATACGGGGAAAATCTCTGGACCCTCATCCGAGGGTTCCTGGGTTGGATTGGAACAACCGGTAACGAAAGAGTCGATTCTGCTCCAATATTGAGGTGGACCAGCAATTCGATGCGGTGTTGCGGAGTCACAACGGTCGACACTGAACCAAGAATCTCGAAAAAACATACCAAAAAGAGGATTGAATATCAAGAGGAGCCAATCCATCCGCACGTCCCTCCATGGAACGAGTGACGGAACATCGACGTTGGGATGATCCGTCTGGCAATTCGTGACAAATCCCGCAGGGAAATCAGCGTTTGCTCCCCGCAGAGGCGATCGTTCACGTGTTGAGAAGAGAAGACAATCTGAGTATATTGCTCCCACGATGCGAATCATCTGGAAACATATCCTTCGTGCACACCTCGCCCCGTTTCTCTTTTCCCTGTGCGTTCTCATGGCGATCTTCATTCTCCAGTTCATCATGAAATTCATGGATCAGCTTGTCGGAAAAGGATTGAGCGCCGGAGTGATCGTGGAAGTGATCGTGCTCAATCTGTCATGGATGGTCGTGCTGGCCGTTCCGATGTCGGTTCTGGTCGCCACTCTCATGGCGTTCGGCGGGATGTCGTCGTCGAATGAGATCACGGCGATGCGAGCCGGAGGCCTCAGTCTTTATCGAATGATCGCGCCGGTCTTCATCGTTTCGCTTCTGATTTGTTTCCTCCTTATTCGTTTCAACAACGATGTGCTGCCGGATGCGAATCACAAGGCGAAGGTCCTCTCGAGCGACATCTACCGGAAGAAACCGACGCTCTCGATTATTCCGGGGTTGTTTTCTCAGGATATTGGCGGATACACCATTCTCGTCCGGCGGACGTTTGAACACTCCAACGATTTGGAGGGGGTGACGATTTTCGACCACACGAAGCCGGACGTTGCGTCGACCGTGACGGCGAATCGGGGAACCATCTCTTTTTCTCCCGACTACCGAAAGTTGATTATGGATCTCTATGGCGGAGAGATTCACGAGACCAACATTCAGACGCAGAAGAGCTATCGGACGATTCGGTTTACGAAACATCGCATTGCCATGAATGCCGATGGATTCGATTTTCAGCGGTCGCAGGAGAGTGCGTTTTCCCGAGGCGACCGAGAGTTGAGCGCGCAGGATATGCGTGAACGTGTCGACAGCATCATCACGCTGGAGGTTGCTGCGCGCAAACGGATCTCCACCATTGTGGGGAGGGATCTGGATGGGCTCCGATCCCCGAACATTCTGGGGAGCCCCCTTGTGGGGAAACCGGATGAAGCCGGAGGATCGGCTCTAAGCCGGATCATGGGACTTCGCAACACGCTTTCCACCGAGCACTACCGCCTGGAAGAGATGTCTCGCAAACGGAGGGAGTACCTTGTGGAGATTTACAAGAAGTACGCCATCCCCGTCGCCTGCATTGTCTTCGTCCTGATCGGCGCGCCGCTCGGCATCATGGCGCGACGCGGAACGTTCGGAGTCGCCGCCAGCCTCAGTCTCGGATTCTTCCTGCTGTACTGGGCATCCTTGATCGGGGGGGAAAAACTCGCGGACCGCGGGCTCATAGAACCATGGCTCGGGATGTGGATGGCGAATATCATTCTTGGCGGACTCGGCCTTTATCTGACCTTCATTTCCGCCCGCGAGAACATCACAATCGATTGGACGCGTCTCAAGCAGCTGATTCCCCGGTACTGGAGATACGACACCGAATCCCCTGAACACCAATGACGATTCTCGACCGATATATCGTCCGGCAATTCGTTACCAGCTTCCTCTTCGGCTTGATCGCATTCGTCCTCATCTTCCTCGTAATCGATATGATGGAGAAGCTCGGCGATTTTCTTGACACGAATGCGGAGACGTTGACCATCGTTCAGTACTACCTCGCGTTTTCACCGGAAATCATCAAGCTGATGACTCCCGTGGCGATGCTGCTGGCTGCGTTGTTCGTCACGGGCCGGCTTGTCAGTCAGAATGAGCTCGCCGCCATGAAGTCGTCCGGCGTCTCACTCTACCGCATCATGATTCCTTTTCTGGCTGTTGCCTTGATCGTGAGTTTCGTCTCGATCTATTTCAACGGCTGGATCGTCCCTTACGCCAATCAAACGAAGTTCGACATTGAGCGGGCCCATCTGCGGCGCTCGATCTCCTCCTCAAGTCGATACGACATTTTCTTCCAGGAGGGACGGACGCGTCTCGTGTCGATCGGATTCTACGACAGCAACAGCCGACTGGCGTCGCGCGTGAGCATTCAGGAATTCTCAGACACCAATCTGACCGTGATGACTCGCCGCTACGATGCGGGCATGATGCAATGGGGAGAGGAACGAGGCGAAGACAGCGTCAGAACCGGATGGATCCTGCTCAATGGGACTTATCGCGAATTCCGGGATGGAGGATCCTCGCTTGAGTTTTTCGATCACCAAGCAGTTGGACGGCTGGCACTGACACCGACAGACATCGAGAAGAAGCAACGTAAACCTGATGAGCTCGACTACGGAGAATTGAAGGAATTCATTGCCAATCAGGCAAATGCAGGACAGGAAATCTCCCGGTGGCTCGTCGACTACCACGCGAAGATCGCATTCCCCTTTGCGAGTCTCATTGTGGTCCTATTCGGCGTCCCTTTTGCTGCGGCCAAGCCCCGCGGCGGCGTTGCGTTGGAATTCGGTGTTTCCGTCGCCGTCACGTTCATCTACCTCGCCTTCATGAAGACGAGCCAGGTTTTCGGATACAACGGAGACCTGAATCCCCTCCTCACTGCGTGGCTTGCGAACATCCTGTTCCTCGCCGCCGGCATCGTGAATCTGATGCGCGTACAGAAGTAGGTGCGTTCGACCTCCCGCGCACCGAATTTGATCCCCGCTACAAGAACGTGTAGCTGATGCCCACTGCAATCGTCTGCTTCATCTGGGTATGCAGACTAACATTGGGTTCGTGTACAAGTTGGACGTTGACGTTCACGGTGATGTATTTGTTGACTTTGGCCGAGATCGTGTTGTCGCTGCGAACAACGACCTTCTGCATCTCGCGGAACGGGCTGAACAACTCCAGCTTTACCGAGAGGAGCATGTTCTCCATGAATGGCCACCGCACCTCCGAAACCGCTTCCACGCCCCCCTCGATTCGAGTGCGCTCCACCTCGGGAGTCGACGGATTGTCCGCATATTGATTGAACTGGGAGGTGATGATCTCACGCAGTCCTCCGCCGGTCCTCAGCTTCACTTCCGGTATGGGCTCGATACTCACCCCCGCGGACTGCGTCAGATAGGCCGGGTCGAAGAACTTCGAGACTGCCGTGCGGGAACCATCCTTGCCATATCGGAATCCCATTGCAAACTGTGATTTCAACGTCACCGCCAAATACGGTTTCACAAATCCCTTAGGATTGACGTTCACCATACTTTCGAAATCGATCCGGTCATCCGTTTTGCGGAGTCCCTGAGTGCCAAGTCGTGTCTGACCGAAGGCCAGCTTGTATGAGGTTGTCCAGCGTGAAGCCGATCCGGTGTGCACAGATTTTCCATCTGTTGAGAGCGTCCACGAGAGGGCGTTCTCCCCTGCCTGAGCCCAATCCTTGTACGAAACCTGAGTGATGGTCGCGACGCCGACCAGGCTATGTTTCCACGGAGATTCCGATGTTTTTGCAGAATCCTTGGAAGGGATCTCCTGACCGGATGCAGATGCCGTTACGAGCAAAGCTATGGAAACTCCAATGAGCCTGCGCATGTTTAATCTCCTACTGGTGGTTCACGGTGGCGATCGTCGGCACAGTGTATCAAAACGTGCGAAATGTACGAATCATCGTCGCCGATGTAAAGAACATCCTCTCCGTGAATTCTCCTTTGTTGTGAAACCCACAATACATATATTGGCCTTCACTATTCGTCCGGTCCGCCGAAATCATCGACGACCACCTTCACGGATTCCGGACGGAGTGAGAACCGCATGAAGATCAAGTATCTCGACAGTCTCCGGCTCTACCGCGCGTTTCTGGCAGGAGGAACCGCGGTCGTCAGAAACCAGGAACACCTGAACAAGATCAACGTGTTCCCTGTCCCCGACTCCGACACCGGAACGAACCTCGCGGCCACCGTTCGCTCCATCATGGATGATTCCCGCGTGTACCCCTCATTCAAACAGACCTTTGGATCGATCGCAGACGCGGCATTGATGGGGGCGCGGGGAAACTCCGGAATCATCTTCGCCCAGTTTCTGTACGGCATGAGCCAGGAGCTCGGGAATGAACGCCGGATCTCGCCTCACTCCTTCGCCGAGGCAGCCAAGCGAGCGGTCGCCTACGTCTACACCTCCCTCGTGAAACCGGTCGAGGGGACGATCCTCACGGTGATTCACGACTGGGCGCACGCCATTGCCGAGGAGAGTCGCAGGACGAATGACTTCTTCCACATTTTTGTGGACGGCGTTCGCCACGCGCAACGATCGCTCAGCGAGACGCCGAAGAAACTCCGAGTGCTCGCCGAGGCGGGCGTGGTCGACGCCGGAGGACAGGGATTTGTCGATTTTCTCGAAGGCATCAGGAATCTCATTGTCCAGGGTTTCATCGTTGCCCCCGGATCGCGAGAAGCCTCACACCATAACCAGATCGACGATCCATTGCCGCACGAGGTCGATCTCATGTTCCAGTACTGTACAGAAGCGATGCTGAGCGAGTTGACAATCGATCTCCCCACATTACGGGATCACGCCGTCCCCTTCGGCGATTCGATTGTCGTTGCGGGATCGTCCCGCAAGATGCGGCTGCACATCCATACCAACGCTCCGTCGGAGCTCTTTTTCAAGCTCAAAGATGTCGGGACAATCAGCCAGATCAAAGTGACCGATATGCGGCATCAGTACAACGTCGCACATCACCGACGTTTCCCGATTGCGCTTGTCACCGATTCGACGTGCGATCTCCCGCAGGCGATTCTCGAACAATACCAGATCCATGTTATCCCCTTTCCCCTTTCGTTCGGCGACACGATGTTCCTCGATCGGGTGACCATCAATCCAAAGCAGTTTTATCATCTGCTCAGAACGCATCCGATCCATCCCAAAACCGCTCAGCCACCGGTACGGGAGGTGCAATCGCTCTTTTCATTCCTTGCGTCGCACTACGAAAGCATCATCGCGATTCATATCTCGGACAAACTGACCGGCATCTTCAACATGTCCACACAGGTCGGCCTCTCCCTGAACAAACGATCCGATGTGATCAATTCACGGAGTATCTCGGCGGGTCTTGGCCTCACTGTCTATCGTGCGGCTCTGGCAATCGAGCAGGGAACGTCTCATGATGACGTTCTCCGACTCGTGGCTGAGTGGACGAGAAAGTCGTTTCTGTATGCCGACATCCGGACCCTCAAGTATCTTGTCCGGGGGGGCCGAATCAGCGCGGCGAAGGGGGTTGTGGCAAGACTCTTCAATCTCCGTCCCCTGATTTCGGTCGATGCCGAAGGCAAGGGAGCTATTCTCGGCAAGTCAATTACCGACGACGGCAACGTGAAGAAGCTGCTCGCTCTCGTCGAAAAAGCTGCGGCAAATAACCCGGTATGGAACTACGCGGTCGTTCACGCGGACGCTTCAGACCGTGCTCAGATGTATGCCGAAGAAGTCCAGGCGCTGGTCAGAAAACCCCCGCTGTATATCGAAGACATCTCTCCCGTTATCGGCGCGCACAACGGGCTCGGTTGTGTTGGCGTTGCGCTTATGCTGGAATAGACATGCTCCCCGATGTCGCCACCACATACGCATCCTCCACCCTCGTCGTCTTCGTCTATATGCTCACGGTGTTTGCCATTGCGATCGTGAGACGTGATAATTCCATCGTGGATGTTGCCTGGGGTCCGGGGTTTGCTCTTATTGCCGCGACAACGTTCCTTCTGCACTCCGTCTCCCACTCCAGAATGGTTTTGCTTGTGGTTCTTGTTGCTCTCTGGGGAACAAGGCTTGCCGCACATATTTTTTTCCGTAACAAGGGGAAGGGAGAAGATTTTCGATATGCGGCCTGGAGACGCAGCTGGGGGAGGATGTTCTACGTCAGGAGCTTCTTCTTCATTTACATGCTGCAGGGATTTTTGATGCTGATCATCGGTTACCCGATCGTGCTCGTGGGATCGATCGATCAGCCGGCGTTGAACTTCGTTGACTGGATCGGCGCCGGAGTGTGGTTTCTCGGTTTTGGCTTTGAAGCAGATGGGGACTACCAGCTGTTGCTATTCAAGAAGAATGAGGCAAACCGTGGGAAGGTGCTGCGGAGCGGCTTGTGGAAGTACACTCGCCATCCCAACTACTTCGGCGAAGCTGTGCTATGGTGGGGACTGTTTCTGATTGCGTCTTCCTCACCGCACGGATGGACTGCAATCATCAGCCCGCTCGTAATCACATTTCTTTTGCTACGGATATCCGGCGTGACGATGTTGGAGAAGAAGTATTCGGACAATCCGGAGTATGAAGAATACAAGAGAACCACGAATGCGTTCTTCCCCTGGTTTCCGAGGAGGTAGGACTGGTTTGCTATTTACCGCTCCCAAAGGTCGAATGCTCCCATTCGGCTAGGGGCAAAACTCCGGTTCCACGGTCTCTCCTTCTGAAACTGAGGAGTCCGCTCCTCTTTCAAGGAAGGGATCAAGGCGCGGTTGGATTTGAACAAGGAAGCAGCTGACTTCTTGACCTGAAACCACAGAATCACGCTTTGTCGCTTTCTTTAGAAAAGAAAGCAACGGAAAGAAATTTGCCCGAAATCACGAACCCACGCGAGTCGCCATCGCCCCAGCCGACGATTTCGACACACAGCGATCGAAATCGAATCCCGCATGACGCATCCATCCACCGCACATGCCGGTGATTTCGGTCTGAAAAACCTTGAGGGATGTCATTTGCAGTGACGCAGTCTGCTCATTCTTCCGACTGGTTCACGACATTGAGGTCTCCCCCTCCTTTTTCAAGGACGGGATCAAAGGGCGGTCCAATTCATCATAGGTGTTGGCTGACCTCACGGAATCGCTATCCAAGGCGGCTGAGCCCCGATGCTCATCGGGGTACCGTCCTCAGGGGGCACATCCTGTAAATCCCGACTGACAACAGTCGGGATGACTCGAAATCCGTTCAGATCCCGACCAAAAAACGGTCGGGATGACTCGAAATCCGTCAAGACGGATTTCGAGTCACTTCGCCAGGACCACTTTTCGAGTCTCCACAAAATCTCCCGCCACCATCCGCAACAAATAGATTCCCGTCGGTAAATCGTTTGCGTTCCAGGTCGCATGGAAGATCCCTGCCGCCCGGACACCATCCACCAGCACCGCCACTTCCCTGCCGAGCACGTCATAGATCGTCAGACTCATCTCGACCGTAGTCATTATCTCAAACCGAATAACAGTCGATGGATTGAACGGATTCGGATAGTTCTGCCGCAACGCAAACTGCGTGGGGATTCCCTCCGGCCCTTCGATGCTCGAGACGATGGGAGTACCCGTGCCGCTGACTGCCACCGAATCAGGCGTTGCTCCGGTTCCGGCAAAAACGATGAATCCGGATTTCGCTCCGGCGCTCGTCGGTCTGAATGATACCGTAAAGAGGGTGCTTTTACCCGAGTCGATCGTTGCGCCTCCGGGCGATACCGAAAACTCTGCGTTCGTACAAGAGATCGAACTGAACGTGATCGGAGACGTCCCTGTGTTTGAGACTCTGACAGAATCCGTTTTTGTTCCATTCACGACCACGCTTCCGAAATTCAACGAACGTGAGCTGAATGAGTAGGCCAGCGTTGTTCCCGTGCCGCTCAATGAAATCCGGACGGTATCTCCTCCGGCCGTCGTATGGGTGATGATGCCGGATTTCGCACCTGCCGAGGTCGGGGCAAATCGCACAAAGATGGGTGTGGAGGCAAGTGTTCCGCTCACCCCGGAAAGTGTCAGAGATGATCCAAAGCCGGACGTGGCCGATGTGGAAATCTCGAAGTCCGATGTCACTGAGACGCTCACCGTGCCCGTCAGGTTTGATCCGGAGAGTGAGTACGATTGGGCCGGGGATACGGAGGCGACGGCAACTGAACCAAAACTCAGCGCCATGGGCGCGGCGACGATCGTCGGCCGGGTAGGCGCTTCCCCTTCGAAAAGCATATTCCAGCTGGTGGCAATCCTGATGCCATCGATCATCAGTGTGGCCGAAAGAGCCGTCGATCCCTGCCGGATTGCAAACGAGCCGATGTTTGTCGGATCACTGGTTGAAGGATCTGTGTCAATCAGATCGGCGGCCCCCGGCTCGGCGGTGGGAATCGATGGGAGCACGAACAGCGATACAACGTCATTGTTGTCTCCCGCCTGAATCGTGTATTTCAGGACAAGGAGATGAGTCCTATTGTATGGGTACGTCGCGAGAGAATACTTCGCCGTTCCAGCCCCGAAGCCCAGCCCGAACTGTAGATTTCCGCTCCCATCGTCCTTTGCATACACACGCGCGCGATAGTACGTCGAGCTCAGCGGCCCCGTTGAAAGGTGAACAAAATAATCACCCGTTTGGCTGGCAGAGACGTTCACCATGAAGGCCGCATACACCGATCCGCTCGCCTGTGTCGTGAACGTCCGGTTGACGTCCTCGCCCGTCACGGTGAGTCCTGCTGCATTTCCTATTCCAGAGGATGGATAGCCGGAAAACGTGAGTCCTGGGGAGACGACAGGGATGAAGTTCGTTGTCCCGCTGTGGTTGGCCCATCCGGCGGCGGTCAGAAGCGTACCGGCAGGATAATCGAAATCTTCGGTGAGGAGAATCTCAGGGGTCGTCGCGTTTCCACGCGCCGGCGAAGTTGTGAGGTAGTTTGTCTCCTCTCCGGAGCCGCTGTATTCAAAGACCGCGACATGATAGGTCTTCCCAGGGCTGAGACCGGTCACCGTGACGACGCTATCATTCCCGCTGTAGACAACATAGTTACCTGTGCCGATTTGCGATCCCTTGCTGAATTCGGCGACCGCCGTGTAGTGGTAGAGGTCGACCGGGCTCGCATCGACAGCGCTCCCCAACTTAGCTAGAACCAGCCTCCCCTCACCATCACCCTTGGTCCAGGAGACCTTCATCGTGTTGGCCTTGAGATCGCTGATCACGACGCCGGATGCCTGAAGCGTCGGCTCTGTGATAAGCGACTCTACACCGGTACCGGTCACCGGGACTTCGACGACCGCAGCAGCAACCGAAGTGTGCATGATTTTCGCTGTCTTTGCGCCAAGACTGGTGGGATTGAATCTGACGAAGATCGGCGTAGAAGGAACCGATCCCCCCGATTCTGGCAGGGCCAACGTCGATTTGAAGCCATCTGTTCCCGAGAGGGATACCTGGAAGTTCGTCGGTGCGATAATCGTGAGGGGTCCGACGAGATCCTGTCCGGAAACTTCGTAACTGCGAACTGATGATGGGGAGCCCAGCAATACTCTGCCGAAACTCAACGCCGCCGGCACGGAAACGGCAATATCAGGCGCGAGCACCCTTCCCTGAAGTGCAACAAGCTTGCTTGCGGCACCGGGACTTGTGTGCGTGATATTTCCGGACTGCGACGCCAATGCGGACGGCTCGAAACGGACATAAATCGTTGTGACAGCGAGAGAACCCAGAGTGGGGGAAAATGTGAGTGATGAGGCGAAGCCCGTGCCGCTGGTGAGAGAGATCCTAAAACCATCTGGAGCGGTAATGGCCACATCACCCAGAAGATTGTTTCCCGCTACTGTATAGCTCTGTTCAGCCGATGGAGCGTATCCCACTGTCTGAAATTCCGGGATTGCGAACGTCGAAACATTTATGACCGTTCCTTCCAGAATGGTAAATTCGTACGGCTTGCCCGCGTCCAGATTTACACCAGAGACCGTGACCGTTCTTCCGGTAATGCTCTGTGAGGATCCAACAGTTTGCCAAGATGCCACCTCAGAAGAGGCATCGTTCCACCAGACCTGAACAGATGAAACATCCTTCCCGTTGTCATCGTCTGACACCCACGAGAAGGTGATATTCCGGACAACGCTGCTCGTTGGCGTGATACGCCATTTCCTGGCGATGCCCGTCCGCGAACCGATGGTCACGATGCCAGAGGCGCCGCTCGTTCTCCTCACCGAAACATCCCCCGCCGTCCCCGATCCGGGGGCGATCAACATTCCGATTCCGCTGAAGCTGTTTGCACCGGCACCGACATTTCTTGTCACCAGAAGCGTTCCCTCAACATATGCTCCTGTTGCCTCACCAGTTATTGTAGCCGACGGCCCGAGTGTTACACTGTTCGACGAGGTTACCAGCTTTCCAGCCGTGACTGTGAGCGTTCCGAGCACTGTGAGGTCACCGGTGAGCGTAACACCGGACGGACGGTTGACAGTGACATTGTTGAAGGTGAACGAAGGAAGGGATAATGCCGCGGCCGTCCCCCCAACCACGAGATTAGAGGTCGAGCCCGCATTCAGCGTACCACCGGAGAGTGCCAACCCGCCGCTAAGCGTAAGGGTATTCGCACCTACGGAAAACACCCCGTTGGCCAGCGTGAGCGTACCTCCGCATCCAAGATCCCGGTTCAGGGATGCACCAGTTGCGTTGCTGATCGTGACATTCTGATTCGAGCCGATCGTGATGGTCCCCCCTCCGCTGAATGTCTGGGCCGAAGTTCCATTGAAGGAAACGGTTGCTGCACTTGCCGGATTGAAATTGAGGGTTGCACCCGAGGCGACCGAAACATTGCCGGTGAGATTGAACGTTCCGGTCATTCCCAGATTCAACGTGCCGGCAGTGATTGTGAGATTTTCGATCGTCAACGGATTACTTCCTGTCGCGGATTGACTGAATGAAGCGAGATTGACTTCCAGATTGGCGTACGTTCTCCCGGAGAAAGAGGGGGCAGCGTTCTGCTCGATGCGGAACAGACTTCCAGCTTGAAACACGACTTTCGAACTGGGTTGAGAAAGCGCAAAAGGATTGGAGCCGGCTTGTTGAATAAACGTCGATCCACTCGCGAACACAACGACGCTCGCCGTGCCTGTGTTTGTAAATATGTTCCCAGTGCACGACGGTCCCTGGGTGAGACTCGATCCCGTCGCAAACGTGATCGCGCTCGCATCGTTGGCATTCAGCTTGTGCGCTGCGCCTGAAAACGCCATCGTTCCGGAGACTGTTCCGGTTGCACCCGCGCCGACGAATAGCGTCAATGCATTACCCCCTTCGATGTTTAGCGCCGATCCGGCGGCAACATCCAGATCTGTCCCAGACCCCCCGGCGATTGTCAGGGTGTTGGTTCCCGAGGCCTGAAGATTCACTGTCGTACCATTTGCTACAACCAATTTTCCGATCGTCTGAGTGGGGACACCCGTGACAGTCACGGTTGCTCCATTGTCCAATAGAAGGATGTCCGAGACCGACGGTGAAGAACGGTCGGGCGTCCAGTTGCCTGCGGTCGCCCATGCCGCAGATCCTGTCTGGTTCCAGGTGTACGTCGGCGCGGAGGTCTGCTGATTCCCGACTGCCGGTGTCGATGTCAGATAGTTCTCCGTGCCGGCTGATCCATTGAACTCGTACACTGCGAAGTGATAGGTCGTGCTGACCGTCAGGCTGGTCACCGTTACGGAGGTACCAGTGCCGGAGTACACGACGTAGTTGCCGCTTCCTACCTGGGTTCCGCTCCCGAATGCCGCATTGGCCGCATAGGAAGTCCCATCTGCTGGATTCGCGTTGACGGCCCCTCCGGAGCGGGCAAGGACGATTCTGCTGCTTCCGTTCCCATTTATCCAGGAAACGGTCATCGATGTAGAACCCACGGATGAAAAAAGGAGTGATGATGCCTGAACGGTCGGCTCTGTCTCGATGCCAAAACCGGTTACGGCCTGATTCTGCGTCGTCACGCCGGCACTCGTGTGTGTGATGTTTCCGCTTGCCGATCCGGTAGACGATGGAGTGAATCGAACATAGATTGGCGTTGAAGCAACCTCCCCACCCTCGTGAATGAGAGTCACGGAAGAACCGAATCCTGACCCGCTTGTGGTTGAAATCTGAAATCCTGCTGGAGCGGAGATCGAGATATCGGCGGTGAGTGCGGTTCCCGATACGCTGTACGATTGCTCGGAAGAAGTACTCCCGACCGCGACGCTGCCGAAGCTGCTCAGACTTCCGGTGAGCGATATCGTCGGAGAGGCCGGTGCCGTCGTTGCCTGACTTCCAGTCGCCGGACTCGTCGTCAAGTAGTTCGCAGTGGAACCGGACCCGTTGTACTCGTATACGGCGAAATGGTAAGTCGTACTCGAGGAGAGACCGGTCACGGTAACACTGTTTCCGCTCCCCCCATACACGACGAAATTGCCGGTTCCAACTTGGGTTCCACTGCCAAATGCCGAATTGGCGGTGTAGCCGGTCCCGTCGCTGGGATTGCTGTCCACCGCACTCCCCGATTTCCCGAGCACAAGTCTGTCTGCCCCGTTGCCGCTCGTCCAGTTGAGCATCATGGACGATGACCCGACGGAGGAGAATGACAATCCGGTCGCCGCCGTTGTCGGTTGCGCCGCAATGCCGGTGCCACTCACGCTGACGGTCTTCTCCGTCGCGCCGGTGCTGTTATGCGTAATGTTCCCACTGGCCGGGCCGGTGGTGGATGGTGCGAACCTCACATAAATGGGCGTTGAGGAAACTGTGCCATCCGATGGGATCAGGGACAGAGAAGATCCGAATCCTGATCCGCTCGTTGTTGAGATTTCGAAGTCCGACGGCGCTGAGATGCTTATGTTTGCGGTGAGGTTGCTGCCGGAGACGGTGTACGACTGCTCGCTTGAGGTTTGACCATTGGCAACAGGACCGAAACTTAGGCTGGATGTCGAGACAGAGATTGCCGGTCCGGGAGTACCCTTCAGGACCACATCGTCAATCCTCACAGCGACGGTGCCTGTCTTGACCCAGCGAAGACGCAATCCGTTGATCTGCGCTGCGGCCGGTAAATTGATCACCGGACTCAAATACCATCCTGTTGCCGCGTTCGCCGCCTGGTCAAAGGTGAAGGAGACATTGACGTACGCGGAACCGTCCCAATAACTCAGTGCCAGCGTCGGGAGCGATGTTCCAGATTCCTTCCGATAAGCAAATTGAACATTAAGGCTCGTATATCCGGAAGCGTTGATCCCCTCGACCGCAAACCCGTACTCGCCAGACGTCGACGTAAGCCATACATTCGCACCGCCAGATGCTCCCGCATATCCGCTCGATACACTGGTCTGCCGGATATCGCCCGGATTTGTCGCGCTACCCTGACTGTACGAAAACGTGGGCGAATTGCTGAAGCCGTTGGCGGCTGCGTGCGCCGCGATAGTGGTGGTCGCTCCCACAGTTCCCATGGTTTCGGTGAAGATTGTTGTCTGCCCCCACGCCACACTCGCCGACACAACAAGCACCAGAATCGTCGAAACGATGTAGATCTTCTTCATGACAAGAACCTTGATATTATAGGAATGTGCGGTAGAGCCCACTTGCGATGTTGCACCATCCGAAGATGGCGGGAGAGTTGGGGAGGGTGAGTCCATTTGCTCGAAGGCGCGGGCTCGATCCAAGTCATCTTAGTTTCGCAGCAAAATATCATCAACCGATGGCCGAGAAGCAAGCACAATAGGCGATGAAAGAAATATGCGATGGAGTGATCGATGAGGATCGCGTCGCAATTTTCGGAACCTCTCCTGATGCGTCCTCACATTTCCAATCCACCGCGTGGGACAGGCATTCCTGCCTGTCCACCATCTTCGTTGGTTTCCTCCGTTGATCAGATCCCGAATCCCCGCTTGCGACATGCGTGGAACAGCTCTCGTCGGAACGACGCTTCCTGTCTTTCCTCTATCTCTGCGATTCCTCTCCGAACTCCTCGACCCCCGCGTGCCTTCAAGAAACTGATAGAGGCGGGCAAGCCCGCGTTTTGCTTCTAAAAAGATGAGCCCCGACATGCGCCGGGGCTCGACCATACCAATCTGGGTTCATCAGATCCCGACCTACCCTTCGACTTCACTCAGGGTGACGGTCGGGATGACTCGAAAACCGTCGGAGACGGTTTTCTCGTCACCTCATCAGCACAATCTTCCGCGTGAGCGCCTTTCCACCAAACTCAAGCCGACTGAAATAGATGCCAGAGGGAAACCGGCTCGCATCGAACTTTGCCTGCATGATACGGCCGGCAAATGTCTCTCCATCGAAAAGTGTTGCCACCTGCTGGCCAAGCATATTATAGACGCTCAGAATAGCTCTTCCATCTTCAGGGAGTGTGAATTCGATGGTCGTCGTAGAGTTGAAGGGATTGGGATACCCTTCGGAGAGTGTGAATTTCTTAGGGGCCAGACCGATCTCGACCTCCGCATCGCCGAAGTATTCAAACGTTCCATCATGATCGATCTGCTTGATCCGGTACGCATATCGTCCCGGCGGAACGTTTTTGTCGGTGAAGGAGTAATCTCTTGGTGCATTGCTCGTTCCTGCTCCCTCAACAAATCCAATCCTCATCCAGCTGCCAATAGCCAGACTGAGCGGAGTCGAAGTCAGACTGAGCGAAGTCGAAGTCGGGCTGAGCGGAGTCGAAGTCAGGCTGAGCGAAGTCGAAGTCGGGCTGAGCGAAGTCGAAGTCAGGCTGAGCGAAGTCGAAGCCAGACGGCGCTCAATCTCAAATCCATAATTGCTGACTTCCGTTGCCGTTGCCCACCTCAGCACCGCATCTAGCCGGTTCGCGGTTGCAGAAAAGGATGTGAGCTGGACGGGGAGGGCGGATGTCTCACCGCCTGTGAAGTCTGAAAAACTCGAGACCGTCCCAGAGAGAGTTTTTGTCCCGGTGTTGACTGCATTGAGGAGTGTCCAGCTCGACCCGCCCCAACTGCCACAATACAGGTTCGATTCGGTTCCTTCGACGTCTGCAGCAACATAGACAAATGAAGCGTCACATGAGAAAGAGGAAATGCCGCTTGAACTAACGGTCCAATATCGGTTGATATAGTCCGTTGAGCTGGTGTTGTTGGGATGCTTGCTATTTGCGAGCTTGACACCGGCGTACGCGGAGGAAAAGCTGCCGGATGTGAAGTTGAGGGTAACTGGAGAGTACTCTGCGGTGCCAGTATTATCACCAACGGGGAATGTGAATGAACCGGTTCCGGTGAATGTTTTTCGAAGCTCGCCGGATCCTGTTGCGACGATCATGTTTGAGGCGCTTGGTGAACCGGATATCGTGGCAGAACTTCCAAGTGTGAGGTTACTCGAACCAAGAGTCAATAGGCCGTTTGTAAGCGAGAGTACACCATTAGCAGTTGCATTCATCGATAGAGAAACACCGTTTGAATTGTCTATCACCAGAGTCGAATTCGTATTTGTTGTCAGAGTGCCGGAACCGGATATCGTCTGCGCCGAAGACCCGTTCAGGTTAACTGTTCCTGGTGAGGCAGGATTAAAGGCTAGAGTAGCTCCAGACGCGACGGAGATGTTCCCCTTGACGGCATGACCGGGCGTTGCGGTCATGTTGAAGTTCATCGTTCCACTGGTGATTACTAGATCGTTATTGATAGTAACCGCTGTGCCTCCGGTCACCGCGATCTGGTCTCCAGGAAGGTTCAGCTCAAAGTTTGCATAAGTTCGGCCACTAAATGAAGGGGTCGAATTGGACCGGTGAGAGTAATAGCTGCCGGAGTTGAGGTTTATTGTGCCAGCATTGAACAAGGCTGAACCGCCACCAAGCCAATTGACAATTCCCCCAGACTGAACAGTGAAGGTTGTGCTCCCCAAGATGGGGCCCCCAATGCCAGTACCGGACCTATTCACATTTACGGTCCCACCGCTTGGAACCGTAATAGTGGGGCTGCCACTCCCCATGGCAAAGCGGCCAGTCATCGTGAGCGTACCCGAAATCGTAGCTGTCGGCGAAGTCCCGGCGAAAGCAAACGTACCCGCGTTCGTTCCGGTGGAAGATGTCGTAACGGTGAATACGACTCCACCGCTCACAGTCCACACCGACCCACCCGCTCCCAACGTGACGGTGACCACTCCAGCTGAGTTGTCAATTGTTAGTGTTGTGTTGCCAGTAACCGAAATCCTTCCTACGGTCTCGCTCGAGCTGATGGTCGGTTGATTGTTCTGGTTTCCATCAAATACCAAAATGTCGTTGGTAGCCGGCGTGGTACGCAGAGGCGACCAGTTTGTTGACGTTGCCCATGCTGTGGTTGCACCGGTCCACGTGTACGTCGTCTGCCCCCAAACGATCGTCAACTCCATCGCCCAAACACATACGATTGTCAAAACAGTCCCGAGTCGTTTCATCAGATAGTCTCCTATCGCACTGAAGATACTCACCGCTGTACACACAAACGCCCGCTCAGAAGAACAGTCTCGTTCGCCTGTGCGGGCTTGTCCGCCTGCGGCGGACGTGTTTGCATGAGTGCCCCTTATCTGTCGTCTGTGTCCTGCTTACTGCCTACCGCTTACTTCTTACTTCTCACTTCTTACTTCTTACTTCTCACTCCTTCCCCTCAGGACATAAACTTCGTCTTACATCATGCCCAAAGTCCGAATTCGATGCGTGAGAGTCAAGCGTTTTCATCGCGATCGACATCCTGCCGCCCTGCCCGACGTAGGCGGGGAATCTGGGCCGCCCTCATCGTCATTCCGGGCTCGACCCTCCCCGCGTCGTCCTGACGTAAGTCAGGACCTGGTCCGCTGAGGGGGGCGTCACCGTGAGTTGAGCAGATGCCGGCATGCGCCTGTCTGCCGACTGGCAGGCCGGCATGACGATGGGGTGTGAGGAGTAGATGCTCGCATGACAGCCCTCCCCGTCATTCCGGGCCTTACCCTCCCCTCGTCGTCCTGACGTCGGGATGATGTTTCCTGTCTTTCCTCTATCTCTGCGATTCCTCTGCGAACTCCGCGCCTCTGCGTTTTGCTTCTAAAAAGATGAGCCCCGACATTCGCCGGGGACTCGATCATAGCAATCTGGGTTCATCAGATCCCGACCTACCCTTCGACTTCACTCAGGGTGACGGTCGGGATGACTCGAAATCCGTCAAGACGGATTTCTCGTCACCGCACCAGCACCATCCTCTTCGTTTCCACCAGATTACCGCTCCGCAGCTGATAGTAGTATACACCTGTCGGGCGGGTCGCCGCATCCCACGTCATGCTGTGTGATCCCGCATCCTTCAATCCATCAACCAAAACATCCACCTCGCGTCCGAGCATATCAAAAATCTTCAGCGAGACATTCGCCGAGTGGGCCAATGTAAACCGGATCGTGGTGGAGGGATTGAACGGATTCGGGTAATTCTGACTCAGCGCAAACGACTCGGGAAGAAGCTCATCCGGTCTCACCTCCGTCAACAATCCGCTGAAGCTTGTAGCCACGCGAATTCCGTCGATCTGACCGGTCGGGGTGTTTGTTCCCTGTCGGATCGCCACAGTTCCGATGCTTACCGGATCGCCGGCAAGAGTTGCCCCGATCGGACCTATTGTCACAATCGGCGATCCCGGCTCTGTCGCGGGAACACCGGTCGCGTAGAGATAGAGCGTCACGAGATCATCGGTAGTTGTTGCGGTACTAAACGCCCACTTCAGAATGGCAAGATAGGTCTGACCGAAATTCAGGACCACGTTGTCGCTTACTGCGGCCTCGGTCGACTTGGAGAGCCCAACGCTCCACCCTACACCATTCGACCGGGCAAAAAACCGGGCCCGGAATGTTGTGCCGATCCCGTAAGGTCCGAGATGGAAGAAGTAGTCGGCTGTCGTCTGTGCACTGTCGAGTCTGAGCATGAAGGATACATAGATATTCGCCGTCGTCCAAACCGAATCTGTGAGGCGCCGGTGGACGTCACCATCGTTGACTCCCGATCCCCCTTTCGTGAACCACTTGCTCCCCCCGATGCCGGAAAGGGGATATCCGGCATACGTGAGACCCGCGGCGCGGTAGGCAGGTCCCTGGGTGCCGCTGTGGCGCGCCCAGACCGTATCTCCGGCGATGATAGAAACATTACGGATGTCTGCGTTGTCAGTCGTTCCGTAGCTGAAGTTCTCTGTCAGAAGCTGTGCGGATGTGACGCCCACGCCAAGCACAAGACAGATGAAAAGGGTGAATCCATTTGCAATGCGCATGTACGAACCTCCTAAGTTTGTAGTGGGGAGTTCTGCAAACCGGAGGATATTCATAGATTGTTTCTTCAGATGCAAGAGCATAATGTCGGTAGGAGCGGTTCGAAGCGGCGGTGGTAGCGGATGTTTTGGACTCTGACCGTAGAATGTCTTGGTGTCGATTTCTTTGGAAAAGAAAGGGACAGGATGAACGCGGATCGAGGATCATATCGTCCTCTCAAAGTAAGCGGGAGTCCACCGGCATCTGAGCGAAACTCTACGCCAGCCGCTTCCGGAAACGAATGACGCTGAGACTGAGTATCAGAACGCCGGAACCGAAAAGAATGAGGGATTCTAACCAGAGGGCCTCCAGCCCTACCCCCTTGAGGAACAACCCGCGTATGATCGTCATGAAGTATCGAAGCGGGACCAGATAGGTAATGCCCTGAACGATCTCCGGCATGTTTTCAATCGGAAATGTGAATCCGGAGAGAAAGATCGAGGGAAACATGATGAAGAACTGGGCGGTCATCAGCGCCTGCTGCTGCGTGCGCGAGATTGTCGAAACGAACAAGCCGATGCCGAGCGTGTTGAGGATGTATGCTCCGGTGAGAATGAAGAGAAGAATGAGACTCCCCTTCATCGGGATGTTGAACCAAAGAGTGGCTACCCCCAACACAAGCACAACATCGAGCAATCCGATCACCACAAACGGCAAGAGTTTGCCCAGGATCAGCTGGTAGGGGCGGATCGGTGTGACCATCAGCTGTTCCATCGTACCGGCTTCCCGTTCCCGCACGATCGCGATCGACGTGAACGCGGCCGTTATGATGAAGAGGAGGAGGGCCACGACTCCCGGCACCATGAAGTTTGCGCTGCGCAACTCCGGATTGTACCAAACCCGCGTTTCGGCGCGCACGCGCGGGACGGAGACCATCCCGCCGGTCCTGAGCAGACGTTCCGTCACAATCGACTCCGAGAGGCCTCCCACAATCTGCGACACATACCCCAGGCTGATGTTCGCGGTATTTGCATCGGTTCCGTCGGCAAAGACCTGGAGCGATGTTGTCTTCCCTCCCGCGATGGCACGACCGAAGTGTTTCGGAATCACGATCCCGACGATCGCCTTCGTTTCATCCAGAAAGCGATCGATCTCGCGCGGATGGTCGACGTAATCGATAATCGTGAAGTATCCCGTGTTGGTGAATCGTGTCACCAATTCCCGACTCCTCGCGCTCCGGTCCAGATCGCACACCACCGTGCCGACGTTCTTGACATCAACCGCTGCCGCATACCCGAGGATGATCACCTGCAGGATAGGGGCAACAATGATGACGGGGAGCATCCGTTTATCGCGACGAATCTGCAAAAACTCCTTGATCATCAGCTCACGGATCCTTCTCATCGGGCAAGCTCCTTCTTCAGACGCCGGATGCTGATCGCCATCAGAACGGCAACAAAAAGAGCCAGGTACACAAACTGTTCCCACGTTGCCGGAAAACCAACTCCCTTGATCATGATCGAGCGGATGATCACAAGAAAGAATTTCGTTGCCTGGATGTTGGAGATGATCCGGAGAAAGAGCGGCATGCTGTCGATCGGGAAGATGAATCCGGAGAGAAGGAACGCCGGGAGAAGCGACGAGAGGACCGAGACAAGAAAGGCCACCTGCTGAGTCCGGGCAATCGTCGAGATGAGAAGTCCCTGCGCCAACCCTGCCGTCAGAAAGAGTGCGATGGCGGCATAGAGGAGGAGGATACTCCCTTCGACCACGACATCGAACAGCAGCGCGCTGGTGATAAGGATGATGGTGGCCGCGACCACCGATATGAGAAGATAGGGAAAGACTTTTCCGACGATGAGTTCGGCGGCGCGGAGGGGGGATGTTTTGAGTTGTTCGAGCGTGCCCGTTTCCTTTTCCCTGACAATCGAGAGCGAGGTTGAAACAACCGTCACAATCATCAAAATGAGTCCGAAGAGCCCGGGGAGGAGGAAGCGCTCGGTCCGCAGATCCGGGTTGTACCACAACTTCGGTTGAAGTTTGATAGGAAGGGCGAGAGATCTTCCGCGCTGTTCGAACCATCGGAGCAGTACGCGGTTGGCATGCTCCCGTACGCCAAGATTCACATAGGCAGAAGCGATCGATGCGGTGTTCGCGTTGGCTCCATCGATCAACACCTGGATCGCGGCTTCGTTGCCTGAGAGAAGCATGTCAGAGAATCCGGTCGGGATGACAATGACGACATGTGCCGACTCATCTCCCAGAGCTTGATCGATTTCTTGCTCATTGGTGAGATATCCCTTGAGCCGCAAGTACTCCGATTGTGTGAGACTCGAGACCAATGAACGGCTGGCGGTACTGTTGTCGTAGTCCAGCACCGCGAGGGAGAGATTTTTGACGTCAAAGTTCAGCGCATAGCCGACGAGGATCAGGAGGAACGCGGGGATGAAGATCAGCACACCGAGCGCTCGTTTGTCGCGCCGGAGCTGCCGGAATTCCTTCTTGACGATTGGGAGTATGTTGAATGTGCGGTGGTGCATGTTCTCTTCATCCCCAGGTGGGACAACCATTCTTGGTTGTCCTTGATGGTCAGAAATTCATGTCTCACCTACCAAAAATTCTCTTCACCACAATACCACCCATGGTAGTTCCACGGATCATCGGTCAATCCTGCCTTTCGAGGGTTGTTGGACATGTACCTCAGCTTCTCCTCGAATTCCTCCTGATCCCGTACTATCCGATCGTACGATTCATGCTGCCAGAAATACCCGGTCCGTCGCCGGAGGATGTTAACCTTTCGAGCGCTCGCTCCTTTGAGACCTTTCATAATTCGCGAGAGTGAGTATTTTTTTTGGGCGTAATCAAAATGTGAGCATGGTCGGGCATGACGATGGCCGCGTGCAACTTGTAGTACTTCTCCGATCCGCCTCTGATATGATCCAACACCAGCACTTGTTCATCCGGGGTCATGGCCCCCCTCCCGATTCGAAATGTCACGAAGTACGTTGCTCCTCGCATTTGCCAGTGCGGGAGGTGCCGGCGTTTCTTTACGATCCACTCCCCTTCCGTCCATTCCATGGATTCCCCCAAGAATGTTCCTTTCCTGTCCGTCCTCAATGGTCAGACAAAAATGTCTGACCTGACTTACCTCGGTCATTCCGGTGGGACAAACATCCCTGTTTGTCCTCGCATCCCCTCAATGGTCAGACAAAAATGCCTGACCTACCTCAGGATCTTTCTATCCTCTTCGGCGATCAAATGGATGAAGACATCCTCAAGCGAGGGGATGATGGATGCGATCTTCTGCACTTCAATTCCCTGCTGACTCAGGAAGGACCCCACCTTCGCAGACGCACCTCGTGCCGCGACCGTACTGACGTGAAATGCCGATCCGAAAATCGATGTCTCCACGACCCATTGCTCCTTTCGCATCAGTTCCATCGCCTCGACAGCATTCGATGTCGTCACTTCGAACAGCTGATAACGATCGAGCTTCTGCTTCAACTCCGCGGGATTCCCGAGGGCGATGAGCTTTCCACCATAGATCAGTCCGAGTCGGTGACAATGCTCTGCTTCGTCGAGGTAATGGGTAGTCACAAAAACCGTGATGCCTCCTGCCGAGAGATCGTAAATGAGATCCCAGAAATTCCTCCGGGAGACCGGATCGACGCCTCCGGTTGGCTCATCCAGAAAGAGAATCGGGGGCTGGTGAAGAATCGCGCATCCCAGGGCAAGCCGCTGTTTCCATCCGCCGGAGAGCGTGCGGGCCAGACTCCGCTCTTTGCCTTCCAACCCTGCCATCTCCAGAACCCATCTCTTCCGTTCTCGGAGTGTCTCCCCTTCAAGCCCATAGATCCCGCCGTAGAAACCGATATTCTCTTCAACCGTCAAGTCCTCATAGAGCGAAAACCTCTGCGACATATAGCCAATGGCAGATTTCACACCGTCCGGATCCATCTCGACGTCGATGCCGTTCACCCGCGCCCAACCCGACGTGGGTGCCAGCAGTCCGCACAACATGCGGATGGTGGTGGACTTCCCGGCGCCGTTCGGTCCGAGAAACCCGAAGATCTCTCCCCGCCCGACGTTGAACGACATGTCGTCAACGGCCACAAACGAGCCGAATCTCTTCGTAAGTCCTGCCGTCTCTATTACACTTGGTCGACTCATATCCAAATTAGTAAACCGCGGATTACACGGAAAAGACGCGGATGTTCGCTGATGGGGGTTCTCAATCCGTGTTCATTCGTGATGTTTTCGCGTAATCCGCGGCTATTCAAAAAGATCCTCTCCGCGTGACATTTTGAAACGCTGTAACTGGAGCGCCGCCTCAACCGTTGCGATCGCATGGTTCAGTTGTGCCCGAAGGAGGTCCAGCTCAGCGTCAAGCACCTCGGTACTCGTTGCCACTCCCTGCTTGAAGTTCTCGGCAGCGACCCGTCGGGATTCTTCCGACCGACGCACATGATGTTCCCCGGCGGTGACGAGTGCATCCGCTTCGACCAGCCGTCGGTATTGGGTGACAACATCGAGGGCAATGGCGTTGGAGAGGAGATCGAATTGCGCTCGCGCCTCCGATTCGATTGCCCTCGCCTCCGACACTTTGTATGACGTTTCGAACCAATCCCAAAGACTCCACTGAAAAACGATTCCGATATCCCACGTCTTTTCCCAGCGATCGCTCGGGGGAATGACACGCTGGTTTGGACGGGCGTAATCGTACGACGCGGAGAGAGATAACTGGGGAAACCATCCGGCCTGCGCGACCGTGACTCCCCTTTCACGAATGGCCTTCAGCTGGCTCATGGCATGCATTTCAGGACGGTGTGACATCGCCGCTGCGATGAGAGTCCGAGGTTGAACCCTCAAATCCTCGGGACCGGGGAGATTGTTGGCTGCATCATCTGCAGGAACCAGCGGTTCTAACAGATCCAAACCGATCAGACTGCTCAGACGCATGCTGGCGAGCATGACACCGCTTCCCGCTTCGATGATTTTCATCTGCAAATCCACGAGTTGCGCCTCGAGGCGAAGCACATCGAGATACGACGCCATCCCCTGTCCGAGGAGATTCTGCACGTCCGCGAGATGTGCACGCAGCTGGTTCTGCGCCTGATCATAAAGCTTCTGAAGCCTGATGGCCTTGAACAGGTTCCAATACGCAGCGGAGACTTCGATGACCAACTCGTTCTTCGCCTTCCGGTACTCGTGCGAAGCAATGTCATGCTGAGATTCGGACATCTCGGAGAGTCGTGCAAGCCGAAACCCAGTGAAGATCGGCTGCTGAAGCGCGATGCGAGTCGCGTACGAATGATTGATCGATTCGAACAGAGTCTGCCTCCCGATCCCCGGGAGGGTAATCGCGTAAGTCGGAACATCGCTCAGCCTCGCGGCGCGGCCCGAGAGGGCCAGGCGGGGAAGGCGATTCGTCTGCGCCTCAAACATTTTCGCTTCCGCCGCCTCGACTCTGAACCGCGCGGCGGCAACCGACGGGTTCTTGTTCAACGCCGCGTCAATACAGTACGCCAATGTGAGTCCGGACTGGGAAATCGTTTCAGAGCGGTTCTGGGCGATCAGCACTTGCATCACCCCAACCACCAAGATACAGGCGACCAACGTTTTCATCCTCAATTCCTTCTATCTGTGAACATCAGAATGAATCAGCCAACATCCGCGTCGTCCAACCCCCTCGGGTGGGGATCTCATTGCGAGCGGCGAACGTTGCTGCTCGCCGTCTCCCCATCAAGAATTCGCACTCTCGGACATGAATACATCTTCCAGCGACGGACGGATTTGTTTCATACTCTGTGCATCCACTCCCAGGGTCTTCAAACCACGCGCCAGCGCTTTCGACGTGATCCCTTCCTGCAGCACCACATGCACCCTGTTCCCAAATAGCTGTACGCTCTGCAATCCGGCCAGCTGACGAAGTTGAGCGGCCGCGTGTCGCGGATCGTCACATTGAATCTCGACAACACTTCGGGTGAATTGGTCCCTGATCTTCTCCGGTTTGTCACAGGTGATCATCTCACCTCGATTGAGCAGCGCGACGCGCGTGCTCCGTTCGGCCTCATCAAGATAGGGGGTCGACATTACGACCGTGATTCCCTGCTTCAAGACATCCGAGAGGATCTTCCAGAAATCGCGCCGTGAAACCGGATCAACGCCTGTGGTCGGCTCGTCGAGGAAGATGACGTCGGGTGTATGAATAAGCGTGCAGGCGAGGGCGAGCTTCTGTTTCATCCCACCGGAGAGTTGGTCGGCAAGCCGAGTTCGAAACGGGGTGAGCCGCGTGAAGGCGAGTAATTCCTCTTTTCTGGCAAGAAAATCTTGGATTCTGTGGATTTCTGCAAAAAAATCGATGTTTTCATCGACTGTCAGGTCGGGATAGAGACTGAACCTCTGAGAGAGGTATCCGATATGGTGTTTGATTTCGTCCCTTTGCGCGGCCATATCGACGCCCATGATCTCGATCGACCCATGATCGGGCTTGAGGAGGCCGCACATCATTCGAATCGTGGTTGTCTTACCGGCCCCGTCCGGGCCGACAAGCGCGAAGATCTCACCTTGCTTGACCTGGAGATTCAAACCGATCACGGCCCGGACCGGTGCGACTCCCTCCTGCTCAAACGTTTTCGAGACGTCGGCAACCCGGACGACGGTGTTCATTGCGACGCCCCCTTGTCGTGCGGGTGGATCGTCGCGTCCGCCGGCAGTCCGGCTTTCAGCGATTGATCAGGATTCGATACCCGGATCTTCACGGCAAAGACGAGTTTTGCCCTCTCCTCCTTGGTTTGGATATTCCGAGGTGTGAACTCCGCTGTCGGCGAAACAAATGCGACCACACCATCAAACGTGCGCTTCTCATAGGCATCGATCGCGATGCTCGCCTTCTGGCCAAGCTTGACTCTGGGAATCACCGTTTCGGGGAGATAGACAACGAGGTTCATCGTGGTGAGATCGGCCAATCGGACAACCGCGCCTCCCGGTGCGATGAATTCCCCCGCCTCGACGAATGTGTTGACCACCGATCCGGCTATGGGGGCCGTCACAACACAATCGAGAACTCTCTTGCGCAGCGATGCGACCTGGGCGCGAGCCTGATCACGCCGTGCACGAGCAAGATCGATCTCCGCGCTCCGCGCTCCGCTCTTCAGTTTTACAAGATTCTGTTCCGCCAGCGTGAATCGCGTTCTTGCATCATCCAGCTGTTTCTTCGCGACCGTACCGGCATCGTGCAGCTCTTCGATGCGAGCGAGGTCGGTTTGAGCAGACTCGAAGGTTGCTTGGGCCTGCGCGATCTCCTCTTTGCGCGGTCCTTCCAGCGTGAGCTTCAGCTGTGCCTCGGCGGCACGGAGATTCGCCTCGACCTGCGCGAGCTGATGTTGCCACTCGGTCGCATCAATCACCACCAGCGTATCTCCGATGCCCACGGCGGCGCCTTCTGTGACCCGAAGTGAAACGATAATCCCGCTCACCTGTGAGCTTACCGTGACTTCATTCGCCTCGAGCGTTCCCGTACCGGTCAACGCAGCGGTGTCATCTCCCTGGCAGGCAGCGATAAAGAGGAGAAAGAGGGCAATAGACAATCTGGATAGTACTTGCACGGAATCCTCAACGTTTGTTTTTGGGTTGGGAGTCATGATGAAGATGAAATGTTGCGCGCGCATCGTCGGTCAGCGCCCCGGCGAAGAGAATGGAGAAGATATTTGAGATCGCATCTGTTGTCGAAAAGGAATGCTCCGAGAGGGTCGCGGGATTGACGATTCCCTCCACCGATTGTGTGAACATCAGAATGAAGATGTCGACATTGACATCCTCTCTGAAGTATCCCTCCTCCTTTCCCTGCACGAACATCGATTTCAAGGCCTCCAAGATATGTTCTCTGCGGAATCGTTCGATCTCATGCCAGAGATCAGGATAGGAACGCTTCATCTCCATCGGAAACCGCCGGCTTGTATGTCCCAAGAGTTGACCGAGAAATGTCATCAGCCGGAGCAGCTTTTTGTCAAACAACTCATCCGCGGAGACAATGGCTCCGACCTTGTTCGCCGCTCGTGCCATCGTGAACCGCACGACCGCACGGACCATTTCTTCTTTGCTCGGGAAGAATTTGTAGATGGTCTTCTTGCTCATCCCCAGATCGGTTGCGATTTCATCGACAGTCACGCTCGACGGTCCGTGTGAGAAGAACTTCTCGCGCGCCGATTCGATGATTCGTTCTCTATCCGATGGAGGCGATGACCAGGAGGTGGGCATTTCGGAAAGCCGCCTATGGAAACTGTAGGAGTATTTCTGGTTTCCAATAATGTGTTTTTTTGCCATTTTGTCAAGGTCATTCTCTTGGAATCAGGAAGCTGTGGTCGGTAAACCGCTTCTTAATCGGAGAGAGGGAGGTGGGCGTGTGACGTCTCGGCGTTCAGACACCAGCTCCGTACCTGGCGAGAAAACGCATTTCGGAGTCGACTTTGCCCAAATGCACGATATCGGAACCGGCTGGAAGAAGTGTTCCAAAATCCGGATTGACCTGCATCGCAATGTCCGTTCCCACGCCGATGATGCGGCATCTCGTTTCTTTTCAGATGCTCGCGTCCCTCATCCGTTTCCCCGCGAGCGAAGCAGGAACCTTCACTTTATCCGGCCGAAGATATCGGAACAGAGTGGCCAGGTAGGTTCGTCCGATCCTTGTGCCTCGGCGATTTCTTGGGCTACTTCAGGATTGGGACGACATGCTCCTGCGATGGTTCCCCTGTCACAATCACTTCTCCCGCTGAAGAGACGTACACGTCAATCTCGCTCCGGATCCCGAAATTCCCCGTGAGATAGATTCCGGGTTCAATCGAAAAAGAGGTCTCGGGGATGATCTTTCGTTCATCACGGGTTTCCAGATTGTCCAGATTCGCACCGTTTCCATGAATCGACTGTCCGATAGAATGACCGGTCCGGTGAATGAAGTATTCCCCATATCCGCGCTTTGTAATAACCGACCGAGCCGCATCATCGAGGTCGGCGCCCAGAATTTCCTTTCCCGCGGCGAAGGAGTCGCGAGCCAGCTTGAGCGCCGCGTCTCTCGCCTCGCGGACAATCTGAAACACCTTTTCATATTCATCGGGGACGTTATCACCGACATATCCGGTCCATGTAATATCCGCGTATACCGAGTCGGGCTTGTTCTTTTTGGCCCACAGATCGATCAGAACAAAATCCCCTTTGTGGAGGGGCGCATGGATTTCTTCCGTGGGCTCGTAGTGGGGATTTGCGCTGTTCGCGTTGACGGAGCAGTTCGGATGGGTTTCCGTAATCAGATCCCGTTTGGCGAACTCGGCCAACATGAATTGCTGGACGTCGAATTCATTGATCGGTTTGCCCCCGTTGATGTTCGTTTTGATGAGGCCGAAGGTGAGGTCAACGATTTCCCGAAGGTGCTTGGCGGTCTCGAAATTGTCCTTGCGTTGCTCTTCGGTCCATCGGGCCTCAAAGCGTTGCACCAAATTCGCGGAAGATACCACTTCTACTCCGGTCGCCTTGACAACTTCCAGCGTCCCGGCATCGACGTTAGAAACGTAAGGAATCGCATTGCGCGGGGAGTATTCCATCGCGACGTGGGTCATCCCTGTCAAGATTTTTTCCAAACCCTCTTCGAGCGATTGCCAGCTCAGATAGACGGTCTTGTCGCCCGGGAGCGAATCGAGATTCTTCGTTTCGATGGCATGGACAAGCTTGCGCGGCTCTCCCTTTGCGGGGATGAGATAGAAATACCTGCGTGTCTGGTGGATGTGGGAAGGGAGATCAAGGATTCGCGTCGCGAAAACGTTTGAACCCCGAAAGTTGTAGAGCAGCCACCCCTCGATCCCCTCTGCCCGAAGGGCATCCTGAATTCTAGTGATCTTCTGCCTGTTTTCTTCCAACGTGGCCATGAATCAGTTCCGGTGGTTGAGTGGTTGAGATGGGAATTCCAAACAATGTAAGGAATATGGGGGAGAATTCACAGATCGGTAGGACAGGGGTCCTCACCTGTCCCCGAGTCCGGCAGGTTTCTCAACCCGTTTGAGTAGCTGCGTAGGACGGACATCTATGTCTCTCCTGGCCCGGGTCGGCAGGGCAGGTGTCCCCCGCCTGCCCGTGATGACTCGCAACATCGGTTGCAGTTCTTCTGACGATTGGATCGAGTCCCCCTTGATCTCCCTTTTGGGGAAAGGGGGATGTCTTGAGTGGAGGGGGAAAAAAAGAGGGGCTGTCTCAAAAGATCACTGAGAGTCGCAGTGAGTCCCGCCAACGGCGGGATCAAGCTGTGACTTCGGAGCGAAATCGCTAGGCTGAGGCCCGCCGTCATACTGAGCGCAGTCGAAGTATGCGGCGGGCTTAGACTCCGCCGAAGCCACGATTTCGCCCTGAAGAAGACTTTTGAGACAGCCCCATCTCTTCGAGGTCGATCCCGACTTACCGTTCGACTTCGCTTCCCGAAGGGACCCTTTGGGGCAGGATGACGTCGGGATGACGGCTCCTCAAACCCGGTGGGACAAGTCTCCTGACTTGTCCGCCGACGTTCCCCCAAATCCGGTAGGACAAGTCTCGTGACTTGTCGGAACTGGAAAAAAGAATCCCCGACTTTGGAGCGAAATCGCCAGGCTGAGCCCCGCCGTCATACTGAGCGCAGTCGAAGTATGCGGCGGGCTTAGACTCCGCCGAAGCCACGATTTCGCCCCGAAGTTTGCCGTCGGAATGAGTTCCGCTTCCCAGAATCCCGCCTGGAGGCGGAATCCCAGACAGCGGGAGATCCCGTCCCGATGTAGTCGGGACGGGATCGGAAAAAAAATCCCCGAGCTCTTGCGAGCTCGGGGATACGAAATCTGATGAATCTGATCCCGACTTATCCTTCGACAGCGCTCAGGATGGTGTCGGGATGATCCCTACAAAGCAGGGATCACTTCAGCATCATCATCTTCTTAGACGCCTTGAAGTCACCGGCAACGAGGCGGTAGAGATACATACCGCTCGGTACCACTGACCCAGACTCATCCGTACCGTTCCAGGTAATCTGATGGAACTTCGCCGCCATCATATCACCTGCGATCAGCGTGCGGACCTTCACGCCGAGGGTGTTGTAGATCTCGAGCGTAACGGGTGCGGCTGTCGGCAGCGCGAACTTGATTGTCGTGCTGGGGTTGAATGGATTCGGATAGTTCTGGCTCAACGCGAATTCGGTCGGGACTGCCTCAACCACCTCAACATCCGTCACGCCTGTGACGTTGGCGGTGAAGCTGTAGCCAATCTGACCGACTTCGCTGTCGATAGCGTTGATCGTAATCGTCGTGCTGCCAGGAATCAAACCTTTGACGGTGAGCACGTTGTTCGCAATCGTAGCTGTCGCAATTGCGGTGTTCGCGCTCGTTGCGGATAACGTCACGGTTCCGCGTGTACCGCCAAATAGCGGCGGGCTCACGAGGCTCTTCGTGAAGGTTCTCGCACCGTCAGGCAGCGTGATGTTGCCGATCGGGTTCTGAACGAACAGCGTGGACTTCAGACCGTAGGTGAAGATACCACCTTCCGGACGAATGCCACCCACACTGTTGACGTTCACGACCGTGGGAATACCACCAGCGACGAAGTTGTCATACTCAACAGGATTGCCCTGGAGAGACCAGGCGTTCGCGACGTCTGTCGCAGTGCCAAGGCGGCGGATGATACGAACGTTCGCAATGGCATCGAAATCGCTGTATCCGGCTGCAGTCAGTTCAAGGTCGAACTTCGTGTTGCCGATGCTGGCGTTCGAAACGATGTTCCAGTAGAAGTCCGCATAACGGGCAATGCTGACGCCCGTTGTCACGCCATCCACGATCGGCAAGCCCACTGTTCCAGTCGGCTTCGTCGCAACGTGGTTGATCGTGATGGACAGACCGTTCGGAATTGTCGGAATTCCAAAGTTCGGCTTGAAGGTGACGGCCGCCGGGCGATACAGTGTCGAGGTACCGACCGGGAATTCGCTCCTCTCGTTGGTTGAGCCAACGATCGTTCCGACGTTCGCCAGGGTCTTACGAACACTTCCAACGACGTGACTGAGGTACGAACCAGTCACACCAGTTCTGTCGAATCCTTGGAAAGGTGCCGCAGGAGCAGCCAGGATAAGGACGTTTGAACCGGTTGCAACCAATCCGTTGACGAATGTCATCACGCCATTGATTCCGAGATTTCCACCCGCAATCGTAACGGTCGGGACAGGTGTCGTGCCGGTCTTGTTGATCGTCACGTTACCAATCGTCGCACCGCCGGCGGGCGTCGTGATGGTCTGGTTGGCCGATCCAGTGAACGACATTTGGACGGTTGTGCCAAACGAACCGCCTGCAGCGTTGACATCACCCTGCACTGCCAGAGTACCGCCGACCGTGGTGGTCTTCACGATACCCTTGGTAAGGGTTGAGACGCCAGTGACAGTCAACGTGTACGCTGTGCCTGCGTTGGACAGATCGATTCCTGATCCGTTCGTTGTGCAGTTCAGCACGAACGCACCCACTGTTCTGCTGGCGTGCAAGTTGAGCGTGCGATCCGTGGTGGTTCCACCCACGGAGACCGTGAAGGTCGTGATGGTCGCCGTGGAGGGCCACTCGTTGGAGGACGATGCGAAGTCGCCATTACCTGTGTAGGTAAGGTTATACGCACCGGCCGGAGTGAGGGCCGAGTTGACGGAACCCGCGGATTGTCTGACAACCGTCGCTCCCACTGCAACGTTCAGCACTTTGGAGCTTGTGGTAAGATCCAGAATACCTGACGTCAACGAGAGCGTTCCGTTTACTGTGGCATTGGCACTCAACTGAACCGTCTGTGAGGCGCCCGTACCAATCGCAACGTTCACCGTCAGGTTCCGGAGAGCCGTTGTGGCTGTCGGCAACTCGACACCGGTGACGATCGTCGCCGGCAGGTTGGCATTCAGGTATAAGACGTCGACGACATTGGCGAATGTCGGTGCATGTGACAGTGTACCTGTGTTCTCGACGCGTACGACGACTGCGCCATCGGAGAGCGTCATGCGGCCTGCCGAACCGAGCGTCACGTTGCCTTTACCGAAGGTGAAACGGTTCGCCACTGTGAATGCGACCGTACCGGTTGCGGCACCAGCGGCCTCGAACCGGACGTTCGGAATCGACAGTGTGGAACCTGTTGCAGGGGTCAGACTACCGCCGTTGAAGACCACCTCACCGATGTTGGTGTTGGTCGCCGTAACGGAGGAGGAAGTTGTCGTGGTAATCGTACCTGCTGTGTAAGAGTAGGCACCGCCCGTGATGATGACGTCGTTGACGCCAAGGGCAAGTGTTCCCTTTGTATGTGTGAAGCCCGAGCTTGCTGTCAGCGTGCGCGCGGTCGCAGGCGACGTGGTGTTATCCGGATTCAGCGTGACCGTTCCGGTCGAGTTCAGTGCAACGAACCCCATGGATGGATTGCCTGTCCCATCGATAACCATCGCTGTTCCGGTCAGATGCACGGCACCGGCGGCGCCACCGCTCGTGTACGTTCCCGCCGTGAAGGTGTATCCATTACCGGCGAGCGTCAGGGGCAGCGTGCCAAGGTTCAAATCACCGGCCGTATGGACGAATTTGGTCGTCACGGTCAGACCATTGGTCACGAACGCGATGCCAAAGCCCGGTGAATTGAGCGTGAAGTTCGGGAAGTTAACAGTTGTCGTAAATGTGTAGTTCTTTGTTGCACCAACCGCCGCAACAATCGCTCCCGTACCTGCACTGACGGTGCCGGTACCGGCATGCGTATAGTTGTCTGCGAGGGTCAGGTTATTATCGCCGAGGATGAGCGAACCATCGCCCGCCTGGCTGGTGGCGCCCGACACGTTGATGTGCGAACCCAGCGTGAGCGTACCGCCGTTCACGCCGAGGGTACCGGCAATCGTCCGCGTTCCAGCCGCCGCGCCGTTCATGATCAGCGTCACCGCACCGGCGGTAACCGTGAAGTTACCCGCAATTGCGGAGGCCGTTGAATTCATGTTCAGCGTGGTCGTCCCGGCAGTATTTGTAAAGGTTGTCATACTGGCCGTGGCGGTATTGAAGGTAATCGTCGAAACTAATCCGGTCCTGTTGATAGTCAGAACGGTCAATGCCTTCATCCCGGTGGAGGTAAAGGTACCAGATGTGGCAGGATCAACCAACAGATCCGCAACCAGCGAAGCATTACCCGTACCACTGCCGCCCGTGAGGCTTGCCGCAGTACCGGTAATCTCGAATTGACCGCCGGTCACCGTACCGTTCACGGTGTGAGCCGCGGTATTGCCGCTTGCGGTCAATATGCGCGCACCGCCGTTGTTCAGATCCAGCGTCTCACCGTTATCAACACGCAATGAGCCGGTGATTGTCCCGTTGCCGGCGATAAACAGGATGGTCTTTCCTGCTGTTCCAGCGATAATAGAGAGATCTCTCACCTTCGTTGAGACAAAATCGGTCGCGCCAATCGTCGTATTGGTCTGACCGGTGTAGGACAGATTGTACACCGACGTGATTGCCAATGCAACCGCACCACCGTCCACACCGTC
>VGVZ01000013.1 GCA_016873805.1 Ignavibacteria bacterium
GGGGGTTTAGTCCCGATACGACACACCCACCAACAAGACGAAGTCCCACCATGCTGAGTCCCGACTTCTGTCGAGATCGAAGCATGTCACGGGACGTAGTCTTGCGGAGAGGGGGGGATTCGAACCCCCGATAGAGTGTTACCCCTATAACGGTTTAGCAAACCGCCGCCTTCAGCCACTCGGCCACCTCTCCAAGTCGCAACCGGGAAGTCTACGGACAGATCGTTGCTTTCAGTCTGCAACGGTCGGGACATTTCAGATTTTCAGACTGAAATCGCAACAAAGATATTGAAAAGGCCCCCCAGAAGCAAATAGAAATCCCGCTTACCGTCGGTCCGGCAAGCGGGATCTGATTCACAGCCTGATACAAGAACTAGAAACCGAAGCCGAAGTTGAACCCGAACAGATTCGTCGAGTTTTCGTACTTCCCATTGAATCCGAAGCCGGAATCATTGACTTCCTGATTGAACGAGATGTACTGATACGCGGCGTCAACACGGATGTTCTTCGTCAACTGGTAGCCGAGACCGACGGTGAACTCATGCCGGTCTGCGCCCGGGAGGGACGGATCCATCGTCTTGGTCGGAATTGGGGTGGCATCGAAGACATAGCCCGCGCGCAGAGCCAGCGCATCCATTCGGTACTCACCGCCGACCTTGAACGAGTACGCATTCTCCCAATTCTTCGCGATTTTCACGTTGTACAGAGGATTCGCAAACGTGGCGGCCAACTCGCTGTAGCTCTCCCACCCAACGTACTGAAAATCAGCGTTCAGGGTCAGCTCTGACATGACATCGTACGATATGCCGGCCCGGAAATCGTACGGCATTGTGAGCTTTGCAGCACCCTTCGAAGTCTTAAAGGTAGCTGCAAGAATCGGGTCGATAGTCGGGATTCCCACTGTGAGATTGCTGAACTTGATGTCACCTTCGAATTCAATCTCAGCAGAGTGACGATATGATGCTCCAATTGACAGGCCTTCAGTTGCCTTGTAGAGAAGTCCGAAGTTGAACGTATACGCGGCCTTTCCATCTCCCTCAAGATCGGTTTTGATATTCGTCGCTACTGGCAGCCCAGGAACGGAAGTAGTCACGCGATTCATGATGATGCTGGAAACGATATAGTTGAATCCCGCACCAACAGCGATGTTATCTGTCAACTGGTATGCTACCGTCGGGTTGATATAGAAGGTCCTCAATTCCGTCTTGACAGCTGCAGATCTCCCAACCCAATTGCCCGGCCACTCGGATCCCAGACCGTAGGGATTGAATACACCAATGCCAAAGGACAACTTGTTGTCCATCGCATAGGCACCGTAGACGTTTATTGGCGTGAACGTCTTCTCCACGGCATCAGTCGCTGTGGTCAGCGGCTTTGGACCGGTGAACTTCAATGTCGGCATGATCAACGTGGTTCCGGCCATCACATGCATTCCCTTCAGGTTTGCGAGTCCCGCAGGGTTGAAGTAGATCGCCGATGCATCAGAGGCCACGCCTACAAACGCGTGTCCCATACCCATCGCCCTGGCATTCTGGGTTCCGGTTTGGAAACCGCCTGCGAATGCCGTGACGGCAAATGCACCGCACAGTACGGCAACCACAATTATTGCACGTAAACGCATACTTACCTCCATTGGAGTGTGTGAAGATGGGTGAGTTGAGAAGCAGGAATTGTGAGTCTGAATTTCTTGGGGCGAGGGCGTGAGCATTCCGCGGATATCTCTCCATCCACGGGAGATCGAACTCAAATTCTGAAGATGTTTTCATATTCGGGTCGCACAAGTATACCAAACCGATGGTCTTTTGTCAATAGTGCAAAGAGCGGAGGGGAGATTTTCTTCACTGGACCGATTTGAGCGCCTACTTTGTCAAATCGTGGAATTTTGCAGAGAATCGGTACTCTCCGCGGGAACCTGTGCGGGTGGAAAAAAGAATGCCCCGACTCCTCCTCTGAGGGATCCAGGGCATCTCCACAGCCAATGAAATCCTTGCTACTGGGTATATTTCCACCAGGGGTAGTGATCCCGTTCCAAGACTTCCGCACTCGGCATCGGATAGAAGAGAAGCTCTTCCCCCGCCGCGAACCAGAATCCGTGACGGATCAGGCGATAGGAGGCCTCAAAGAACGCGGAATTGAGACCGACCGTCTTCGTTCGCTTGTCGGGATTCTTCTTCAGTTCGATCAGGCAGTTGTAGAGGCGTGCCGGATGAACATCAGGGATGGGCGACTGCACCATGTCCAGACTCTGATGTTGTGCGAGGTACTCCTCCACGTTCAATTCAAATTGTGTGAAGATGATCTTGGGCGCCCCTTTGGACTTCGTCTGGCTCGTGATGAACTTTCCAAATGAGCGTTGATCAAGCGTGGAGGCGACGAGATTCCCGAGCGGGGTAATTTCCTGGTAGATCCGGATGAACCCCGGTTCATTCACCGCAGTGTACGGTGCCGAGGAGATCTTCAGCGACTTTCCATTGACGGTCACGAGGAACAAATCCCGCAGTGCCGTGAGGTCGACATGTTCGAGCACGGCATAGGAACTGATGAACTTCGTTTTCTTCGGCGTCCCGTCGGCGTGTGCAACCGTGAGCTCCAGGTACTTGTCGATCTCGAAATACGGATTGCGAAAGTTGATGTCAAGCTCAACGAATATCACCTTGCCGCTGAAATGTTTTGCACTTCCAATCGTATAATGCTCGGCGAATTTCTCGGGGGGAATTTGCGATGCAACAAGGGCATTGATCGGGTAGACGATCATGTAGAGATGTTTTTGATACTCAGGCATGGTCAGATGGAATTGTTTGACAAAATCTCATCCGCAACATACGCGGGTCATCCGTCAGCCGTTTTCGGGCTCACGAATGACTCAAGATATCGAAAACTCGATTCTGAAGCAAACGCCAAATAACTTGACCTGGGCGGAGTCAGGCGCGTACACTGTACCTCCATTCTTGCCCTCTTGCAGCAACATGACGAAAGTGTGCTGTAGGAATTCAAGGTCGAAGAGAGCGAGCGCGTCGGAGATGGTTCCGGCGCACTCTCAGATCTTGGGAAAGAGCTCATCGTGAAGCAGGGGACCTTCGCTACCAATCCTGACCCTGCAGATCAAATGCGCCGGAGTCTCCTACTAGCCGATTAAAGAGGCTCTTGGAGCACACGGGTGCAATCATTCCCCCGTCGCTGTAGTAAGCTCTTCCTGATAAGCCCGTTGCTTTGTATGTTCTATTCAAAGGAACAAATCCTACCTGAGCGTAAAGCGAACGCAATTTCGTCAAGTCTGTACACAGAAACGCAACATCGCAAGCATTCTTCCTCAAAACCTTCATACTCTCAATCAATAGTCGAACGGCAATTCCTTTTCGTCGGTGTTTTCGGTGAGTACAAACACCGCCCAGGCCACCCAGCATGAGATTCCTCTTCCCGTATCGTATTCTTCTTTTGTGCAGATTGACGACACCAACGATTTCGTCCTCCAGATAGCCGGCAACGTATCCAAAGGGAATTGTACCATACCGGTCATCCTGGTGTTCGAGTGCTTCCGGAGTCCACTCCATGAACCGGAACTGAAAATACAACATGCTTTGTGTTGTCTTTCTGTCCGGCTGTTCAATAACTCGAATATCGATTTGAACCCGGGTGTCGGGATGGATGATCATAATGAATCCCCGATTGTCCGTCTCTTGGAACTTCTCGCAGCCTGTTGAAATATCATGGGAGATATTTCTCGATGCGCGTCAAGAGTGTACCCTGTTTCACGATGCGTGCAGTCCTCGTGACCTGCACATCATTCGCCCGATCTCATTTGAGCAGTTGAGTATGCCTCAGTTCGTAGTTTCCTTCAAAGTCCTTGTCCCGATAGATCTCGACTTTGACTGACGCCTTGTTCACAGTGATCTTGAGAAACGAACTTCTTCTCCACTCCGTATGTTCCCAGAATCGTGTCGAATATTTCTCGACCTGAGAAGTACCCTTTTGACAGTTTTGATAAAATTCGTTCAGTCTGAAAATCGTCTGACTGTCAGTCAGATCTTTGTATGACTTCACAGGATCGAGTCCAAGATTGAAAATGAATTTCTTCAGCTCCTTGTCTTCTGATCTATACAACTTCCCTATTGCAGTTTTCCAATCGACTCCCAAACGCTTTCCGTGCTCGACCTCTTTTAGTATTCGGGAATAGAGTTTTTCAGGCGTATAATCGCCTTCGTGACCGTAAATATGTCCGGAGCTCAGCAGCCATAGCCCGTTGATATTTGCATACGAGATACAATGAGTATGTCCGCTGATATATGCCGTAACTCCATACTTTAGAAGAAGTTTTTGGAACTCCAGACTGTTGTCGGCGTATTGGTCCAGGGAATTTCCCAAATGACGTTGCGTTCCGTTATCCAGATCAAGGACGGGAATGATCGGTTCGTGGCCAAAAACAAAGATGGACTTCTTCTTGTTTTGCTGGAGGTCACGTTCCAGCCATTCAAGTAGTTCGGGAACGATGTTTCCATCTGCCCCGGTATCTGTTTTTCCGTCAAAGTACACATTCAAAACAACAAGATGCACATCATTCCAATCAAAGGAATAGGTTGTTTCTTCGCTACCCGGCGGACCTTTTCTCACGAGTCGCGGAAGTGATCTATCCCCCTTGTTCAGATTTCTGAAGAACTGAATATTCGAATCGACTTCAATATCATGGTTTCCCACGACAAAGTACCACGGATAGTCTTCACCAAACACTTTCTTCACCAGATTATCTGTGGCTTGCGACGGATCAAGATCTCCAACAAGAACCATGAAGGAACCTTGACCAACGTTCTTCATCGCATCAAAACCACCCAGCGTGAATTCTTTTGAATGGTACTGTTCCGTTGCGTGTGATCGGTGATCACTTGCGACGATAAATGTGAGCCCGTCATCAGCCTGATGAGGTGAACACGATAGGGAAACAAAAATGATCGCAATCCAGATAACCATCAACGCACGGGCGTTCTTCTTCACTGGAGTTTCCTTTCATATTGAAGAAAACATTTGCAGGTTCCTATGTGTATTTGGCTTCAATGAGAGCCACGACCTCATGTTCAGGCTGCAGAAATGGTCCTTCCCGTTCCATCTTCAGGCTTGTGACAGCAGCGGACCACACAATTGCACGTTCCGGCGACTCAGTCAGTCTTTTTGCCATGTAAGAGGCGATACAGGTATCGCCCCTGCCGCTCCGTCCGACCAGACTCTTCGCGTGGAAGTCGGCTTCATGGAAGACTCCATCGGCCAGAACGAGAATTCCTTTTTGGTGCGTAATGACAACTTCCCGAGGTCCCCATGATGCGATGATCGAGGCCGCTTTTCTCTTGTCCGCCTCCCCTGTCAACGCTTCGGCCTCGACAACATCTGCTTTCAGAACATCGATCAACGCGAGATACTCCTTCTTCTCCGGCCAGACAGCATTGACAAGCGTACAATCAGGCGCAATAGTCCGGATAAATCCCTGAATATCGGCAACAAGAATAGCCTTCTTCATTCTAAGGCTCTGTACCACGCCAAAAGGAATTTCGCCGCGGATCGAGCCGTTGATCAGAAACGCCTTTGCTTCGAGAGTATTGAATTGATCGGGAGTGAATGATCCAGCGGTCGCTGTACACTTCAGAATCCGTTTGTCGGGATCCGAGGTTGGATAGATGAGTTGCATGTGTGTTGAGGAAGGAGAAAAGGAGGGATACACATCAATTCCCACGCTGACAAGTCTTTCCAAAACATGTTTGTCTTCTCTGGCCAGGCGCGTCACAGCCGCAACGCGGAGTCCCAGCATGCGAGCTGCGTGCGCTCCATAGTTGAACCCTCCGCCGTCAAGCATTCGTGTATCAGAGGGCGTGATGATCGTATCTTTCGTGTAGTTCCCAAATATAACAATGTCGTACTCTTTCACCGATTGCACGGCACAATCTCCTATCGTGAGCTATTCGCGGACTCTGGCCTTCCAGAGCGATGTTGCGAGGATGAATGAAACGACCGATGCCCCCACCCAGAAGAGGACGGCCGCGCTGAAGTCATACTGCCGCACACCATCCACCATGGTCATTCCTTTTTCAATCAGATAACCACTTATCCGTTCCTGCGTGGCGGCCCCGATGTAGCTGAAGACACCGATGAATCCCATCGCAGCGCCTGCCGCCTTCTTCGGTGCAATATCGGTAGCAAACAGACCACCAAGCGTGGTCACGAGGCCGTTGAGCGAGAATCCGTACAGGAGGAATGCAAAGGTCAGCAAAACCGGTTGATGCGGTGGAGAGAAAAAGATGAGGAACAATGAAATGACTTCCAGGACTCCGAAAATCATTGTGACGGGGGGACGTCTCGCGTGAAAGAGCTTATCAGACGCGTAGCCGTATGCGACGCATCCGATAATCCCTGCCACAGTATTCAATCCCAGCATCCCTCCCGCTTCAATGAGCGAGTATCCTTTTTCCTCTTGGAGATACAGGATCCCCCAGCTGTTGATAGCGTATCTGGTCACGTACATCGTCGCCGATGAAAGCGCCAGAATCCATATCGATCGGATTTTCAGGATGGATTTCTGCAAAGCCCAAATGCTTGGTTCCTGGTCCTGCACCGCCACCGGCACCCCGTGGTCATTTCTCCAATCAGCCACCGAGGGCAAGCCGAGCGTTTGCGGCCGGTCCTGCATATAGATATACACGAGAAACGAGACGATAATGCAGATGACAGCGGGTCCGATAAAACCCGCTTGCCAGCCAAAGTAGCTGACCAGTCCTGCAATACCGACAAAGGTCAATCCCTCACCGAGCGAATGCGCTGTGCTCCACACCCCATATCGGCGCCCCCGTTCATTGTTGCTGAACCATTGAGCCATCGCGACCATCCCCGACGGCGCACCGAATCCCTGAAACCAACCGTTCAATCCCCACAGGACAACCCACGTCACCAAGCCGGTGGTAAATCCCATTGTCATGTTGATGAGGGCCGAGACCAAGACACCAAACGCAAAGAACTTCTTCATGTTGGCATGGTCGGCCAGGAATCCGTTCGTGAGCTTGCCGAAGGCATACGTGTAAAAGATGGCCGAGCCGATGATGCCGAGTTCTTCGGCATTGAATATTCCGGCGTCGATCACAGGTTTTTTGACGACGGAGAGTGCGAGACGACACGTGTACACGAAGCCGTACCCGATTGTAATCGCCATCATAATCTGAAAGCGATACCGGCGGTATAAGGAGCTAACTCTCTCCGGATCCGCGATCAGGGCGATGTCTTGTCCGGTGGAAAAATAGCGGAGGGGATTCGTCATTCAGGTTCCTTTGCGGTTGGATGGTCAGTCTGCCTGCTATTTCTACCGGACGCCGTTGGGAGCCCGCACGAGATCCTTCCCCGCAATGTCATCCCACGAATAGTAGTGGTACGTTCGATCCGTCGACATCACAACAAACAAACCTGATGGGAATCGACTGTCGATCACCGCGCTGGTGATTTCCGAGCCATCGCTATCAACCGCAGAAACCGTTACGATCTTCACCAGCTTGTGGCTGTGCGGATTGCCTTGTTCCCCTTCTCTTGTGAAGATCTGAAATTTATTGGCTTGCTGATCGGAGACAAGGATGTATCCCGTTCCATCATTGATCGTGTAGATGGATATGCCTTCATGGTCCCCCGCGAACCCCGTTGTTGCGAAGCGTGCAAGCTCAAGATTCCCTTCCGGACGATCAGGATCAGCGTAGTATTTGCGCACTCCGAATTGCTCGTCGGAATAGTACACATATCCGAGTTCATCATCGACAGCGATCGCTTCAATTTCTTTTTTGCCGCTCCAGAGTCCGAATTCCCTCACCTTGATACCCCGCACGTTGCCTTTTCCGTCATCCTCGAGGCGGTACTGCCATAAATATCCCCCGCTGGTTGGACCCTCTTTTCGGCTTACCACTGCGTACACGACCCCATCTTTTGGCCGCTTATAGAGGGAGATTCCCATTGGGTCCCGTTGAGCCTGGCCCTCAAAGACTTCGATTCCACCATTGTCGATGGGCTTCATATCCGGGAGCCTGTAGACTCGCAGCTTGTTCGTCAGACGTTCTGTCGTTACGGCGATGTCGACGAGCCCTCCGGCGAGAGAAAGACCGTACTCCACATCGACGTTGTTCGGACGTTTCAAACCCGAAACTGTCTTCTCGTGTAAGATCTTTCCGTTCACGTCGAAAACAAAAATCGCGCCGTCCTCATCTTTGTCTGTGCCTAGAATCAGACTCTTTGATCGATCGGTCGGATGAAGCCAGAGCGCAGGATCGTCGGAGTCGTATCTGACCGGTTCGGTCACTACGATTGCCTTTAACACTGCTTCGTCTGCGCTTCGCTGATTTGTCGTGCAACCAGAGACCGCAGCGAGCAGCATCAAGGGGAATAGATACGCAAGTTGTATCCACGTCTTTTTTCGCGTTTTGTTCATATCAAAGCTCCTTTCATGGATTGCGTGGACCCTCTCAAGTGTAGGTAAAAGAACGCGGTAGCTCGTAGCCAAACGGAGCAATCCGTCAACACGTTCGCTGCGATGCTACCGCTATTTCCGAGACCTATGGTTCATCGAACCGTCGATATTCACGGTTGCAGAAGTCAGCAATCCTCATATTTTGAGCCGCAGGCCGACGCGACCCCATGTCTCATAGAACTCACGACCGTAAGGCCGGGATCGATCTGCCTGAAATGTCCTAAATGGCTCGTTGGTGATGTTGACGACCTCGGCAAAGAGGATCAACTGTTGCATGAGCTGAGCGCTCACAGAGGCGTCAAACTGGAGATGGCTGTCTTGATACACATCTTCATCGCGCCTTGTGCCATAGGAATCGACGAAATCACCGTTATAGTTCGCACTGAGCTGACCCGAGAATCCCCATTTTTCAAAACTGACAGCGGCATTGAAAACATGATCTGCCTGGCCCGCGAGGCGCGTCCTCTCCCCGTGTGGAAGAGAGGCTTTCGATGTCGTGTACGTGTAGTTCGCATAGACACCGAAGCCATCGAACGGAGCGGGAAGAAACTTGAGCTGTCGTTGTATTGCCAGCTCAACGCCGTAGATGGTTCCGCTCGTTGTGTTGCGTGACTGTGTTGTCACGCCGCGCTGTGCGTTGGGCTCGCCAAAGGGGAAGATTGGGTCGGACAGGTTCTTATAGAACAGTCCTGCGGACATCACCCCAATATATTCATCAAAGTGCTCGAGTAAGAGGTCAGCGTTCAACGCGCGTGTCGGTCTGAGATCCGGATTTCCGATAGAGATGTTCGTTCCGTCGTCGTTCCTGTACGGAACGAGATCCATGTAGTCCGGTCGAGCGAGGGCTGTGGTGACGGCTGCACGAAGATTCGTCCATGCGCTGAGCCGGTAGCGACCGTGGATCATCGGAAAGAGATACCCGTATGAATTTTCCTTGTTCGATGGACTCAATGTCGCCGTGGGCGCATGCCAGGTGAAACCATCCGCAGTCGTCCACGTCTGCTCGAAGCGAACTCCAGGGAGAATCATGAAATCCGGTGAGATGTCAATCTCAGCCATTGCAAATGCCGCGCCAACTGATTCCTTGATTTTGGAATCGTTCACATCGAGCGCTCGTTCGTATTCCGAGCGAACCCCTGCATATGTGAAATTCCCTCGAAGCGAGGCCCTGTAGTTCTTCAGGAAGTTGAGCACGTCTCCTTCAGCTGTAACCTTCGAGGGGAAAGGATAAACCCCCGGGTTGAATCCTTCGTTGCTGAAGGGAACGCCAAGATGGGTCCCAAGAACGATATTCGGCACGCCCGTGTTCAGAATCCACACATCCCGTTTGTCATCGCGATTCTTCTGTCTCGATCGGTATTTCCCGCCGAACTTCAGTGCTCCCGTCATCTCCGCACCAAGGCGAAACGGTATCGCGACATTGAAGTTCGCGACGACATCCTTCCCTTCTGCGAAACTCGACGCAGGCTGGAACTGCCGGAAGTTGTATGTTCCGTCGACGCCCCCAGTGGGATTGGCCTGAATGTTGTTGGGGTCGCTTATGTTAGGAGTGAAGGACACGGAGCTTCTCCTGAAGAAAAGCTCAATAGGCGCTCTCTTCTCGCGTGATTCAGCATACACAACGCGATAGTCGAGTTTTGTTCCGCTCGAGAGTTCATGATCCCCACCTGCCGAGAGATTGTACACGCGGTCCTCTTCGCGTCGGGCCCGGTGTTGATAATCCATTCGACCGCTCGCAACGGCATGACGGATTCTCAACCGATTCTCCTTGTCGAGAGATTCCGCATACGTCCCTGCGATATAGAGCGTTGAGTTTTCCGACAGACGGTAATCGATCATACCGGTACCCCCCTGGCGAATGCGGTAAAGCGAATAGGAACGAACGTCAAGCTCACTCAGCCGATCGTCTGCCAAGCCCGGAGCATTGAGAGTCCAGCGCGGCTCAAGACCGTCTGAGCCAAAGTCTCTTCGACTCCACGATCCTGATACGACGACCCCCAGTGCACCGTCAATGAATCGAGATCCCGCACTGATGCTTCCGCTTCCTCCGTACTTGTTGCGGATCGTCGCATAATTGCTGGATCCCTCAACGTTGATTTCCAGTCCAGGCGGAGCCTTTCGTGTAACAAGATTGACGGCACCACCGATCGCATCGGCATCCATATCCGGTGTCAGAGCTTTTGAGACTTCGATCGACTCGAGAATCCCAACGGGAACCATATCGAGCTCTTGCTGTCGCGTTTCCCGTTCTGTTTGTGGAATCTGATCCCCATTGAAGCTGACGCTGGTCATCTTGGACGATCCCCCACGAATCTGGATATATCGTCCCTCCCCCTGATCGCGTGAGATGGAAACACCCGGAATTCTCTGGACCGCTTCCGGCGCACTTGCATCGGGGAATCGCCCCATCTGGTCTGAGGCAACGATGCTCTTGATGTTGCTGGCACTCATCTGCTGATTGAGCGCGCGCGCTTGGCCCTTCGCTAACATTCCCCACACTACCACTTCATCTGCCTGCACCGTCACTGGACTCAGCTTGATGCTCAGAGTCGTGGACCTTCCCGCCTCCACCGTCACATCGCGCACTTCCATCTTCTGATATCCGATGTAGCTTACCTCGATGACATATGTACCCCGCGGAACCGCCGGAATGACGAATTGGCCTTTCGCATCTGTCGCTGCTCCGTACGTCCTCCCGCGGATCACCACATTTGCACCAGGTAGCGCAATGCCGGTCACCTCCTCGACAACTGTACCGACGATTCGTCCCGTCTGAGCCGATGCGTCGGATGAGGCAACAGCCAAGGACAGTGCAATCCCAGCAAAGGCGATTACTGGAATGCTGTGCATCCGCCTCTTTAGAGCGAGTACTTTGTTCATAAGTACCTCCGTGTGACTAGGTGAATAGATGTGATGATTTGTGGAAGCATAGGAACCACAAATTGGGAAAGAACAACCTCGTTAATTCCAGAACACGTCAAAACGAAACAATGGGTTTTTCCGTTGGAGCGGTGTTCAAATGATCATCGGAGCCTGTGATCCTTCCCTTCCCTTGAGCCAATCTCAAGGCCATCCTCGAAAAGCCCCTTTCGGAGATTGTTGAATCTACCCGCTCGACCTTCGCACAACCAACACAGGATCAAGGCTGATTCTACTCGGCTTGCGATCAGGATTAGCGAACCGTTCAAACAGGACCTCTGCGGCCTTTCGACCGACTTCATATGCCGGCTGGCGAATCACCGTGAGAGGCGGATTGATTGATTCTGCCCACGGGAGGTCGTCAAATCCTACCAGGGAGATATCATCCGGTACTCGCAGTCCCCGATTGTGAATCGCGGCAAGGGCCCCGAGCGCCATCAGGTTGTTGGCCACAAACAGAGCCGTAGGACGCTCCGAAAGATCAAGGATCTGTTCCGTCAGCAACCGCCCACTCTCCTGCTTGTAGTCGCCGATCCGAACGAGTTCCGGATCAGCCGGAATATCATGTGCCTTGAGCGTATCCACATATCCCCTCAGACGATCACGGCTCGTTGAGATGTCAGGTCTGCCGGAGACAAATCCGATTCGCCGATGACCCTTGGCAATCAGGAATTCTATCGCCAGTTGTGCACCGCGATAGTTGTTCACTTCAACCGTATCGACAGGTATTGTCAAGACGCTTCGGTCCACACACACGACGGGGATCCCCTCCCGAACAAGGGTGGTCACTTCCTGATCTGTTTCATTCAAGGGGGGAATGATAATCCCATCAACGTATTCCGATCGCATCACATCGAGGTAGAATTTTTCCTTTTGGGGGCTCTCATCCGAATTACAAAGAAGCACCGCATAGTTGTTCGCGTACCCAACATCCTCAACGCCCCGAGCGAGCTCGGCAAAAAAGGGATTCTGAATGTCAGGAATGATCAGACCGAGCATGTTGGTCTTTCCGCGCGTGACCCGAAGCCGGCGGGCCACCCGGCTCGGATTGTACCCCAGTCGTTTGAGCGCCTTTTTGACTCTCGTCCGCGTTTCGGGATCGACGTTATTTGATTTATTGACAACACGGGAGACTGTTGCCGTTGATACTCCGGCCAGACGAGCCACATCTTTCAGTGTTCCCATGGGATCATTCCTTCCGAGGGTGTCGGAGCAGATCGCTTCGTATGGCGCCTTACAGGTCCACGGGCCGGCGTTCGTTGAACGACTGTGTCGCAGCAAGACTGACCTTCAACGCGGCCACACCATCCGCACAGGTGATCGATGGTGCTTTCCCGTCCAAATACGTTCGCACAAACGCCTTCAACTGCGCGACATAAGCTTTTTCAAACCGTTCAAAGAAATATGGGACGGTATCATGCATAATTCCTTCCTTCTTCATCACCAGTATCGGTGTCTCCCGGAGGTACCCGATCTGTAACGTTCCGTTTGTGCCCAGAATCTCCGTACGGATATCATACCCGTAAACGCCATTTCGGCTGAGATCCACAACACCCAATGCACCATCGGCAAAATACATGTTCACAACCGCGTTATCGATATCACCGATCTGCTTCATCTCCGGGTAGGCGAGCGTTCCACCGACGGTGTACACCGATTTGACCTCTCCCATAAACCACCGGACGAGGTCAAAGTCATGAATGCCCATGTCTATGAGGAGGCCGCCGCTGTTGACAGGATTGGCGTACTCAAGACTTGGGCGATACGGATCACGGGACGAGCACTTGATCACCACAGGAGTACCAATTTCCCCTGCATCAATTCTCGCCTTTGCTGCCGCATATCCCGGATCATACCGGCGCATGAATCCCATGTGGAAAAATACTTTTGTTTTGTCGATCACCTGCATTATTTCGATCGACTCACTGAGGGAAATTGAGAGAGGTTTTTCAGAAAAAATCACTTTCCCCGCTTCAGCCGCAGCAACAATGACGTCGCGGTGCAGCTTGGTCGGTGTTAGGACCGCGATCGCCTCCACCTCACGAAGTTTGATCAAGTCATGATAATCAGTGAATGCCTTTTCAATACCGAGTTCCTGCGCGACAGCATTGAGGGTCGATGCATCTGCGTCCGCGACTGCCACGAGACGGGCTTCAGGGATGTGATAGGCAAAATATTGTGCGTACGCTCTTCCAAGACGTCCAAGTCCGACGACACCTACTTTGAGTTTCTTACCCATGGATAGATTCTTCCTTCCGCGTAGTGGTGTTCATTTCTTTTGTGATTCTTCGACCAGGAGTGATTCCTTCGTAACCAGACCGATCTTGACCGGTATGAAGGCCGGAATCGATTCTCCGTGCAGCAGTGTGACCGCGTGTTCCACGGCAAGACGGCCCATTTCTGACGGATACTGAATGACTGACGCCGCCATTTGATTGTTCTTGATTGCAACTTTCGCGTCGGCTAACGCGTCGAATCCTACGACGATAATGTTGCCGGTCTTTCGGGCCGCCGCGATGGCTTCGACCGCCCCTAACGCCATCAGATCATTGCATGCAAAGAGAGCCTGCACACGCGGATGCGACTGCAGCATGTTTTGAAAGACGTTGTATCCCTGGTCGCGCTCCCAGTTCGCAGTCTGTGAACCGACGATCGTTATCGCGTTGAACCGCTCGATGACTGAGCGAAATCCTTTTAATCGGGAATCGCTTGTTTCATGACCCGGAATGCCTTCCAGAATCGCAACATACCCTCGTCCCTGAAGTCTGTCGGCGATGTACTGGCCGGCCAGCTTCCCCCCCTCAAGATTATCCGATCCGATAAAGGTTGCCACAGATCCGCCGGCGCTGTGGAGCGTCTGCTGATCGACCTGCGTATCAACGATAATAACCGGTATGCCGGCCTTGTTCGCCTTTAGGATCGCCGGCACAATCTCCTTCGAGCCGCTGGGGGTTACACACAAGGCATTGACCTTTGTTTCGATGAGGTTCTCGATGATCTGCATCTGTTTCTCCACATCAAGCTCCCTCTCAGCTCCCTGAACAACGAGCCGGACGCCGGCCGCTTCCGCAGCCTTCCGCGCCCCCTGCTCCATGTCGATAAAGAACGGATGATTGAGCGTCTTAACGACCAGAGCGATGACCGGGCTTCCCTCCTGTTGAGTATCCCGATGACATGAGGCAATCAGGAGAACCGCGGTCAGCAGCGAGATCACGTATTTCATATTCAGGTATTCCCTCTGCGGGTTATCGAGATCGTTTTTTCAGCATCATGTCGACAAACACTGCAATGATGATGACGGAGCCGATCGCAATCTGTTGAATGAAGGAGGAGACACCGAGCAGATTGAGACCATTTCGTAAGACCCCAATGAGGAGCGCGCCGACCAGCGTGCCGAAGATTGTCCCTTCGCCCCCCATCAGACTTGTTCCGCCGATCACCGTGGCAGCAATGGCGTCGAGTTCATACATGATTCCTGCAGTCGGTTGCGCGGAATTCAATCTCGCCGTCAATAGAATTGCCGCGACTCCGCACAGCATCCCGCACAGACCGTATACTGCGGTCTTGTAGAGCCGGACGTTGACACCGGAGAGCACAACAGCTTCTTCATTTCCCCCGATTGCGTAGGTGTATCTGCCGAGTTTCGTTCGCTTGAGCACAAAATGGGCGGTGACATAGACAATGCCCATGAGAATCACTGGGAAGGGTACCGTGAGCACCTCTCCCGTGGAAACCAGGCGAAATGTGTCGGAGAATCCGGAGATCGGTCGGCCGTCCGTGTACATCAGAGCAAGTCCCCGGGCGAGACTCATCATGCCCAGCGTCGCAATAAACGCGGGAAGACGTCCGTATGAGATCAAGAGTCCATTGGCCAGACCGCAGAGGAATCCTGTCGCCAGTGCAATTGCGCCGGCAATGAGCGGAGGCACTCCTGTGGCCAGCACACTCCCAAGAACCACGCCGGAGAGTGCGATCACCGATCCCACAGAAAGATCGATGCCGGCCGTGATGATGACGAATGTCATCCCGACCGCGACGATCGCGATGATCGACGTTTGTTGAAGAACATTGATGAGATTGGAGACCGTCAGGAAATGCGGTGTGAGTGTCCACAACAACAGACAGAGGAGCGCCAATCCAAGGAGCGTACCGAACGAACGACCATATGCGGCAATTGAGTTCATCATGGGACTTCAGTTATGAATCCCCAATGCACATTGCAGGATCTTTTCTTGCGTCGCGTCCGTCGCGGAGAATTCTCCCGTGATTCGTCCTTCATGCATCACCAGTATCCTGTCGCTCATGCCGAGAATCTCCGGCAATTCGGAGGAGATCAGAAGAATCGCCGCGCCATCCGCCGTTAATCTGTTCATCAGCTGGTAGATCTCTACTTTTGCCCCGACGTCGATGCCTCTTGTCGGCTCATCGAAAATCAACACTCGTGCCTCCGTACAGAGCCATTTGCTCACAATCACCTTTTGCTGATTTCCACCGCTGAGGTAGAGAACCTTTTGATCCGCTGAAGGCGTTTTTATCTTAAGGTCCTCGATGAACTCACCCGCAACCCGCCTCTCTTTCTCCCGATTGATGATGCCGGCGCGGCAAACCTTCTCCATACTCGGGAGGACGATGTTCTCCTTCACCGACAACTTCAAGACGAGACCTTGCGTCTTTCTGTCTTCCGTGAGGAAGCCCATACCGCAGGCGATGGCCTTTTGCGGGGAATCGATATTCGTCAACCTACCCTCGACGGTGACCGAGCCGGAGTCGATTGGATCCAGCCCGAATAGAGCGCGTGCGAGATCCGTTCTTCCCGATCCAAGGAGTCCGGCTATCCCCAGCACTTCCCCGCGACGGAGGGAAAAACTGATGTCCTTCAGAACGCCTCCGCGTGAGAGATGATCAACACGAAGGGCCTCTTCGCCGATCGTGGCCGTCTTTTTTGGAAACTGTTCTTTCAGTTCCCGATTGACCATGAGGCGGACTAGTTCGCCTTTCGCGACAGCCTTCATCGATCGCGTGCCTACGTTCTTTCCGTCAAGGAGTACTGTCACTCTGTCACCGATTTGAAAGATCTCATCAAGCCGGTGAGAAATGAAGACGATAGAGACGCCATCCTCTTTGAGTCGCTGCATAATGCGAAAGAGCTCGCCAATTTCCCGTTCGGTGATCGCGGACGTCGGCTCATCCATGATCAGAATCTTCGACTGAACCGAGAGTGCCTTCGCCACTTCGACCATCTGTTGCTGGGCCACTGTCAGCGTCCGCACGACGGCACGGGCATCCAACGCGACGCCGAGAAGATCGAGCTGGCTCTGCGCCAAACTGAAGAGCTTTTTCTGATCGATGATACCCGGTGCAAGTTTGGGCTCTCGGCCGAGGACGATGTTTTCAGCGACGGTCAGATGCGGAACAAGATTCAGTTCCTGGTAGATGATGGAGATGCCGAGCCGTTGCGCATCTCCCGGACTCTTGATATCGACTTCACGTCCCCACAACCAAACAGCGCCGGAGTCCTTCCGATACGCACCGCTCAGAATCTTCATCAGCGTCGATTTACCCGCACCATTTTCACCCAGGAGAACGTGGACCTCGCCTCTCCGAAGCTCGAAGGAGACGTCCTGCAAGGCAACGACTCCAGGGAACGATTTCCAAATTCCCTGCATACTCAGGACCGGCTCTGGCGACAAGAGATCCGACACTCTTCCGACAGGATGTTCCGATGGCATCGGCATGGATGAGCTCAATAGTCAACAGATGTTCTTTGACAGCATTGCCCTCAAGTGCGCGATAGCCCGTTCAGCCGAAAGATCAGCGCTCGGCAACGGCATGAACTCCCCCGACACAAAACCATCATACCCAATCTTCTCAAGCACACCCATAATCGACCGGAAATCCAGATGTCCCGCGCCGGGGTACCATCGATTCGAATCTGCGACGTGAAAATGGAAAAGGCGATCGCCACATTGACGGATCGCCTTTTCGATATTCGGCTCCTCGATGTTCATGTGAAATGTATCAAGGAGGAGCCCAAGGTTATCGGCCCCGACTTTCTCAATAAGATCCAATCCTTCTCCGACCGTATGGATGAGATCTGTTTCGTACCGGTTAATCGGCTCCAGCGCAAATCGCACTCCACGGGCAGAAGCAGCCGATGTACACTCGCGAAGCGCCTCAATGAGATATGTCATCGACTGCTCCTGCATCTGTCCTTCTGAAGTCTTTCCCCGGATCAAACCCAGGATAATCATAGAGCCCAGATGTGCTGCAAGGTCGATATGGTTCCTGATCCGTTCCACCGCATCCCGACGAACGGATGGAATGTTGCTCGTGAATGAGAGTTTATCTTCTCCCCAGGCCTGACCGGTGCCGATGGCTGGGACCGACAGGGCGTATGACGATACTGTCCGCGCTAATGCCTTCGCATCAATCTGAAGGGGATCGCGAATGGCAAGTTCGACACCGTCATACCCCCAGCCTGAGATCTTTGCGATGTTTTCTTCAAAGCTGCCTTTCAGAGCGACAGCCTGGAATTGAGCAGCGTGTGTGGATAGAACGATGCTGAATTTCATCGCCGCTCAATCACTAAAGGTTGCTCTGACCGATTTGTGGCAATGCGTACACTGTTTTCCATCCCGGACTCAACGGTTCACGCAGGTAGGGTTCCAGGTCCTTGGCTGTCCGCAGTGTCACTTCTTCAACAGGCGGCACTTTCCCTGCGGGGAATGCCTCGAGAATGTGATCGTGCAAAAGCGTGAGGTACCGGAGGATGGCTGCAATCGGCCGCTTCGCCTTGTCAGCCGACCCATGGGTTGCCTTTCCCACGACCCCCTCGGGCGTCGCTGCGATTTCAATCGCAAAGTGCCCCTCGCCTTCTGACCATCGACTCGGTCTGCCGAACGGATCAACTGATTTGTCGAAATGCCCTTCCGGCAAATAATTCTTTCCCTCGGTATCCACTGCACGAGACATGTCAACCATTTCCGGATGGAGCAGCAGACCGATCGAAGTCTCCGATTCGTCTGCGTGAACAAAGTTCGTATCCCACTTCCCGCCCCGTTCTTTGGTTCGGAAGAATTCCCGGACCGCGCGGTGCCAGTCGATTACGCGGAATATACCCGGAAGATGGTAGCGCTTCTGGAATTCCTGAATCGCCGACTCCAGCACCCAGAGATGTCCATGGTTGTTGATGATAATCTGCTTCCGGAACCCGTCATTCCAGAGTCCGAGCATGACATCGATCATCAATTCCCGCACGACGGTCTCTCTCACGATCACCGTTCCGGGCATGCCGAGATGGTGATACGGGTGAGCCCCATAGTTCAGCGGCGGCAGTGCCAGATTTGTCGGTGCCCCCCGTTTTGCCGTAAATCGTCTCACCCCTTCGACGATTTGACTGACATAGAGCGTATCCGACGCACTCGGCAGATGAGCGCCGTGGAGTTCGCTGCACCCGACCGGGATGAACACGACGTCATTCTTGCGACGGTTTGCCTCGACCTCATGCCTGATCGTTGTCTGGATGTAGGAGCCCGGCTTCCCCCATTCAACGGGCGACGGGATTCCGTATTCCGCAAGTATTGCATCTATCTCTTTGTCCGACGCCTCCCACACTTCCTTTTTCAGGCGGCCGACAGTATTGTCCTCAAAGAACAGATCGGGTTGACTTGTCGGGAGCAGGCCATCGGGAATCTTCGTTGTCATATCTGGACCTTTCGCTTTCCAGTGAATTGTTGGGCTGCAGTCAGTTCACACCGCCAATGTGAGCGTCCTTGAATTTGTCGACGGACATCTCTTCCCGACGACACATCCGTATGCACGCTGATGATGCTAGTTCGGTTTGACGATGATCTTGCCGTCTGCACGTTTCGTGGACTTGGCAATCGCGTCTACCGCATCGTCCAGTTTGTATCGGGCTGTGATGATCGGACTGAGATCAAGACGACCTGATGCGACGAGCCGAATGACATTTGGAAAATTCTCGTCTCCGGAATGGCCCTGCGCGCCGAAGAATTGCGATCGCCGAACCTGAAATGTTTCGAGATACATCGGTACTCGCTGTGCCGCACGTCCAATTTGAACGATCTTGGCATTGACCGCGAGTGCCTTTTCCATTTCGGGAACCGCGATATGCGGAACGCCACCTGCCTCGAAATGAAAATCGAATCCCTCGCCTTTGCTGAGCTCCATCATAACTTCATGGGGCTTCACGTCGCGCGGATCAAACACGTGGTCTGCGCCGATTTTCTTTGCCAGTTCTCTTCGCTCCGGCGAAATTTCGAATGCAACGATCATTCCTGCTCCGGCGGCTTTCGCCAAACCGATTGCCGCGAGACCGATCGGACCAGCACCGAAAATATCTACATAGTGGCCGGGAAGGAATCCACCCGCTCTCGAGATCATCGCGTTATACGAGACGCACGTCGGCTCGGTCATTGCGCCCACCTCGTACGCCTTCTCCTCACTGCCGAAACGTTCGGCAATTGCATCAATCTTCCAGCAATACTTTTCGTCAACCGCGATGTACTTGGCGAAACCGCCGGGGACCGTGAACCCGAGTTCTTCCAGGTTCGTGCAGTGGTTTGGGTAACCATTGCGGCACGGTGTGCACCTTCCGCACCAGATCATCTCCTCCACTGTCACCATGTCTCCAACGTTCAACATGGTCGCGTCTTTGCCGAGCTCGACAACTTTGCCGGAAAACTCATGTCCGAGGATTGTCGGAAACCTCGTCAACCCGGGATAGAGAATATATCCATCCTTGTCTGTCTCGTAGAAGTGCATGTCCGATCCGCACACGCCGCAGGCACGCACCTCGATGAGAACCTGATGTAGTCCAGGTTTCGGATCGGGCCATTCGCGCACCTTCAGATCCGGATGCTGCCAGATGCTGCTCCCGGTGATTGCTTTTTTCGTTTCTTGTTCCCAGGGAGAGACTTTGTAGTCCGACCGCGGGTTCCACTTCGCATCTAGTACTAGGCCTTTCATTGCTGACGATCTCCTTCGGATTGTTTCGCGCGTGAGTTGTTCACGACACGGTGGAATGAAAAAGATGTTTCGGAAATTGTTGAGGACAAATTCTTGCAAGAGTTCTCGAATGCGATCAATCGTGCAATCGATTACATGCCAAATGTAATCGATTACATTAGTAATGTCAAGCTTATTCGGAATCAGGAGGACTCTTTAATCTGGATCCTGAATCAGCGTCTCGGGATCCTAGCAATGCCGCCGCCGGACGGCCAGAACAGAAGAGATTCGACCAGAAACGGTTGACCAAACGTTATTCGCAGATTACCGCAGGATGGGTTATATCCACGGTCGGTGGGTTTCGCGGATGAGCGAGACCCAACTCTCCTGGACCAATGGACAAGGCGTGATAAGCAGCAAAGGAAGGATCACCGCGTGAGAATCATTGTCCGCTGTCGCGTGGATGTCGTCACACTCGAAGTTGCAGAGCTCACTGTCAGCTTATAGAAATACACGCTGGAAGAAACTTCAGTTGACCAGGTGACACTGTGTATTCCTGCTCCCCTATCGCCATCGACCAGCACAGCGATTCTTTGCCCGAGAATACCGAAGATCTCAAGACGCACGTAACTTTGCTCTCTGAGTGCAAAGCGAATGACGGTAGATGCATTGAAGGGATTAGGGTAGTTTTGTTCCAGAACGATCCGGTCCGGCATATGAACTGCCGGCTCGGCAACTGAGGTCGTCGTTCTCATCCAGAGAGGTCCGACATCGTTGCGAGTGAGGGGACGGCGCACAATCGGCGAAGAGGAAACCTGATCCGCCCCGATATCCTTCGGATCGGTTCTCGGTTGACCGTCCATATCCTCAATCACCGTGGGATAGTTCCCCTGGGCACCTCCGCGGACCGGACTTGTAGCGGCCGGCCTCCAGAGGCCATCCGTACTCAGGACGAGTTCCGGGTTGAGGTTCGTCGTGATGCCGGGCGGCTGGGTGATCCCCAATGATGTGCCGAAGAAGATATTTCCTTCGTACTTCATGTTGATGGGAGCCGTCGTGTACTTAAGGAGCGGCGAGGTGTAGCCGCGCACAAGATTGTTTGCAATTGCGCAATCGAGAGGCGGAAGCGTGGCCCCGGACGCAGTCGTTCCGATATCGAAATTGCTCCGGTTATCGACCAGAGTATTGAACGCAACCAGCGCGTTCTTGACTTGGAAGTACTGATTCGGTAATGAGTTGGGGACGCCGTTTACCATTGAGATCGCCGATCGAAAGCCCGTGCCTCGTGTACGCGAAAGATAGTTGTTTACCACAACGTGGTCTTCACCGATGATTCTGATTCCACCTGTGTTCGAAACCTCTTCACCGAGGAAAAAATTTCCTTCAACGAGACAACGATTTCCATGCCGGAGGGTAAGGGTACCCTGCGTTTTGAAAAAGGTGTTGAAACGATAGACATTTTCGCATGACTTATTCGAAATTGCCTCCGTCTCGCCATTACATTCTTCAAAATAATTGAGTTCAACGATGGTCGATGAGTTGCTGAAGGATGTGTTACTATCCCCTACGCGGATGGTCTCCGCTCCGTTTATAGGATACACTGGTCGAAACCCAAAATAGTTGCGATCGATTCGATGGTAATTGGGAACGTTGAAATTCGGATTCGTTGAATCTGGAAGCCAAACGACGAGTGTCGTACCCAGATGCCTCTTCCCCTTGAAGTAGCAATTGTCCACTCTATTTCGAAAGCCGTAGATAGAGACCCATTTATAGTCGGTAGAATCGCTCGCCGGATTGTAATCGATGATCGCGGTATTCGTCAATCGGCAATCACTCGCCAGAGTTGTGCTTCGCCGGAACTCTATTACCCCGCCCGATGGACTGTAGCCGTTCCGGAATACGAGTCCATCTACTACTACCCATCGTCCCGCGATGCGCAGGGTAGACGTCCCCTCCAAAAAAACCTGGCCCGGCGTGTCAGCCCGCAGAATGATCGGTTGAGACTCGGTGCCGGTCGCCTCGAACACAACGGTCGCGTTTGTCCAGACTTTGTTCTCCATAATCACGACATCGCCGGGCTGGAGCGTCGAAATGAGGGAATTGATTTGCTGGACGGTTGAGACGCGGTATTCCGCTGCATGCACGATGTGCACCAAACAGAAAGGGACAACAAGCAAAAGAAATACTCGGAAGAACTTCATCTGCGATTCCACACCCATTTACTATTTCGAATCGGGACCGACATCGCTGGCCGTAAGGGGGCGGTTCCGGACCGGCGCGGTCGATTGTTCATCGGCCCCTACATCCTTCTTCGCCACCCTCGGCTGTCCCTCGATATCTGCCACAATCGTGCGATACTCGCCCTCCGCACCGTCGACTGGGACGCTTCCTGCGGCCGGGCGCCAGAAACCATCACGCTTCTCGAGAGCCACATATTTCATCGCTACGCCGGTTCGTACCGGTCGGCTCATCCCTATGGCATCATCTGTCGCATGGAGAATATTTCCCTCCCACTTCGCGTTGATCGGCTCGGTGTAGAGGTTGATCAGCGTGTCGGTCGATCCGACGATGAGATTGTTTGCGATGGTAATGTCGCTCGGCGGAAGATGCCACCAGTTTCCCTGGAATCCCTCTCCATCGTACCCGATTTCGAGGTGACTTGCGTTGTTGATCAGCGTATTGAACGCAACGAGCGTCCATCGGGAACGGTAATGTTTTGTGAGAGGGAGCCCCTGACCGTATTCGGCGTTGCCGCTTGTCATCGCGATCGTCCCATCCCATTTCCTCCCCGTCAATCCCTCAAAGTAGTTGTTCACGATCGTCATGCTATCACCGTAGAACCGAACGCCGCCGGTGCCGAGTTGCCAGGTCCGGCCGGTGCTGTCGAGAAACGTCCCTGTTCGTCCGTTCCCGAGAAAGAAGTTGCCGTCGATGGTATTGCGATTTCCGTGGCGAAGTGAGAGAACGCCGAAGCACTCGAAGAAGGTATTGTGCCGGATCACATTGTCGCACGATTTGACGGAGACGACCTCCGGATCGCCGTCGCACCGCTCGAAGAGATTTTGTTCGATGATCGTATGGCTTCGTGCAAACGTAAATTCGCTCGAGCCGATCCGGATGGCTTCGAGAACGTTCTCGACGCGGGGACCGATATCCCGGAAGTGATTCCGCGCAATCGTGTCGTACTGGGAGATCAGGAGTTCAGGCTTTTTGCTCCCCTCGAGCGTGATGTAGTTTCCGAGCTGACTTTTCTTCTCGAAGAGATTTCGTTCGATCACATTGTGGTGGCTGCGGCGGAGCGGTTCCTTCGGATTGCCGGTGATATGAAGCCATTGCGATTGCTTCGTCTCCTTGAGACGAAAGATGTTTCGACTCACCCGGATGTTGTTCGATCCTTCCAGGAGTACCGCGGGCCCGTTGGTCATCGTGAAGAGGAATCCCTCGATCACCACATAGGAAGCCGATTTCACGGTGATATGAGAACTGCCGGTGAGCTCGGCTTTTCCTCTGTTCTTCGCGCGGATCGTGATCGGCAATCCTTCCTTTCCGCTTCGCGTGATGATCAGAGTTTCGCCCAGGTCGTAGACGCCGTCATTGACGACAATCTCGTCCCCCGGCTGTGCGGATAAAACCGCCATCCGAATCTCCTGCGAAGTCGCCACGCTTCTGATCTGCTGCGCAGTAAGCGCACTGAAGCCGAGAGTGATGAGAAGGAGAACCGCCGCTACTGCTCGATCAAATCGTACCATAGGAATCCCTGGAGCCCGAACACGCGCGGGCTGTGGTGAACGTCATTTGTTGAGCTCGACGCGTTTGATCTCCCCGCCGAAGACAAAGACCGCGAGGATGCCGAGCGGAACGAGAATCGCTCCCATGAGGAAGAAGGGAACGTAGCTCACCTTCGTAATCACCGGAACGAGCCAGATCATGATCAACACTCCGGCAACGGCACTCGTCCCTCCCATCCCGGCCAGCGAACCGACCGATTTGCCGGAGAAGAAATCGCTCGGCAGCGTTTGGATGTTCTGGATGGAGAACTGGAAGCCGAAGAGCACCACGGCAATCGCAAGAACAGCGAGCAACGGGGTCGAGGCGTACGCGCTGAAGATGAGAGCGGGAAATGCAATCACGCCCCCGAGCGTAATCGACAGCTTGCGGGCGACGTTCGTGCTCTTTCCTCTGCCGATCAGATAGCCGGAGAACCAACCGCCAATCAGACTTCCGATCGCAGCTCCGACGTACGGCACCCATGCAAAGAGGCCGATTTGTTTGATGTCGAATCCAAACACTTCAAAAAGATAGATCGGGAGCCACGTGATGAACATCCACCAGATCGGATCGAAGAAAAACCGAGAGACGATAACGGACCAACTCTGTCTGTATGTGAGCAATTCGCCCCACGTCGGCACGCGCTCTTCGGTCTCCGGCATCGGTTTCGCCTCAACACGCTGTCCGGAAAGGATGTATTCCCGCTCTTCATCGCTCAGCCACGGATGGTCTTTCGGCAGTGCCTTGTTGACATAGAGCCATGGGATCACCCAGATGATGCCGAGAGCGCCGACGATGATGAATGTCGCTTTCCAGCCAACCAGCAGATAGAGAAAGGCGATCAGGGGAGCAGAAACCACCGCGCCCATCGATGCACCGGCGTTGAAGATCCCCTGCGCGAGTGCCCGCTCTTTGATGGGGAACCACTCGGCATTCGATTTCGTCGCGCCCGGCCAGTTCCCTGCTTCGCTGACACCGAGCAGCGCCCGGAAAAGCCCAAAGCTCGCCAATCCGCGCGCGGCGGCGTGGAGCATGCAGGAAATCGACCAGACGATGATCGTGAGCGTGAAGCCCATCCGCGTGCCGATCGCGTCGATCACTTTTCCGGAAAGACTCTGGCCGATGGCGTACGCCACCATAAAGAAGGAGACGATGGTTGCGTATTGTTCTTTCGAGAGCTCGAGATCGGCCGCGATGTTCGGCCACATAATCGCGAGAGCATTCCGGTCGATGTAGTTGATAATCGTGGCAATGGCGATCAGGACAATGATATACCAACGCAATCCGCGTACTTTTTTCATGATGATTCCCGTTGTGGCCAACGATGGTTGAACAAATCGGTGCGAAATTCCATACGCCTACTTTTTCGGCGCAAAGAAATCCTCGCGGGCGGGTGTGAAGACGTCGATCAAGCTTCCGTCGTCCAGTGCCACAACGCCATGCATGACGTGCGGAGGCACAAAGAACGAATCGCCCTGCTTGATTTTCCTTTTCTCATCTCCCATTGTGAGCTCGAACGCGCCCGACTCGACGTACGTCACCTGGCGGTGAGGGTGATTGTGAATTGCGGCCACTGTTCCCTTGACGAATGTGACTCTCAGGAGCATGAGCTGATCGTCGTAGGCGAGCATCTGGCGCTTCATGCCGTTGCCGAGATCGACGATGGCAGCGTATGCCCCCTCGGCGATCGACTTCGTCTGGATATCAGTCATTCTCTCAATCCTTGTTCCGTTGTGGTGGATGAATCGTTTCCCGGGTGAGCGTCGGCCCTCCGACGCTCGAGTATCCCGGGGGTACGAAAGCTTCCTCTAGACGACGTATGCCGTCGAGACCGTATCGCCGCCTCGTCCGGTCCAATTCGTATGGAAGAATTGGCCTCGCGGCATATCGATACGCTCGTACAGATGGGCGCCGAAGTAGTCGCGCTGTGCCTGGAGGAGGTTGGCGGGGAGACGAGCCGTCCGATAGCCGTCGAAGTAGTTGAGGGCGGTCGCGAATGCCGGGACCCAGATTCCATTTTCGATTGCAGTCGCAAGGACTCTCCTCCATGCCCGCTGAGAGGATTCAATCTTCTCCTTGAAAAACGGATCGAGGAGAAGATTGGCGAGATCGGGATTCCTGTCGAACGCTTCCTTGATCTTCCCGAGGAAGACCGAGCGGATGATACAGCCGCCGCGCCACATCAGCGCGATCGATCCGTAATTGAGATTCCATTTGAACTCTTCCGCCGCATACTTCATGAGAACGAATCCCTGGGCGTACGAAACGATCTTCGACGCATAGAGCGCCTTCTGGAGATCGGCAAGAAACGTCTTTCGCTCGCCTTCGAACGATGGCTTCGGGCCGTTGAGAACCTTCGACGCGGCCACCCGTTCCTCTTTCATCGCGGAGAGACAGCGCGCGAACACGGCTTCGCTGATCAGGGTCAGCGGCACACCGACGTCCAGCGAAGTCACGCTCGTCCATTTGCCGGTCCCTTTCTGTCCCGCGGTATCGAGGATGTTTTCCACGAGAGGCGAACCGTCTTTGTCCTTGTATCCGAGAATATCGCGAGTGATTTCGATCAGATAGCTGTCGAGTTCCCCCGTGTTCCATTCTTTGAAGACCTCGTGCATTTCGTCGGCAGTCATGCCGAGGAGATCCCGCATCATCTGATACGATTCGCAAATGAGCTGCATATCGCCGTATTCGATCCCGTTATGCACCATCTTCACAAAATGTCCGGCGCCGTCGCTCCCGACCCAATCGCAACACGGCACGTTGCCTTCGACCTTCGCAGCGATCGATTGGAAGATCGGTTTGACGTGAGGCCACGCGTCGGCTGAGCCGCCGGGCATGATCGAAGGGCCGCGCAACGCTCCCTCCTCCCCCCCGGAAACTCCGGTTCCGATATAGCGCAGTCCCATCGCTTCCAGCTTCTTCGTGCGGCGGATCGTGTCGACGAAATAGGAATTGCCTCCGTCGATCACGATGTCTCCTTTCTCCAGATGCGGAGCGATGAGATCGATAAACTCATCGACGGGCTTTCCCGCCTTCACCATCAACATCACGTTGCGCGGAGTGTTCAACGATTTCACAAACTCCTCGACGGAACGGGTGCCAACGATGGTCTTTCCCTTCGCACGTCCCTCGACAAACTTGTCCACCTTCTCGACACTCCGATTAAACACAGATACCGTGAACCCCTTGCTCTCCATGTTGAGAACAAGATTTTCACCCATCACCGCCAATCCAACGATTCCAATATCAGCCTTCATTGTGCGTCTTCTTCCTTACGTTATTGTTGTCCGTAGTCAAAATAGTTGCGAGCGTTCCGGTAGCAGATATCCTCGACCATCGCACCGACGAGCGGGATGTCATGGGGAATGAGTCCCTTTTTGATTTCATCACCGAGCAAATTGCAGAGGATACGGCGGAAGTACTCGTGACGGGGGTATGAGAGGATGCTTCGCGAGTCGGTCAGCATTCCCACGAATCTGCTCAGCAGTCCCATGTTCGAGAGCGAGTTCATCTGCGCCTCCATTCCCTGCTTCTGATCGAGGAACCACCATGCGCTCCCGAACTGGATCTTTCCGGGAACCGATCCATCCTGGTATGTACCGATGACCGCCGCGAGCACATCGTTGTCTGCCGGGTTGAGATTGTAGAGAATAGTCTTTGCGAGCTTGTGCTCGGAATCCAGCCGACCGAGGAGCTGGGCAAGCGCTTTTGCGATCGGATAGTCACCTATGATGTCATATCCCGTATTGGGACCGAGCGATTCGAACATACGGCCGTTCACGTCGCGCAAGGCGCCGACATGAAACTGCTGTACCCATCCTCGCGCGTGGTTCATCACGCTCAATTCGTAGAACATCACCGATCGGAATTTGTTCAGCTCCGGCGGCGTCAATTTCTTGCCGGATCGTGCCTTGGCAAAGATCTTCTTGATTTCGCCCAATGTATACTTCTCTGCATAGAACGTCTCGCCGCTGAGATCGGAAATCCGGCAGCCGTGACGATGAAAGAAATCGTGGCACTTCTTCAACGCCTGGAGATAGTCATCGAACGTCTTCACCGACACGCCGGAGGTCGATTCCAGCTTCTTGAGCCACTCCCCAAACGTGACGATGTCGTCGAGATGAACAGCCTTATCGGGCCTGAAGGTCGGAACCACTGTGGTCTTCAACGCACTGTTGGTCCGGATCCGGGCGTGATATTCCAGTGTGTCGACCGGATCATCGGTGGTCGCGATCATTTCGACATTCATCTGCCTGATGATCCCCTGGGCAGAGAATTCCGGTGTCGCAAGTTTCGCATTGCACTCATCCCACACGCGCTTCGCCGTGTTCTCGTTCAGGAGCAGATTGCCGATTCCAAATTGTATCTTGAGTTCCATGTGGGTCCAATGATACAACGGATTCCGAAGCGTTGCCGGCACGGTCTTGGCCCAGGCGAGAAACTTTTCCCAGTCGGAAGCAGCTCCTGTGCAGTACTTCTCGGCAACTCCGTTCGTCCGCATCGCTCGCCACTTGTAGTGATCTCCCTCGAGCCAGATACGCGTCATGTTTTCGTATGACCGGTTTTCAGCAATCTCCCGCGGGATGAGATGGCAATGGTAGTCGATGATCGGCCATTGCTTGGCGAATGTGTGATACAACTCCTCTGCAAAGCGATTGTGAAGCAGAAAATGTTCATGAATGAATTCCGGCATGAGAATCATCCTTCGTCCGATTAGGTGAGTTCACGCATGGGCACCTTGTCCATGTCGTCGAAGTCCTGGTTCTCTCCCCCCATTGCCCAGATGAAACTGTAGTTCTTCGACCCTGCGCCGGAATGAATCGACCAGCTCGGAGAGATCACCACCTGGCGGTTTCGCATAATCAGGTTTCGTGTTGCTGTCGGCTTGCCCATCAGGTGGACAACAAATGAATCGGGGTCGAGGTTGAAATACATGTAGACTTCGGAACGACGAATATGGGTGTGCGACGGCATCGTGTTCCACACGCTTCCCTCCGCCAACTCGGTCAATCCCATCACGAGTTGACAGCTGTTGATCCCTTGCGTGAAAATGTACTTGTGTAGCGACCGCTTGTTCGCGTCTTTGTCGGAGCCCAACTGAACGACCGTCGATTTTGCAAACGCCATGTGGGTAGTGGGATACTCCTTGTGCGCCGGATAGCTGACAAAATAGAACACGGCCGGTTTTATTGGATCATCGCTCGCGAACACGATCTCCCTCGATCCCCTTCCGATGTACAGCGCGTCCTTATACTGCATCGGATACTGTGTGCCGTCGACGCGGATGCTCCCCGGCTCTCCGATGTTGAACACACCGATCTCACGTCGTTCGGCAAAGTACTCGGCGGCCATTTCCTTCTTCGAGCTTTCAAGTTTCAGCGAATCTTGCGTGGGAACTGCCGAACCGATGATGGCACGGTCGGTGTCCGAATAGATCATGGCGACCGCGCCCGGCGGGAACAGATCGTCAACCATGAAGGTCTTACGCAGCTGGGAGGTATCCAGTGTCTGATAGTGCCGATCGTCCGGGAAATATCGTACTTCCATCGCGACTCCTTATTCTAGCGTGTACTGATCCGGGATCCGAGGAACACAAGATAGGATCCCTTGAAATCCTGATTGCGTGCTTCGATGATCGTCTTTCCCGAGGCGGGCGGGATGAATTCGATCATTGCCTTGCCCGATGCCATTTCGATCACCGAGCTTCCTCGCGGAGTTCCCATCTTCTCCACCAAACGCCCCGCCCCTTCGGCCGTGAAGTAGATGCGCTTGTTGTAGTCGAGCGCACGCCGCCCATCTTTATCCCGTGCGACTGCGGTGATCAGAATATTGCCGCTCGGAAGATACTCGTAAGTCAGATCAATATCATCGGCTTTTTGATTTCGCTTGAACGAATACGTGACGGTGAGAGAGTCGACGGTCACTCTCTTTTTTCCGGAGATCCCGACGGCAGCGATCCGGTTTTCTCCTTCACGGAATCTGACCTGCCAATGGAGCCCTGCCGAGGGGTACGTGCCGATGTCACGCGTGTTCACTCCCTGGCTTTCCCCGTTGAGGAAGAGTTCCACCTCTTCACAATTACTGAAAACATTCACCGGTCGTTTGTGATTCTTCGGTCCGCTCCGCTCGGTCCATGTGGGGGATTCGATGTAGCAGAATTTCGGCGATGTCGTCCAATAGCTCTTGAAGACATAGTACGCATCCTTCGGATTGCCGGCCCGGTCCACAAGCCCTTTCTGGTTCACGTAGGGGATAGGGTTTTCGGGTCTCAGAGGCGTCGGGAAGTCTTTGAATGCCCACTGCGCATTTCCGGTCAGCCATTCGGACCGCTCTGAAATGTGGAGGTACCAATCGGAGAGATCGACGATATAGTTCTCCCCCCAGTCGCTGGATTCCGAGACGTTGCGGAGTTTGACCGGCTGGAGGTCTTTGTCCCACGCGTCGGGTACGAGCATCCCGTCCCCCGTGACGGGGTTTTCGGTATGGCGTCCCACATGACTATCGCCGCCGTATTCAGGATGGAAAAACCGGGGAAATTTTTCCTGGTTGGCTTTCGTCGTCTTCTCAAAGTCATGATAGACGCCGCTGTACCAGCCGGGCCACATCGACGGCGAAAAAATGTCGACGAGGTCCGATCCGACGTCGTATTTGCGCGTCGTCGTCAGCCGGTACGGATCCAGTTCGCGGGCAATGTCATTGAGCCGTTTGAGCATCATCCGGAGCGAATCGGTATGGTCTCCCCCCGGAAAGTCGGGGAGCCAGAAGATCTCGTTTCCGAGGGATCGGATAATAACTGAGGGATGATTGTAGATGCGGTCGATTTGTTCGCGGAAGAGGCGTTCCGTGTTCTGTTTCCATTCTTCCCCGCCCATCCCGCCGCGGCACCACGGAAGTTCATCCCAGACGAGCAATCCCAATTCATCGCACGCCCGGTAGATCTCCGGGTCTTGCGGATAATGGGCCAGTCGCACAAAATTGGCCCCCATTTCTTTGATCATCACCATGTCGTTGCGGTGAAGAGAATCGGGCATCGCGTTTCCGACTCCGGCATGGTCTTCGTGACGGTGTGTGCCTCTGAGAAGAAGACGTTCACCGTTTAGGAAGAACGGACCGCGCGGCTCGAACTCAAACCAGCGGAATCCAACGCGCTCGGCGATTTCATCGATCGCTCCTCCCCGCTCTTTCACGGCAACATGCATTGTGTAAAGATACGGATTCGACGGCGACCACAAGTTCGGGTTCTTCACCTCCGGAAGACGCAGTTCCACGACGGTGCGTCCGGGTTTCAGCTGAACACGCTCGGCCTTGCTCTCGACCTTCTTCCCCGTTCGATCGTTCAGTGTCGCAACGACCTCGACTTGTTGGAGTTCTGATCGATGATTTTGCAGCCGCACCTCAATGCGCGTCGAGGCCGATCGCTTCGTCACGATCGGCGTCGAGATTTTCGCCAGCTCAATATGACGGGATGGAACGACAACGAGCCACACATCCCGTGTGATGCCACCATAGATGTGAAAATCCGATTTGTGTGAAGGAATGACGTTTCGGTCGACGCTATTATCCGCGCGAATACTGAGGATGTTCTTCACCCCTTTCCGCACCAATTCCGTGATATCCACATCAAAACCGATGTATCCGCCGACGTGTCCGCCCGCGCGCGAACCATTGACATACACCTCGCAGGTGATATTCACCCCCTCGAACGAGAGGATGTAGCGGAGATCTTTCTGGGAAGGCGCAATGAAGAGCTCACGCCGGTACCAGCTCCCCGCTCGTCGGTATCCAGGTATCTGATCGACGACGTCGAACGCATTCCATGTGTGCGGCAGGGTAACCGGCTTCCACGTTCGGTTCGGTTCCATGAGCATCTGCACATCCGGAAGATCCTCTTCAAGGTATTCCCATCCATCATTCAATAGAAATTGCTGCCTCGATTCTCGGTCGTTGATGGACTGCGCCGATACGGAGGTCCAGGCAAGCAGAAGGAAAAGAACCATCGATGTATGAAGCGATGGGAAATGTCGCGCGTTCATTGTCATTTCGATTTCTTCACCTCGACGGTGACCGGACTCTTCACGCGGTCGACGAAGGTCGAGAGATACCGATTCCACTCCCCCGCGTCCGCGAAATCGCCGCTGCGAGTCCACCCTGCACCGGAATAGTATGTGAACCAGGTTCCCGTCTTCGCCTGACCAACGATCAGGAGATGCGTCTTGTCCTCTTTCACTGCAAAGAGGATCTTCGAAGGGACGATCAGACCGAGGCCGAGAAACTCATCCACTTCTTTGTCGGTCGTCATCCCCCACAGACTGATCCATCCCGACTTCGAATCGACGAAGCTTTCCGTCCCCTTTCGTTTGACCAGACCGGCGCCGAAGGCCACGGTTGTTCCCTTTCTGGATCCGGAATAAAGAACCTCGAACTTGTTCAGATTCGATCCGGCGTCGATCGAGATCCTCTTGACCTCCGAGATCGACACGCCTTCATAGGAGACGCTGTTGTATGATAGTTCAAAGATCGCGCGAAGGGGACCCGTCGAGATGATCTTGTGAGAAGCAAAGACGCCGGGCTGATAGAGCGAATCGCTCTTCCACAACGCCGAGGATCCGGCACCGAGCGTACGGCCGACGCTGAAGAAATCCGCCCCCTCGCCATGATCTTTATGGTACGAATCGCGCCCGGGGGCACTCCCCTCGCTCGCCTTGTACCACTTCGCCACGATCAGATGCCGGACCCGCTTGGTCCAGACATCGATCCCGTTGTTGACATCCTTGGCAAGAACCGGACCGTACATCCGGAAAGCGATCCGATCGTTCTCCCAGGCAAGATCTTCTCTCGGAAGGACAAATCGGGCATCTGTATGTGATTGTGCAGCCATGGGTTCCCCGGACATGATCACAAACGACCGGGTCTCTCGTGCCGAGAGGTCCGTCTGGAAGATCACCTCCTCGGGCGTTCCGTCCTGATTGAGGTCAATCACCTGATGCATGATCGGATCTGTCGAATGTTGATTCTCGATCCGGATCCGTTCCGCGGAGAGGTTCGGCAGGATTTTTCGGATCGATCTCCAGTTCACGGAGACCATTTCATTCGGCCGATCGATGCGAAGAGGATTCTTCACCATGATCGTCGCAGACTGCTCCTGCGAATTGAGAAACACGCACGGGAGCACATGCAGGAGACTCCACACAAGAATGTTCTTCATCGTTCTACCACAGTATGTGATTATCCATGTCGTTGATGCGGATGGACCGCATCTGAATGCTATTTCAAATTCTGATATCGCAGGAGTGCTTCTACGAAGTAGTAATCTCCGTAGATCAGTGACACATCGATTTCCGTTCCTCCGGGCCTGTTCCCCGTCGCGTGGTTCAATATTCCACTCGAGAGTGTGCCTGTAGAGATGTACGGTTTTTCGCTGAGCGCTGTCAGGATGTTCTTCGCCGCGTTGAGATACCCCTCTCGGTCCTTCTTCTGGACATATCCCGAGAGTTCGAACAGGGCCGACGCGACGATTGCGGAAGCCGATGCATCTCTCGGCTCGACAGGAATGCCGGGCGCCTGGAAATCCCAGTACGGCACATGATCACACGGCAGATGCTTCAAAAAGTAGTCGGCCGCTTTTCGCGCCGCATCAAGATATCGCTTTTCCTTCGTGAACCGGTACGTCATCGTATAGCCGTAGATCGCCCACGCCTGTCCACGCGCCCATGTGGTGTGATCGGCGAAGCCCTGATGGGTGTTCTTTACACGCACGTCACCATTTGTCGTATCATAGCTCACAACGTGAAACGTTCCCCCATCATCACGGAAGTGATTCTGGATTGTTTTGTCGGCATGTGAGATTGCGAGATCGTAGTACTCCTTCGGTCCGCCGTTCTTCGCAACCCAGAGGAGGAGTTCGAGATTCATCATGTTGTCCACGATGACGGGATATTCCCATTTCGGATTATCCCACGACTTGATACAGCCGACAGTCGGGTTGAATCGTGATGTCAGCGTCTTCGCGGTCTGAAGAATCACGTTCTTGTACTTCTCATTCGGATGGAGCCGATATCCCTGCCCGTAACTATTGAACACCATGAACCCGAGATCGTGCGTCCGCGGAAAGTGCTGGAGCCGTTCGAGCCCCTCCGTAAACCGTTCTGCCGCATTCCGAAACTGAACATCTCTTGTGTATTCGTACATATACCAAAGAAGTCCGGGGAAGAATCCGCTCGTCCAATCTTCCGGAGCCACCTTTCTCCACGATCCATTCGGATTCGTACTCCTCGGATACATGACGCTGTCGCCGATCTGCTCGACAGATCTCAACAATTGAACACGCGCATGATCCAGCGCCTGCTGAACGAGGAGATCCAGTTTCTTGTCTTTGTCTCCAGCGCGAATTGCACCGAACGAGGTGATCATCGCAGAGAGAATTACCAATGTAACGGCCTTCATCGAATAGTTTCTCCGGGAGTATGGAGAATGAATGAATCAGCGGATGATATGTTGAACCCTGAGAAATTCATGGATCTTCGCGAGAATTGCCTCGTTCTGCTCCCGACGGAATCGTCCGTGTTGTCCGCCGGGGATCGTCATCAGCTCGTTTGGCACGCCGGCCTCATCAAGCCGCTGGTGAAGAAGAACGGCATGGTTGTACGGAACCGTCGGATCGGCATCACCGTGGATCGTATGAACTCCGTAGCTCCGCAATCCGTGTTCATCCGTGCGTTTCGGCGGGAATCCGCGGTGAATGCTTTCATGGCTCTGCATGAAGCAGCTTTGAAACAAGCACATACGAATTCTTTGAATCGAGCTTCTTACTCAACGATGCATAGCCCGGCTCGTTATATTTTTTGGCCGCGATGCAGAGGACAGGGAAGAGTCGTTCCGTTTCCATCCTCGCGATTTGCTGATGCTCCCATTTCTTCCCTTCCACTCCTGCCGGAAGAAGATACTCGAGCGCGGCCCGGATGCTTCGACCATCTTCTGATCGCACGGACCAGAGATCAATGCCGAACCGGTCACCGATCCGCGCCATCCGCATGAGCGACTCGAGGTTCAGCATCGAATAATTCCACGATTTCGTACGCACAAGCTCGAGGGGCTGTGACCCATCCGGTTCAACCTGTGCGATGATCCGGTCTCTCGTTGACTCGACGAACTTCCGTGCGATGTCGTCTTTGCCGACAAAGAGCGCAATGCACGAGGCCTGCACGGCGTACGTCGTTCCATGATTGTTCTTCGCCGCCGCCTCCTCTTTTCCATTCTTGCTCGCCAGGAGCCAATCGAGATACTGCTCGAACCACTTGACGAGTGCTTGCTGATCAGACTTGGTCCACGATTTCGATCCTTCCAGCAACCCGACGGCATCGATGAGCTCACGATATCCGTGTCCATCGATGACGCCGGCTCCCCGGCCGGTGTTCCTTCCGGGGACTGCCTGAGCATATTCAAGATTCGGGTTCTTCCGGGTTTCAGGATCCAGGAACCATCTTTGGAGAAAGCGAGCGGCATGCGCGGCGTAGTGTTCCTCACCTGTCACATAATACGCAAGACCGAGCGACCAGACACTCATCGCGAGCGTACCGATCCGGATTCGATCGCCGATAACGGCTCGTTCCGGATTCACTTCGCCGTCTTTTCGAATGTACGGCAAGCCGTCGGGCTTTGACGGATCGGGCCACCAGTACGGCGCGATGCTCATGTAGTCGTGCTTGTCGCCGCTCGGAGGAACCTGTGTCTTATCCATCACGGAGACCGGTTTCTCCTTGAGTGCATTCTCAGCCTCCTTCACAGCGGCTTTGACTGCTTCGCGATACTCAGGATTGCCGGCACGATACGATTCCCGCGCTTGCGCTAATGCCTTGCCGTCGATGAGGAAGACACGCGGCACCGTCGTTTGAGCCGACAGCGGAAGAAGTGCCCCAAGGATCACACTGAAGATGAGGAAAGACCGATTGTAGGAAAATGTTTTCATATGAGTTCTGAGAATTGTGAAAGCATGCTTATTATCGACTGAGTACGACCTTCTGCACGTCCCTCGACGATCCTGCCTCTACGCGAACGAAGTAGATACCGCTGGGATGCTTTCTTGCGTTCCATCGGACAGTGTGATAACCCGCGTCCAGTGTCTCTTCGACAAACACTTCTACTTTTCGGCCGATCAGATCGTAGACAGTTATGACCGTATGACCGCGGACGGGAAGATCAAACGCGATGGTGGTTGATGGATTGAAAGGATTTGGAAAACTCGGGTAGACTTTGAGCGCGGAAGGAACCATCGACTTCTTGTCACGATCCGTGACGCTTGTAGGAGGATTGAGACGCTCCTGCAATTGCGCGAGATAGAGAGATTGCGGCCAGAGTCCAGGCCGGCCTGTTCCCTCGATAAATCCTTCCGGCTGGTTGAATGGCGCAGGCGGAAAAGTGCCGGTCACCGTGCCAACACAGCCGATGGCATAATTCTGAGCCGTCGGCGGTTTCTGGATGATAATTCTCCTCGTGCCGGCGTTCACATTCCATGCGACAGAGTGCACGGCGGCCCAACCGTGGCCCGTCCCATAATCGCCCCGATTGTACAGTCCCAGCACCATGCCTGTTGTTGTCGGATTCCGGATGATCAGGTTGTCATAGAGAAGTCCCTGACTCCACCACCGATGCCCCTCGCTGGGATTGTACGTAGAATCACTCACGCAGTTGTAAAAAACGATTCCCGATACCAGACTTGTGCCGTTGGAGACATAGTCGTGACGGCCGTATGACGCATAGCAGTCTTTGAAGAGAATCAGATTTGAAGCGGTGTAGGTATTGAAATTGTACCGGCGCTCTCCGTCGATGATGCTGATCGGACGTATCGCGGAACACGAATCAATCGTGATCCTTGATGCTGTGGCAGTTTTGAACCCTGACTGCCCAAAATGCAGAGTCGTCACCTTCCTGGCCCACGCATCTTCCACCAGCCGGAAGAGCACAGCATCCCACGCATGGTTCTCATCACCGTTCGCATCGGTCGTGGTACCCGGTGCCTCGATGACAATGCGCAGCCGTTCAATCCCGATGTTCGTTCTCAGATTTGTGCGAGCATACCGATAGACGTACGATTGTGAAAGACTGCGAACAAGCGTGGCGAAGAGCGGCGCGTCTATGGTTATCGTGTTTCCGTCTTTTGCCACGACATATCGATTATAGACAATGGGAACTGCAGTACTTGTTGTCCACGGGGGATCAGACGCCGTTCCACCGCCGCCAATGGCGTTCAACCATGCTTGAGTGACGGGGTGATAGATGATGACGTTGTTGCCGATATTGAGATTCGTCGCATCCGCGACCTTGAATGTACGCGCACCAACGTAAACAGTATCAGAAACGATATCCGTTGGCTGTGTGCCCGCAAGGACGTGGGACCACTTCGTTTCGGAAGGCCCGCCTGCGATGAGAACCGTTCGCTGGTGCGGGGTATTTCCCGTCGCAACGATGATCGTGTTCTTTGTGGAATCCTCCCCATCACCCACGCCGCGAAGGACAACGCCGTTCACATTCAGATTGATGGTGCCGGATACACGATACACGCCCGCGGTCAAGAGAAGCGCTCCCCTGGTTCCCTGAGGATTCAGGGGATACAGATTGTTGTCCGAAAGCAGGATAATCGCGTTGTTGATACGGTTTGTGTTATCTCCAGTGTCCGGGCTTATCGTCATGATTACCGGCACATCGGGTATGGGCACGTTTCCGTTCTTGTATCCCGCATAGCTGAAGTCGGGAATGCGGTTCCCTTCGGCGTCCGGAACATACACAAGTTTCCCGTCCGTGCCGTAGTATACACGACTCGAGGACCAGCTTGGGACCTGTGCACACAGGCCGCGAGCGAGTGCGATCATCACCACGATTATACCGAAACGCCACAAATGCATTCGAGATCTTGTCTCCAGAAATTTCACGCGTGCAGAGCAAGTGAACAACAGCCCTTCCCCAATTCCAGATGTGACTGAGGAGTGAGAATCAGGAAGGCGATTCACTGCCGGAATTCACTATTCAAGACAATCCCGGGACCTTCCAAACTGCAGAAGATCCCGGGAGGTGAGACAAGTCTATTTCATCAGCACCATCTTGCGCGTTTGCACCAAACGCTCGGTCGTCAACCGATAGAGGTATATCCCGCTGGGATACCCTGCCGCACTCCACGAGACCGAATAACTGCCCGATTCAAGCTGACGGTCCACCAGCGTCGCAATCTCCTTTCCAAGGAGGTCGAAGATCTTCAGCGTGACCTTCTCTGATCCGGGAAGACTGAATGCGATGTTCGTGGTCGGGTTGAACGGGTTCGGATAGTTTTGCTCGAGGGCAAACGTCGCCGGAACGTTCGACAGCTGCTCGACCGTCGTTGCCGGTTTTCGCAGCGTGTTGTCGGTCGTTCCTCTGACTCGTGCCAGCGCGAAGACAAAATACTGATTGGTATTCAGCGTTCGCGTGAAACTGACATCGGACTGGATCAGCCTGGGAATCGAATCTTTTTCCAGCCTCGTCGTATGGAGAGCCGTATCGGGGCCGACGCCGATCCATGCGATGCGCGTGCTGTCGCTCAGACCGACACGGAGATTCTGGTTGTTTGCCCCGACTCCGTCATCGAGGCCGTACGACGCCGTGACCCGGTCAAACGTCATCGACGTTGTCGAGGTTGTGCCCTGGTGATAACTCACGCGGTAGTACCGGACTTCGGAAACCTTATCAATCTTCGTGTCATAGGTGCTTGTTGCCGTTGCCGCATTTCCGGAGACAACTGCCACGCGTACGTAATGACCGGTCGCGCCTCCCGGCGTCGTGCTGCGGACGTTCACGGGGCGGTAACCGAACGCGTCGCCGATATGGAAGGTGCGTGACGTGCCACCGCCGTTGCTCATGCCGTGCCCCATTGCACCCAGCACATAGCTTGAATCGGACCATGCAGAGATTGCTGCGGCGTTCCCCCAGTTGTGCACCATCGCAAAGGAACCGGTTTCAACGACGCCGCGCGTAAAATACCAGTGCGGATTGCCGGGATTTCCCGTGGAACCGCCGGCACTGAAGATATCGCTTGCGAGAATGACTTTGCCCGTCCCCGATTTGTTGATCGTGATCGCGTTGAACTCGTTATTTGTGGTGCTATACGTTCCCATTGTTACCGTACTGTTGGTTGACCCGAAAAACTCAACATCACAGACGGCAAGAGTCGATCCGGATGAGCCCGCGCGCATGTCGAAGTTCACCCCTTCGTTCTTCAGATTGCCGGAGATCCGCATTTTGGTGAATGTCTCGCGTCGCGCAGCGTGAGTCAGCACTCTAAACGCCGCTCCGCTTCTCACCCACACGTCTCCGTTGACGGTGACCGTCACGGCCGTATCGCGTGCGAAACTCAGCACGCCGGAGGTTCCTTCGCCGACGGTGAGACTCTTGATCGTCACATCCCTATTCAGTGTTACGGTGTCGCCGTTTGCAATAACCACGTCGTTGTTCGCGCCGGGCACGACCCCGCCGAGCCAGGTGGCCGGATCGCTCCAGAGGCCGATCACGCCAGCCGACTTGATCGTCTGTGCCGACACGACGGTCGACATGAGGATCAGCGCGCCGACGAGTGTTGCCGGAAAGCTGTATGTCGATCGCTTCATGGAATTACTCCTTCTGTTGGTGTGAGTGGTATTGTTTGACTGATGATCCCGTGCTCTATGATTGTTTGTTCAACTCATTTACCGCGCCATCCATCCCCCATCCACGACAAGAACGTGGCCGTTGACGTAGTCGGAAGCGGGAGAGGCGAGGAACACAGCCGCACCGGCGAGATCTTCAGGGAGTCCCCATCGCTGGGCCGGAATGCGTTCGAGAATCGATATTGATCTCACGGGATCCTCCCGAAGCGCTTTCGTATTATTTGTTGCCATGTAGCCGGGGGCAATGGCATTGATATTGATCCCGTGCTGGGCCCACTCATTGGCGAGCGCCTTCGTGATCTGCGCGACCGCACCCTTGCTTGCGCTGTACGAAGGAACCAGAATTCCCCCCTGGAAGCTCAAGAGCGAGGCGATGTTGATAATCTTTCCTTTCTTCTGCTTCATCATCTCACGCGCAACGGCCTGACTGAAAAAGAAGACGGTCTTCGAATTGATCGCCATTACTTCGTCCCAGTCTTTCTCCGAAAAATCGATTGCTGGAGTCCGGCGAATGATCCCGGCATTGTTCACGAGAATGTCCACCCGACCGAACGTGTCAATTGTCTTTTTGACGATCCCCGCGATCGGCTCGACCGTCATCAGGTTCGCTTCGATCACAAGCGACTTCCTCCCCAACGCCTTCAGCTCCTTCGCCGTTTCGCCGGAGTCCACATAGTCGACGAGAACGACGTCACATCCTGCCTTCGCGAGTCCGATGGACATTCCTTGTCCGAGTCCCGTACTGGACCCCGTGACGATGGCGACTTTGCCGGTGAGATCAAATGGATTCATGCGCCCTCATTCCTTGTATTCGTTTTGCTCGATGCGGTGACAATCGTTGATACAAAATCTACTCTCTCCAGAGTTTGAAATTCCCGACCCATGCGTAGGTCTTCCCTCCCGCTGTGACGGAATGCTTCGCGGTTTCTGAGGCGGGCTGGTGCGTTACGGCGAAGACAAGACGAAATCTGTTCGGGCCTGTGTACTCCACAACGGAGAAATCGCGGGTCGAGACAAGCACACGTACTTCCTGAATCGATCCGCGCGTGCCGTAGGAAACCTCGGTCACCCCCTCGAAATATCCGTGTTCCTCAATTGCCGAGGCGAAGAGTGTGGACGCGGCGTTCCGCCTCAGGATAAGCGCAGGTTCGTTTCGAAGATTGAATTGGGGATCGCCAGCGCCGATCCGCGCAAACAGCGCCGTCGTCGGTTCATCGGCTGCGCTCACGACGGAATAGTATCGGTGATCGTTGAGCCACGTCAGGATGAAGCTCCCTGCGACTGTTCCTTCAGCCTCCTTCCAGAGATGCTGAAAGCCGTGCGACGCTCCGAGACGAGTTCTCACGGTATCGAATGCCTGGACCGTCGCATTCGTGTGCATGACGTGCCCGAGATAATAGAAGGGCAAATCGTATTGATGCGGTTTGCCTGACTCGATCCGAAACAAATCGAGGACAACCGGATGAGCCAGCCGCGGATCGTTGACGAGTGCCATGGTTCGCTGCATCGAGACACCGTCGTACAGGCCCTCCGCTTTTGCGCTCATCACCTGAACATTCGGATCGTTCGTCGAGAAGAAATGTCTCTCCGCGTGCTTCTTCGAGGCAACCTCAAACACGCCTCCATAGTGTGACCTTCCGTCCACCACGACCGTATTGTGTGCGATCGTCTGCTTTGCCCATGTATCGGTTTCGGGCAGATACCGTCCTCCGAACTTCGGCTCGACATTGACGAATCTCGCCGCACCATAATCCTGTATGATCTCGCGCTCCTGATTACTCAGTAGGAACGAGAGACGGTCGTAGTGGCCGTGTCCATCTCCCTGAGCCGTGTATTTCATGGCGAGCATCGTGTGACCCTGTGTGCCGATCGACCTCAGGACTCCCACACCCCCTTCGGTGCCGTCTGGCCCGTCGCGCAACTCCATGCTGCGATAGCCGTTCGAAATTTCCTTCGGTGCGTCGGCGAGAATCCTCGCGGCGATCAGTCCCGCACCATCGAATGTTACGCGGTTCTGCCGCCGGGCAAACCAGAGAAGCCCATGGTCGGAAGGATATCGCGCAACACAGACGTCAACGGCGAGAATCATCTCACGTGCGTGGAGGCTCATCTCTTTCATCGCATCATTGATCGGTAGAAATGTCCCGTTCGGATTGGTCAGTTGCACGGTCGCCCAGACTGCTTTCCTCAGAATTTGCTTTCGGTACTCGAAGATCTTCAACTCGGGCTGATTGTACTCGATCGCCTGAGCGAAGAAGATGAACGGCATGATGGCATAGCGGGCATAGTACGGGCCCTCCGCATAATAGCCGTCAGGAGAAAAGAGCTCATTGAGCTGTCTCAGAAATCCGCCCGTGCCGTCTCTCTTCGTCCCGTACAGAGCGATGTCACTGAGCACCCGATCGTTCACCGCATACCCCATCATGCCGAGCGCGGCCGACATCCACGTTCCGTGATTATGCATGCGGTCGACAGTGGACCGCTGTTCGTTGAGAAAGAACCGGACCATCGGGCGCAGAACTCCCTCTTCGATCGCCTTCCGATCCGACGGTTGCAACCAGTCATAGACACAGTCGTACGCCTGCGCCGCGTGCACCATCCACACCGTTTCGTTCAACGGCTGCCAGAAAAGTCGGCCCCCTTTTGCATTGAGGGCCTTGGGATGAAGTTTGAGCGACGGATACAACCCGGCATATTGGAGAAACATCTCGCGCACGAACCGCGCATAGCGTTCATCCCCCGTCACCTGAAAGAGGAGTCCCGCCGCCTGCAATTCCCGATAGTTCTGTTTGTGACGCTCGTGCGTGTATCCGCCGGCATCGACAGGTCGCGGGACTTCTATCGGCGTGGAGACCGCCGCTTCAGCAACACGCTTCGCTTCCTCAAGCGCCTCGCGGAATAGCGGAGTCGAGCTTCCGTGGGCCCTGATCTCCGCGAGCTCCGGGGCCGAGACGAGGATCCGCGGGCGCGGAGGAGATTGCGCAATCGCGAAGTGGGAAACAAGAACAAGAGCGGCGATCGTGATGCTGAGCGTTCGGGTCATTCGGGGGTGCCAGTTCCGCCTCTGAGATGATTTGTTTGTTTTCTGCGCCTACACGAAATAGGTGCCGCCATTGATTTCCACCGACTCCCCATTGATGAAGGAAGAGCGGGAAGAAACGAGAAAATGAACGAGGTCAGCGACCTCCTGGGCGTCACCTTCGCGGCCGAGGGGGGTCATGGCGGCAACCCGCTGGCGCACTTCCGGTTTTGTAAAAGTGTTGTGGAAGGTCGTGTTGATCATCCCCGGCGAAACGCAGTTCACCCGAATCTTGCGCGGACCAAGCTCTTTCGCCAGTCCCCGGGTCATGGTCAAGACTCCTCCTTTTGCGGATGAGTAGGCAATCGCACCCATCCCGCCGCCGTCCCGGGCCGCCTGGGATGCAAAATTGACGATCGCACCGCCATCGGCAAAGTGCGGGAGCGCCGCTTTCGTCACGAGAAAGACAGATTTCATGTTGAGCGCGATGACGAAATCCCAAAAGCCTTCGTCCATCTCCGGCATCGTCTTCCGTCCAACGAGACCGCCTGCGACATTCACCAGGATGTGAATGGTGTCGCCAAACACCTTCCTTGCTTCGGAGACGAAACGTTCCACATCTTCGGTCTTGGTCATATCACCCTGCACGGCGATCGCTTTTCCGGCGGCTTCGGTGATCATCCTCACCGTCTCTTGCGCATCATTCGGGTTGTCGAAGTAGTTGAGCGCCACTGCTGCGCCGTCTTGCGCGAGCTTCATGCTCACGGCCCTGCCGATATCACGCGCGCCCCCCGTCACGAGGGCCACTTTGTTCTTCAATTCGTTCATCATAGAGTTCCAGACAATAGTGGTGTGTAAATGCGACCTCAGAATCGGTATGTTGCTTCCACTCCGATGGAGTGAGCATAACGAGTGGTAAAATTCGTGTTGGAAAGCCATGTGTCGAAGAACTTCAGGTGTGAAAGCTCATACGAGAGGTCGACACTCACGATTCCGAGCGAAATCCCGAAACCGCCAGTATAGACCCGCGCACGTTCCACAACGGTCGGTTGCGCGGCGCCTTCGCCTGCAAAGACCTGCGGATCCTCACGATAGCCGCCGCGAAGTGCGACTCCCTCGCTCACCAGATACTCGAACCCCATCCGATATCGCTTCGATGCGAACCACGGTTTCGACTCCGCCCCAGTCGGCTGAGCATAGGTCACATCGCCCAGTCCTCTGTCGTCATAGTCGACAGCGATCGTCACATTGTTATTCGGGTAGAGCACGAGACCAAAACCAAATGCGACAGGATACCTGATGTCATCCTTCCCCGATGTCGGGATCGATTCTCGTACAATCGCTTTCTGCGCGTTGCGCTGCTCCACTGACGTGGTCATCGACCACTCCCGTGTGATCGTATATGCCGGTGTCATCACGACACCAAGCGAGAAGAACTTCTTCTGATACGTCAATCCGATTTTCAGCATCGTTCCGTCGAACTCGGACGAACCGGTGCTCACGCCGTGGTAGAGAACCGAATCAACCTGCGGCATCGGATTGATCGCAACCGAAGTGGTGAGAGTTCTCAGGACAATCTCCGCCCGATCGTGCCGTTCGACGCGATCGTCGGATGAGCCGGTGAACAACGTCACCGACAGCCCTGCCGTCAATCCCTCGAGCAGTTCAATGGCGAAGCCGGGGGTAATTCCGTACACCGACCCTTTCCGCTCCGTCACATATTGGTAGAGACGGACGGCCATTGTATCGCCCACCTTTTTGAAGACCGGAACCGGCGCCGGACGAAAACTCCCGATGTTGGGGGCAAGGACCGTATTGTTCTGGAAGTAATGGTCAAGGTTTATCATCTCGGCATACCCCAGCCCTGCAGCGAAGCGAAACGAGCCGAGTTGAAACGGGACGGCGGCCGCAGCCAACGACGGCCCGACGCGGCTCAGCGTCTTGCTCCAGTCCGTCCCCATGTTGTCCAACGGTTTCACGTTGAATAGTCGGCCATACCGATAGGATTGAGCCGGATCATTCCGGAACTTGTCGTTGATGGAATCGAAGATCGGCCCGTACTCCGGCTTGTTCTCAACGATCATCGAGAACATGTCGACGTGATCATTCACATACCACCGTTGCTCCATGCTGTTGTCACGAATGCCAAGCGTCGCACCCAACCGGACTTCCATCGCCGGGATACCCACGAGGCCGGAGGGATTGCCGAAGAGATCCTGTGAGCTCCGCGTCGTGCCGAAGAGCGTTCCTCCCATGGCGCGCGCACGTGCACTCTGCGTCGACACGACATCCAATCCCTGCAAATTCAGAGGCGGCGCGACACCTTGGGCAAGCGCGACGACGGAGACGGAAGCCAGCAGGAACAGACAGACCGAAAAACATCCCAATGAGCGTATGTTCATTTGAATTTCACTCCCATAGAAATGCGGTGGACCTGTCCGAGGTATTCTCCCATCGCACCGTAGCTGTAGTCCAATCCCACATTGAAACCGGACAATGTTGTTCGGAGGCCTCCGCCAAATGTGAGGCCGTCGGCGTCGTAGTTCCATTTGTACCCTCCCCGCAGAAAGACGCTCTCGGACAAGCTGTATTCGGCACCAAAGTGCATCTGTTGCGCGTAGTCGTTCGGTTGAACCATGTCGTAGGCAACAGTGAATCTGTTGTGGTCATTCAAAATGAACAACGCGTTTTCTCCTATGAGATTCAGAGAGGTGCCGAGCCGGAACGTCAGCGGAGCCGGATAGGCATCCACGCCGTACTTCACGCTCGGACCGAGATTCTGGACAGCCACGCCCACCTGAATGGACCGGAATCCCGTGTTGTACCGCAGACCATAGTCGAAGAGAAACACTCGGGCGTACGTTCGATATTCGACTTTCTCCCCTTCCGGAGTGACCACCGTGATCGTCCGATTTCCGTACAGCGATTCGTTCACGAACTTCACCGTCAGACCTGTCGAGAATCGATCGGTCAGCGAGCGTGCATAGGTGATGCCTGCGACATATGCCGACGGTCTGAATGTTCGTCCGGTGATCCCGGGATTGTATCGTCGATCAGCGCCGCTGCCGATGAATCTCAATTCCTCGACGGTCGTCTCGACCATGTCACCGAAATCGACGTACTGCAGTTGAAATCCGAGCGAGCCCCAATCGCCGAGCGGTAACGCGTACGCGAGCGCCCCCTGCTTGGTGTCGAACAGCCAGAGGGTAAGTGTGGAGGTAATCTCGTGCTGTTCCGTGAGGGCCACGCCCGCCGGATTCCAGAAGACGGCATCCGCGCCGATCGCTTGAGTGCTGTACGCTTCACCCATCGCCGTCGCTCGGGACGTTGGCATCACTTTCAGAAACTGGAACGAGCTCGTTGCCACCTTCTGAGCCAGCAACAGATTGATTCCGCCCTGCATGAGGGATGCGGCGAGCAGAAATACGATTGTGCGTTTCATTGTCCGTGTTCCACGTACTGTTAGTGAATGATCACAAACTTACCGTTCGTCTTCTTTCCTTCAGGAGTCTCGACCACGAAGAAGTAGACTCCGGAAGCAATCATCTGATTGTTGCGGGTTACCTGAAGATATTCGACCGAGTATGCTTCGCTCTGATGCTCGATCGTCTGAACGAGCTGGCCCGAATACGAATAGATTCGGATGGTACAGATTTTCGGGAGATTGTAGAATCCGATCTTGAGTCGCGCTTCGCCAACACCTCCGGCCGTTGTTCCCGAAAAACCGGATTGACCGATGAAGGGATTTGGTACGACGTACACTTTTTCCAGTTCATCCGTTCCGCCGATCTGCGTCTCGAAAAACCTCATATTCGTCTTGCCGCTCTTGTTCCCCTTGTTGTCGACCGAGACAACCGCGTAGTAGAAGACCTGCCCCACCGCGGTGCTCGCGTCCTTTACTTCATACATTCCTTCTTCCATATACCTCGAATCGCCGCGCGGCACGGTCGCGATGACGGTCCACGGTCCCAACGGATGATTTGCCTTGAGGACCTCGTAGTGGCTGAAGCTGCCCGACAGACGCGGATGATTGAATGCCTCGACTTGCGTCCCCCAGCTGAGCACGTTTTCTGCCAACGGTGTGTTCGAAAACTTGACGACCGGCGAAGGGTACGTCGCGCCGAAGGAGTACACACCCCTCGAAGGGGCGCCTTCAGGTTTGTACTGCGTCGTGTCGTAGTCCATATGACTGTATCCGGAGTAGGCCTGGATTGCCCGATCGGTAACGTCGCGGACCGTGACAACCTTCGAATTCACGTAGTCCGGAATGGGATTCGTACTGAGATACTTGCTCCCTACCGTGTGCGATCCGTTCCCGACAAACGTCGTGTCGATGTACCAGTTCGGGGGGGCTTGATACCGGTCGATGTACAGATCGTGATCGCGAACGCCCCCTCTCGTTTCCTCGAGCGTCGCCGCGCCATATCCGGCTACCTCCGCAAGAGCGATGCGAACTTTCTGACCTTTGGGCATGTGATAGGGTCCAAGAAAGAGAACTCGTCCGACTCCAGCCGTTCGCCGATATCCCCTTGCGCGCCCGGTCCAATACTCTCCCCCGTCGTATTTGTTCAGATTGGCTGCGTCGTAGATACCTGTCGCGGTCGTGACGCGCCGATCGATATCGAGGTACGGCTGAACTTTCGAGGAACGGGTGTTCGAGGTCTCGGTCCAGACTGCCCATGGCTGCCGGAGCTTGCCGGTGGTCGCATCCCACGCGATCGGAATCTGAGCAGACGGGATCACGACGTTACTGGCATCCCGGTGGGTGAGCGAAGTCGTGTCGTAGTACAACAGTGAAAACCCGACTGCCTGCGGTGAGAGGAGTCCGCCGCCGTATCGTTTCGACGAGCTCCACTGAGTGAAATAGCTCCCGTTCGGTTCAGGCATCCCGTTGGCGCTTGTGCTGTACAACAGCCACCGCCGTTGATCAAAACGAGCCCGCGTGTTTGCTTCCATGTCGAGATAGTACCACCGATTGAAGTTCCGGAAGTAGCCAAACATTGAGGGGGGCAGTCCGTAGACAAATCCGAAGAGGACATCGCGCAGTGTGGCATTCGATTCGATCGTCGATGGCTTGCCGTCACGATCCCCTGTGTTTTCGAATTCGTACTCATAGATGATGAAATCATCGTAGTCCGGATGACTCCATGACCGGCTGGTGCGCGTCACCGTGATACCCACATTGGTTCCCCACTTCGCCACAATGACCTCTTCAGCTTCATTTGGATTGTAGGCGGGATTCAGATCGCCGTTGGGAAGGAGTGGGAAGTTTTCTGTCCGCGTGATACTCAGAGGGAATGTATAGATGCTCGTCGTGATTTCGGCCGTACTGGCCCCGACGCCGCCGCAAAGGGAGTACAGGCGGGCGCTCGTGTCGGTCGGACTCACGCCGATCCAGACACCACCGCCGAGCGTGTTGTGCTGACCGTCGTATTCTTTCTGATCGATGATCGCCCTTGAGTATGCCGGCCATTCGAAGAGCGGAACCGAGGTGGAATTTCCCGCATTCCCCTGCGTGTAACTTCGGGCGATCTCGCCGGTGTTGAACACCGTCTGATGGAGCGTTCCCCGACTGTGAACCTCGTATGTTCGCTCCTGCGCCTTCATCAGTGATGCGGCACACACCATCATTATCACAACTCTCGTGCTGAATTTCATAGCGCTATCCATGACAGTTAGAAGTTGACGACAAATCCCACCGTAATCGAACGCGGAGAGCTATCATAAATGAGATACGAAATATCCCACATCAGAAGCCCTGAGAGATCTTCCGCATCCTTCCATATCGGCAGCTGACTTTTGTCTGTTTCAAACTTATTGCGGTTGACCGGATTGCGGAATACCGGCGTGTACGCGTATCGCTTGTCGTTGAAGACGTTGAGGATTTCCACGTAGAACGATGCTGATCGTCCGAAGAGATTGGGCACCGTTTTCGTAATCTTCAGGTCCGTGTTGCTTTCCATCGGCGTGCGTCTCTTGAACCGCTCCCCGAGATCAAGATCCGATGTATATGGCCGACCGCTTCGAAGGAATGATTTCATGCCGACCGACACGCGTTCGAAGGGATACATCCCGAAGGCCTGGATTCCGTACTGAGGAGGCGTTTCGACGCCGATCGTCGCGACGAGATTGTGTGTCCGGTCGAAATCGAGCAAGATATCCTCGGCACTGGGAGTGTCTTCGGCACGCGCGGCAGCAGGATTTTCTCTGATGATCGGCGAGGCATCGAATGGTGTGCTGCTCTTGCCGGTGGCGACTTGATAGTTGTAGTTCAACGAGCCTGTGAGAATACCGCGTCGCTTATTGAACGAGAAACGGAAGCCGCGAATATCGGCGTAGTCGCGGTTGATGTATGTCTCATAGAACTCGATTGAGCCTTTGGCCGGAAAATAAAATGCACGCTCGATGAGGTTGCTCACGTCCTTGTAGTAGCCGCTGAGATCGACGGTGAATCCTTCGCCCAGGCCCTGCGTGACACCAACATCGTAGCTCTTCGTGTCTTGAGGTTTCAGCAACGGATTGCCGACCAGAATCGGCGCACGCGTGATGAGACTAACCTCCTTCCCGGTAATGTACTGGAACGGCGGACGCTGCAGGAATGATCCATAGTTCATGTGAAAAACGGTCGAGACGGAGACGGGAAATGAAATGCCGATGCGAGGTTGAACCCTTGTCACGAGGGGCGTCTTCGCCTTCTCGGATCCCTCGATCGGTTGAAACACGTTGGTAAAGTACTCGACATTCGGATTGTACACGTCGTACCGGATACCGACGTTGGCGATCATTCCCTCGAATTCCATTTTATCCTGCAGATAGAGGGCCCACTCGGTCGGCTTCGCCTGGTAGTACTGATCGCGGGTCTGTCCGGGAGCCGACCGGGAAAGACTATTCTTGAGCTGCAGGTCATACGCGATCAGCTGGAATCCGCCGAGGAGCATGTGTGTGTTGGTCACCTGGCTGGTGAACGAACCATCGACCGAGACAGTGGAGGTATATTCGTCCCGGAAGGCGGTATCCATGTATCCCGTGCGGTAGTTGTCACCCCCCGTCTGCACTCTCCACATGTTGTTGCCCAGCACGTCGTCGGTCCTCCACCGGTCCGGCGCCAGAGCCGGGCTTCCTTCGTCGGTCTTCGTGATCAGGCGGGCGAGTTTCAGTTCGAGGAAGGTGCGCTCACTCGGCACATATGTGAACCTGAGGCCGAGCGAGCCGTTGCTCTGAGTTACTTTGTTCAATCCCATGACCCGATCCCAGATCCAGTACCGGTAATCGGTGCTTGTCGGTGAGTTCAGCGCCCGGTAGTCATGAAGGTTGTTGAAGGACATCGCGCCGCTCAACCGCAGCCACATGCTGGAGCTGAGCATCCAAGCGAGGTTGGCGGTCGCCTGTTGGGTGATATCCGGGTTTGGAGCCGGCAACTCCTGCCAGGTGCTTGTATATCGGGATGCGACAAAGAGGGTTAGTTCCGGAGAGAGAGGTCCCCCCGCATTGAATTCAGCCGAGTAATCCCACAGGTTGTTGTACGACTTCCCATAGTCTCGACGGAGCTGCATGTACATCGCATGCGCAATCCGTCCGGCCAGTACGGTGTCCTGCAGGTATGTCGATGTTGACACGAAACTCTGGAGCCAGAGGCGCACGCTGTCTTCACGCATCGTCATCTTTTCGGCGGAGTCGAACACGCGGAGATACTGGTTGGTGTTCGGATCCCAGACGCTGGGCCCGAAGTGTTTGTATCCGGGCAATCGGGTGCGCAACTCGGCACGACCGGTCCACCGGCTTCGGTTTCCTTCTTTCAACGAGATGTTGACAACGCCCGATTGCGCATTGCCGTACTTCGCGCTGAAGCCGCTCATGATGATTTCGATTTCCTCCACTGCGCTGAGGATCGGTGCAACCGCCAGCGCGTTGTCCAGAGGATTGGTCACCCCCATGCCGGACATCGTGTAAAGCTCCTCCCCCGAGCGCCCGCCGCGAAAATGCCCATCGACAACATCCGGTGAGAGCGCCATAACGGCTTCGAGATCACGTGTTCCCGGGATCGCCAGCGCCTGATCTCCTCGAATCACATCGCTCGTTGAGGTCTTATCGCGCGACACGTCGGGTCGCTCCGCTACGATAACGATCTCGTCCTTGATCTCCAGGACCGTTTCTGTCAGCTGGAAATCCAACGTGGTCGTTCGATCGATACTCACCCGGACGTCTTCCATGGTCACGGTTTTGTAGCCGATCATGGAGGCCGAGACGGTGTAGATCCCGGGCGGCACTCGCAGAATGAAGTACTGACCCTGAAGATCGGACGCCGCGCCGAGTCCGGCATCACGGATCATCACATTGACGCCGGTCAGCAGTTCGCCCGTTTGGATATCGCGGATGGTTCCGGCGATTTTGCCGGTGTTCTGCGCATACAGGGATGCGCTCAATAGAAGAGAGAGAAGAATTGCCCTCATCATTGTACGTTCCTTCTGACGGATATCGACACTGAGATGATGCATCACGAGTACTGGAATCTGTTCTGATCACAGATCATGATCAGAGGAGTGAGTAGACAAGGCAACAACAGCTTGGCCGAACGCTCCATCGGTGGCCTACCGTCGATTCGCATGACAATCATTGTCCCGCTGAATCGGTTTGCCGCTGCGACTGCAACATGATATTGACGTGCTCTTCTGCGATTCGGAGGTGCTCGCGCATGGCATTCTGTGCCCCCTCCGCATCGCGGGCAAGAATGCGTTCGAGGATTTTCCCGTGCCATTCCACAGCGGATTCCTGAGCATTCTTCACCGATGCATAGACCGAAGATTTGATCTGCGGCATCAGGCGATGGATCGGTTCCAGCAGAAGAGGGACGATCACGTTCTCGGACGCCCTGGCGATGTTCAGGTGAAATCTCATGTCGAGGCGCGAAAGGTCTTCGTAGTTTCCGCTGCATTGCTTCAGTTCATCGAAATCCTGAACCAACATGCGCGCATCTTCGTCAGTGTGATTCACTGCCGCGGATGCGGCAATCGGCGGCTCAATGATCTGTCGGGCATGTACGATGTCCAATGCGTAGTCCTCCTCGCACTGGAGTTTCAAATAGAGGTGAAGCGGATCAGTCACGGTTTCCGCGGAGAAATTCTGCACGAACATCCCCCGCCCCTTCTCGATGGAAATCAGACCCCGAGCATTAAGCATCCGGAGTGCCTCCCGGATCGCCGTGCGGCTGACCCCAAATTGCTCACAAAGCTCGTTCTCAGATGGAAGTCTCGAACCGGGACGGAGAATCTTGGAACGAATGGCCTCCTCAATCTGATTCTCGACAACCTTGCTCAGGAGTTTGCGATGACCAACCTGATTGAAGACATGCGACATAGAATCGTCCTGCCCATTTGTTTATAAGATGTCGGACATAATATATGTGATTTATTTTGCCTGTCAAGCAAAATCGGGGCAACATCGTCGATTCTCAATGTTGACAATGTTACTTCGGGACGTCTTTGTGGGGGGATGAAATTCGAGGGTGGTCAAGCGATTAGAACGATCTGAACATCCATAACATTCGGACCGGTCTTCACAAGGGACCCGGTCTTTTCGAGGATGGGAAAAGAATCATTTCGCTGGAGGTAATCGACGGGATCCATTCCGAGCACACGGGCCATGCAAGCCCTTGCCCCGTCAACCAACCCCCGAGCCGCGTCGGTTGGACCGTCAGTACCGTCGGTCCCGACACTCAGCAGGGCAATCCGGTTAATCCCGTCCAGCTCGATTGCCGGCCGATTCCTGTCACAGCTTCATTGCGCTTGACTGATCTAGCCCTGATGTATTTCACAGCAGTCTTCGCGTGCGTGACCCGCTTGCGGCAACGCTTTTGGGCGGAGAGCGACGTTGTTCGCGCTGTTATGCACAGTGGCGGACTTTTGGAACAAGCCCTTTCTGGCTCGCAAGATCACTTACCTCGCTAGCTGTTACGGCTCAGTATCCTCAGTACTTTACGCAGAATGCGGAATGGAACAGCGTAGGATTGATGCTATTCGTGGACTTGACATGCCTCCAGTACGTTGTTATCTGGATCATAGAAGAGAAAATACTTCACTGCGTTATCCTCAATCAATTCGCTGACGCGCACTGCTTTTTCGAGTAGTTCTTGTCGTGCAGAATGAACATCAAAAGTCTTGAATATTGGATAGGAAACCGTGTCCTTGTTGTTTTCAATCTTCCCGTCAGTTTGCCAAAGTGTCAAACTGGTGGGGCCACCTGTGTCTAGAACGGCGAGCTTGATATCGGAGTCGTCCCACACGGAAGTAAGTCCTAACTTCTCTTGATACCATTGTCTTGATTGTTTGATGTCAGAAACACGGACAATTACCGTGTCAATTCCGTGTAGGATTCTTTTCATTTTGAACTCCTTCTAAGGTTAAGAATTGAATCCAAAGGGAAAGACGCCTGTTAGCCCATGCGGCGGCAATATTGTCTTGCGCTCACTTCGTCAACTCGATTGAAAATGCAGCTTCCTTCTTCGTTCCATCTTTGAAGTTGGCTTCAACCTTGATTGAGCTAGGCATCCCCTCCATTTGTCCGGGCTTGACGAGATCAATCTTTGCTGTATGGCAACCAATGGGTGTAATGTTTATTTCTGTACCCATCGGCGGTCTCGGAACTGCTTTCCAGTCAATGTTGACATCCAATGGAAGCGTGAATAGCTCGCCTATTGTTGCCATATCGATACTCATGCCACGTAGAAAAACGGTGATGGATTCCCCAACCTTCATTTTCTCGATATCGATCGTTTTGTCCTTTGCTGGGTCTCGAAGGAAGACAAGGGAGAATTTCTTCGGTACCTCCTTGACCTTCTGCGCAATTTGCACCGAGCTTTCAAAAGACTTACCATCGTACGAGAGATGATTCGATAACTTTGCTACTGCCGCCTTGAGTGGTTTGACGAGTTTGACCGTTGCTGAATGGTCGCCAGTTGATTTGACCTCAAGAGCATCACTTCCGCTCCAGTGAACAATTGAGTCTTTTGAGATTGCAAAAGATTTGCCCTTTTCATCCAATCCGACTGCATAGACGGTGACGGTTTCATCCGGAAGCAACTGGAGACAGCCTACCGGACTCATACCTTTGGCATCGGTGGTCATGATGAGGCTGGTAAGCTTGGGTGTTGCCGTTTCCTTGGTTTGTGCATTCAGTTCGATGCTGAACAGCACGACGACCGATAGCAGAGGAGTTGCTATCAGCCTTGCGATTGTTCGATTCATTGTAGCACTCCTTTCTTGATTTGTTGATTGTTATTGCCGCCTACCGAACGATTCCATCTGCCCGCCGCGGGCGGGTCTATTCCGGGCTGCGACAAGCTGGATTGAGCGATCCGCCTCTGGCGGAGAGCGTCGGTGTTACGCCTCTCATGCGTTCGTTGCGCCCCCGTCGTCGATCACTGCTGACTGTGTCGGTATTTGATGACTTTCATTTTCTCCAACGTCACTAAGCCTTCCTTGACCGTCTCGTCAATGAAGGGCATGAGCTTGTTGATATTCTCCTCAGTGTCGACAATTTCGATCACCATTGGAAGGTCGACAGAGAGTTCGAGTAGCTTGGCCGTGTGAATGCGGCTGTCGGCACCGAACCCCATAATGCCACGGAGAACCGTCGCCCCGGCAAGGTTAAGTTCTCGGGCCTTGATGACGATCTGCTCGTATAACGGTTTGCCTTGATACTGATCAGATTCTCCGATGAACACACGCAAGAGTAAAGCATCTTCTGGAAGTTTCATAGTCTCACCTTCAGGAAAACAACTTTAAGAGAAGTCTCGACGAGTAGATACCGAGCACGACGAACAGAATCCCGATCAGATTGCTGGCAACGATGTTGAAAGTCGCCAGCTTCAACTCACCACCCCGAAGGAGATTGACTGTTTCAAGGGTATAGGTGGAAAATGTTGTGTATGCTCCAAGAAAGCCAATGGTGATGAAGCTTCGCATTCGGTGGGGATGATGGCGGTATCGAAGAGCTCGATGACCACTCCGATCACAAACGACCCGCTGAGATTGACGACCAGGGTTCCCCAGGGGAAAGTCTCGCTGGTCGTATGATACACGAAAGTCGATAACCCGTACCGAGCGACGGCTCCGAGAGATCCTCCGACAGCAATAAGCAAGAATTGTTGCATTCAAAAAAATCCTTTCTATCGGTAGGAGTCATCAGACTCGAAATTGTTCGGGACGGTCGAAGGCGAACCCCATCGCCCGTTAGTTCACCTCATCAGGCGACGCAATGACGCATACCGTTTGCGGTAACACGCAGTCCGCCTGAGGCGGATTGAGCGATCCGCCGAAGTGCCGCTCATGGAGTTCTCCACGCTGCGTCACGTAGGCCGAGAGCGTCGTTGTTACCGCCGATACGCGTTCCTTCGTTTGTGTGAACAAAGTAATTTGGTTGAGAGTACTTCATGGAGATTCTCTCAAACGGGCGGCAGGTACGGGCCAATCCAGCCCTTAATTGTTGCTTGCACATATGCTGTTAAATTGTTATCATTCGGCCGTGATCCTCGACTTTGCGGACAAAACGACGGAAGATATTTACAATGGGCTTGATACCAAGGCAGCCCGTCGGATTTCGCAAAACGTGTGGTCGGTGGCAATCCGAAAACTGGATATGCTGAACGCTGCATCAGATCTGCGGGACTTGCGAGTCCCACCGGCCAACCGATTGGAAGCATTGAGAGGGAAGTGGTTGGGTCACCACTCCATTCGTATCAATGACCAGTATCGGATAGTATTCAGATGGATTGACGGCCATGCAAAAGACGTATTGATAACAGACTATCATTGAAAGGAAAAAGGTTATGATTCCAAAGAACCGAAAGCCGACACATCCTGGAGAGATTCTGTTGGAAGAATTTCTGAAGCCGCGCGGGATGAGCCAGGTTGAACTTGCCAAGAAGATGGGTGTACCGGTCCAACGGGTGAACACACTTATTAATGGCAAGCGCGATATGACTGCGGAGACGGCCATATTGTTGTCTCGTGTATTGAAGACATCCTCTGAATTTTGGATGAACCTTCAGGTTGCTTACGACCTTTTTGAAGCTCGACGGGCGATGGAAGCTGCGTAAGCAACGTCGTTATCAGGACCTGCCCGCCCGTTGCCTCCTTTTCCAGTACTCCCCCTCACTGTTGATGTACACTTCTGCAGCAAACCAACGACGCATAACGCCTCGCAAAACACTGCAGTCCTCCTGAGGCGGATTGAGTGACCCCGAGCGAACCCGCCGACGACTCGGTCTTCTCTCAAAGACGGCGGGTGAGTCGAGGGGGAGCGGCGTGGTTGATGCTGTTAGGCGGCGTATTTTATTCCCTCTGAAAAGAGCAGTTCCTTCCCAATCACAGGAGATCCATTCTCTTTGTGAAACATTGAAGGAGATTATCTTCAGCGACACGAAAAGCTGTACCTCTATTTCGAACCTGACCGTTGCTTTTCAAATGCATACGAAGATCAACAACAACGTGACCTTGCCTGATTAGTTTAAGCAATCCTATCTTACTCGGACTCCTGAGAAGGTATGCCTCGTTGTAGTGGAATTCTTCTCTGCCTTTCTGGTCGAGTCTTGAATCTGCTATTACGAGAATGAGCGATGGAAGCTTCTGAGCAAAATACTCCATGAGAGCATCATCGTTCCAAGAAGCGATTATCTTGCCTTTTCGGTCTCGGAGTTGAAGGGCTTGCTTGGTTGTAGTGAGTCTTAGACCCTGTGGGTTTGACTTGACAGTGACAGTGCACTTAAGAGCTTTGCGTCCAGTGCTGTCTCGATAGCCATATTGCTTGATGATGGAGGATTGAGGAGATTTCCAAACGCCACGATTGAATGTGAACATCGTGACGAATGAAGAAGCGGGCCTACGTTTGGATTTGAGCTCGATTCGACCCAGATCGGGCAATCTGACATTGTTCTCTTTCAACCCGAGTATCGTTTCGAGCGTGTAGCCTACGCCCGTGTTCCCCTTTCGCTTGGAGGGCATGAATCCTTGGGCGGAAATGTTCCTGAGCTTTGACTTGAATTGTCGCAGGTTCATTGATTGCTCATTTCTGCTTCCTCATTACGACGATGTACTCATTAAGCATTGTTGTGTCCAGTTTTCCTGGCTCGTTGGTGGGACTGTTTTTGGCGGGCATTCTCTTATTTGGAATGCTGCGGAGGAAGGTATCAACGTGGGCGAACTTGTTTCTCTCAAAGAAGGACACGATGGCTTCGTCGGTGGGCAGCGTGACACCTTTGACTCTTCGGTTACCAACGACGTAACAAACAGAACCAGCACGCCGAATGAGTCGAGAAACATTGTGAATAGACTTTTCGAGATCAATGTAGAACGACGCAATTTCTAGAGACCGCTTATGGTCGACGTCGGAGATCTTCTTGATAGCCTTGTCGAGCGGGGGGCAATCAAACTTTGGAATATGCCCGTTGGATTGGCCACCCATTAGTTTCTTGTCAACAAGATTGGGTGTTTCAAGATCGAGCCATTGACTTGATAGACGTGAGTATTGGCCGTAAGCAACCGTAGTGCGTGAGTCACCATAGGGCGGGGAAGTGATAATCAAATCGAAATCGGAAGAAGCCAACGTATTGGGTATCCCTTCTACAGTGTTGAAATCGTAGATAGAGACCGACGACTTTCGTGGTGACTGCTTCAAGGCAGCCAAGTATGCGATCATCCCTTTGCGGTTGCGAGACAGTTTGTTTTCGATGATACCATAGACATCTGGATTGAACGACTCAATTTGTTTGTCAGTCATTCGGAACAGCTTGAACTCTGCGTTTCGTGTCAGGGAAGTTTCTCGGACAGTCTCGCTGTATGCAACCTTGAAGAAATCTCTGACATCTTCGTTGTCTATCTGCCAAATGTATTGCTTAAGATATGTGAGTTTGCGGATAACGTCTGGCTGAAACCAAAAATCGATGTTTGGGAAACTTGGCAATTGCAAGACGCTAGGTTCACCTTCAAAGCGAGCCTTGAAAGCAAACTCGGAAAAGTCCTTGAGATACAGGTCAAGTATCTGCTGTCGGACGGGGGTTGTTTTTGTTTTCGCAATAAGGCGTGCGAGCGGATTAAGGTCAGTTCCCGCAGCATCGATACCTCTTAGCTGTGCTTCAACGAGCGATGTTCCTGTGCCGCAATAGGGATCAAAGAGTCTCTTGGCTGAGGAGCCGAAAAGCTCAAGCAGCTTAGAAGGTATTTGTGGAATCATTCGAGCTGGGTAATCGTGGAAACAATGGGTCATCGCCCTTGTGTTGGTACCACGAAACTCCCAGTCGATTTGAGTGTGATGCTGAACTGCCCGCATAGGTTCACCTGTAGATTTGGTTTAAGTCCTGAACAATCTCAGAGAAATTCCGAACCCGTTCGCCCCAGTCACCAGCCTTCGTAATATACACAAAATCAAAGAAACGCAGCATTCCTGCTTGTTGCGGGTTGGTAATCTCCTCATAGAAGTTAGTTGTGATTAGTCCAACCTTGAAGCTTACCTGCGCTTGGTAAGAGAGTTCGTACTTAGCTTTGATGGACTGACAATCGTCGGCAGTGGCGATGTCCATCAATAGCTTCCATTTGTAAGTCTGGCCAACCCGTTCTCGAAGTGAGGTCTTCATTGAGTAGATGATCACAGGTTTTTGGAGCGTGTGTGCTTTGCTGTAAATGAGCAGGTCAATATCAGGTTTCTGGACATCGTCGCCGACTTTGATTGTTGCATACTCGTTGATGATTCGATGTCGCTTGGGTTTAAGCGTAATCTCAATGTCCTGAGAGAGAATGCCCGCCTGTTGATGTCGTACGAGTGCGTAGGCAACCAATCCTTGAAAAGCATTGCCTGCCACTGTCTTGCTTGCCTGGTCAAAGTCGCTGATGACTCCTTCGTCAATTCGAGCTTGGATGAGTTCACCAACTTCTGGGATGCTGCCTTGCATAATGTCCGTAAGATATGTCATTGCTTCGGTGAGTCCGACTTCTTGGGCCTTCCTTTCGAACTTCTGTTTGAGCGGATTGAAGTAATATCGTGCGTCGAGTTCTTTGACCAGACCGTTCAAGATAATCTCCTGTGATTGGGTGATAGATGTCAGCTGTATGGGTCATAAGATAATGAAATATGACGCCTAACCGCATCCATTACGCCATGCCAAGGTGTTCACACAACGTTCTGGCATTTTGCGTGAGCTGTAGATAGTCTCCCGATTCGATCGCCTTCCGATCGAGTAATGCTGTTCCGACGCCGACGGCACACGCTCCCGCCTTGATCCATTCGCCCCCGTTCGTCAGCGTCACGCCCCCCGTGGGCATCAACGGAAGATGGGGCATCGGAGCAAGAATCCCCTTGAAGAATGCCATTCCAAGCACATCGGCGGGAAAAACTTTGATGATGTCGCCTCCGTGCTCATACGCAGTCTGAATTTCGGTCGGGGTGAAACAGCCGGGCATCGCAGGGAGGTTGTTCTTGTGGGCTACCTCGATGATACCGCGCTTGAATATCGGCCCGACAACGAATTTGGCTCCGGCATCGATCGCTTGTTGCGCCGTCTCGCCGGACAACACCGATCCGACGCCGACGAGCACGTCAGGGGAAACACTCGATGTAACCTCGCGAATCATCGCGAGCGCATTCGGCACGGTCATCGTGATCTCGATGACGCTCACGCCCCCTTTCTGAATCGCCTCGATGACGAGCATGAGCTTCTTCGTATCGCTCATGCGAATCACCGCAACAGCTTTCCGCTTTTTGATCTCGTGGACAATCTCGTCTCGTTTCATGGCCAACCCTCATTCAGTACGATATCCTCGTCGGGAATCATCGTTTGATGCGCGCACTCCCCCCGCCCATCACATGCTTGATCTCTTCCATCGTGACCATGCTTGTGTCGCCGCGCGTCGATTGCAGCAGCGCCCCGTGCGCGGTCCCCATTTCCACACACTCCTGCGGATTCATTCCATGGAGCAAACCGTAGACAAATCCACTGCAGAAGCCGTCGCCTCCGCCAACCCGATCTTCAATTTCCAGATTGGCATACTTTCGAGACTCATAGAACGTGCCGTCATAGTACATAATTGCGGACCAGTTGTTCACGAGTCCGCTCACGACTTCGCGCAGCGTGGTTCCCACCGCGTTGATATTCGGATAGGTCGCCACCACTTTCTTCACCATCTTTTTGTATCCTTCGATCGGGAGCGATGACAACTGCTCATCGGCCCCTTCGACCTCAAAGCCGAGCACTTTCTGAAAGTCCTCTTCATTCCCGATCAAGACGTGGATGTACGGGACGAGTTTCTTGGTTACCTCAATCGCCTTGTTGCTGGACCAGAGTTTGCTTCGGAAATTTAGATCGTAGCTCACGATCGTGCCTGCCTCGTGCGCGGCTTTCATGGATTCGAGGGCAACGTCGGCACAGCTGTCACTGAGTGCCGTGAAGATGCCCCCTGTGTGAAACCACCGGATTTTTCTCCGCGAAAAAATCCGTGGCCAGTCAACCTCACCCGGTTTCATGTGGGCCACGGCCGTGTGACCACGATCGTACAGCGTCACGCTCGCCCGGACCCCCATGCCGACCTCCGTGAAATTCAGTCCGATGCGATCCGCTCTTCCCGAACCGTCATACGGCACCCAGATGACCTCACTCAGATCCATACCGCTTGCGTTGGCATGATTCCGAATGAAATGGCCAAGCGGATTATCGACCAGTCGGGAAATCCATCCGGTGCGCAGTCCGTAGCGTGCGAGTGCATAGGAGACGTTGTACTCGCCGCCGCCCGCATATGCCTCGAAGAGAGGGGTGAGCTCGATGCGCTGGTGTCCCGGGGGGCTGAGGCGTATCATGCACTCACCAAGTGTCAGAAGATCGAATTCACACTCCGTTGCCGATTTGATGTTCAGAGCCATTCCGTCATCCCTCAGTTGTTAGTGCGAACAATCCGCGAGATCATTTCAGTCGGTAGAGATCCTGGCCGGCTTTGTCGATGACGATATGTTCTTCGTCCTGATTCGCCCGCCATTCCTCGACATCGATCGTTCGATAGTCGCGAAATTCCAGATTGATTGCCTTGCAGACGTCTTCCGGAATCGAAGTCGCAAGACTCACGCGCACGCGAGGCCGCTCGACGCCGTCCAGAAACGTACCGATGCCGCGCACGTTTGTCGAGTGGGCAAGGATCAGTTTTGATTCACTCTTGAATCGATCCCACTGGTTGACAAAATAGTCCCGCACATGGTAGCCGATCCGTTTGATCGCCTCCCCGTGGACGAATGAGACTTCTTTGATGTGCGGGGCATAGATGATCACCTCTCCCCCCTCCGCCATGACCGGCTCGGTTTTGTACATTACTTTGCCGCCGACCCACACATCGTCATAGATCTTCGGCGCGAGGCCGAGCACCTGCTTGAGCGGTTTTTGGCGGTACACGATGTGAATTCTCGCGGAACAGTCTGCAGTCTTCTCCCAGGCCTCCCACGTATCACCGACGTACAGACAGGCGAGCCCCTGATTGCCAACGGCGAAACAGAAGCTGAAGTGCGGCACCGTGAGAAAGGCAGCTGCACGTTCGATAATGGCGCGCACCGGATTATGCTTGACACCATTGATGTCAGGATTCGTGATGAGTGCTCCCACCCAATGGAAGAGCTGGACAAGCTCAAGTCCGGCAATCCCAGGGAAGAAGTACTTGTTCCCTCCGGAAAATCCGGCGGTCTCGTGCGGCACGATGGGACTGACGATGAAGATCTGATCGTACTCGAGGACCAGCCTGTTCATCGTGATGTTCACTTCCTCCCTCAGATGTCCGCCGGAGAGATCGTGAAACTCATCGGGGGAAATCGTTCCGATGGACGTGAGCGACGCCCGGTCCTTGTAATCGTGACTGAAGAAGCGGACCTTGCCGTATTTCTGCTGATGATCGGAAGCGGACAGTTTCAGCATCGTCAGCGTTTGATCGTACGGCATCGGTACGTGCGTCCCGCTCGCAATCAGATAGTCGAGGGCGCGGACTCTTGTCCCGATTTCATCATAGAAAATCCGGAAGAAGAGGTCAAGCGGAGCGTGGCGCGTATAGTCGGGGATCAAGACGAGGATCCGCTTGCCGTCCAGGGGAACATCCGCAAGCCCTTCAGAACAGATCGTTCGGATTTCTTCCGTTGATAACGCGCCCGTTCGCGTTTCTTTTCCCCAGACACTCATCGCACCCTCCTTCATTGTTCAGCCGTCACAAATCCCAGTTTCCTCAGCGTCTCAGCAATTTCACTCGCCCCGCCGGTTGTCCTAACCGTGGTGTTCGAAAATTCACGACGGAGCGGATAGCCCGCGCGGAGGTTCGAAAAGTACGCCCCCCGCTGTGCCGAGTCCGCATCTATGATCCCGTGCAGTCGCGCATCGTCCCGTTCGATATCGTAGCAACCGGAGACCACTCGGAGGAGATCCTGCTCCATCCCTCCGGGTGAAGCGGGGAGGTCGACGCTCGGGAGCGGTACCATCCCAATGGTCGTCGGGACCTTCCATTTCTCCTTGCATTCGAAATGGTCGCACACGGCCGAAGCGATCATTCGCACGGCATTGACTTTCCCATCGAATGAGTACCCCGCGATATGAGGTGTTGCCAGTTCGACCAGTTTCAGCAGTTCAACATCGATGTTCGGTTCCTTTTCCCACACATCCAACACTGCTCCGGCAATTCTCTTGCCGGCGAGGGCTTCCTTGATCGCGACGGTCTGCACGACGGCACCTCGCGAGGTGTTGATGAGGTAGGAGTCCTTGCGCATCCTCCCGATCCGCTCTTTATCGAACAGATGGTATGTCGGATCGTCGCCGCTCTTCGTGAGCGGGACATGGAGCGTGATGTAGTCGGCTTCCATGAGATCATCAAGAGCGACATACCGTTGCTCGCCGGTTCGTCTCTGGAGCGGCGGATCGTTCTGAAGAACTTCCATCCCAAGCGCCCCGGCCGCCTCCACCATTCGAGATCCGATATTCCCGATGCCGACAATTCCGAGTCTCTTCCCTCTCAGAGAGGAACCGTGACGCACAGCCAGTGTCAGGAGGGCCGCGACGACATATTCCTTCACGGAGTTTGCGTTACAGCCCGGAGCGCTTGCGAACCCGATTCCTCGAGAGGCGAGATAATCGAGGTCCACATGGTCCGTTCCGATTGTCGTTGTTCCCACAAACCGGACCCGACTGCCTTCGAGCAGATCCCTGGTGACTCTTGTCTCCGATCGCACAATCAGCACGTCCGCGTCTCGGACCGCCTCTTGGGTCATCTCATGCGAGCCCAGAGTTGCGACAGTGCCGAGATGAGTGAACGCTTCGGTGCCGAAAGGAGTCTTTTTGTCGATCAGAATGTTCATGGATCGCGATGCTCGGGATCACCCTAGATCGTCATTGCCGTGAATCCGCCGTCTACCACGACAAGCGATCCGGTGACAAACGACGATGCCTTCTCTGAAGCGAGCCAGATCACCGCACCGATCAGCTCATTTGGTTCACCATACCGATTCATCGGCGTGTGCCGGAAGATCGATTGTTTCCGCTCCTCGGTCAAGATCTTTCGATTCTGTTCCGCGGGAAAGAAACCGGGGACGAGCGCATTGACCCGGACACGATGTGGAGCCCATTCCCGCGCGAGAAATCGCGTGAGGTTGTTCACACCCGCTTTCGATATGGAATAGGTGAACACCTTGGAGAGCGGAATTTCGGACGACGCGGACGAAATATTGATGATACTCCCCCCCTGGTTCTGATCGACAAGAACTTTGCCGAAGACCTGACACCCGAGGAACACGCCCTTGAGATTGGTTTCGAGGATTCGGTTCCACTCCTCTTCCTGAAGCTCGAAGACGGGCGTGGGGGAGTTGATCCCCGCCGCGTTGATGACGACGTCGATCCGGCCCAGTTCTTTCAGCACGGTGTCACGTGCACTCTCGAGATCTCCCTTTGTGGTCACATTCACCTGGACGGCGATGGCCTTCCGTCCCAGCCCTCGAACGGCTTCCGCACGCGCCCGCGCGTTCTCCAGATTGAAGTCCAGGATTGCGGCATCCGCTCCCGCGGACGCAAGCCCCATCGCGAGATCACCGGCGAGCACGCCGCCGCCGCCGATCACGACGGCGATTTTTCCTTCCAGCCCGAATAGATTCTCAACATATGACATGGTACGATACCTCCTGTTTGGAGTTCAACAAAACGCTATGCAAACGGATCGAGATGACGCCGAAAGTGTTTTTCGAGAAACGCACACCAGGTTTCTTCATACTCGTTCAGACAGTGGAGGATCCGATCCTTGAATCGGAAACCACCGCCGGCGGCCGTCGTCGTAAGGACCTTGCCGAACGTCACATGCAGCACCTGGCGCGCATCATTGTCTTCGAAGAGGTTTAGAACCTCCGCATCAGAATACGACGCCGCTTCCTTCACACGCGACAACTCGGCAGACACGTGGTATGTTTTCTTTTCCTCCTCATAGATCCCTCGACAGAAATCGAGGATTTCGCGGAACAGTGCAGGTTCTTTGGCGGCAGTGACCCGCAGTGCTTCCAGGTAGCTCGTTCCTGCCGTCTTGACATGGACATGACCTCTCTTCAAGGAACCGATCGCGGCATAGACCTGGAATTTGTCGCTCCCCGAATGGATGCTGATTTTGTACGGGCCAAGCGCGTTCGCGATAAGAACGTGTTTCAGATATTCTTTCTTGAACGACTCAATATCTCCTTTGTAGTCGATCCCTTTTTCGAATTCGCCGATGAAACGCGGCGCAACGCTCACGAGCGAGACGCCCAGTCGTTTCAGTTCGTTCACAACCAGATAATGTTCAAACGGCGTCGTCGGTGAATCGGTTTCATCGACCGAGAGCTCGAATTCGGCAGGATGCGAAGGATACTTCGCTTTGAGGTAGTGATACAGTTTGGAGGCGTGAGCAATCACGCCGCCGTATTTCACCAGCCCGTTGAGAATCTCCCGCCGGGTGGCGGAGATCGTGAGCTCTCGCCCGAACACAATCGGCTTTTCCACGTAACGAGCCAGACATGAGGCGAGCGTATCCCGGAGATCTTTCCAGGGAAGCTTTGCCGCGGCGAGTTCGATCTGCTCTTTGGATTTCGTGGCCGCGTCGTTGACGACGTACGCGCTCGGATCGATCGTGAACATCGTGAATCCCGCGCGGACCATCAGATCGATGTCCTGTTCGGTTTTGAGATGATCGGCATCTGCTCCGAAACCGTCGCGATATCCTTCCTGCAGGACGGCCCAGGTGGTCGCGTCGAGGACTTCTTCCGGTGTGCGTCCTGTCCTCTGAAGTTCGCGGATCGACTGCTGGGCGAGGACCGGCTTGAATCGCGATCCCTCGAGCGAGCGTATGTGTCCCGGATTCGACTGACCGATCCGGCAACCGAATCCGAAGGAATCCGAGAGGCCGATCAGGCGCGGCCGCGTGAACTCGAAATGGTCGCGTATCGCTCGTGCATTGTGATTGTTCATCGGACATCGAATCAGATACGAATCGTCGCTCGACCTGAACTCGAGAATCGTCTGCCCCTGAAACGGCTTCGTCGCATCCGCCTCGCTTCCGTGGTTCAGCAGATACAGCGACTTCCGCACTCCCTCTTTTCCGATGAAGAGCAGCAGCCCGCCGATCCGGTTAAGCGATCGTGGGTAGACCGCAACATCTCCCACACCCGACACTTCTGTCCATACAAAGCCGGGCGCGAACGCCGTTCCTTGATCATGGTGTTCAATCAGTTGATTCAGTTTCATCAGGCAAATCCTCTTTTCTTTTGCATCAATATCCAAACAATTTCGGCAGGAACATCGTCAACTCCGGCACGAACGTAATGATGAGCAACGCAATCGTCATCGCGATAAACATCGGGATGAGGGGCTTGATCACCTTGGGAATGGTCGTGTTCGCGATCCCGCACCCCACGAAGAGAATCGTCCCCACGGGAGGCGTGCACAGCCCGATGCACAGATTCAACACCATGATAATCCCGAAGAGGATGGGGTCCACACCGAGGCTTGTCGCAACCGGAAGGAAGATCGGCGTGAAGATCAGCACGGCCGGGGTCATATCCACGAACGTGCCCACGGCGAGAAGAATAAGGTTGATGATCAATAGAATGATGATTTTGTTTTCCGAGAGCGCAACAAGCGCGGCGCTCACACCCTGCGGAATGTTTTCATACGCGAGGATCCACGACATGGCCATCGATGTTCCGACGAGCAGAAGGACGATCGACGTCGTGACCGTGGATTCGAGCAACACGCTCGGGATTTCCTTCCACTTCACTTCGCGATATACGACGACAGAGAGGATGAATGTGTAGAGAACCGCGATCGCGGAGGCCTCGGTTGCCGTGAAGTAGCCGGCAACGATACCGCCGATCACGATGATCACCAGGAGCAGGCTTGGCAACGCGTCAAGGAATCGCTTCACCGCTTCCAAGACGCCTGGAAATGCCACGACCGAATACTTCCTCCGGATCGCAATTGCCGCCGCGACCACCATTAAACTCAAACCGACCAGGATACCGGGGATGTAGCCCGCAATGAAGAGGGCGGCGATGGAAGTCCCGCCGCTCGCGAGAGAGTAGACGATCAAAATATTGCTCGGGGGGATCAGCAAGCCGGTAGTGGAAGATGTGATGTTCACCGCCGCCGAAAACTCATTGTCGTACCCTTCTTTGCGCATGAGCGGCGTCATGAATCCGCCGATCGCTGCCGCTGCCGCCACGGCCGATCCTGAAATCGCACCGAAGAGCATGCAACCGAGGATATTCACAAAGGCAAGACCGCCGGGCAGCATTCCCACGACGGTTTTCGCAAAATCGATCAGCCGACGCGCAATGCCTCCCCTGTTCATAAATTGTCCCGAAAGAACAAAGAACGGAATCGCGAGCAGCGCGAAACTATCGAGGCCGGTCGACATCCGCTGCGCAATGGTTGTAAACGCCGGTCCGGTCTTGATACTCATCGCCATGGTGAACATCGTCGCAAGCCCGATGCAGAACGCGATAGGAACTCTGAGCGCCAGGAGCACCACAAACGAAATGACCAGCACGAGGATTTCATTGAGAACCATATTGACCTCTCCGGGTTACGGCATAATCGGTTAGTCGACCGGGAACACCTGCGGCGTTTCGACGGTACTGTTCTTCCATCCGGTCAGGGACCGCCAGAACGACGAGGCGGCGTAGAACGCGATAATCAGTCCGCTGAGCGGGATCGCGAAGTAGACGTAGGCAAGTTTGATTTGAAGTGCGGCCGAAATTTGCTGGAGCGTGTTCGTGATATTGACGAGACTGGCCCCTCCGAATATCATGACCACGCCGGCAAAGAGGAGGACGCAAGCGTGGACAAACATGTCCGCAACGTGCCGCGTGCGCCCCTTCAGCTTCGGTCCAAGAAGATCGATCGCCAGATGGACTTTCTTGCCGACTCCGTACGCCGCACCGAGGAGACCCAGCCAGACGAGGATGTACCGGGCGAGTTCCTCGGTAAAGGAGCTCGGATTTCGCAAGATGAACCGTGTGAACACCTGCCACAGCACATTGAGGGTCATCGTGCCCATCAACGCCACGAGGAGCCATTCGAGCGATTTGTCGAGATAGTGTCGGATGCGTTCCATAGTCATTGCACCGATTGAATGCGAAGAAGGAGTTGGTGAACGTCAGGTCTTGTCTTTCGGTACTCTTCGTAGAGCGGCTGAACCTTGTCAAAGAACGGCTTCTTGTTCGGAATCATCACCTGCACGCCCGCTTTCTGAACTTCTTCGATCGCGTGTTTGGTCGCCTCCTGCCAGAGGCCTTTCTGGAATTCCGCCGATTCGTCGGCCGCTTCCTGGAGAATGCGCTGCTGATCTTCGGTGAGATCATTCCACACGACGGTGCTGATCAGGACAACATCGGGAACCGACGTATGCTCGTCGAGGACATAGAATCTTGCCACTTCGTAATGACGTGAGAGATGGAAGGAAGGAGGATTGTTCTCCGCTCCATCAACAACGCCCTGCTGAAGCGCAGTGTAGAGCTCGCCCCAGGCGATCGGCGTCGCCGATCCGCCGAGCACATTCACCATTTTCACGGAGGTCATACTTTCCTGCGTCCGGATCTTGAGTCCGCCAAGATCCGATGGGGCAAGAATCGGCTTGCTCTTCGTGTAGAAACTGCGACTGCCGGCGTCGTAGTAGCAGAGTCCCCGGAGATATTTCTGCTGTGTGCTCATCAAGATTTCCGTCCCGATGTCTCCCTCAAGGACTCTGAATCGATGCGAGTCGTCCCTGAAGACGTATGGCAGGCTGAAGACGCTGTAGGACGACGAGAACCCCTCCATCACACTCGTTGACACTTTCGTGACGGCAAGACTCCCGATCTGAAGAAGCTCCACAAGCTCCCGCTCGGTTCCCAGCTGGCTGCTCGGGTACAGGTCAATGCGCATCGTGCTGTCGGATTTCTCGGCGACCCTTTTCGCCATGTATTCCATCGCGATATGGACGGGATGGGTGACATCGAGGCCGTGCGCCATCTTCAGAACCGTCACCTCCCGGTTCTTGCTGCAGCCGCTGAATCCGAGAGCAAACGCGACGAACAGAAGTAGAAGAGGGTGTTTCATGGATCGGACTCGCCTCCTATTTCGCACTCTTGGATTGTTTGTGCATCAGATACATTTCAGTCCCCGCAAAGAGTATCCCGCCGATCCCGCATTGACGGTTTTGAGATCATCACCGTTCAGAACCCTTCGCGTCACGGTGTCGATGACTTCATAGGAGGTTTCTGCCACAATCCCATTGGCAATGCGCCGAAGAACTTCTTTCGGCCATCCCCGATGTTGGGCCTTAGCGCCAAAGAGTGAACAGAGGACTATGGTGGCTACGACGATGGGATTTCGCATGGTCGGCTTTCTTCTTGTCGGATTAGCGGATTCGTGTTGGTCAGTCAGATAAAAAATCCCGAGAAATCATCCGGGCTGAATCGCGATCGAGATACAGTTTTGCATTCCGATGGGTCCGAATGATCGATGCGGGACAGGAGAGGCTGATCGGTCCGAAGAGTGTATTCCAGACCGCTTCGGCCTTTCGCTCTCCGGGAACCACGACGAAAAGGGCTTCTCCCGCCAGCAGTTGGGGAACGGTCGCGGTCAGGGCGCGCACAGGCACCTCATCGATCACCGAAAATGCTCCATCATTGACCTGCTGTTGCCGGGAGCGTTTGTCGATTGTCACCGGCTTCATCATCAGCAGATCACTGAAATCTGCGACCGGCGGATCGTTGAATGCGATGTGACCGTTCTCTCCGATTCCCATGCACACGATATCAAGCGGCGCCGAAGCGAGGAGTGAAGCATAGCGCTGACATTCCGATCGTTCATCGTGAGCCGACCCGTCAATGTAGTGAATTTTTCGAAAACCCTTCCCCTGAAAAAACTCTTCCCGCAGCAAGTGTCCGGACTTCTGCGGCGCGTCTTCCGGGAGACCAAGATATTCATCCATGTGGAAGGCAGTGACGCAATTCCACGGAATCTCTCTTCGCTTGCTCAACTCGTTCCAGAGATCCCGTTGCGATTGCGCGGAGGCAAACATGATCCGGATTTCCTCCTGTTTGACTCCAATTGCGCGAATCTGTTTCTCCACATCCTCCGCCGCTGCACAACCGAGGTCTTCACGGGTGCCATAGACGGAGACAACGAGATTGTCAGTTCTGAACTCCGATACCTTTGACATACGACTCCCAGACTAGTCAACAATACGGTATTTGTGATCCGGACTCCTCGTTACGACGTCGGGGAGGCGGAACGAAAATCCCCATCCCGCTTTCCCCTGATCGATACGGAGGAGCAAGTGATTCTCCCCCTTTTTCAGTCCCAGGAGCGCCTCGTCTTCGTCAAGCGTAAGATTCCGTTTTGCGCGCCTGGAAAACACTCGCGACCCGTTGAGAATGACATCTATCCCATCGTTGCTTCCGAATGTCGCCCTGACGTTCAGATCGCGGGGGCTGTCGATGCGACAGTAGGCGTACGCGACCACATCGGTGTTCGGATCGAACATCGCCGCAAGGTCGATCTCCCCGTGCTTCGCTGACGTGATCTTTCTCCATCGTCGCTTGACTCCCGGCTCCCACTCCACCTCTGTATAGACCATGGGGCGGATCTTTCGTTCGCCGCCACCGACTCGAGGTAATCAATTTGGGTATCCTTCTTCTCGAGCGGAAAAGGTCCGCAGTGCATCGATCCCGTCGCCGATGACCAGACCGATCCACCTGAGGCCACGACGCGATAAGACGATGACGATGTTCGGTTGCTTACGACTCTGCATGGAACTCAACATGCGGATGCCTGGCCCCATCGCCACAGCGCCGAGCGCGGCTCCCGATACGCCCAGGAATTCACGTCGATTGATTTCTGTCCTCATATCTGTCCCTGTGCCGATTGACGTATCAAAGATACCAACAGCGGCTACTTGCGTTTGGCGGCACCGCACGATTCGCGCACGATCAACTTTGGCCGGAGAACTGTACGCAATGCCGTCTTCTTTCCATCGATCATTTGTTCCAGCACCGCGACAGCCTTCTTGCCGATTTCCGTTCTCGGTTGCTGGATCGTTGTCAATGGTACCGTCGCATACTCTCCCCGCTCGATATCATCAAATCCGACGATCGCGATATCGTCCGGAACGCGCAGACCATGGCGAAGCAACGCGTCCATGCATCCGAGAGCAGAGAGATCATTGTAAACAAACAGAGCATCCGGTTTTTCCCGTTTGGCACAAATTGACCGACCGATTTCAAATCCCGACTCGTAGTCGTACTGCTCACCTTTGTGTCCCAACGCGAAGACTAGTGAGCGATCGATTGTTTTCCGATGTTCACGGAATGCCTTTTCATATCCCTTTCGCCGGAGTGCACCGACAAGATTTCCTCTTTCACCGTCGATATAGCCGATCCGCTTGTAGCCGAGGCCGATCAGATGCTTCGCGGCGAGATAGCCGCCGAGTTCGTGGTCTGTGCCCACAAAGGGGATATCATCATCGGCGACGTAGGATACCATCACGAAGGGAAATCGTTCGTTCTTCAGCCTGCGAATCAACGGTGTTGCATGATACTTGTGCGTCATCGACGCGATAATCATGCCGCTGACACCGCATTTCTTGAAGTGTCGTATCTGTCCTTCTTCCCGATCTATCCGACCTCGGGAGTTCGAGAGCATCACATTCATTCCGGCTTCGAATGCGGCTTCTTCCACCCCTTGAGCGATGAGAGAAAAGAAGGGACTTTGTAGGTTCCGGAGAACCAATCCAATGGTGATCGCTCGGCTGTACCTTCCATCGTTGTGTTCTCTCGCGACATAACTCCCCTTTCCCACCCTCGTAAACAGAAGGCCCTCGTGGACGAGATTTTCGAGGGCCTTTTTGATGGTGATAATACTTACGCCGTAATGCTCTGACAACGACGCGTGGGAGCCAATCTGATCTCCAACCCGAAGCCGCCGCTCTTCAATCTGAGATCGAATATCCTCGGCAACCTGGATATAGAGCGGAAGCGGTTTTGTGGGATCGACAGGCATCGGGAGATGGTGAAATTATTCGGCAGCGCCAACTGAGGGGCCGCTGCGGTGAGAAACTTGGTATACCAGGTAGTTCAATGGTAGCGACCTTTCCGTTCCGTGTCAAGCACTTTCGATGACACTCCGACGATTCTCATGGATGAAGATTCCTTTTTACGATAGCGAAGCGGCTCACCTTTTTTGAACAGGGCGACGTCCTGGCGCAATTCTATCCTCACTGACGCCGACCGTCTCGACACTCCACTCCACTTTCTGCAAACTACCGGCTTCGCAGATGTCGGTGTCGTGAGATCTGCTAATCGCGCTCCGAAGCACCGGAAGCCGTGTGATTATCGGTTCCATGGCGGAGGCTGACAAAATGAGATGATCTGGAATTGATGTGCAGAGCATTTGCTCTTTTCCTTTTTTGTCGTAGCTTTGTGATTGTTATATCTCGACACGCGGGGTTTGAACTGAAGGGTTGGGTGTCACCGCTTCGTTCACCGACGTCGTGACACGCAATGCGGCACCATCCCTGATCAGTTCCTCCCTCTCCGTCTCCGGATCGTTCTTCTCTGTCCTCTCACGAAGGAGTCATCCACATGGATATTCGATTCTATATGCTGTGCTACCGGTACGAAGCACTTGTCGCTTCCCACCTCAATCCAGAGGCGTTCGGGCGCTACATGGCCATCGGTACACAGAAGCTCACACGCGGAAACGTCATGTTCTTCGAAATCGATCGCCGGCTCAAAAGCAGCTACTTCAAGCTGGATGATATTGAAGAGCGATGTGTTCCGCATGCAGATGGGGGTCCAAAACGAAGCAAATACATAAGCATTTATCGAGTCCTCGAACATCTCCCGCTCGAGTCGTTCGGTACGCTTCATCTCGTCACTGCCGATGGTCGCATCATGGGACTCAACGCGACTCCTTACGCCGGAACCGAATCTCTGCGTGCGGCACATCTGTACCATGAGCTCTGTCCTGTTTCTCCGCTTGTCGCCTCAGCGCTCCCGCCACGCGAATTCGTAGACTTCATGACTGATGAAGCAAATCCCCTCCATGTACCACGAATATTCTTTGCCGACCTCCTTGCTGATCGCGACGAGTCGGGTCATCTGGCCGGCTTCCTCCCCTACCACGATCCGATGCACGTTGTCAATTGCATGGAGGAGGTTCTCCTGAAGGGGAAGAAGAACACGAAGACCATTTCCCGTCATCCCTCTCATCACGGATTCTTCCGGACGATCAACCGCGGATTCTACCTCGGGGACAAGACCGGAATCAAATGGTACCGCTTCCCGGAGCGGCGGGTCCTCGAAATTGAGCATTCGTATTGGTGGCGTTCGGCCTCTGAAAGCTTGTCGTAGATCGCCGGACTGTTCATCGACGAGTCTGCCACTTTCCTCATCACGAAAACGAGGGTGTCTTTTATTATGATACGATTCAGAAAGCTCTACAAATCAGAAATGGGGCGCAGGATCCTTCTCCTTACCATGCTCCTCATATTCGCAGTCGGGTTCCTATGGAATCCGTTCGCTCAATCCGCGCAGGAATCATCCGGAACTGAGCAGCCGACTTCCCACTTCACACCATTTAGTCTCTTCAGCGATCCCAAATACACACCCCTCGAAATCTTCAGTCTCCTCGCTGTCCTGTCGATCGCGGTCGCAGGATTGCTTTACGCCGTATTCCTCAGCCGGCAGGTGAAGCGCGCCGATCAAGGAACAACGAAGATGCAGGAGGTGGCGAATGCCGTGCGCGAGGGAGCAAATGCCTACCTGAAGGCACAATTCCGCCGCATCGGACCGTTAATCATCATCACCACCATTCTCCTCTGGATCACCTATACGGGATTTGATGACGCGTTTCGATGGGGACGCGCAGCAGCGTTCCTCATTGGGGCGCTGTTCAGCTGGACAGTTGGGTTTGCCGGAATGCGGTTGGCCACCTCCGGTAATCTGCGTGTCGCCGCTGCGGCGACGCGAAGCTACGGCGAAGCGATGCAGCTTGGCTACCGCACCGGCACGATCACGGGAATGCTTACCGACGGCCTGGGCCTCCTCGGCGGCACGCTCATCTTCCTTGTGTTCGGCGAGTCGGCGTACGAGGCATTGTTGGGCTTCGGATTCGGTGGAACGCTCCTGGCACTCTTCATGCGCGTCGGCGGTGGCATCTATACCAAAGCGGCCGATGTGGGGGCAGACCTCGTCGGCAAGATCGAGAAGGATATTCCCGAGGATGATCCGCGGAACGCCGCGACGATCGCGGACAACGTGGGTGACAACGTTGGTGACTGTGCCGGGATGGCCGCGGATATCTTTGAAAGCTATGAAGTGACGATGGTCGCAGCGATGATCCTCGGTCTGGCCAGCTTTGGCCACAAGGGGGTCATCTTCCCTCTGATTGTCCGGGGCATCGGTGTCTTGGGTTCTATCATCAGCACGTACACGGTGAAGGCAGGTCCGGAGGATACGTCTGACACTGCGCTGAAGGTGGTTCACCGCGGATTCTGGATCGGTTCCATCATCAGTGTGGTTGGATTTTTTGTGCTCGGATTCTTCTATTTGAATATTGATCAGGAATACCTCCGGATGAATCCGATGGCGGCGCTCGGCTTCCCGAACGGCGATCCTGCGCAACTCGGTTTCTTCGCGAACTTCGGGATCACAGGACTGGATCTCCGACCGGCCCTGACGTGTCTCATCGGCGTGTTCCTGGCAATCGCTCTCAACAAAGTGACGAGCTACTTCACCCATACCAGTCACGCCCCGGTGAAGGGACTCTCCCGCGCATGCCAGACTGGTCATGCGACGAATATTATCGAGGGATTTGCGGTTGGCTACGAGAGCACAGTTGCATCGATTCTCGTCATCGGCGTCGCGATCCTTTTGTCGGTGCTGACCTATGCTGGTGCGCCTCCCATCTTCGTCGCATACGGAGTTGCCATGGCAGGCATTGGCATGCTGACACTCACAGGGAATACGATTTCCATGGACGTGTTCGGACCTGTCGCGGATAACGCGAATGGAATCGGCGAAATGGGATACGATCCGGTGGAGATGGAGAAGCAGAATCCGGGAAGCTATCGGCGAGCGCGTCAGATCCTTGCTGATCTCGACGCCGTCGGGAACACGACCAAAGCCGAAACGAAGGGGATCGCGATCGGATCGGCAGTCATCGCCGCCGTCTCATTGTTCTCCAGCTTCATCGCGGTCATTGCCGTCGGCAGCGAAGACCGGATCACGGAGATGACGATCACACAATATTTCGAAGAAGCGGGGAGACTGACCATCGCCGATCCCACTGTATTCATCGGCTTTCTCATCGGCGGCGCCGTACCGTTTCTCTTCAGCAGTATGCTGATTCGCGCCGTCGGTCGTGCGGCATTCTATATCGTCAAGGAGTGCCACGAGCAATTTCGCGATCAGGAAATCTGGGCCGGCACGAAGAAGCCGGATTACGGCAGAGTCGTGGACATCTGTACCGAAACAGCTCAGAAAGAACTTATTGGTCCGGGTTTCCTCGCGATTATGGCTCCCCTCCTTGTTGGATTCATGCTCGGACCCTATGCGTTGGGTGGATTTCTTGCAGGAATGATTCTGGTTGGCCAATTGCTCGCGGTCTTCATGGCAAATGCCGGAGGCGCGTGGGACAACGCCAAGAAATTGATTGAAGATGGAATTTACGGCGGAAAAGGATCCGAAGCGCACAAAGCGGCTGTCACAGGAGACACAGTTGGCGATCCGTTGAAGGATACGGCAGGACCCGCTGTCAATCCGCTCATCAAAGTCATGAACATGGTGAGTTTGCTTGGCCTCGGGCTCGTTCTGAATTACAATCTGGTCAGTCCCAAACTTCAGACGACGGGCGCGATTGTTGTGGGAGTACTCATCGTACTCGTTGCGGCAGGATCGATTGTCTGGTCTGTCTGGCAGAGCAAGAAAGATGTCGGATCTATCGCCGAACAGGCGTAGCGCCGAATGCCGTCAAAAAAGAATCCCGTCCCGAAAACGATCGGGACGGGATTTGTCTTGTGCTCAGACGGCGTCGGATTTCGGGATCGCGCAAACGCGTCATCGCTGGATGCGCGCGGATCCTCCGGCGGCAAACGCTTTCACCTGCTCCACGCTTGCCATTGTGGTGTCGCCAGGGAACGTGGTGAGAAGCGCTCCATGTGCCCAACCGAGTTTCACCGCCTCCTCGGGTGATGCTCCGTTCAGCAGTCCATAGAAGAGACCGGCTGCAAAACCATCACCCCCTCCAACGCGATCAAGCACATCGAGTTCACAGATGGGAGAGACATAGGTGTTGCCGTTGATCCACGCCACCGCACCCCAGGAATGACGGTTTGTGGAATGGACTTCCCGCAGCGTTGTCGCAACGACTTTCACGTGCGGATATTTCGCGATCACGCTGTCGATCATCGCGAAGAAGGCGTTCGGATCGAGCTTTGATTTTGATTCGACCTCGGGACCCGGGATCCCAAGACCCTTTTGGAGATCCTCTTCGTTGCCCACGAGGACATCTGTGTTCTCCACGATTCCCTTGATCACCTCGACGGCCTTTTGCTGTCCTCCCCAGATATTCCAGAGTTTTTCCCGGAAGTTAAGATCGAAACTGGTGATTGCTCCGGCCTTTTTCGCTGCCTTCATTCCATCGATGATCAGAGCACCAGTCGTTTCTGACAGTGATGCAAAAATCCCGCCGCTATGGAACCACCGGGTGCCCCCGGAGAACATTGCATTCCAGTCAAAGTCTCCCGGTTTCAATTGCGCCGCGGCTTCATTTGAGCGATTGTAGAATACCACTGGTGCGCGAACACCCTGTCCGCGATCGCTGTAGACGGTCGCCATGTTCGGTCCATTCACTCCGTTGTGTTTGAATTTCTTGTAGAACGGATGGACGCCCATCGCCTTGACTCTCTCCGCGATCAGGTCACCAATGGGATAATCGACCATCGCCGTTACGATGCCGGTCTTCATCTGAAAACAATCGGCTAGATTCGCGGCGACGTTGAACTCACCGCCGCTGACGTGAATCTGGCACCCGGTTGCCTTTCGAAACGGAATGATCCCAGGATCAAGTCGATGAATCAATGCGCCGAGGGAGATAAGATCAAAGCCGCCTTCTTTGGGTACGGTCAGTCCAGACGTCATCAGATACTCCTCATCAGATACGTGAACGTAAAGTTGTCATTGATCAGAAGAATCCCGCCGAAATCGGCGGGAAGTAATGAATGTACAAACCGAAACTAGCGGAGAGCGAGGGACCGACTACGTCCCAGAAACTGGGACTTCGTCGGTCAGGATTCGCTTTTTCAGTACTGCCTTTCCAGAACCAGTCTTCAAATATCTTTCCAGTTCCACGGCCTTCTTCTCCGTCTGAACCGCGATGTAGGCAACCATCTCAAACGGCAAAAAAGCCTTTGTGGATTGCGTCTCCCCTCGATTGTGCTCCCCCAGTCTCCGCTCGACGTCCCGCGTCGAACCTACGTAAATGAAGTCCCTCTTGAGACTCCTTAGAACATACACATACCATTGTGGCAACATGTTCCCCCCTGTGAAATGCGTAAGCCGCCTGAAAAACGATCGACTGCGTCCCGAAAAAAACATCGGGACTTCGTCGATTTGTGAAGGTTGCCTGCAAAACGATCGACTACGTCCCGAAAAAAACATCGGGACTTCGTCGATTTGTGAAGGTTGCCTGCAAAACGATCGACTACGTCCCGAAAAAAACATCGGGACTTCGTCGATTTGTGAAGGTTGCCTGCAAAACGATCGACTGCGTCCCGAAAAAAACATCGGGACTTCGTCGATTTGTGAAGATTGCCTGCAAAACGATCGACTACGTCCCGAAAAAAACATCGGGACTTCGTCGATTTGTGAAGATTGCCTGCAAAACGATCGACTGCGTCCCGAAAAAACCATCGGGACTTCGTCGATTTGTGAAGGTTGCCTGCAAAACGAAGTCTCGTCGTTTTTCGACGGGACGTAGTTTTGCGGAGAGCGAGGGATTCGAACCCCCAAGCCCTTGCGGGCGCCGGTTTTCAAGACCGGTGCAATAGCCGTTCTGCCAGCTCTCCAGTTTCCTCTTTTCTGATGATATCCCTCTCTCTCAACCAGCGATAGCCATCGATACTATTATGTGCTCGGAGGCGGCTCTTTAGATCCGTCGTACTGCCGTAGTAGTAACCACCATCCACCAAGCTTCGCAAGACATACGCGAAAACCATCTTCCCCCCCATCATGGCGCCGGTTTTTCCCGAAGGTCCGAAGGACTCCTTTGGAGGATCCCTTTGGGACAAGACCGGTGTGGCGAAGCCATCCCTTTGGGACAATAGTTGAGTCCCGCAGCTCTTACGCGGGACGAGACCTCGTCACACCGAATGGTGTGACGGGCCAGCTCTCCAGAGCTTTTTGCTTCAATCTCTGAACGCAAATATAAAGAATCTTCCAACGCGTATCAAGATCGCCACCGCGCGGCAGCAGCGACACGGCAACATCAAGGCTCGATGACGAGCAGCTCGAGATGCGACGCTCGATTTGGCGAACGATAGACCCGCTGAATCGTTTTCGTGAAATCGCCCTCCTTCGCAGCGTAAATGTCAAGAAACTTCCCGGGATTTCGATCAACCAGTGGAAACCATGTGCTCTGAACCTGCACCATGATCCTATGTCCGGCCAAGAACGTGTGATGCTTGTCGGGGATCGTGAAAACGATCTTCGTCGGCTTTCCCGGGATCATCGGCTCCGGTTTTTGGAGACTGTTCCTGAACTTACTGCGGATGACTTCTCCCCCCACCATCATCTGGAAATGCCCCATTCTGATACCCGACGGATTCGGGTTGTTGTCTGGTGCGTTTCCCGGATAGACATCGATGAGCTTCGCGATCCAATCACAATCGGTTCCTGATGTCGAGGCGTACAATTCCACCGAGATCGGTCCCGCGATCGTCACATCTTTCTCCAACTCGTCACCTTCGTAGACCAGAACATCGGGGCGGGTCGCAGCGAAGCGCTGATCTTCCACCATGAAGAGATGCCCCATCGATGTGGTCGTTTGTGCGGTGAAGGGAACCGGCTTCGCAGGATCGCTCACAAATTCATCGAATCCCGAGTCCGGTTTTCTGGTCGGCGCATCGAAGGATAACTTCCCACTCTCCCGCAAGTACAGCTTTCGTTCGATCGCCTCCTTCGGCGGCCATTGATCGTACGACATCCATTCGTTGCGCCCGGTCGCGAAGGCCCACGTCTCGGGAATCTTGAGATCCCCCTTTCCCTTCAAATAGTAGTTGAAAAACGGCAACTCAACATGTTCGCGATACCATAGACTAGTCTTACTCCCAAATCGAATATGTCCCAGAGTATCACCATCGATACGCGCCCATCCTCCGTGATGCCACGGACCAAAGACAATCATGTTCGTGATCCCTGGATTTTCCTTCTCGATCTTTGCGTAGATATGAGAAGCGCCGTACGGATCTTCCGCGTCAAACCACCCTCCGACCGTCAGAACCGCCGGTTTGATCTTCTTCAGATGGGGAATCACATTCCGCTCCTGCCAATAGCGATCATACGTCCCATGCTCCATGAATTCATTCCAGATGGGGACTTCATTCTTCATGTATCGACGGTTCGCGTTCGCGATCGGACCCAGTTCCATAAAGAACCGATAGCCGTCGGGCGTCCCATAGTTGAATCGCGGAGGCCGCTGGATTGACGAAGCGCTGTCGGTTTGTGACGGAGCCGTCATTGCCAGAAAGCCGAAGGCGTGTGCAAGAAAGAACGCGCCGTTGTGATGAAAGTCGTCGCCGACAAAGACATCAGCCATCGGTGCTTGAGGAGATGCGGCGACGAGGGCCGGGTGGGCATCGATGATACCCATGGCGACCTGGTATCCGGGATAGGAGATACCCCACATTCCGATTTTGCCATTGTGGTGTCTGAGATTCTTCAGGAGCCATTCGATCGTGTCATACGTATCGGAACTCTCATCAGTCTCTGACGGAGATTTCTTGTTCGGCTTGTACGGCCGCATGAATTCAAACGTCCCTTCGGAACGGAACTTTCCCCTCACAA
>VGVZ01000014.1 GCA_016873805.1 Ignavibacteria bacterium
AGTGGCCGAACTCGTGTGCACCAAGGACAAAAAGAATCGCAATCGAATACTCGAGCCCGTGGTGGAAGTACCTCAGTTCGAACGCGTCGAGATTCTTCCATTGAACACCTGCGACGGTTGCGGTGAAAAACGTCAGGAGGAAAAGGCCGAGATTGATCAGGAGACGGGGATCAAACGTTGCAGAGGGGGAGGGAGATGATTCCTGGTCCATTCCGATTGTCCGTGTGAGCCGACATGCTTATCAAGAAGATACGAAAGATTGCTTTCTGATACATAGAAAAATGCGGCAGCAGGGAAGCTCGAACCTGCTGCCGCCAACCTAAACTTGCGAATATTTCAATCTCGCGATGCCGCTAGATCGCAGTCGGTCGGGGAATATCGCTGGGGGCGATGGGGCCACCGCTGCGCGCGGAAAGAACCTGGGCACGGGTCGGACGTGGGATGTCAGACGGTGCAATCGGACCGCCACTGCGAGCGGTGAGCTCGTGCCCGCGTGTTGGCCGAGGAATATCGGAAGGAGCAATGGGTCCGCCGCTGCGTGCCGTGAGGTTTCGGACGCGCGTAGGACGCGGAATATCTGAAGGGGCGATCGGACCACCACTACGAGAATCGACCAGCGTCGGTCGCGGAATGTCCGACGGTGCGATTGGACCACCGCTACGCGTGGGACGCGGAATGTCCGACGGAGCAATCGGTCCACCGCTGCGAGAATCGACGAGCGTGGGACGGGGGATATCGGATGGTGCAATCGGACCACCACTGCGTGTCGGCCGCGGAATATCCGATGGAGCAATCGGTCCACCGCTGCGAGAATCGACGAGCGTTGGACGAGGGATGTCCGACGGAGCGATGGGCCCGCCGCTCCGCGGTGTGGTGAGAATGATGCGAGTATCCGAAGACGCATCCGTCGCCTGGGCATCCTGGACCGATACAGAGATTCCCCAATTGGTCACGAAGATCGCGACGACGGTGAGTGCAAGGGCGCGGACTCGCCGCATCGAGACTGAAGAACGACTCATAGAAGAACTCCTAAAAAAAAGTGTGGAAAGAAGGGGGGATTACAAGAGCCACGCAAAATATTGGCGAATAGACAGCAATTGTCAAGTGGAATTCCTAGAATTCGATCAAAGCCTTGAAATTTCGTTGAATTAGCCACTTTCTTTCGTTGATTTTCTGCGCATATGTGACATAGGATATTGACAAACAGACGGATAAGTATTAACATGTGCCAGCAATCTGTAATCCGAGGATCTCATCTTTTGCGTATGACTCTGACCACGAGAGCACTGATTATCGCGGGGGCGTATTTCATCATCACAGCGCTTGCCCTGCACTTCGTGCCGAATCCGGATGGCTTCGACGTTCTCGCTGCACTCTCGGGGACGATTGGTGCCGTCGGAACCTTGGTCACGTACTACATTTTCCGCAGGGAACCGAACCGCAAGAACTCATTCATCTTCCTGAATTTTGGTTTCTTCTTCATTCTCTTGGCGATCTCGCCCCACGCGAGCGTGTTCTCGCGTCTCTTCAACACATTCAATCAGTATTCCTCATTCTTCACGTTCCAGTATCTCACCTCCGTCTTTTATTTTGTCCTGACCGCAGCCATCGGATATCTCGTCATCGATACGCTCTTCCGCGAGGCAGCGACGATAGTGAAATATGGTGTGGTCCTCGGACTCGTCGGGCTTCTCTTCGTCAGTTATTTCTCTCCCATTTATCTCAACTCGAAATATCTCTATGCGACGTCGGACATCAAGGACTTCTCCACCATTTCTCGCGGAATCAAGCAACTCGAAGGTGAGGGAGTAAAGGAGATCACGCCAGAACTGGTTGCAAACCGGATTTCACTTCCTGCGTGGAGGGGGGAAGAGAACATTGGCACGCTGCACGAAGCCGCAGAGATCAACCGGATCCGCCAGGTCGCACCCTATTTTGAAGGCAACAACTTCGTCTTGTTGGTCTACAAGCCGCTCTTCCTTGCTGTGACCTACATGAACGTTGCATGTGTTTTCCTGATTCTCCTCTTCTTCGGTTACCAGTATCGAAAGGATCCGCCGCAGGGGGCGTATATCGAGAAGATTGCATTTGTTTTTCTCCCGTACGCGTCGCTTGAAATTCTTCACAATTATGGATACGTTCTTTCCATTGAGTTTGATATCTATGTTCAGCTCCATAATGTCGGCCTCTACCTTACGCTCGCAAACCTCCTGCTGATACTGTTGTTCTTCAGCCTGAGACTCAGTTTTATTTCGAGTATCAAGGGCGAATTCTATGAGCAAGAACTGGTTTCTGATTTTGAACATATTAGTCGTTGGCGTGACAGTATTGACAATCTCGTTGTTCGTTATTTTCTTGACCCGAAAACGTTTCATGGAAGGCTTCTTGCACCGCGCGAAGCAAAATCCAAAGCCTAGTCTCATTCAGAGGTTTATCATTTGGCTATTCTCATCGGCTGACAAAAACAAATAACGGTACAGTATGAAACCCATGGAATTCTTTTTTATCGGAAAGAGCAAGCGCATCGATGATCTTCGCAAGCAGATCATGAAGAATGCAAAAGGGGAGAACGACCTTCTGATTCTCGGAGAGATCGGAACAGGTAAGGGCTCGATTGCGCGATATCTCCATGAACAGAGCAGTAACGGCGACGGTTCTACGCCCTTCGTATCGCTCAACGCGGCCGTCCTCGATGATCGCGAACTCGCAGCCGGACTGTTCGGCTTCGTGCGCGGCGTCAAGGGAATGCCTCCGACGACGAAAAAAGGTGTCTTTGAGCGAGCGGCAGGGGGAACCGTCCTCATCGAAGAAATCGAAGAGGCAAGCTACCGAAATCAGATGAAGCTTCTGGAGTTTCTGAATGAGCGGAAAACGATTCGGCTCGGCAGTAGCGACGGAATGCCGGTCAACGTGCGCGTAATCCTGACGCTCAAGAGCTCGCCCGAAGAACTTCTCAAGGCCAATAAGCTCTATGAAGGCCTCTACGAGAAGTTCCGGGAGTTTTCGGTGATTCAGACCTCGCCGCTGCGCGATCGGAAGGAAGATATTCCTCATCTCGTCAAGCACTTCGTTTCTCACATCTGCGAGGAACTGGGAATCAAGGATGTCGCGCTTGATATCAACGCGATCGACGTGCTGACTCGACACAGCTGGCGCGAAAACCTCCGGGAACTCAAAGCGGTCGTGGACAAAGCCGTTCTCTTCTCGAGCGAAGGCAAATTCGTGTTGCCGCCGGAACTCTGTGACGAAAAGACCGAAGTCGTCAAGATGATCAACAATGTCCTTGGCGGCCAGGCATTCGTTCTCGATAATTCGCTGGATGTGATTGAAAAGGGTATTATTGAGCGCGCACTGTCGAAGTTCGGCTTCAATCAGTCCAAAGCTGCCCACTTCCTCGGCATGACGGAGCAGACGCTTCGATACAAACTGAAACGACTCGGCATCGCCAGCGCTCGACAGCGATAGCCTTTCAGCGGCTCCCTGTAAACTGTACACGGCAAAGCCCTCATCACGAGGGCTTTGTCATTTCCAGGATGATCCGACAAGCTAGGGTGAGGGGTGAATCCAAATGGGATTGGTGATGGCGAAATGTCCCTCCGATGACTTCGTGGATCCGCCGCTCGTGGATACTTCAGCACGCAGATAGCACGCAGTCGTGGCGCAGACGGGAACGATGGTGTCGAGTCTATACTGCTTGCTTCCGACAATTTCTTGTAGAATCTCCTCTTCGTCGCTCTGGAGCACTCCCTGTCGAAGAATCAATCGATCCACGGTACCATACTCGGGTGTTGAGAGCACCTGCAGTCGACATCGGAGGCGCGTGCCCGTCGTCGTTTCTCCCATTCCCATTTTCTTGCCACCTTCGTCTTCCACCGTCATAATGCAAAGGGGGCCGTCGGTGACAAAACATCGTCCCGCTGCAAGGGCCGAGAGAATCGAGCTTTCAGATATTTGATCCTCAAGCAAAACACCGGTGCGGATCTGGCCAAAGAGCTGGGTCGAGCGTTCGACGATCTTGACGAAAGGGATTCCGATCTGCCGGAACCTGTTGAAGTTGCCGTGTGAGTCGTTGCCCCCCACGATGATCAGTTTTCCGCCCGCGAGCAGCGATCGAATCCAGAATGCCTTCCCTTCGAAGAATCCATCATGAAGAGTTCCATTCGGGAACTGCAGCCCCCTCAGACGTGGCTGATGAAGATCGTCATACTCCCACCGACCGCGACCGATGAGCATACGTTGAAGGAACGGAACTTCTTCCCGTGGATGAGCGGCAATGGAGATTGTGCCGGTCTCCAGGGACTCTAATACCCCAGAGATCGAATATTCGCTCTTTGTCCGAAACCATCGCTCGGCGCTGTCGCCCGATCCGGGGACAAACGTTCTGTTGCCGAGAAGAAGCAGGTGAACATTTCTGCCCCTCGAGTTCCGACAGGATACCTCCTCGCCTCGGACAATCACAACATCGCGAACGGTCGAATTGAGGTCATCCACCTCGCGTTGAAAGGCGGTCCACTTTGGCAATGTCGGATCGTTCCGGAGATACGTCTGGATGGAATCGTCCAGGTCATACGAATGATCCGTCGTGCAAAAAAACGAAAGTCCCATCGTCCGGGCCAGGTTCATCGCGGGAGCCAACGGGGCGCCAAACTCAACCTGATCGTCCGTGTATGATGAGTGTGTATGAACATCGCCGTAGCAGACATCCGGCAGACGGGGGAGCGAATCGTCGGAGAGATAAACCCTGAGCGGACGACGGGAGGAGGTCCTGTAATTGTCATTGCGGAAGCATCGAGTCCGGGGTCCACACCGAATCGTGAATTGAACATCAACTTCAATCCATCCTCGAAGTCCCCGTGGGTCGAGATCAAACAGCTTCCAGCTCATTGGCTCACGGAAATCGAGCGATCCCTCGAAGATCGCGATCCGGAACTGCTCCTCACCCTCCTTGAGGATTCCAGCCTCTATCCGGGGGATCTCACACGGAAACTTGTCTGCATCCTTGACAAGCAGCAAGAGAGGAATTGGACATCCAGGATCGACTCGGTGCGGCGCGTCAAAAACAAGCTCGGGCTCCCGTTTTCGCAGATAGCTGAAGAAATACTTGAATCGATAGTGTGTCTCTGCATAAAGCAGATACGGCAGAAGGAGATCCAAATCCATCGGCTCGATCAATATTGTCGATCCTTCCAGAGTACTTTTCCACCCATGAAAACCACGAAAGGGAGAATCAACACATAGCTGATGAAATAGAGTTGGAACGAATAGAAGAAACGAAGCTCTCGGAGACGCTGCAGCCGGGAAAGGACCCGATGGAGGAATGCATAGTCACCCATACACTTTACGAGGAACGCACCTCCCGCGATCGCAACGCTCCCCGTCACTAGTCCCGTCAGAATGAGCGCATGCGTCGCGAATCCAATTCCCATGACGAGAAATCCGCTGAGTTTCATGTCGAGGCCCCCTTTGCCCCATCGGTGTTTCTGTCTCCAGACCGATCGGAGCGTTGGACACGGCTCGGTCATGACGAGCAATTCAGGTGCGATCGGATACGCATAGTCCCAGGTTCCCTCCCGAATGATCGCCTGGAAGAGGGCATAGTCCTCCGTGATGCTGAACTTGATTTTTCGGTATCCGCCAACCGAATCATAGGCGTTCCGGCGGAACGAGAGGTTGTTGCCGATGGTGCTGAGCGGATTCCGATGCGCAACGGCTGAGGACGCGAGGCCAAGCAGATAGGCCCAGTCCAACGATTGCATTCCCTCGAAGCGCGTTCTTGCAAACTGCAGCGTCATCCCGCCAACCACACCCATATTCGGAGCATAGTACTTCACGGTGTGCTCGATCCACGTGGGCGGCACGATGCAATCGGCGTCCGTAATGAGGATGATCTTCCCCGTGCATTGCTCGATGCCGTGAATGAGCGCATTCGTTTTTCCCTTGAACTCCCCGTTGCGCGGGGGAGAGATCGTTCTGACGTTCTTTGTCCTCTTTGCATAGGATGAGCAGATTTCTGCACTCCGATCGGTGGAATGATCGTTGACGACAACAACCTCATAGTTAAAGGAAGGATAGGTTTGATGGAGCACCGACTCGAGGCATGATGCCAGATGCTGTTCTTCATTGCGAGCGGCGATGACGACACTCACACGGGGCTTTTCGGTTGATGAAGGCTGGGCTTGACCGGCGGTGAGTCCCCGGATCAAGATTCCCACTTGAACGAGGTAGAGGACGAGACTGATCAAGATGAGGAGATCAAGGATCATGATGGCACCGGTGCAAAGGTCAGTTTCGACGATTCGGGGGCTTCGAAGAACGCGGTGAGAATCGGTTCGGCAGTATCGATGGTCAGATCACTGTCATGGAGGAGAACGATCGATCCGCTCTTCGTCCGACGCCGCAGGATGCTCGCCATGCGTTCCGGAGTGCGTCTGGAATAGTCAGCGGGATTGACACTCCAAAGAACCAATCGATGGTCCAGCTCTGCTGCCGCTGACACGGTCGATGGATTGAACAATCCAAACGGGGGTCGGAACAATGTCGGACGAACACCGCTGATGCGCCGGATGGACTCCGCGGCACGGCCAATTTGCTCCTGGATGTATACTCGCGGACGAAACAGCAGCACGCCGTGATCATACGCGTGATTCCCGATGGCATGGCCGCCGTCGAGGATGTCGTGAATGAGACGGGGATGCTCCTCGGCGCGTTTCCCCAGGACGAAAAAAGTGGCGCGTGCATTGAAGGATTGTAGGATGTGCAGCACGCGAGGAGTCACCACGGGATGCGGTCCATCATCAAATGTGAGATGGCAAGCTGAGGATTTGGTGGAGCACACGATGGACGGAAAGAGGTGTCGACAGCAGAGGTCGAGGGTGGAATTCATCGGCTGATTGTGCGCCCTTTCCATCGCACGGGTAAGAGTTGCGCAAGTGCACCAACGATCACAATATACGGAACGTGGAACAGCTCTGCAACGAGGAACTGTCCGAAGGAGATCCGCTGTCTGAGGTATGTCGCGCCGATGACGAGCGTTTGAAACTCGAACAGCAACTTAAAGAACCATACGCTCGCCACCAGAGGACGCAGCTCGGCGAAGTGGAGTGCGAGGATCGATGCGAGGAGGAAGACAAGAAAGAAAACATACAGCATCGTCAGTTTTGCGAGACCCCAGATCTGCTTGTAGTGCGGTTTGACGGCTCCCCATCGGATCCGGCGCCCGAAGAATTCCCGTACGCTGGAGGGGGCACGGGTGTAGACAATCGATTCCTGATCCATCGAAAATCGGACTCCGCCCGGATTCTTTTTGTCGATCCGTTTCATAATCGATTCGACCCACGGTTCATGATCACTGCCGAATCCATCCACCTGCAGAAACGTCGATCGCCGAAAGGCGAAATTCGCCCCAATGCAGATCAACGGCTGTCGGAGACCAACAAGTCCCGCTGTGACGACAACGATACCGAATGCCTCCAAACCCTGGAGTGCCGAAAAGAAGGATCCTTGCCTCTGTTCGACGACGGGACCCATGACCATCGTCGTGGAATGGGCGAATCCGGCCACGATACTCTGAACCCACGCCGCCGAAACGATGCAATCGGCGTCCGTCACGAGCACAATTTCGTGCTGTGCATGGTACACCCCAAGCGTGAGAGCCTGCGGTTTTCCTTCCCGTCTGATGGCATTCATCGAATCCTCAACAACCAGCATGATCCTTGGGTCTTCAGCAGCGAGTGACCGGATCCTCGCTCTCGTCGTGTCGGAAGAACTATCATCCACAACGATGATTTCCATTAATTCCGACGGATAGTCCTGGAGGAGGATGGACTGAATGCATTCTTCGATATGCTGCTCTTCGTTTCTCGCCGCGACAATAATGCTCACCGTCGGTGTGTGGTGCAGGAGCGGGCGCGCCGCCGCGGCGCGTGCGAGTCCGTGCCGAATCCGCGCGAGGAAAATGAAGTAGAGAGAAGCGAATATCAACAGGAGCGCACTGATCGCCGGGATCATGATGATTCGTCAGTCGACATTGTTGCGTTCCACACGCATCTTGATTTGCGGAGACATGGTGTAGAGTGATCCGGCGAGTGCCGGCACATAGATGTTGATTACCGCAAGGAGCAGGGCCGCGTTGAACGCCGCCGCCCCGGACACCGCGACCTTTGAAAAAAAGTACACCGATGTCGCCTCGCGGATCCCAAGATCTCCCACCGAAAGCGGGAGAAGTGATTTATAGAACATCATCGTCGAGTATCCCAGGAACGCATGAAAGAACGGGACGTCGCTAAATGCATTCAAGAGAAGATAGAGCTGAAGAAACACAGTCCCATAGATCAGTACGCTCTGGCTGAGCGTGACGGCGAGCGTACGCTTGTCGAGGATGGCCAGCGAGGATCGAAATTCGATTAGCCATCGTCCGATCCATCGCATTTGCTCAAAAGGGTGCACCAGGGGCTTGAGAAGTCGTGGTCGCAACGCGATGACGACGAGGAGGAGAGCCACAATCGTACTCCCCACGACGGCGATCGTTCCTCCAAACAGGAAGCTGGTCGAGACTACCCCGCCCACTGCAATCACGCACATGATCTGAAGTTTGTCGATAAGGGCAAGAGCCAGAATCTGGCTCTTGCGCAGCGCCGATATCCCAACTAACCTTCCACCGATTTCTCCGACCTTGCCCGGAGTGAGCGAGCCAACGGCAAGGCCGTAGACGAGAGACAGGAGCACTTCGCGTTGAGTTGTCTCAGGCCTGGCCATCCGTACAATGCGTAGCCATTTTTGATATTGGATGCCAACGTTTGGGATCAGCAGGATCAGGGCGGCGATGATGTACCATGGTCTCGCATTGGCAATCGCATCGCCGATTTCCCGCGGATCGATCATCACAAAGAGCGCCCCGATGATAGCCAACCCGACGATGAAGCGCAGAATCAACGATCGAGTTCCCTTTTTGGAAATCGTTGGGGCCACAGAAGAATTCGGGGGGGGGTGCTCGGAGGTCAGCTCTTCCATTCGAACTTTCCAAACAATCCGAGGGGACCAATGATGAAAATATAGAGAAGATACAAAATTTCCCAGAAGATCACGCCTGTGAGAAGTCGGATTTGTCGCGGTGGAGGCGTCGCGAACAGAACAAGAAGAGAATCGGCGCCGAGTTTTAACGCCAACGCGGTTCCAGCCGTCAAGAGCGCATCACTTCCTATCGCGAGAATCGCGATGCTGAGGAGGAGCACTAGATTCGAGGCGTGGAACAGCGCAATCAAGAATTGGATATGCACCGGATAGCGCGTGCCGACGGAAAAGTGTCTTCGTCGCTGGGACACGAAGGCGGAGAATGTCGGTGCGGGCACGGTGTGAACAACGGCCGCGGGGGCTGTTGCGTGAGCAATGTTCCAGGACGTCAAGCGAACAACTCGCTGAAGAAACAGATCATCATCACCACTCAGGACATCCCTGATTGCCTCAAACCCACCGACCTCATCCCACACTCTGCGCCGGTAGGCCAGATTGCTCGCTTTGCACAGCCACGGAAAACCCAATCCCGTGAAACCAGCGGAGAGCGCGGCAACCTTTCGCGCTTCATAGGCAATAAAGGCGTGGAGGACCTTTTGGAGCAATCCCGCGAGCCCGCGCGTTCGCAATGCCGGCCGTATCAGCGAAGGATCATAGAGTGAATATCCCGAAACGACGCCGACGTCGTTATCAAAAAAGCTCACCATTGCCTCCACCCATTGCCGGGTCGGAATGCAGTCCGCATCCGTAAAACAGAGAATCTCACCTCGGCTGGCGCGAATTCCTTGAGTAATGGCAAATTTCTTCGGAGGCATGGTGAGCGCGGGTTCCTCGATACTTACTAGGGTGATCCGTTGATCGTGCGCTGCATAACTACGGACGATTTCCGCCGTCGCGTCCTCTGAGCGGTCGTCCACGATGATAATTTCGAGCCGGGCGTAGGTTTGATGAATCAGAATTTCGAGCAGAGGGGGAAGAGCGTGTTCCTCGTTTCGAGCGGCGACGACGACCGACACCAGCGGTTCCTCGACGCTTCGCCCAGGTTTGAGCCGTCTCAGCCCCGCAATCAACGCGACCACAATGAAGAGATAGAGGGGGAGCGCAATCAGGAGGAGAGGTATGAGAGTCGATTCCATGGATTTGCTTTGGAACATCGCGAACAAAACTCTCTTTTCCAAGTTTTGCTGGTTGATAAATCCGTCTCTTCCTCATATATTGGCGCAGAATTGCGCCGCTTCAAGACATTTTTCCGGATCGACATTCATGAACACCCTCGTTGTCGGAATCGCCGGCGGAACCGGCTCAGGAAAGACGACGGTCACGAACAAAATCCTCGAATCGATCGACAAATCGCGCGTGCTCGTCATCCAACATGATTCGTACTACAAGGATCTGAGCACCTATCACGGTGCCACACCGGATCAAATCAACTTTGACCATCCTGCTTCGCTTGATACCGATCTGCTGATTCGACATATCCGTGAACTGAAGGAGGGACAATCGGTCAATCAGCCCATCTACAACTTTACTACGCACCGGCGGCTCGAGGAAACCAAGCTCCTGAAGCCACTCGAGATCATCATCATCGAGGGAATTCTCATTTTTGTGGAGAGGGAGCTTCGCGACTTGATGGACATCAAGTTGTTCATCGACACAGATGCCGATGAACGTCTCATTCGTCGGATCAGGAGGGACATTCTCGAACGAGGCCGATCCGTTGATTCGGTCATGCAGCAGTATACCCTGACGGTCAAACCGATGCATCTGGAGTTCGTCGAACCCAGCAAGCATTGGGCGGACATCATCATTCCGCGGGGGGCGGAGAATTCTGTCGCGATCGACATGGTGGTGACAAAGATCCGATCGATGCTCAGAATCAAGTCTGAGCGGCCGCCGGTGAGCGCGCCGATCTTCTGATTCGCGTCCGCGCGTCAACTTCGCCGTCGCTGTGATGCGACCGACACTTTCTTGACTCTCCCTCCAAAAAAGGGTATCTTTGGACGTAATTTGAGCCAAATAGCTCTCTTTTTGGCCCTTGATCGAAGTGACATTCAAATCGGAACCCATTATACGTGCGAAGGTCCAGTCCGTCCAAGCGCATCCAACAGATTACCGAGAGGGCAATCAGCGAGGCTGAATCGAAATACCGCAAGACCATTCTTCCCAGCGGTCTGCGCGTGGTCTCCGAGCAGATTACCACGGTTCGATCCGTCACGATCGGTGTTTGGATCGAGGTCGGTTCGCGCTACGAAACTCCCACCACTAACGGCATTTCCCACTTCATCGAGCATATGGTGTTCAAGGGAACGCCGACGCGCTCGAATCGCGAAATTTCACAAAGCATCGAATCAGTAGGTGGCTATCTCAATGCGTTCACGAGCAAGGAGCATACCTGCTTCTATGTTCGCGTTCTCGATGAATTTGCCGAACTGGGCATCGACGTGCTCTCCGATATTGTCCAGCATCCGGTGTTTCCCGGACGCGAACTCGAGAAAGAACGGGGCGTCGTCATCGAAGAACTGAAGAATGCCGAGGACACGCCGGATGACATCATCCACGACCATCTCGAACGCGCGATCTATGGGTCCAACTCCCTCGGTTTTCCGATCATCGGACGTGCCGACAACTTGAAACGCTTCAGCCGCGAAGATCTCCTCTCACACCACGGGACGTACTATCACCCGTCTCGAATGGTCGTTGCTGCAGCGGGTAACCTCACGCACGAAGATTTGCTCGTGCTGGTCGAAAGATACTTCCCTGCAAACGGAGGAACGCGTTCCAGGCAAATCGAAAAGCCCTTGCGGCCTCGTGCAGTCAAGCCGAAACGAACCCAACTTCTCAAGCCGATTCAACAGGCACATATCTGCCTGGGGACCTCCGCCTACAGCATCAGAAGCAAGTATCGGTATCCACTCCTGGTCCTCAATTCCATTCTGGGGGAAGGGATGAGTTCTCGCCTCTTTCAGAACATCCGGGAGCGGTACGGCTTCGCGTACAATGTCTACAGTTTCGTCAGTCTGCTCAGCGACTCCGGTTCCTTCGGCGTTTATATCGGCACAGATGGAAATCACATCGATCGTTGTATCGAGCTCATTGAAAAGGAATTGGGGAAGCTCATTGACAAACCGGTCTCACGCAACGAGCTTGCACGAACGAAAGCACAACTCAAAGGGGGAATGATGCTGAGTCTGGAGAACATTCCCAACCGGATGCTTCGCCTCGGGAGTTCCGAACTCTACTTTCAGCATCTGGCATCGCTGGATTCGATTATCAAGGAAATCGATGTTGTTACACCTGAGCTCCTGCAGGAGGTCGCGGCAGAGTTGTTTGTGCGGGAGAGACTCGCGGGAGTGGTTTTCAAGCCAAATGGTGGTGACACCCCCACAGAATCTGCTTGAGGGACAGATCACTGCCTCTGAGAATTCACCCAAAGGTTGATCCACATGAAATCGATTGATGTTGATCCAGGAACGCTTCCCGCTGTTGATGTCGAGAGACCCGGAATCGTTCTCTCGAAGCGTGCACAATCGATGCAAGCCTCCCCTTTGCGCAAGCTGGCGGCCCTTGCCGAGGCGCGAAAACGCCAGGGGATCAAGGTCTACCATCTCAACATCGGCCAGCCCGATTTGCCGACCCATCCTCTAGTCTTCGAGACCATCCGAAATCTCAAGCTGGAAACGATTGCCTATGCCCCATCCAACGGGATGCCGCTGGCAGTCCAGGCCTGGAAGAAGTACTTTTCACACGTTGGGATTTCGTTCGAGGAGAGCGAGATCATCGTCACCGCTGGGGGATCGGAAGCCATCATCTTCGCGATGAGCGCGATCTGTGATGCTGAGGATGAAATCATTGTATTCGAACCGTTCTACACGAACTACAACGGCTTTGCGACGCTCAGCAACGTTCGACTGCGGCCGATTCCGCTCTCGATTGAGAACGGATTTCACCTGCCACCCCGGGCTTCGATCGAGGAGCAGATCAAGGAGCGGACAAAGGGCATTCTGATCTGCAATCCGAGCAATCCGACCGGGACAATCTTCACGCGCTCGGAGTTGGAGACCCTCGTAAGTATCGTGCGCGAACACGATCTCTATCTCCTGGCGGACGAGGTGTACCGCGAATTTGCCTACGAGGCACCCTTTACCAGCATCATGGATTTTCCGGTAATCCACGACCGCGCAATCTTGCTTGATAGCACATCGAAGCGCTTTAATGTCTGCGGGGCGCGCGTGGGTGTTCTTGCGAGTCACAACAAAGAAATCGTCCAGGCCGCCTTCCGCTTTGCGATGGCGCGTTTGTCCGTGGCAACGATCGAACAGCTTGCACTCGTTCCTCTTCTGAATGATCCGCAGGCCGTCGTCCCGTCCCTTGTGGAAGAGTTCCGACGCCGGCGTGACGTCGTGTACGAAGGGCTTGCCGCCATCCCCGGTGTCACGTTCTACAAGCCGGAGGGAGCATTCTACATCGTAATCGGTCTGCCGATACGGGATGCAGACCATTTTTCCCGCTGGCTCGTCGAAGAATTTGCTGTCGAGAAGGAAACGGTGCTGCTTGCGCCGGCGCAAGGATTCTATGCTTCGGCAGGAAAAGGAACAAATGAAGTACGGCTTGCTTTCATGTTGAATTGCTCCGATCTTGAACGGTCACTGAAGATCATTGCCGCCGGACTGGAGCAGTACAAAGAGAAGTTTCAGTAGTCCGTTCAACTTTTGCGGGAATCATGGCGACCATCACGATAAACGGAACCGAATTCCAGGTCGATGCAAAGTCGACGATCATTGAAGCAGCACGAGCGAATGGAATTCACATTCCGCATTTCTGCTGGCATCCGAAGCTTTCCGTGTCTGGCAACTGCCGCATGTGCCTCGTGGAAGTGGAACAAATGCCGAAGCTTTTGATTGCCTGTGCAACTCAGGTCGCGGACGGCATGGTTGTCAAAACGAAAAGCGAACGCGTCATCCAGGCGCAGAAGGCGGTGATGGAGTTCTTGCTGATCAACCATCCCCTGGACTGTCCGATTTGCGACGAGGCGGGGGAATGTAAGCTTCAGGAATACGCGTATCAATACAGCGTTGGATACAGTCGCTTCGAAGAGGACAAAGTTCACAAACCGAAGCGCGTTCCGCTGGGACCAAATGTCATGCTTGATGTCGAGCGTTGCATCATGTGTTCGCGCTGCATACGATTTTCCGAGGAAATTGCGAAGCAACCTGTTCTTACCTTCACGCAACGCGGTACTCACGTCGTACTTACCACCTTTCCCGGAAGCGAGCTCGACAATCCCTATTCGATGAACGTCATCGAATTGTGTCCTGTCGGCGCTCTCACAAGCCGGGATTTTCGATTCAAGGCGCGGGTGTGGGAGATGGCAGCAACCGAAAGCGTCTGCAACGGTTGTGCGCGCGGCTGTAACATGAACATCTGGACTCGCAACAATGAGATTCTCCGGCTCACGCCGCGGCAGAACGAAGAGGTCAATTCCTCATGGATGTGCGACTACGGTCGGCTGGAGACCTTCAAGCATGTGAACGCATCGGAACGGCTCAGTGGACCATCGGTCCGTGTCGACCGGGAACTCCGATCGATCGGATGGGAAGAGACCGTATCGGAACTTGCGTCGGAACTTCGCGGCTTTCGGAAGAACGAGATTGCCGGGATCGGATCGGCATACGCCACCAACGAAGACAATTTTGTCTTCCAGCGTTTCATCAAAGAAGTCTTGGGCTCGAAGCACCTCGACCTTCTTCCGCATGTCATCGAACAGGTTGAAGACGACCTGCTGATCAAGGCCGATCGGACACCGAACAGCCTTGGCGCTCGGAATGTCGGAATCGAACCGTCGTCGGGAGGATTGTCCGCATCCGGAATCCGGAACGCGATCAACGACGGATCGATCAGGGCTCTATACGTTCTCGAAGATGATATCGCCGCGGATCCCGAATGGCATTCCGTTTTGCAGAAACTGAGACTTCTCGTTGTTCATTCCGCGGTTCAGAACGCCACAACCGCGCTCGCCCACGTAGTCCTTCCGGCTTCGACGTATGCGGAAAAACACGGGACGATCACGAATTTTCAGGGAAGGGTCCAGCGACTCCAACCCGCTGTCGCAACGAGCGAAACCGACCGGAGAATGGACGGACTTGCGGCAAGCCGCTGGGACAAGTTTTCATCGAAGAATGATCGGTGGGGAAGACCCGTGAAGTTTGACGCTCGCCCCAGCTGGAGAATCCTTGTCTCCGTGGCTGCTGCGCTCGGGACGAGAATGAAATACAATACTGCCGAAGATGTCTTTGGTGAAATTGCAAACGTCGTTCCGGTGTACCGAGGGATGAGCTTTGCAAGAATCGGTTCGAAGGGGGTGTTGTCCAAATCGTCCCCTGTTCCGGTAAAAACTTAGACCAGCCACGAATACTTGAAATCGATGCTCTGATCATGGACATCCTCATTGCTTCCACAAAAATCGCTGTTGTGCTTGCGGCAATGCTTACGTCGGTCGTGTTCCTCGTTCTTGTCGAACGACGCATGAGTGCCTTCATTCAGAATCGCATCGGCCCGAACAGAGTAGGACCGTACGGCTTGCTCCAATCGGTGGCCGATGTCGTGAAACTTCTGATGAAGGAGGATATTGTGCCGGCAAAAGCGAACAAGCCGTTGCATGATCTGGCGCCCATCATCTCGATTGCCGTTGCGATGACAACCTTCGCCGTCATACCGTTTGGAAATGCCATTGAGCTGTTCGGGACAACTATCAAGCTGCAAATCGCCGATGTGAACATCGGGATCCTTTACATCCTTGCGATCACATCGCTCGGCGTGTACGGACTCACGCTGGCGGGGTGGTCGTCGAACAACAAGTACTCGTTGCTCGGCGGGCTCCGTTCATCCGCACAAATGATCAGTTATGAGCTTTCGATGGGACTTGCCATCATCGGCGTGATATTGATGGCGGGAACACTTCGGCTTGATGTCATTGTTGAGAAACAAACGGAGTATCTTTTGGGGTGGCTTCCGGCATGGAACATATTCCTTCAGCCTGTCGCGTTCATTACGTTTTTCATCGCCGCCTTTGCGGAGACAAACAGGCTCCCATTCGATTTGCCGGAGGCGGAGCCGGAACTCGTGGGAGGATTTCACACGGAATACACGGGTCTCAAGTTTGGGCTTTTCTTCCTTGCGGAATACATGAACATGATCACTGCCAGCGCGATCGTGGTGACATTGTTCCTCGGAGGCTGGCATCTGCCGTATGCAGATATGCTGGGGTTGTCCGGCTTCGCCCTGAGCATCCTGCAGGTTCTCACGTTCTGCGGCAAGATCGTGTTGGTTCTCCTGTTCTTCATTGCGATCCGGTGGACGTTGCCACGCTTCCGGTATGACCAATTGATGAGCCTTGGCTGGAAGGTGATGCTGCCGCTGACGCTTGCCAACGCGCTTGTAACGGCTCTGATTCTCCTCGCGTTCTGATCTTCGAAGGATTCAGCATGGGCAGAGATAATGGAAAAATGATTCGCACGAAAGATCTCACGTTCTGGCAGAAGCTCTATCTGCCGGAGGTCTTCAAGGGATTGAGTCTGACGCTTTCTCAGATGTTCAAGCCGAAGTTCACGTACATGTACCCCGAAGAGCGGTTTCAGCCCCCGTCCTCGTTCCGGGGCAGGCCGATACTGGTCGAGGAGAACGGCGTCGAACGGTGCGTCGCCTGCGGATTGTGCTCAAGAGTGTGCCCGGCTCTTGCGATAGAGGTTCAGGCGTCTGAAACGGAACTCGAAAAAGAACGATATCCCGTCAGGTTTGAGATCAACATGGTGCGTTGCATCTTCTGCGGATTCTGCGAGGAGGTGTGTCCGGAAGAGGCAATCATCATGAGCAAGGAATACGAACTTGTGTTTAGCAGTCAGGAAGAGGCGATATTTGGCAAAGAGCGTCTCCTGACGCCTGCGGAGCAGGTTCGCGAGCGGCTCGAGTTCCTTCGAAACAGCCGATAAATTTCGACTCCGCGGCTTCGCCGTCACATTGAGAGGGGAACTCACCTCACCAATCCCAGGGGGGATTCAGTCATGTTTTCGCAATTGCTCAGTTGCGCCACGTACGGCGTCGACGCGTATGTTGTCTCAGTCGAGACGCATATCGAGCCCGCCCTGTTTCGCTTTTCCATCGTCGGATTGCCGGACAATGCCGTTCGCGAAAGCAGTGAGCGGGTCATTGCGGCGATCAGAAATTCCGGATATCCGTTCCCCTTCTTTCGCATCACCGTAAACCTTGCGCCTGCCGACGTGAAAAAAGAGGGATCGGCCTACGATCTGCCGATCGCGCTCGGGATTCTCGCGTCCAGCGGCACCATTCCGGGAGATTCGCTCTGCGATTATCTTCTCCTCGGTGAGCTGGCTCTCGATGGACGACTGCGTCCTATTCGCGGAGCGCTTGTCGTGGCGCTCGAAGCTCGGTCGCGAAATATCAGAGGAATCATACTGCCGCGTGAGAACGCGCGAGAGGCCGCTCTCGTCGAAGGAATAGAAGTGTATCCGATGGAGAGCCTTCAGGAAACCGTCGATTTCCTGTCTGGTAGAGAGAAGAACCGAACTCCGTTTCGCGTCGATGCCAAGCAGGTCTTTTCAGACGAAATGGTGTATGCGATCGATTTCGCCGATGTAAAAGGGCAGGAGAGTGTCAAGCGATCGCTCGAAGTGGCGGCCGCGGGAGGCCATAACATTATTCTGATCGGTCCGCCAGGATCGGGGAAGACTATGCTTGCAAAACGCCTCGCGACCATACTCCCTCCGCTCTCCTTTGAAGAGGCGCTTGAAACAACGAAAATACATTCCGTTGCCGGACTCCTTCCGACCCATTCCGCACTCGTCGCGACACGCCCGTTCCGGGCTCCTCATCACACGATCTCCGACTCTGCGCTTGTGGGCGGCGGAAGCATCCCGCGGCCCGGAGAGATTTCCCTTTCTCATAACGGAGTATTATTTCTCGATGAACTTCCCGAGTTCGCCAGGAACGTCCTGGAGGTGCTGCGTCAACCTCTTGAGGATGGTCGTGTGACGATCAGTCGATCGAAGATGTCAGTCGACTATCCGGCGAACTTCATGCTCGTCTGTGCCATGAACCCCTGTCCGTGCGGACATTACGGAAACCCCCAACAGTCGTGCAGCTGCACACCACTGCAGATCCAGAAATATGTCGGAAAGATCTCCGGACCCCTGCTCGACCGCATTGATATTCACGTCGAAGTACCGGCTGTCAAATATCAGGAGCTTTCTTCGCGGAGGGATGGAGAGCTCTCCGAACGCATACGCGATCGAGTTATCCGTGCCAGGGAGATCCAGCGTCAACGGTTTGCTTCTCCCGGATTGTATTCGAACGCCGACATGGAGACGCGTGAGATTAAGGAAGTGTGCGTGCTCGATCTGCCAGGAGCAGAGTTGTTGAAGCTTGCCATGCAGCGTTTCGGACTCTCTGCGCGCGCATATGACAGAATTCTGAAGGTCGCGCGTACGATTGCCGATCTGGAGGGAGCCGAGAACATCCGGCCTGAACATCTCAGCGAAGCCATTCAGTATCGGAGCCTGGATCGGACCTTCTATGCTGTCTGAGAATCGGCCCTTATCTCTCGGACTCGTATGCTTTATTGTTTTGAGAATTTCAGAAACAGCGCTGGGATAACAATCATATTCAAGGCGGTCGAACTCAGGAGTCCTCCCAGGATCACAATTGCCATCGGCGACTGAATTTCGTTTCCGGGTTCATGACCGGCAATTGCCAGAGGAATCAATGCGAGTCCCGCTGCGAGGGCGGTCATCAACACCGGACTGAGCCTCTCCATTGATCCCTGGCGAATAGCCCCGACGAGCGACTTGCCTTCCGCAAGAAGCGTATTATAATGCGAAACCATCAGGATGCCGTTCCTCGTGGCGATTCCGAACAACGTGATGAATCCAACAAGCGATGCCACACTTATGACACCGCTCGAGAAGAATACGGCGCCAATTCCGCCAATTAACGCGAGAGGAAGATTCACCATAACGACCATGGCAGTTCGCATCGACTTGAATTCGATGTACAGCAGAAGGAAGATCGTGAAGATGGCAGCGATGCCCAGCAGGGATATGACTCGCGTCGCCTCTTGCTCGCTCTCAAACTGGCCGCCGTATTCGATAAAATAGCCCTGAGGGAGCGTTACGTTCATCCCGATCCGCCGTTGGATGTCCCCGACTACACTCCTCAAATCACGATCCGAAACGTTTGACTGAACAACAATTTTCCGCTGGACATTCTCCCGGCTAATCGTATTGATCCCTTTTTCCGAAACAATGGTCGCCAGTTCCTGGATGGGGACTTTGACGCCCAATGGGGTGTCGAACAGTGCCTGTCGGATCTTCTCTATGCTGCCGCGGTGATTCTCATTGAATCGAACGAGAAGATCGAAACTTTGCTGCCCCTCGAGAACCTGTGAAACGACCTCGCCATTGAACGCCACATCGAGTGCCTCGGAAAAATCAGCCACGGTCATTCCGTATCTTGCCATCTGAAGTCTGTTTGCTTTGATTCGGATTTGCGGAACGTTCATCTGTTGTTCAGTGGCCAAATCGACAATCCCTTCGACCTGTTCCATTTGCTTCCGAACTTCTTCGGCGATTGACCGCAAGCGGAACAAGTCGGGTCCAAAGATCTTGACTGCAATGTTGGCCCGGGTACCAGAAAGCATGTGATCAATACGGTGTCCGAGGGGCTGGCCAATTGTGATATTGGTACCGGGCACAACGGAGAGCATCTTCCGGAGATCCGACAGCACCTGCTCCTTCGACATTCCGTTAAGCTCTAACCGGGCATCCAGCTCAGCAGAGTTGACGCCCTGGGCGTGCTCGTCCAGCTCGGCTCTCCCCGTGCGGCGGGCCGTAGAGACTATCGATGGGTGACTCAGGAGAATCTTCTCGACGTGATTTCCGATCTTGTTGGATTCGTGGAGGGAGGTCCCTGGCATTGTAACAACGCTGATGGTTAGGGACCCTTCATTGAATTCGGGAAGGAAGGCACGGCCAAGAAACGGAACAATCGCGACGGCTGCAATCAGCGAGATTCCGGCGGATACAAGGACAAGTCCGGGTCTGCTGAAAACAATGTCGAGTGTCCGGGAGTAGACCGCCTTCAAACGCAAGACCAAGAAGCTGTCCTCTTTTCGCTCCAGGAATCCAGCACGGGGGAGCATGAAGGCGCACAATGCCGGTGTAACAGTCAGCGCGATGATAAGAGACGCGCCGATTGAAGCAATATAGGCGATGCCCAAAGGACGCAGCAAACGTCCTTCGACACCGGTCAGGAAGAAAAGAGGCAGAAACACAGCAATGATAATCAACGTTGCATTGACAATCGAAGACCGGATCTCCCGCGATGCATCGTAAATGACATCAAAGGCGGGGCGTGGGTTCTGAGCATGCTTGTTTTCCTTCAACCGCCGGAACACGTTTTCCACATCAATAATGGCATCATCAACAATCGCACCGATGGCAATTGCCATTCCCCCGAGTGTCATGGTATTGATAGTGATATCGAAAAGCTTCATCACAAACACGGCGAAGATGAGCGACAGCGGCATTGCTGTCAGCGAGATGAAGGTTGTTCGGGTGTTTGCGAGGAACAACACCAATACAACAATGACGAGTATGGCTCCATCCCTGAGGGCGGCGACAACGTTGTCTATGGCCACCTGAATAAAGTCAGCCTGCCTGAAGATGTGCGAATTTATTGTCATTCCTTCCGGCAGGGTTTTCTGAATCTCATCGAGTGTCTGCTCTATTCGTCTTGTGAGTTCCAGGGTGTTGGCGCCCGGTTGCTTCTGAATGGAAATCACAACGGCAGGCTTGGCGTTAACCGAGGCATCCCCGATCTTTACTGCCGCATCTATCTCCACGTCCGCGATATCTCTGACAAGAATAGGAATACGGTTTCGGATGGCGACGACCGCGCCCCTGATATCGTCAGTTGAATACACACGGCCGAGGCCTCGTATGAGATACTCTTGCCCCTTTTCCATGAACACGCCGCCCGAGGAATTCTGATTCGATTCTTCAACGGCACGTAGAACTTCTTGAAGGGAGAGACGGTATGCACGGAGCCTGTCCGGGTCGACAAGAACCTGATATTGCTTCCGGCCTCCGCCGATGGGAATGACCTGAGAAACACCCGGAACCGCGAGAAGCCTCTTGCGAATCGTCCAATCTGCAATCGTGCGTACATCGAGCTCGCTGTGATGATCGCTGGAAAGGCTCACAAGCATGATTTCGCCCATGATGGATGAAATCGGTGCAAGCACTGGTTGGGCAACGCCGCGCGGAAGCTGTGAGCTCACAAGTTGAAGTTTTTCGTTGACGATCTGGCGGGCGATGAAAATATCGGTTCCCCAATCGAACTCAACCCAGATAATGGAGATACCCATGGCTGACGATGAGCGCACACGTCGAACGCCAGTCGCCCCGTTGACCGCTGTTTCCACAGGGAACGTGACCATGGTTTCCACTTCCTCGGTCGCCATGCCATGGGCCTCTGTGAGGATAACCACGGTTGGCGCAGTAAGGTCGGGAAAAACATCAACCGGGATCTGGGTGACTGTCAACGCTCCGATAATGGATAAAGCGCCGGCGCCAATCACGACGAGAAACTTGTTCTTAAGGGAAGCTTTGATAATTCTATCGAGCATAGTTCAATTCCTAGTGCGAGTGTCGCTCAAGTCCGTCGTGCGTGTGTTCATGAATACGGTGATGCTCCTCGCCCGCCAAGTCTTCGGGATCAACATGAACGAGGACATCTCCAAGGTTTTCAAACTTGTGGAGTAGCTGATGGCGAACCTCGGTTGCGATTGCATGACCCTCGGTAACGGACAGATGTGAGTCCACGGCAACGTTAATTTCAACACGCAGGCGGTGACCCAGCCATCGTGCCCTTGCTGCTCCAACAGATTTCACCCCTTTGATATGCTGCGTTGCATGGAGAATCTCGTCGAATAATCCCGTTTCGATTCCATCGAGCAAACGAGCAACAATGGACTTTCCAGATTCCCACACGATAAAGAGAATAGCAATGGTGATGCCGATCCCGACAAGAGGATCGGCAAGCGGAAAGCCGATCCAGACGCCAATTGCTCCGACGAGAACACTTAGACTCGTCCATCCGTCCACACGAGCGTGATAGCCATCGGCAACCAAAGCCGCACTTCCGATTTGTTTGCCAACCTTGATTCGAAACAAGGCAACGGCTTCGTTTCCGAGGAATCCGACCACAGAGGCCGCGATCACCGCCCACACATATGAGATCTCTGCTGGGTGAAAGAATCTGTCAACCGCTTCATAGCCCGCCACGAATGCACTAGCAAGGATTGTAAGGACAACGGCAACGTCTTCGACGCGGCCCCAGCCGTATGTGAACCTCTTGGTTGGCGTAAGCCGGGCAAACATGAAAGCCACCGCGAGCGGCACAGCGGTAAAAGCGTCACCGATGTTATGAATTGTGTCGGCAAGCAGGGCAACGCTGTTGGAGAGAACAACCACGGCAATTTGAAGAAACGCTGTCATCATCAGTCCGACGAAGGACCATTTTACGGCCCACACTCCACGCTTGGAAGTGGCCATCAAAGGATCAACGACGCCGTGCGTGTGAGCATGATGCCGGTGGTCCTGCGAATGGTCATTATTGCCTGCTGTACCCATGACAGATCCTTGATCTCTAATGCTCATGCCCGTGTGCTGGAAGCTGCGAAGAAAGCGAAGCCAGCCGGACCTGGTACGCCCCGACCGTCACGACGCGCTCACCTTCTGCGAGTCCGCTCAGAATCCCCACATCCGTTCCGTTCCTCTCACCCAGGGTCACATCCCGTTTTACAAACGCTTCGCCTTCCACCTGTACATAGACGCTGTAGCGTCCCTCTTCTTCGACCAAGGCAGATTCAGAAACAACGAGCGCTCTTTTTTCGTCACCTACGGCAATGCTCACTTCACCAAACATGCCCACCCGCAGGCGCCCATCCGGGTTCCGGATTTCAAAGATAACGGGGAATGTTCGGGTCTCAGGATCTATGGCTGCGCCAACGGTGACGAGCTTGCCGTTTTCTTCGCTCACCTCGAACTGTTCGATGCCCCCGGCGAATTGGATCCAGGCCTGCCTTGGACGGCTGAGTCTTCCAATTTCAGTTGATGCAACGTTTGCCCGCATCCAAAGCGAGCCTGTGTCAATGATGCGAAATAAGGGCTCACCGGCGTTCACCTGTTTCCCGGGCACGACATTCATCTCGACGATGGTTCCGGAGAGGGGAGTTCGGAGGGTGAATCCGCCAAACGATTGACTCTCATCATTTGAACCTGCAAACTTGCGCAGCGTTTGATAGGTCGCTTCGGCTCCTTTGAATTCAGCGTCTGCTTCCTGGTATTCTTTTTCCGAAATCAGGCCCGCAGCGTAGAGTTTCTTTGCGCGCTCGAATTCTTTGGCGGTAAGATCGCGGTCTGATTGCGCCTCGATGAACCGTGAAGCGAAGTTTTCGACACCGCCGGGAGTTTCAGCTGAGGGGAGCATCAATGCGAGTGGATCGTCGCGGCGGACGTATTGTCCAATGGTCGGAAGGTTACGGTTCTCTTCCGACGGTATTGTGCCGGTAAATGGCGCCGGGACGATTGCCTCGTTGTTGAGCTTTGGAACGATCTCGCACGCAGCCCGGATCGTACCAGTCAAGCGCATCACTTCCGCCGCCTGTGTGCGGAAATCCGTGTTCCACTGCTGTTCTTTCAGGAATGTGATGACTTGTTCGCCCTGAGACGCTTCCTCAGATGGAATTTCCTCCAAAGCTGAAAATACCCGCAGTCCTTCAACGTACAGAGTGTCCGTCGAGCCACCGTCGATGATCATCATGAGTCGATAGATCCCCGGTTGACCAAACGTTACCGTGGGTCTGAAGATGCCGGGAGAGGTTGGCTCCTTTGCTGTCGCAGTGACTGTCGATCGGCCAGCCGACGTGAACAAAAGTGATAGCGTCCCTTCCCTCACTGGCTTGAAATCGGACAACCAAGTCAAGTGAACTGCGAAGCGCTTCTCCTCACCAACGATAAGAGGGGGATACTCCATGAAGAGCTCCGATTTATCTGTCCAGAGTGTTATCGATCCGCCGCCCTGGGCACCCGAATTCCTCGCCTCATCCGTGCGGGTGCAACCAAGCAGAGCAAGAGCGGTGATGGTGCAAATAGCAAAATGCATTACTTTCATAGTGAAAGTCCTTCGTGAACCCAAAAGAGATTTGAGTCGGCTCAAAATGGAATGAATCACCCGCGTCAGCAGAGTGACCCGGCGAATTGAGGGATAATTCCTAAGAAACAGCGGGCGGAGAGCGACCTGAGTCCGGGTGGTCTGCCCGTGCGAGAAGCGGAGGCGGGAACTCCCAGGGTAATGCGAACAGGAATGAAATCGAGAGATTTGAAAACGCCGGTTTCGTCAAGTCGACGGGAACGGTGATGAAACCGTGAATCAAATGCCCCGCCCGCAACGTCGGAGCAGGAAGAGCGATGAGTCGAACAATAGGGACTGCGTGATCATGGACCCGATCGGCAAGCACTGCACGGGTGTGACTGAAAGCAACAACCTCATCCGGATGCACATGCGCTGTCCATGAATGCGAATGGAGATTTTCGCCTTCGTGTTTGTGATTCAGCGATTCATGAAAGTGCAAACCGTCCCCCAATATCAGTCCAATTGCATAAGAGAAAACGATGGCTGACAGAGGGACAAAATGCAACGATATTCGGCGTATTGGTGACATTGTCGACGTTGTTCAATGTAGAGAATTCCGCTTCTAACTGCACGACAAATTTTCATGGGGCCAACTTTTTCTGAATGAGAGCTTCGCCACTAAGACTGTGCGGATGTCCCTCGTCCAAAGCCTGACTGTTGAAAAAAGCGATCAGTTTCTTGCCAACTGCACGGGAACACATCCCGTGGTTCCTCTCCAACCTGCTCAACGTCCCCGGATCTATCCCGATCTGTCGGGCAAGCTCCTTCTGCGTCATTCCTTGATCCCGCCGGTATTTCAATAGCTTCTCTCCCAACGTCTTCGGCTCATTTGGGGCAAGATCATAACCAAGGAATTCTCGGATTGCCGGTTGATATCTGAGTGTCGGCTTCGATCTGTTCCACTCCCAGTTGCGGATCGTGTCAACCTCGACTCCAAGACGGTCGGCAAGCTGGCTCTGGGTCATCTCAAGCTCCATTCTCCGCTTCCGAATGTGGTCCCCGATGGTGTTCAGAACAGTGGGCAGTTTCGTAAGTTTTTGGGCTGTTAAGCGGATTTGACAGAAAGGCCATGAACCCCTGTCCGTGCGGACATTACGGAAACCCCCAACAGTCGTGCAGCTGCACACCACTGCAGATCCAGAAATATGTCGGAAAGATCTCCGGACCCCTGCTCGACCGCATTGATATTCACGTCGAAGTACCGGCTGTCAAATATCAGGAGCTTTCTTCGCGGAGGGATGGAGAGCTCTCCGAACGCATACGCGATCGAGTTATCCGTGCCAGGGAGATCCAGCGTCAACGGTTTGCTTCTCCCGGATTGTATTCGAACGCCGACATGGAGACGCGTGAGATTAAGGAAGTGTGCGTGCTCGATCTGCCAGGAGCAGAGTTGTTGAAGCTTGCCATGCAGCGTTTCGGACTCTCTGCGCGCGCATATGACAGAATTCTGAAGGTCGCGCGCACGATTGCCGATCTGGAGGGAGCCGAGAACATCCGGCCTGAACATCTCAGCGAAGCCATTCAGTATCGGAGCCTGGACCGAAGTTTCTACGGCATTGTCTGAAGAACCGATCTCGTCTTCAACACCCGCTTTCTTGTAACTCCATCACGCATTGTGTATATTCATCACACCGCCACTCATTTTGTCCACGTGGTCTCGCATGAAGATTGGCAGCATCAATATCGATCGCCCCGTTGTCCTTGCTCCTATGGAGGATGTGACAGACCGTTCGTTCCGATTGATCTGCAAGCGACTCGGGGCTGATATGTTGTACACAGAGTTTGTGAACGCCGAGGGGTTGGTTCGCCAGTCCGATAAAACCCGCCGCAAAATGCTTTTCGACGATGACGAACGTCCTTTCGGGATTCAGCTCTATGGCGGAGTCGATACGTCGATGGAGGGAGCCGCTCGGATGGCCGAAGAGCTTCATCCTGACCTCATCGATATCAATTGCGGTTGCTGGGTGAAGAATGTCGCGATGCGGGGCGCCGGTGCCGGCTTACTGAGAGATCTGCCGCGATTGGAACAGCTCGTCTCAACTGTCGTGAAAAGCGTTTCCCTACCCGTCACTGTGAAGACTCGGCTCGGATGGGATGCCGAAAGCATTAAGATCGTCGAGGTCGCAAAGATGCTTGAACAGACAGGCATCAGGGGACTGACGATTCATTGCCGCACGCGCGCACAAGGCCACAAGGGTGAACCCGATTTCAGCTGGATTCCCGAGATCAAGCGCCATGTCTCAATTCCGATTATTGCCAACGGTAGCCTGGAGACACCCGAACAAATTCAAAGGGTGTTCAGTGAAACCGGCTGTGACGGTGTCATGATCGGTCGAGCCGCGATCGACAATCCCTGGATATTCGAGCAAACCAAGATGTACCGTGCAACGGGATCATATGCCCCGGTATCTGTCGATCAACGGATCGAACTAATGCTGACGCACTTGGGTCTCGCCGTTCAGCACAAAGGAGAGCGAAAAGGTATCATCGAGTTTCGCAAGCACTACAGCGGGTATCTCAAGGGGATACCCAATTCCGCAAGTCTCCGCTCCGAGTTGATGCAATATACGTTGCACACGCCAATCGTCGAAAAGATCCAGCGGTTCCACGAGCGGCTCGCATCTGATTGCTCTGCCCCTCCGATGGTCCGACCAGTGAATGAAAATGGATAAGAAGCATGTCGCTCACATCCTTGAAGAGATCGGCACGTTGCTCGATCTCCGCGGCGAAAACAGCTTCAAGTGCCGCGCCTATCATAATGCCGCACGCACGATTGAATCGTTGGGCGAAGATCTCGAGCAGCTCGTCCGATCCGGTGAGCTGACAAATGTTAAGGGAATCGGAAAGGGAATTGGCGACAAGATTACCGAGCTCGTCACCACGGGCCGGATGGAGTACCATGAGGAGCTCAAACGCTCGCTCCCCCCTGGTCTTCCGGATATGCTCAGAATCCAGGGACTCGGACCGAAGAAGGTCAAAGTTCTTTTTGATCAGCTCGGTATCGAATCGATCGCCCAACTGAAGCAAGCAGCGGAGGAGCACCGTCTGCAAAACCTGGATGGCTTCGGCGCCAGGACGGAAGAGAACATACTTGTCGGGATCGATTCCCTCGAGAGGCATGCCGATCGTTTTCTGTATCCAGTGGCCTCTGAGGCCGCAAGGAGGATCGTCGAATCGCTCAAGCGACTTCCGGGTGTGACGGCGTGCGAAATCACCGGCAGTTTGCGTCGGAAGAAGGAGACAATCGGTGATATCGATATTCTCGTGAGCGCTTCGGAAAAACAGCGAAAGCCGATCATGCAGGCATTTTCATCGCATGAAGAGGTTGTGCGGGTGATTGCTCAGGGTGAGACGAAATCGAGCGTCACGCTTCGAATCGGCATCAACTGTGATGTGCGGATAGTGTCGAAGGCGGAATTCCCTTTCGCCCTCAATTATTTTACGGGCAGTAAGGAACACAACGTCGAAATGCGCTCTCGCGCCCTTGCGAAGGGATGGTCATTGAACGAATACGGCTTCTCGCCGGCAAAAGGGGGGAAGGGCAAACGACGCATCCCGGAGTGCACAACCGAGAACGATCTCTATCGGGCACTTGGTCTTGAGTTCGTCCCGCCCGAATTACGGGAGGAGATGGGGGAGTTTGAGGCAGCCGAACAAGGGATGCTCCCCGAACTTGTCGAGCTCAAAGATCTTCGGGGAACGTTTCATTGCCACACGAACTTCAGCGACGGGGCAAATTCGCTCGCTGAGATGGTGGCTGCAGCTCAAGCCCTCGGCTGGAGCTACCTCGGTATTGCAGATCACAGCCACTCGGCCGCGTATGCCGGGGGACTTTCGCCCGCAAGAGTAAGAGCGCAATTCAAAGAGATCGAAAGCGTCCAAAAGCGGCTCAAGGGTTTTCGAATCTACAGAGGCTCAGAGGTTGATATTCTGAGTGATGGGTCGCTCGACTTCAACGACAAAATCTTGGCTTCTTTCGACTATGTCGTGGCCTCTATCCATAGCAAATTCAAGATGAACGAAGCTGAGGCAACCAAGCGCATCATCAAGGCGTTGAAAAACAAGTTCGTGACGATGCTCGGCCATCCGACGGGAAGACTGCTCCTTAGTCGGGACCCATACCCGGTGAACATGACAGAAGTGCTTCAGGCGGCAGCAGACTACGGTAGGGCGATTGAGATCAATGCCCATCCGATGCGGTTGGATCTCGATTGGCGATTGGTTCGCCAGGCGAAAGCGAAGAAGATCCCAATTTTCATCAATCCAGATGCGCACAACACAGAAGGATTGAGGGATGTCGAATACGGCGTGAATGTCGCGCGGAAGGGATGGTTGAGCGCTAAGGACGTCGCAAATACGTGGAGTCAACGACAAATCGACAGATTCTTTCAGAAGTAGAGGGTCAAGCAGATCAGACCGCGGACAATAGTGAAAGAACCGGATAGTCGCGTATACCAAACACAAATCGCTTTGGACCGATCCTTCTGGTTTACGCCATTGCGCGGTCAGTATGAGCCTCGTCGCCGGCACCATCATCGACCTCCCGGAGCACGCTGTGTGAGCGGTCGTCGCACTGGTAATTGCTGGCGATCGGTGCAATAATACGGTGGAAGGAGTTTGCCCGTTCACAAGGTGGAGTCATAGACTTGAGTCGGATGAAAGATTCCAGCAAGAAGCACGAAGAGATCAGTGTGACCCGCGTACGGACAAGGAAGATCATCAATGAACTTCAAAAGGATTTTCCAAGTTCAAAAACAGCATTACGATATCGCAATCCTTTAGAACTTCTTATAGCTACAATTCTCTCTGCTCAATGTACGGACACCCGTGTCAACATCGTCACCAAGGATTTGTTTAAGCAATATAGGAACGCTAACGACTTTGCGCGGACGAAACAGGAGAAACTGGAAGGGGAGATACGATCAACGGGCTTCTATCGGAATAAAGCCCGGAGCATCATAGGGGCATGCAGGGCAATCGTCGACCAGCACGGCGGCAGTGTGCCGAAGACAATGGAGGAGCTCATCAGACTCCCAGGAGTGGGGCGGAAGACCGCCAATTGTGTTCTAGGTGGCGCGTTTGGAATTAATGAAGGGGTTGTCGTCGATACGCATGTCCGGCGCCTAAGCCAGCGACTCGGATTGACAGCCCATAGTGATCCGGAAGAGATCGAACAAGACCTGATGAGAGTTGTGCCTCGAGAATTGTGGTACGATTTCAGCAATCTGCTGATATGGCACGGAAGGAACACCTGTACCGCGCGAAGCCCAAAGTGTCAAACATGTTCGCTCGCGTCACATTGTCCTTCTGCAATTATATTGTCGAGATAAATCGATTCAATTTCCTTAGTTCAAAGAACTTAATGCCAATGAAGTAATTGTAGATCTCAGCACTCAGCAAGCGATCATGGACGGAGGAGAAGATGACTTACGCGGACGCGCTCGCCATCATGCACGAACACACACAAAGCGATGCACTTCGGAAGCACATGTATGCCGTTGAGGCCGCAATGCGAGCATACGCACGAAAATATGGTGAGGACGAAGAAAAATGGGCAACCGTAGGGATTCTCCACGATTTCGACTACGAGAAGTTTCCTGATGCTCCCGATCATCCGTTGAAGGGATCGGAAATCCTCAAGGAACGTGGGTTTTCCGAAGAGATCCGTCACGCCATTCTCGGACACGCGAGCTACACGAATGTCTCGCGGGATACTCTGATGGCGAAAGTGCTCTTTGCGTGTGATGAGTTGTGTGGATTCATTTCTGCCGTCTCAGTGATCCGACCGAACAAGGTGATGGACCTTGAGGTCTCCTCGGTGAAAAAGAAGCTCAAGGACAAGGCCTTTGCCAAGAACGTAAGTAGGGAGGATATCCAGCAGGGGGTGGCGGAATTGGGGGTGTCGCTCGACGAACACATCAAGTTCGTGATTGACGCGATGAAGGGGAGTGCAGAAAGACTCGGGCTATCGGGATAAGAGTCCCGATTCAGTTAATAACTGCAAGGCGTAAAAAGGGAAACAAGTGACAATGTCATGCTGATCCCGACGATTTCTGTCGGGAGACGCATCTGATCTCTCGGTGTTCAGATGCTGCGGCTGTCTCGCCGCTTGGGCTTGGCCGCTCTGCCCCGCCCGCGCCACCGTGAAACAGCAGCCCCGCCCCAAGGTGACTCAGAACGGGGTTGTTCTTTTCCAGACGGGAAAAGCAAATTGAATTCCTACAGCTTCTCAAATCTCGCCTGGAAGAACCTCAGGTACTTGGGCTCATAGACCATGTTGAGACCCTTGATGTTCTCCCGCTGTTGATATGCCTCTTCGACCGCTTCCACTGTCACGTCGCAGTGCGCCTGTGTATAGACACGGCGCGGGAATGTAAGCCGCACAAGCTCGAGCTTCGGATAATAGTGATCTCCTGTTTCCTTGTTCCGCCCCGCAGAGACGATCCCGCGTTCCATCGACCGAATACCCGATTCCTCATACAGCTCGGCTGCAAGCGTCTGGGCCGGAAATTCCACTTGCCGGAGATGGGGAAGGAACTTCTTCGCGTCGAGAAAAATTGCGTGGCCGCCGACGGGCTGAACAAACGGAATTCCCGCGCTCTTCAATTTCTCGCCGACGTATTCCACCTGACCGATTCGTGCCCGGATATGGTCTTCATGCACCGCTTCTTCAATCCCTCTGGCCATGGCCTCCATATCTCGACCAGCCAGTCCACCATACGTATGCAATCCCTCATAGACCACGACGAGATTGCGCGCCTCTTCAAAGATATCCCATTCATTCAGCGCGAGGAATCCGCCAATATTGACCAGCAAATCCTTCTTACCGCTCATTGTGCAGCCATCTGAATAACTGCAGAGCCCCTTCAGAATCTCTTTTACGCTTTTCGACTCGTATCCTTTTTCTCGAAGCTTGATAAAATACGCGTTCTCGATTGCACGCGTGGCGTCAAGGATCACTCTGATGCTATGTTTCTGACAAAGGGCGCGAACCTGGCGAAGATTCTCCATGGAAATGGGTTGTCCCCCCGCCATGTTGACGGTTGCCGCAACAGAGATATACGGGATTCGCTCTGCACCAACCCGTTTGACAAGATCTTCGAGCTTCTGCAGATCGATGTTCCCCTTGAACGGATGGAGATTCTCCGGGTCGTGTGCTTCGTCAATAATCACGTCCACGAAGGTTCCGCCGGCAAGTTCCTGGTGCAATCGCGTCGTCGTGAAGTACATATTTCCCGGGATGAAATCACCCTTCTTGATCAGAATCTGTGAGATCATATGCTCGGCGCCACGTCCCTGGTGAGTGGGGACGAGGTACTTGTATCCGTAATACTCCTGGACCTTTGCTTCGAGATTGTAGTAATTCCTGCTTCCTGCATACGCTTCATCCCCGAGCAGCATTCCCGCCCATTGATAATCGCTCATCGCATTTGTCCCGCTGTCGGTCAGCAGGTCGATATACACGTCTTCCGATCGGAGGAGAAAGGTATTGTATCCCGCCTCCTTCAGTGCGTTCGCGCGTTCTTCACGAGTGGTCATCTTCAACGGTTCGACAACTTTGATCTTGAAAGGCTCAGCCCACGATCTTCGCTTGATACTGTTCATAAAATCCTCTGAACTATCGGTCGTGACGAAAAGAATCTTTCAAATCTAAACGAAATTGTCGCGACAAACAAGGCTCGTTGGTTCTCGGACGATCGTGCACACCAATGTCCCGGCTTGATTTTCAGTCTTCGAACGCCTATCTTGACACGCAAATGATCCGCACATCGACTCTCAAGAAGCTCCGTGACATTGTGGGGGGAGAACATTATTTCGACTCTCCCGAACAGAAACTCGTCTACTCGTACGACGCAACCCCCCTGTACGAACAACTCCCCGAAGCAATCGTCTCTCCGCAGAGCGTCGAGCAGATTTCGAAGATTCTCCAGCTCGCGAATTCTGAGGCGTTCGCCGTCGTTCCGCGCGGTTCTGGTTCGGGCTTGAGCGGGGGATCAATTCCGGTCGAAGACTGCATCGTCCTCCTCACAAATCACTGGGATCGCATTCTTGAAATCGATGAGCGGAATCTTACCGTTACCGTTGAGCCCGGAATCATCACCGGACAACTCCAAACAGAAATGGAGAAGATCGGCTATCTCTATCCGCCTGATCCCGGCAGTTCTTCGATCTGCACCATCGGCGGAAATGTTGCTGAAAATGCGGGAGGAATCCGGGGACTCAAATACGGCGTCACGAAAGACTATGTGATGGGATTCGAATTCGTGCTTCCGAGCGGAGAAGTCATGATGATCGGGGGCAAGAACGTCAAGGACGTCTCGGGATACAATTTGAAGGATCTTCTCATCGGATCGGAGGGAACTCTCGGCGTTTTCACAAAGATCGTTCTGCGTCTCATCCCGAAACCCGAACACAGCAGCACTCTGCTGGCGTACTTCGATCGCGCGTCCGATTCAGCCGAGGCAGTCTCGGCCATTACGGCATCCAAGATTACCGCCGCAGCCCTGGAATTTTTGGACAATACGACAATCCGCTGCGTTGAGGATTACGCCCGGATCGGGCTGCCGACAACCATCGAGGCCCTTCTCTTGATTGAACTGGATGGACGCAGGGGAGAGGTCGAACAGGACCTTGTTCAGGTTTCGGAGATTTGTCGGCGTCATCGCGCTTCGCAACTCCGCATCGCCAAATCTGCGGCTGAGGCAACCCAGCTGCGCACTGCGCGGAAGGCCGCCTTTGCTGCGCTTGCCCGCGTCAAACCGACGACAATTCTTGAGGACGCGACCGTCCCGCGAAGCGAAGTTGCACCTATGCTCGAGCAAATCAACGCCATAGCGTCGAAGCATGATCTCATGTTCGGGAACTTTGGGCACGCGGGCGACGGCAACCTTCATCCTACGTGCCTGACAAACGAACACGATAAGGACGAAATCCATCGCACGGAACTCGCTTTTCACGAAATCTATTCGGCCGCGCTCCGATTGGGTGGCACAATCACCGGCGAACATGGAATCGGGCTTTCAAAGCGGAAGTTCCTGGAGCATGCAGCATCCAGGACACATCTGGAGCTTATGCGATCTGTGAAAGCTATCTTCGATCCGAACATGGTCCTGAATCCCGGCAAAATCTTCACGACCCGTCCGCGTTGTGAAGGGCCATTACCCATCTCAAAGGAAAAGCTCAACAAATATCTTGAACTCGGCGCGTATTGCTGATTTTCGTGATGAGAGTTAGTCAATGCTACCTGCAAATGTTTCTGGAGAGTACTCACGGGTGATCAACATCCAATCCCTCCAAGCTCTCTCTCATCCAACGAACGAGCTCGAGAAGCTCTGCATTCACTGCGGACTCTGTCTTCCGACTTGTCCGACCTATTGCCTGACCAAATCCGAACGATCTTCGCCTCGCGGCCGGTTGAAGCTGATACGAAACAGCCGGGAGCACGGTAACTCATACACAAAGGAATTCGTGGCGGAAATGTACTTCTGTCTTGAATGCCTCGCATGTGAGTCCGCTTGTCCGGCAGGAGTCCCATTCGGTTCTTATATGGAGAGTGCCCGCGCGGCCATCGCCGAAAAGAAAGTGCTGCCGTTGGTGACGCGTATCCTCAGATCTGCGATGCTGAAGTGGTCTTTCAAAACACGTCCGCGTCTTGTGTTCATCTCCCGAGTGCTAAGATTCGTTGCCACCAGCAGTAAGATCAAAGTATTTGAACCTTTTCGCCGGGCAGCTTCCAAGTTGGGACTTCCCATTCGCTTGGTCGGACTCATTCCCGATGGTCGGATTGAAAGCGTATCGTCGATGAGGCAAATCCAGCCTGCCACTTCAACAGGTTCAAAGAAGCTTCGCGTTGGGTTCGTGACCGGTTGCGTCATGGACATATCGTATAGCGAAGTAAACGTTGACACTGTTGAGCTGCTCCGTCGATTCGGTTGCGAGGTGATTACTCCCGAGAACCAATGGTGTTGCGGCTCGGTACATGCGCACCAAGGCGAAATGGTTTACGCGCGCGATATGGCAGCAGATCTCATGGAGAAGTTTGAAGTCGATAAACTTGATGTGCTAGTTGCAAACGCTGCCGGATGTTCCGGATTTTTAAAGAAATATGCTGCTCTATTTCAACAAAATGATCCATCCAGAGACAAGGCAATGGCATTTGCGGGGAAGGTGCTCGACGTGGTCGAGTTGCTCGATGCGCTCACGCGCGAGCGATATGATCTTTCACTCACGATTGAATATCAAAACAAGCGCGTGACGTTTGACGATCCGTGTCATTTGATTCACGCCCAAAAAGTGCGACATGCTCCGAGGAATGTTCTTCGTTCGATTCAGAAGCTTGATTTTGTCGAACTCCCCGAATCTGATTGGTGTTGCGGCAGCGCGGGAATCTACAACATCACACACCATGCGGAATCCATGCAGCTCCTTGACAGAAAGATTCGGCACATTCAGTCGATCGGTGCCGATATCGTGATCACGTCCAATCCAGGCTGCATGATTCAGCTCAAGCATGGACTGGCTGAACACGGATTGCGAACTGACGTGCTCCACATTGTGACCTACTTGCGGAGGGCTCTTGCGGCATAAAAGGCTTCGTGTGTATCTCTCAGGCGGTATGGAATATGCAAAGGGAGAGGGAATAGAATGGCGCGCCGAACTCGGAGAATGGCTCACCAGACAACTGCGCCATAGAGTGTTCAATCCGAACGCGGAAAGCGTCAAGTATTTTCGACGGAAGTCTCATACGGTTGACTTCAGGCAATTGAAATTTCAGAACTTAGACCTTTTTTCGAAAGTCGTTCGCGGGATTGTTGATTTCGATTCTCGGGAAATCGCTCATCGATCGGACTACGTCATATGTCTTTGGGATCGGAGCGCCCAACGTGGCGCCGGCACCAAAGGAGAACTCACCATCGCACGGTTCTTCCGGAAGCCCGTCTACGTCGTGACACGGACAAAGCATGAAAACATCCCCGGATGGATTTTGGGATGCAGCACGAGGTTTTTCACGTCATTTGATGAGCTTAAGTCATTTTTGCTCGAAAGATATGGACACTCCCAACCGCTGAAGGACAACCTGAAAGGACGAAAACCATGGAAAGCAAGATGAAGAGGCGAGAGTTTCTCCGCTCTACGGCCATCGCAGGAATGGGAGCAGGCCTCTCAGGCGCGCTGCCACACGAACTTCTGGGTCAGCTCAAACCGACCTCCATCTTCAAACCTGTTTGCATCGCAAGTTCCAATGGTCTTCAAGCAACGGCAAAGGCCATGCAAATGATTCTTTCCGGCGCAGATGCCCTCGACGCAGTCATCGCAGGTGTCAATCTCGTCGAGGATGACCCCAACGACAATTCGGTCGGATATGGCGGCCTTCCGAATGAAGATGGAGACGTCGAACTCGACGCTTCGGTCATGCATGGACCTACGGGTCGTGGAGGCGCGGTTGCCTCACTCCGAAATATCAAGAATCCATCAAGAGTTGCGCGACTCGTCATGGAGCGCACCGATCATGTGCTGCTCGTCGGAGCAGGGGCGCTTCGCTTTGCAAAAGCCCACGGGTTCAAGGAGGAGAATCTGCTCACCGATGAATCACGGCGCGAATGGCTGAAGTGGAAAGAGAATCTCAGTACCGACGATGACTGGCTTCCTCCACACAACATTGAGACACTCGATATCGGAGAGGGGATCAAGTCGGCTGTGCGGAACACGGGGACAATCAATTGCTGCGCGATTGACCAGCGAGGGAACATCTCTGGATGCACGACTACAAGCGGATTGGCGTTCAAGATTCCCGGACGAGTCGGCGATTCTCCTATCCTTGGTGCGGGACTCTACGTCGACAATGACGTCGGCGCTGCGGGATCAACCGGCAGAGGAGAGGCGAATCTCCTCTCGTGCAGCAGCGTGATGATCGTCGAATACATGCGGCAGGGGAAATCTCCCGAACAGGCCTGTCTGATGGCATGCCAGCGAATTGCTGCACAAACCAAGATGAAACGCCTTCTCGACGACAAGGGGCGGCCAACATTCAACGTGAATTTCTACGCCGTCAACAACCGGGGCGAACATGGCGGAGCGGCAATTTGGAGCGGACCGCGATACGCCGTGAACGGGGGAGAGGCACAGAGCCGACTTCTTGAATGCGCATATCTCTACAAACGAGAGCGTCGGTAGTTCGATCCCATGCCCTGGATTGTTTCGGTTACGCTTACGATTGCACTGCCGCTGGTTGCCGTTTATGCCTATCTCGGCCGAAAATTCTATTTCGCCCTGACACATCTCAGGAGGATGAAACGGCGGAGAGCGGCGAGACTGATCGTCGCTGTTATCCTTTCCCTGAATCTCTTTCCAATTCTGCTGCTTGCAAGTTATGTGTTGATCGGACGATCGGCCTCTGTTCTCTATTCGGGTGAACGGTTGATTCTCGATCTCTGTTTTGTCTATCCGTTTTGGTTTTCGCTCGTCATCGCTACCGAACTCAGTATCATCCTTCTCTTCAGCGACATCGCTAAATTGGTGTTGCTCCCTCTCTATCGTATCTATCGTGCGACGTGGCGCAGATTAGAGGCCACGGGAATCTTTCTTGCCGGTCTGCTTGTTTCAATCTACTGCATAGTCGTGATCTCGCTCAACACCTGGTCAATCCGGGTGACCAGACACGAGATACCCTTGCCGGAATCAGCCCGTGCTCTCCATGGACTGCGAATCGCCCTGATCGCTGATGTACAGGGGGATTGGCGAACAACGCCGGACCGCATCAGGTCTTTTGTCAAAATAATCAACGAAGAGAGGGCCGACATGGTCCTCTTCGCAGGAGATCTGATTTCCTCCGGTACAAGGCACATCGCCTCGACCGCAGGAATTCTCAGGTCGATTCACGCTCCGCTCGGAACAATCGCAGCTGTTGGGGATCACGACATTTTTTCGGGCAAACAACTTGTCTGGGAGCGACTGACGGAAGCAGGGTTTCATCTGGTCGAGGACTCCACGATTTCGATGACATTGAGGGAAATCGATGTTTCGTTGACTGTTCTGACACATACGTATCGCCAGAAAACCACGCCCGCCCGGCTCCAGGCGATTCGTGACCAGCTTGACGGAAGCTACAAAATCCTCCTGGTGCATCAGCCCGCGAACCCGGTGCTTGAGTATGCCGCTGAGGCGGGGTACGATCTCCTCGTGGCCGGACATACGCACGGGGGTGGAATTGCGGTCGGCATTCCAGGTATTAAGCTGCTGGCACCCGCTCATTTTGAATCCCGATTTGTTTCCGGTATGCATCATTGGAACAATATGCACGTCGTCGTGACAAACGGTCTCGGATTTACACTCGCTCCGATTCGATTCCACGCCCCCGCCGAGATAACGCTTCTGGAGTTGAAAAGGCCGATGGATACGGATGGTTCGCCGATCTGACACTATTGCTTTCATCATGTCTCTGGATATCAAAAACATTTGCGACAGCATGACTGCACCGCATTTGCTGGACGTTTCCCATCGGGCGTTGCTGCGTATGCAAGGCCTCGAATCACTCGATCTTCTGCACAGAATATCGACAAACGATCTTGCCGACCTACTTGTAGGCGGAGTCAGACACTCCATCCTGACAAACGAAAAGGGGAGAGTCATCGACAAGATCGCGGCATTGCGGGTGGCGGAAGATCAGCTTCTGGTCTCCTGCAGTTCCAGTGATTACGCGCGCATCCAGAATTGGATGGAGAAGTTCATCATCATGGAAGAGATACGTGTCGAAAATGCTTCAAGCGACTTCATGCATTTGCTCTTCTTCGATTCCGGTAACCAAGGAATCATCGGGTCGCGATCAGATCCATTGGGATCGTCTGACGATAAGGAATTGATTCACCTGGAATCGGATTCGATTCCTGATGCAATTACCTGGCGGGAAAGGATCGGTCAGACCTCAGTAATTCATCTCCTGACGAAAGGAGTCACGCCAGGAATCGTTCTGCAAGAACTGGCGGCCGCGGGAATATTCGGAGCACAAACGCAAGACTTCGAGAACTTCCGCATTCGTCACGGCATCCCGGCACATCCGAACGAGCTCTCTGATAAGTACAATCCCCTGGAACTTGGCATGATGGATTACATTAGTTTTACAAAAGGATGCTATATTGGTCAGGAGGTCATCGCGCGTCTCGATTCTTATCTCAAAGTGCAGAAACGACTCGTTCGTCTCGGGATGAGTCGACAGCCGTCGGCCCTTCCCGCATCAGTCAAACATGAGGGGAATCATGTCGGTATGTTGACAAGCGTCGCGGAGACGGAGGACGGAATCACCGGTCTGGGGATTTTGCGCACTCAGTCCCTGGATCAACACGTATCGCTATATTTCGAATTGGAGGATGGACCAGTTGAAGTCAACGTCATCAAGAGCTAAGATCTCCCACAACAGACCCAAGGAACAGAAGAATCCGCTGAAGGCCTATAAGAACGTCGAGTTCCTCAGCAGTCCCGACGCCCGCGTGATTCGAATGGTGGCGGAGTTTGTTGAGCCCCTGAGTCGTTTCCGCCATCAGGGCATCAAGGATACCATTGTGTTCTTCGGCTCGGCACGCACCAAGTCTTCCCGCAGCGCGCGAAAGAATCTGCAGACGCTCAGACAGCAGGCTGCGCGGGCAAAGACGATCCCACCTGCGCTGGCAAGAAAGATTCGACACGCGGAGACCGATCTGCTGATGTCGCAATACTACGAAGATGCAAGCGAACTTGCCTCACTCTTGACAAAATGGTCGATGCGCCTGCACGCCGCCAACCGGTTTGTTGTCTGTTCAGGCGGGGGGCCGGGCATCATGGAGGCAGCGAATAGGGGAGCGAAGCGGGTCAGTGGCAAATCCGTTGGTCTCAACATCAGCTTGCCTTTTGAACAGGCCCCCAATCCGTACATCACGGACAAGCTCAATTTTGAGTTCCACTACTTCTTCATGAGAAAGTTCTGGTTTGTCTATCTCGCAAAGGCGCTCGTTATGTTCCCGGGAGGATTCGGAACACTCGACGAGCTCATGGAGGTCCTGACGCTCCTGCAGACCGGGAAGATCAAGAAGAAGATGACTGTGGTCTTATACGGAGAAAGCTATTGGCGGCGAATCATCAACTTTTCGGAAATGGTGCGCCTGCGCGTCATCAGCGACTCGGATCTCAAGCTCTTTCGTTTCGCCAATTCACCGAAAGAAGCATACGATTATCTGGTCAAGGAACTTACGAAGAACTACCCGCACGAGACCACGATGCTCGAGATCGGCACTTAGGAGGCCGCTGGGCGATTTGACTCATCGTCCGTACGCTCGTCTGATGGGCCGATTGTTTGCGGATCAATCCGAGAATCGCTATCTTTGTTGTGGCGCAAGAGCTTCACCACGTATTGAAGGGGGTGACACGGCTTCGACGGGGATGAGGAAGCTCAGAACTGCATACCGTGGTCTCCGGGTCCACGTTAAACAATCGGTAAACCCTTAAGTGCCGACTACAACTACGCACTGGCTGCTTAATTAACTTAAGCAACCCGTTCTCTCGATCTCTCGCCCGTTGGGGATCTTGAGAACGTCGCTCAGATGGGCTAGTTCTCCATTGTTCTCAGGGATGGAGGACGAATCCGCCGCAAGCGGAACACCCTGAGATAGTGTGCGGTCAATCCAGCGTGCCGGAGTTTCCGCACATGAACCCAAAGGGCTCGCTACGTATGGAGACGTTCTGAGGGTCTTCTCTTCGGACCGGGGTTCGACTCCCCGCACCTCCACTGCAAGCCCTCATCAGACCGATGAGGGCTTTTCGCGGATACATCGCCTCTCCTCACGTTCATGACATCAACCATTCTCATCATCGACGATGAACCTGACATTCGAGAGCTGCTCAAGTACAATCTCGAACGCGAAGGGTACAACGTCCTCACCGCCAGAGACGGCCGGGAGGGAATGGAGAAGATCAACTCATCGGTCCGCCTTGTAATCCTCGACATCATGATGCCGAAAATGGACGGATGGGAAGTCTTCCGCCAGCTCCGGAAGAATCCCAAGACCCGCGATATTCCTGTTATCTTTCTCACCGCTCGCGATAGCGAAATCGACGAGGTCGTCGGTCTCGAGATTGGCGCCGATGATTTTCTCACCAAGCCCGTAAAAATCCGGACATTGCTGGCCCGCGTCCGGAAAACCCTTCAACGCCGGATCGATCATGTATCCGCTCGAAGTATCGATACGGTAATTTCCCTTGGTGCGCTCGACGTGTTTCCGCAGAATTACACCATCGCCCTCGAGGCAAAGACCGTCTCTCTTCCAAAAAAAGAATTTGAAGTGCTGCTCTTTCTGGTCCGGCACGCCGATCATGTCGTCACCAGAGAGGAGCTTCTGAACAACGTGTGGGGGCGCGATATCGTTGTCGTCGATCGGACGGTGGACGTGCACGTGAGAAAGATCCGTGAAAAGCTCGGGCGACATGCATCGATGATCGAGACGGTCAAAGGAGTCGGCTATCGGCTCAGGGGATCGGCGTGATGCCTTCGATCCGGACAAGAATCAGTTTCACCTATCTCCTCATTGCGGCCATTGTGCTCGTGTTGCTGGGGACCCTTCTCAGCCTCGAATTTGAGCGTTCCCTGCGCGAGAGAATCGTTGCGGAACTCAAAACGACTTCTCTTGTGGTTCACTCATTTCTTCTCGAAACCGCTCCCAAACGGGCCTGGATGCAGGAAACGCGAAAGACCCTCGAGATTATCGCATCCACGACGTCAATCCGGATCACACTCATCGATGGGGAGGGGACTGTCCTTTTCGAATCGGCCGTACCCGATTCCATGAAGCATCTCCTCGCCAATCATCTTCAGCGGCCGGAAGTCCAACGCGCCTTGAAAAGGGGAGAGGGAACAGATGTCAGGATGAGCGAGACTATTGGCCTTGAGATGATGTACCACGCCCATCGCGTCGACCCCGTGCAATTTGAGCAGTCGATCTTTCCTCGATTGCGGTTCATCCGGTCCGGGATTCCGCTGAGCGAGGTGAACAGTCACATCGCAACGATTCGTCTCAAGATCACAATCGCCGCGTTTCTCGTTTTTCTGGTGACACTTGTCGCCAGTCGCATCGTTGCCCGAAGAGTGACCGATCCTATTGCAAAGATGTCCGCAGATGTCGCCAGGATCAAGGCAGGAGAGATCGACATTCGACTTCCCATCCAATCTGACGATGAGATCGCCAAGCTGGCGGAGCTCATCAACGAAATGACGACCAAGTTGCGCGACGATATTGCTCAGTTGCGCAAGCTCGAACGCTACCGGACCGAATTTCTCGGTAACGTCTCGCACGAACTTCGAACGCCGATCTTTTCCCTCAAAGGCTATCTGGAGACGCTGCTTGATGGAGCCATCGACGACTCCACCGTCCGCCGATCGTTCCTCGAGAAGGCCTACCATCACGCCTCGAGGCTTGATACCTTGCTCAACGACCTGATCGAAATTTCTCGGATCGAATCGGGACAGATGAAGTTCAGCTTCCGATTCTTCGAGGTGCAGCCCTTCTTGAAAGAAGTCATTGCCGATCATCAGCACGCCAGCCAGCGCAAGAGCCAGGACCTTCGGTGCGAGCTGCCGGACGAAGCTCCCCTTGTGTATGGCGACCGCGACCGCCTGCGGCAGGCGCTCGGCAACATCATCGACAATGCTATCAGATACAGCCCGGAGGGTGCCTCGATTGTCGTCAATGCGGGTCGATCTGATGACACCTTGGTGATCTCGGTGCACGACAGCGGTCCGGGCATCGATCCAATCCATCTTTCGCGAATCTTCGAACGTTTTTATCGGATCGACCAAGATCGTTCGCGTGAGGCAGGGGGGACAGGCCTCGGACTGGCCATCTCCAAACACATCGTCGAAGCTCATGGTCAGAAAATCGTTGTGGAGAGTACTCCCGGCTCCGGGTCGACTTTTTCCTTTCACCTTCGCACATCGTAACTTAAAGTTCGTCCACGAAAATGGGCGTACTATGCCATCCTCGTTCCCCGAATCTCCAAAGCTGACGCAAACACTGTACCCTCTTAACAATTTCTTAACACTCCATTTCTCCTGAGTTTAAGCAGAATTTCTATCTTGAGGGCGAATTCACATTTCTACCATTGTTGGAGAGTGGAAGAGCATGAATCGAACTCTCGTGTTGGGCCTTCTCTTGACCCTTCTCGGAATATCAACGGTGTTTGCACAGCAACCTATCTCCGCCTATGCCTACCTGGACTATCTGTACAACGTCCAACGTGATCCGTCAATCGGAACACTCTCAAACGCGGCTCTGACCGGACAATCAGCTTTTCAAGCGTTCAGCTTCCGCCGGATATATTTTACCTACGATAATTCAATCTCCAAAGATTTTTCGGGCCGATTCCGGCTTGAAACGGAGGAGTCTGCCCTTTCAAGCGACGGAAGAATATCGGTTTTTGTGAAGGACGCGTACATCCGATGGAAAGGTATCTTCGATGGACACGATGCAATCCTGGGAATCCAGCCCACACCGGCGTATCAAGTCTCCGAGGATTGGTGGGGATACCGCTCGCTGGAGAAAACGATCATGGACCTGCGCGGAATCGTGTCGTCCCGCGATTTCGGCTTTTCTCTGAGGGGCAGGTTCGCCGAGAAGGAGAGATTCGGCTATCATCTCCTCGTAGCCAACGGATCAGGAAACCGACCCGAGGGCGACAAGTACAAACGATACTATGCAAGCGTTCACTACAATCCGTCAGCAGATCTTCAGGTCACATTGTACGGCGACCTGCGGGTCCGGGCCCGGATCCGAAACCCCTACAGTTCGAATCCCACCGCCACAGTGGACAACAATACCCTCACATATGCCGCCTTTGTGGGATATCGACCTGTAAAGGAACTGACGATCGGGATGGAAGGATTCCTCAGTAGAACGCAAAACGGATTCGACACGAGATCATTGCTGGACGACCGGACGGCGGCCGGACTATCGATCTTCGGTTCTTTGATCATCAATCCGAAAGTGACCCTCGTTGGCCGTTACGACTACTTTGGCGCAAATACGTCGCAGGCAGGCTTAGGAGATACCCGTTCCTATGTGCTTGCAGCGATCGATTGGAAAGTCAATGAGCGCGTTTCCATCATGCCCAATATTCAGTTTGAGGCGTATGAGTCGGTCGAGGGAAGAGCATTTGATCCCTCGGTCACGTCACGAGTAACCTTCTATTTCGCCTTCTAGCCAAGCGTGGTTCTTTCAACCACCGACTGACAACGAAAGGAACAAACATGATCAATCGATTCTTCGCGATTCTACTCCTGCTCACAGCTGCCGGGGCGTCGTTGACTGCCCAACTCCGATTGAACGGTGCGGGAGCGACATTTCCCTACGTCATCTATTCGAAGTGGTTTGATGTCTACTATCACAAAACGGGAGTCCAGATCAATTATCAATCGATCGGGAGTGGTGGAGGAATCAAACAGGTGATCGAGGGAACAGTCGATTTTGGCGCCACCGACGGACCAATGTCGGATGAACAGCTGGCTGATGCCCGGACCAAACGAAAGACCGACATCTTGCACATCCCGACGGTCCTCGGAGCTGTGGCGGTTGCCTACAACCTTCCCGTGGAGGCAAAGCATATTCAACTGACGCCGACAACGCTGGCAGACATTTTTCTTGGGAAGATAACGAAGTGGAACGATTGGCGCATCGCTGAGCACAATCCGGGCGTATCGCTCCCGAATAGGCCCATCATCGTCGCCCATCGCTCCGACGGAAGCGGCACCACATTTATCTTCACCGAATACCTTGCGAAAGTCAGCAGCGCGTGGAAGAAGAATGTTGGACGCGGAACCTCCGTGAACTGGCCGATCGGCCTCGGAGGCAAGGGAAATGAGGGAGTCGCCGGTCTTCTGAAGCAAACGGTCGGAAGTATCGGATATGTGGAACTCGCGTATGCCGTGAAGAACAATATTCCATACGCTGCCATTCAAAACAAAGCCGGCGTCTTTGTCGCACCGACGATTTCATCGATCACGGCTGCCGCCGCCGGTGCATCCCGCAATTTGCCCGAGGATCTTCGCGTGTCTATCACAAATCCCGACGGCAAGGAATCGTATCCGATCTCCGGCTTCACGTGGATTCTGGTATACAAGAATCCGCAAGATGCCAAGTCGGGTGCTGCAATCACGCAATTTCTCAAATGGGCTCTCTCGGAAGGTCAGTCGTACGCGGCGGACCTTCTGTATGCCCCGTTGCCAAAAGAGGTGGTGGCGAAATGCCTCCAACAGGTCGACAGCATTGGAAAGTGACTGATCACGTCGAATTCGAAAAGAGAGGAGCGAGCAGTGAACATGATAGCTTCCTTGGATGAGCGTATACGCACCTTGCTGCGGCGCGTTCCAGCGCCCGGTATGGGCGTCGAAAACTCCTCTCGGCATACCAATCTTGGCGATCGCGCCTTTCGGGGTGCAACGTTCCTTTTCACCTTCATGATTGTCGTTCTGTCGGGCATCATGGTCTATCAGATGATTGACGGCTCTACGCTTTCACTGCGTGAATTCGGTCTCGGATTTGTGACATCTCAAATCTGGGATCCGGTACAGGAAAAGTTTGGTGCGCTCCCGTTTGTATACGGCACGGTCGTGTCCTCACTGGTTGCACTGATCCTCGCAATTCCTCTGAGCCTCGGCGTTGCCGTCTTTCTCGCCGAACTCGCTCCACGCTGGCTGGAACGCATTCTTTCGTTCATGGTGGAGCTCCTCGCGGCAATCCCCAGCATCGTGTACGGGTTGTGGGGAATGTTTGTTATGGTCCCCTGGATTCGTGAGACAATCGAACCGCCCCTCTCCGAGCATCTCGGATTCCTCCCCATCTTCGAGGGAGCTCCGTACGGATTCGGCATGCTGGCCGCGGGATTGATCCTCACGGTTATGATCGTTCCGATCATTGCTTCAATTTCCCGCGATGCCTTGAAGTCGGTCCCGCGCGCTCAACGGGAAGCCGCGTACGCCCTCGGTGCAACGCGGTGGGAGACAATTACCCTTGTCGTGAAGTATGCGCGCTCAGGAATCTTCGGTGCCACGCTCCTCGGTCTCGGGAGAGCACTTGGAGAGACGATGGCGGTCACCATGGTCATCGGCAACCGCCCGATCATCTCCGCCTCCCTCTTCGACCCGGGCTACACGATGGCAAGCGTCCTCGCCAATGAATTTACCGAAGCAACAACGGAACTGTATTTGCATGCCCTCATCGAGATCGCCCTTTTGCTTTTCACCATCACGATCATTGTCAACATGCTGGCCCGTCTCCTAATGTGGACCATGTCCAGAACGATTTCACAGGGAGGAAGAGCATGAGCCGCTGGTACTACTACAAGCGAAAGGCGGTAAACGGCCTGGTGCTCTCGCTTTCCGGTGTTGCGGCAGCCGTGGTCCTCGTTCCGCTCCTGCTGATCTTCTTCCACACGATCAGCCATGGGATTGCCATCATCAGCGTCGATTTCCTGACTCAGATGCCCAAGCCGGTGGGGGAATCAGGGGGCGGAATGGCCAATGCCATTGTGGGAACCCTCATTCTCATCGGCCTCGGAAGTGTCGTCGGAGTGCCGATTGGGGTACTTGCCGGTGTGTACCTTGCCGAGTTTGGAGAGAATCGGTTTGCTCATGTCGTCCGGTTTCTTACCGACGTCCTCAGCGGCGTGCCTTCGATCGTCGTCGGCGTGGTAGCGTACACGATCGTCGTTTTGCCGATGAAGCAATTCTCCGCTCTCGCCGGGGGATTCGCCTTGGGAATTCTCATGATTCCAACGATCACCCGCACGACAGAGGAGATGATGAGACTTGTGCCGCACTCGTTTCGCGAGGCAGGTCTCGCGCTTGGAATTCCCCAATGGAAAACGACATTGCGAATCGTGCTTCGCACGGCTCTCAAAGGCATCGCCACGGGCATCGTGCTGAGTATCGCGCGAATCGCCGGCGAGACTGCGCCGCTTCTCTTCACTGCCCTTGGCAATCGATTCTGGTCTACCGACATTCTCCATCCCATCGCTTCGCTGACGGTCTTCATTTACGACTACGCTCGTGCGCCGTTCGAGGAGTGGAACAATCAGGCCTGGGCGGCGGCCCTTGTTCTCATTTCAATCATCACGATCCTAAGCCTGCTCTTCCGGTTCTTTAGCAGATCTCGATACGAAGGACAGCATTCATGATTCATACCCTTGCGCAACCACAACTCTCTGTCGTGAACGAATCGGCCAATGTACAGCCTCAGCAGAACGCCGCGAAAATGCAGGTTCTGCATCTCAGCGCGTACTTCGGGAAGACCCAGGCGCTCAAAGATGTCAGCCTGGACATTATGGAGCGTGAAGTCCTCGCCATCATCGGTCCCTCGGGATGCGGAAAGTCCACCTTCCTTCGTTCATTGAATCGCATGCACGAGGTGGCAGGGGGGAGGATCAGCGGACGCGTGCTCCTTGATGGTGAGGATATTTATCAGCGCGATCCCGTCATGGTCCGGCGGCGCGTCGGAATGGTCTTTCAGAAACCCAATCCCTTTCCCACAATGTCGATTTTTGACAACGTCGCCGCTGGCTTGCGCCTGGGCGGCATGAGCAACAGGTCGGCGCTCACGGATGTCGTCGAGGAGAGCCTAAAGCGCGCCGCGCTTTGGGAGGAAGTGAAAAACTCTCTCGATAAATCGGGGGCAAGTCTCTCGGGGGGCCAGCAACAGCGGCTTTGTATCGCCCGCGCGTTAGCCATCCGACCGGAGGTGCTCCTGATGGACGAACCGGCAAGCGCACTCGATCCGATCTCCACTGCAAAGATCGAGGAATTGATTTTTGAGTTGAAACGGAATTTCACAATCGTTATTGTCACGCATAATATGCAGCAGGCGGCCCGCGTCAGCGATCGCACAGCGTTCTTCTACCTGGGTGAACTCATCGAAATCGGCTCCACGGAAACGCTTTTCACTAAACCTCATGAAAAACGGACTGAAGACTATATCACCGGACGGTTCGGGTAATCTCACCGACTGCCTGAAAGGAAGACATGCCCAGACATTTTGAAATTGAACTCGACGCTCTTCGAACCAACATCATCAAAATGGGAAGTATTGTTGATGAGCAGATCGAGTGGGCGATCGACGCCATTTTGCACGGAAATCTCGAACGCATTCCGTTGATTACGGAGCGTGATTCAAAGGTGGACCATTACGATAACCTCATCGACGCGCAATGTGCACGGATCTTTGCCCTGACCCAGCCAGTGGCGGTGGACCTCCGACTGATCATGGCGGCCCTGAAGATCAACCACGAGCTGGAGCGCATCGGCGACATCGCCGTAAACCTTGCTGAACGGGCGACACCCCTTCGGGGACATGCCGACTTGCTCGGGAGAATCCAGATTAAGGCGATGGCCGAGCGAGCCCGCCGCATGACTCGACTCTCGATCGATTCTTTTGTCAACAATGATCCCGACGCGGCCAGGGCGGTTGTACGAGAAGATGACGTCGTAGATGAAATGAACCGACTAGTTTTTCATGAGCTTGTCAACGAAATGAAGGCTAATCGCGATCTCATCGAACCTGCGACGCATATTATTATCATGTCACGGCATCTCGAGCGGCTCGCTGATCACGCTACGAATATCGCCGAAGACGTTATCTTCCTCGTGGACGCGCAGATCGTTAAGCATCCGAAACTCCAACCGGCGTCTGGCGACGCATAGGGCCATTTATTTCCGTCCGAAAAAAGAGTATCTTGAGACCCACACATCTCAGGTACCGGAACATGAAGATACCATTTGTCAAGATGAGCGGTGCGGGGAATGATTTCGTCGTCATCGACAACCGCGAACGCGTTGTGACAAACGGACCGGAATTCGCAAAAGCAGCATGCGACCGCCGATGGGGGATTGGAGCCGATGGCCTTCTTCTCCTCGAAGCATGCAAAAAAGCCGCCTACCGGATGATGTATTACAACGCCGACGGGAGCTATGGTGGTATGTGCGGGAATGGCGGCCGATGTATTGCCGCTTTTGCTCTCTTGGCCGGAATAGCGCCCGCCCACCACACCTTTGAAGCCCTCGATCATCTCTACACCGCACATGTCGACGGAGAGACAGTATCACTCTCCATGCGAAATCCGAGCGGCGTTATGCTTGGGACCGTGCTCCCGATCAAGGCTCTTGGAGCCACAATTGCGGCGAACTTCGTCAATACTGGCTCCCCTCATGTTGTCATCCCCACCGATGTCCTGGGCCGGGGCCAGACGCTCGACTCGTTGGATGTGATGACCATCGGCCGTGAGGTACGCGGTAACGAACGATTTGCACCCGATGGAACAAATGTGAATTTTATTGAACTGGGAGATCTTAATACAATATATATAAGAACTTATGAACGTGGCGTTGAGGCGGAGACTCTTTCTTGTGGAACGGGATCGGTTGCCGCCGCGATCATTGCTTACATGCTCTGGAAGATCGGTCCACCGACTCGAATCCGGGTACGGAGCGGCGCGGTGCTTCAAGTCCGTTTTGAGCGTGACGGCCAAGGATTCAAGAACGTCGTGCTAGTAGGTCCAGCAGTTCGAACGTTCATCGGTCAGTTTGATGCGAAGTCGACAGATTGAGATGTTCCTGTACGTAGCTTGCTGACAACGATTGCCGCATAGATGATTTGCAGGATGTGTAACGCGGATTGAAACGACACAGATTCTAGTGGATCAAGGTGAACTCAGAGGAAGAACCGGATTCAAATTCCAAATAGCCACGGATGACGAAAGATAGACTTCCTCGAGAGTAAATCAAAGATACAAGCGGTTAACTGATAGAAACTCAACCCAATAGCTCAACATGCTTGATAGAATACGAAGGGTACACGAGAGACTTGTCAATATCCGGGAGAGGCACTCTAGTTTGTCACGCGCAATCGTAGGAGGCGGGCACGCATACTGCAAGCACGTCGCACGGTAAGCCGGTGCATCGGTAGAAATCGCGAGTCTGGAATCGGCTGCTAGCTGGAGATTATCTAGGCAGGTGATCGAGGAAGAATAAGCAAGAACGAATGAGTTGACGAAGCGGCAGCGCGGGTCAAGAAGACATACAAAGATAATCAGTATTATGTAAACTTAAACACATAGCAATTCACGCGCCATCAACTATCTGTCATGCCTCCCTTCCTTCAATCCCAAACAACCCCATCACCGCGCCCTCATACTGCTCCTGCATTGCTGCAACACTGACATCGATCCAATCTTCAATAACAAGTCGACCCGAGCTTGTGACCGAACCGATGCTCTGGGAGTCCACACCCGCGTTGCCGCATCGTCGCATTACTTCGTCAACATCCGTTGCTTGCACAGTGATGATGACGCGCGATTGATCCTCGCCGAAGAGGCAATAGTCCTTACGCAGACTCCACATGCTCAGTCCCGTTACCACCGCGCCTACACCCTTGTGGGCTCCCATACAGCATTCAGCTAGCGCGACAGCCAGACCACCTTCAGAGATGTCATGCGCACTCTGAACCAGCCGAGATCTGATTAGCGCTAGCAGCGTCTGCTGCAGCGCTTGCTCCGCCGCCAGATCCATCTCTGGCGCGTCGCCGCGGTAGGATCCCAGCTGTCGGTGGAGATATTGGGATCCGCCCAGATGTCCCGCCGTCTTACCGAGGAGGATGATCGCATCGCCTCGTTTGTCGAACGCGGATCGCGTGACATGGGCCAAGTCATCGATGATCCCTAACATCCCGATTACCGGCGTTGGAAATACAGCTCCCTCGGGACTCTCATTGTAGAAGCTTACGTTGCCGCCCGTCACTGGCGTTTCCAGTACGCGGCAAGCCGCCCCAATCCCCGCCACCGCCTCCTTGAATTGCCAAAAAACTTCCGGATCGTAAGGGTTTCCAAAGTTCAGGCAGTTTGTGATCGCTATTGGCTTACCGCCGCTACAAACAACATTTCGAGCCGCCTCCGCTACAGCAATTTCTCCCCCCCTACGCGGATTCAAATAGACATATGCGGCGTTGCAGTCCGTTTTCAATGCCAACGCCTTCGTCGTTCCCTCGATACGCACCACCGCCGCGTCTGATTCTCCTGGTCCAAGTAGTGCACTCGTCTGCACCATCGAGTCATACTGCTCATATACGGGACGCTTGCTCCCTATCGTCGGTGAGCCCAGGAGCTCGAGCAGCACCTTGCTGCAATCTGCAGGTTCCATAACATCAGATGCCGCGAAGTCTCTTACTTCCGCAATATATCCCGGCAACCGTGCCTCCCGGTGATACACTGGAGCCCCTCCACCGAGCACCAGAGTCTCAGCTGGAACTCTCGCCTTCAACCGCTCCCTTTGGAAGACTTCTACATCGGATCCCGCCGATACTTCACCTATCATCGAAACAGCTAAATCCCATTTCCTGAAGATTTTGTTGATCGCTTCTTCGTGTCCCTTCCGGGCAACAAGTAGCATTCGCTCCTGAGACTCGGAGAGCATGATTTCGTAGCTGCTCATCTTCTGGTCACGAAGCGGGACGTTGTCGAGATTGAGACGCATGCCCACTCTTCCCTTGGCGCTCATCTCGGTGCTCGAACAAGTCAAGCCGGCTGCTCCCATGTCCTGAATACCAACGACATGCCCACTCTGAATGGCCTCCAGTGTCGCTTCAAGCAGCGCCTTCTCCGTGAAGGGATCTCCAACTTGAACTGCGGGACGCCTCGCTTCCGATTCGCCGGACAATTCAACAGAAGCGAATGTCGCACCATGGATTCCGTCTTTACCGGTCGCGGAACCGACTATCATCACAGCAGAACCCGGTTCTCCCGCCACCGCGCGTGCAATATGATCGGTCTTTACGATTCCCACAGCCATCGCATTGACAAGCGGATTTCCATTATAGCAATCGTCGAAGTAGACCTCTCCAGCGACTGTCGGGACACCAAAACTGTTTCCGTAATCCCCTATCCCCTTCACGACGTTTTTCAACAGGTATCGCACGCGCGCATTTTTCGGATTGCCGAAGCGAAGGGAATTTAGCGCTGCGATAGGACGTGCTCCCATCGTGAAGATGTCACGCAGAATTCCCCCCACACCCGTCGCGGCCCCTTGATACGGCTCAATCGCTGACGGATGGTTGTGGCTTTCAATCTTGAAGGCAACGGCCAAACCGTTTCCGATGTCGACCAGACCTGCGTTTTCCTCTCCCGCCCCCGCCAGCAGTCCCTTACCCTCCCGAGGCAGGGTTTTCAGGACTGCTATCGAATTCTTGTAGCTGCAATGCTCGCTCCACATGACGCTGTAGATTCCGAGCTCAGTGTAGGTCGGGGTCCGACCAAGAATGCGGAGAATCGCGTCATATTCATCCTCGGTCAAACCCAATTCACGGGCAACGCGAAGATCAACAACTGGTTCCGTCAATTCTTGACTTCCGATCATAGGGGATAATTTCCATAACTACAGTGCGTTATCATCTTTCAGATCAATTTGTTTCGACAATAGATTTCTATTCTCTCGATAGCGTAACTAAGGGTTCACCTTTTTCAACGGCCGTCCCCGCCTTGACGTGCACTGTTTGGACCAATCCGCCTTCGGTCGTTCGGATTTCGTTCTCCATTTTCATCGCTTCGAGGACGAGCAGCGGCTGGCCAGCCTTCATGTGGTTACCGATTGAGACGTCCACCTTGACAACAAGTCCCGGCATCGGGGCCTTGACAACTATGGTCCCGGTCGCCGACTCGCGTGCTCCCTGGAGAGATTTTTTCAAGAGCGAGGTCTCGTCATCGACGATCAGCTCATACTCCCGATCGCTGATCGTCACAAAGGTATGTCGATCTGATTCAGGCGCTGCGGCTGCGTCGTTCGATCCGCTCCTCACGAAGCCCGCGTAGTGTCTTCCATCAACGCGGATCGAAAAATGACCGCCACCGAGCTCCACAAGGTCTACCCGAACGGTCCGGCCGTCGACGACAATCGTGCCCGCTTCCGATCGGGTGATTTCGTATTTCCGATTCTTCGCAGTGACGAGGAGTGTTCTCATGATGCACGATACGTTCGAAGACGCTCCTGCTTCCATTGACTGTCGCTTCCCGGTCGCTTCGCGGTTGCCGCCAACTGATCTCCGAGGGTACCCGAACCGCGGAGGAGCGCGGCAACAATAGCCGCAGCCTCCTCTTCATCCGCCGGGCCGCTGGTCAACGACTCTGGACTGAACTGGGTCTGAACGAAATGGGTATCGTAGTTGCCCGATTGAAATTGGGCGTTCTTCAGGACGAATGTGCAGAAGGGAATGGTGGTTTTGATCCCAACAACCCGAAATTCCTGTAACGCCCGCAGCATCGTCTGAATCGCGTCGGACCGGGACTGACTCCAGGCAATCACCTTGGCAAGCATGGGATCGTAGTATACCTGCACTGTATCACCGCGCCGTACACCATTGTCCACGCGAACACAGGGTCCTTCCGGTGGAGCATAGTGAACGATTCGCCCGGTGCTCGGCAGGAAGTTGTTTTCCGGATCTTCGGCATAGATTCGGCATTCGATCGCATGACCGTCGGGTTGAACCTGCGACTGCGAGAACGAAAGCGGCTGACCGCTTGCGACTCGGATCTGCTCTTTGACAAGGTCGATCCCTGTGGTCGCCTCGGTTACAGGATGCTCGACCTGCAGTCGGGTGTTCACCTCAAGGAAGAAGAAGTTTCGGTCAGGATCGACGAGAAACTCCACGGTGCCGGCGTTCCAGTACCCCGCCGACGACGCAAGTCTCACCGCCGATTCTCCCATCTGTGCTCTCAATTCCGGCGTCATGATCGGTGACGGCGACTCCTCAATGACCTTCTGGTGCCGCCGCTGAACGGAGCAATCCCTCTCCCCGAGATAGACGACTGTCCCACTTTGATCACCGATGATTTGGATTTCCACGTGTCGAGGCTGCTGGACGTATTTCTCCAGATAGACGCGGTCGTCACCAAACGCCCCTTTCGCTTCAGATCTCGCCGCCCGCAACGAACTGGCGAATTCTTCGCGTGACCAGACCACTCTCATCCCTTTGCCGCCCCCTCCTGCTGCAGCTTTGAGAAGCACGGGATACCCCAGTTCTTCGGCAATCTGGATCGCCGCTGCATCAGACTGGATGGCGTCGGTCGTACCGGCGACTGTCGGAACACCGAGCTTCCGGGCGAGCGTTCGTGCAGCTGTCTTGTCCCCCAAGAGCCTGATCGCACTCGAGGGGGGTCCGATGAAGGAGAGCCCCGCACGCTCAACTTTTTCGGCAAATCCCGGATTTTCGGAGAGGAAGCCGTACCCCGGATGAATGGCATCAACAGCACTTGTCCCGGCAATTTCCAGAATTTTGTCCTGATTGAGGTAACTCTCGCTTGCTTTGACACCGCCCAACGGATATGCCTCGTCGGCCAGTTGCACGTGAAGCGCCGTTCGATCGACGTCGGAATAGACCGCCACCACAGCTATTCCGAGTTCGCGGCATGCCCGCATGATTCGCACGGCAATTTCACCGCGATTTGCAACCAGTACTTTTCGGATCGATGACTTCTTCATTCACATGCCTATTTGTCGTGAAGTTCTACCACAGTCACACCGCTCCCTCCTTCGTTCCATTCCCCCAGCCGGAACGATCGGACGTATCGATACTGTTGCAGCAGTTCCGCGATTCTCTTGCGCAGAGTCCCCGTCCCCTTTCCATGGATGATGCTCACCTTCCTCAATCCCGAGACATAGGCGTCGTCGATAAAATGTTCGACTTTCTGGACTGCCTCGTCTCCTGTCATCCCTCGCAAGTCGATTTCGGACTGAGCCTGAAGGGGTAGGTCGAACACCGATCGCCGGTCTGTCTCTGCTTTTTTCTTGTCGGTTTTCTGAAGCGTTGATACTCGAACCCGGAGGATCCCGTGGCGCCAGAGGACAGTCGCATGGTTTCCCTTGATTTCTGAAATTTCCCCCACTTCCGTAGAGCCGGGCATCAGCACGAAATCTCCCACCTGCAGAGCCGCGTCCGATCTGGGGGCCATTTGCTCCTGTTCGGTCTGCAACTGCTCGCGTGTCTGTTGAATTGCCGCTTTGGCCTGTTTGATAGAGATTGAGGTGGCCCGCTGTTCCTTGATTTCCTTCACAACCTTCTCGACGGTGACTTGCGCGCGGGCGACAATATCCTCTGCCTTCCTCATTGCTTCCCGCTGAATCTCCTTCGTCTCCTTCCGCACCTCGTCCATCTTCTTCTGATATTCCTGCAGCAGCGCCGTGGTTTGCGATCGTTCTTTGGCCAGGGCGCTCAACTGCTGATCATACTTCTGCGACCGCCTCGCGAGATCGAGGAGGAGTTCTTCGAGATTGACTTTTTCGGCCCCAAGATAACTTTTGGCTCGATGAACGGTTTGTGACGGCAATCCCATCCTCTCCGCAAGTTCGATGGCATAACTGCTTCCGGGTATTCCCGCGACAAATCGATACGTCGGCCGCAAATGCTGCTGATCGAATTCCATCGAGCCGTTCATCATCCCCTCTGCCTGGTGGACAAACGCTTTGAGCATGCCGAGATGCGTTGTCGAGACTGTGATGGAACCCCGCTGTCCGAGTTCTGTGAGGATGGAGATCGCCAGCGCTCCCCCCTCCTCAGGATCCGTCCCCGCTCCGATCTCATCCATAAGCACAAGGGATTTTCCTGAGGCGTTTTGGACGATATCGCGAAGGTTGACCAGGTGAGAGCTATACGTGCTGAGATCGTGTTCAATAGACTGATCGTCTCCGATATCGACGAAGATGTCGTCGAAGATGCAGAATTCGCTTGCGTCGCTCGCGGAAATATGGATGCCGGCCTGGACACAGAGTGCGAGGAGTCCGATGGTCTTGAGGGCGACACTTTTCCCGCCGGCGTTCGGCCCGGTGATAACCAGCGATCGGACATTGCCTCCGAGCGAAACGTTGAGCGGAACGACCTCATCACGCCGGTGACGCATGAGAAGACCGGGGTGACGCGCATCGACGAGTTGAAGACGCACATCGTTGACAACCACCGGTGCACAGCCGATCAACTCGACTGAATACTTCGCCCTCGCAAAGATCACGTCGAGGTCCGAGAGAGCGCCAAGCGCCACCTGGAGGGGAGGTCCGATTTCCCTCACCTGCTCGGTGAGCTCACGCAAGATGCGATCGATTTCCCGCTGTTCCTCGATGTGGAGTTCCCGGAGGCGATTGTTGAGCTCGAGCGTTTCCGCAGGTTCAATAAACGTCGTCGCTCCGCTTGCTGACGTCGAGTGAATGAATCCCGGAACATTCCTCTTGAATTCGGTTTTCACCGGGATGACCATTCTGCCGTCTCGCGTCGTAACGATCTCCTCCTGCAAAAACTCCATCTCCGAAACACGTTTCAGTATGGCGGCAAGACGATCTCTCAGTTGAGAGCTGACGTCGACGATTTCTCTGCGGATCGTTCTCAGCTGCTTGCTCGCGGAGTCCCGGACCCGCGCGTGCTCGTCGATGGCCTGACTGATATTGTACTCGATCACCTTGTCCACGAGGAGGCTATTCTGAAGATCCTGGAGAGACGTGCGCTCCGGCCGTTTCTTTCCCAGGTACGTCTTCATCAGCCGGCTCGCCTGTAACGTCGAGCAGATATTGAGAAGCTCCTCTGCGGAAAGCACGGCGTTGGCGATAGAGGTTTTCTTCAACTGAGGAGTGATATTCTTCACCCCATCGAGCGGGACGCCCCCCTCCTGGATCAAGAGTTCCTTCGCGTCGGTGACTTTTTGAAGTTCTGCGACGACGTCGTCGGGTGATCCCTTGGGGAAGAGTTGGTGGGCGCGTTCACGTCCCGGATCCGAACTGGCGAGCTGCGAAATCCGGTGAAGAATGCGGTCGAATTCGAGTTTCTTTATTGCGGATTGAAACGGAGGCATTATCGTCTCTTCACCGGCACCGGCGGGATTCCTGATCGCGATTCACACACACGGGCATGACGGGCAACAAGAACGTCAGCGCTACGGTTTCGGTGCCTGAGGTTTCGTCATTTCATCGATGCGTTCACGCGCCTCGGGACCCATCGTGGAGAGAAAGTCCATGATTTGTGGGGCGATGTTCACAATCGGTTTGTAGAGTCGCGAATCCGTTTTCGTCTGGCGTGACGGAAATTCGGCCGTGGTGAAGACCATCAGCAGAACGCTCACGATGAGCATCCCCTGGAAGAGACCCAGCACGCTTCCGAGAATACGATCCGCGATCCCACCGATTTTGAAGTTGCGCGTCAGGAGGCGGTACAGGAGAGACTGGATGAAGATGATTCCGAAGAAGACGGCCAGAAAGCCGATGCTGGGAATCACACTGAGCTCCATGCTCAGAAGTCCTGCCAGGAAGTTTCCCACGTCGCTGCGAAATTCTTGGGCGACGTACATGGCGACGACAGCCGTGACAATACCGACAATCTTTCGCACCATCCCATCGCGAAACCCAAGCAACGCCAGGAGAATGAGAGGAGCGACGAGAACAAGGTCAAGTCCCATTGCTATCCACCGAGGTGTTTTCGAACCAGATCTTGAACAACTTTGCCGTCGATCTTTCCCTTCAGTTCTTTCATGGCGGCGCTCATCACTTTGCCAAAATCCATTGACGATGAAGCTCCGGTCTGCGTAATGACGGTTCTGATGACGGCTTCTGCTTCTTCCGCATTGAGCTGTGGGGGAAGATACGCAGAAATGATTTCGATTTCCTGTTTCTCTTTGGCGGCAAGATCGGCGCGTCCCCCCTTTTCAAACATCTCGATCGCCTCTTTTCGCTTCTTGATCGCGGTCATAAGGACGGCGATTTCCTCGTCAGGCGTTATTCCCTTGTCGGACCCCCGTTTCGCGAGTTCAAGGAACTGGGCTCTCAAGGTCCGTAAAGTCTCCAGTCGAAGGGTTTGTCTCCCCTTCATCGCCGCCTTGAGATCTTCTTGAATGCTGGTCTGAATGCTCATCGCGTTCTGTCTTTCAAAACGGAACGAGGCAAGCAGGAGTGTGCTTGCCTCGTCGTGCGTCAATCCGAATTCATTGATGCCGAACAGACAACTACAACTTCATCAGCGTGGAATAGTTGATCCGCAACGCATCACCTTTTCGGAGCTGCTGCTGGATGTCGGTCACGATTCCCATCTTCGAACCCTCGTCGATTCTGAGGGACATGATTACGTTGGGAATCACCTGCCGCTTCCGAGCCGCCAAGTTTTGAATCTCCGGGATAAGCACGAGATTGTCATCAACCTGCACCCGACCGTCGCGTCCGACCCAGATGTAGCTCACGATCCGTTTGTTGTCGATCTTTTCGATCTGTTTGGCTGCCGGGAGCGTAAATTGAACCTTGACGTCAAATTCCCGCAGTACCGTCGAGACCATGAAGAAGATCAACAGCATGAAGATGATGTCCGGAAGCGACGCGGTTGGGACCGACTGCTTCGTTGAAGCTTGTTTTTTCTTGAATTTCATGTCACTGTCCTAACGAGTTCGTTCAGGTTCAGCGATCGAGATACTTTGCTTCACAGCCTCTCGAACCTCATCCATTTGCGCCTTGGTCAGGTTCCTCAAAGGCAGGTTGAACGTCTCCATCGCATATTCTTCCCGAAGGATATTGTACGCCTGTTTGATTTCATCGAGCGCGGCAATGTATACACGATATGGTGTCTCACGGTCCACCTTGATCGAGACGATCAGCTTCTTGTTCAGGCGGAGCTTGTTCGCCACGATCTCATGGATCTGTTGGACCGATGTCACCTCGTCATCGAGAAGGACGTCACCGGCGGCGTTCACGAGAACGCGGATAAGGCTCTGGGTCTTGACCTTCACAATTTCCGTGTCTTCAACCGGCGGCGGAAGCACAAGGCCGATACCGGTATCGACATCGATGGTGGTCGTCACCAGGAAGAAAAGGAGCAGAAGAAATGAGATATCGGCCATCGAACTCGTTGGGATCTCAACATCCCTGCTGGCTCGCTTGCGAATCATACGTTTGACACCTTTCTCTCGGCGTGCGCCGCGTTACTTCTTGTCCGTTGGCTTGGTGGTTTTCTTGCCGGCCTTAATAAGAACGAGGGCGTCGATCAATTCGATCGAACTTTCTTCCATGTCAATCACGAGCCGGTCGATGCGCGAAACGAAGTAGTTGTAGAGCACCTGAAGAAGAATTGCGCACACGAGACCAAAGAGCGTTGTCAACAGAGCGATCGAAATTCCACCGGCAACGATTTCCGGAGAGATGTTCTTCGCCTCTTTGATTGCGTCGAAGGCCTCGATCATTCCCTGCACGGTTCCCGTAAACCCGAGCAACGGCGCGATAGAAATCGCCAGCGAAATCCAGACGAGTCCTCGCTCCAAGAAAGCCATTTCGATTGCGCCGAAACTGATAATCGCCTTCTCGGCTGCATCGATACCTTCATCCGCGCGCATCAGCCCCGCCTGGAACACGCTCGCAATCGATCCGCGGCTGTTCGCACAGACATCAAGCGCGGCAGGAACCCCACCTTCATCCAACGCCTTCTTGACCGATACCAAAAACTTTCGTGTGTTGACGGACGCCCGATTAAGCGTCCACAATCGCTCGATGGAGAACGCAAGACCAAAAATCAACGTCGCAAGAATGGGGTGCATGAACGCGCCGCCATCGACATACTTTTCCTGAAGCCAGTTGAGAATCCCTTCGTTCCCTGCCACGGCTTGTTGAAAGAAGGTGATGAAACCTGCCAAGTCCATTAAGATTTCCTCCTGACAAAGATGTAATGAATTCGGACGCCGTCCTGAATAAGGCGAACTAGTATATCAAAAGAAGGCCTTAAAGTCAATCCAATTTTCGAGCTTTGGCCCATCCCCCCTCCCCGCACACCGCACCCCACCGGTCTCGCTGCCGTCTATCTCGCGGTCCTTCAGGCGCACTTCCGCTAGTTAAAGACTGCGATCGGCAGATGGGTGCGAACGATAATGTTCCGACCGGGATTTGAGACACCAAACGGCTTCAAGCGGCTCAGATGATCGGTGTACCGTACATCCAAGGCGTTCTCGACCGCAAGAGATACCGCAAGGACCGAAGAACCCAGCGTGAACTGGGCCCCCGCGTGCACCCCGAGAAGGAAATATCCCTCGCTTGGGCTTTCTCCTTCGGCGACCCTGCTCTGGGGAAACGCCCTGGTCAGCTGGAATCCCACATAGGGGCGACCGAACACCCCCATCGAGTCCCCCAATCCTGTGAGGCCAAGTCTGATCGAGGCCGGGGGAATGAACGGGAGAGAATGTGAACGATCGAGATTCTTTCCGATCGTGATATCACCTGTGAGGTCGCCTCGTAGCCACGGCAGGATTTCCGATTCCAATGAGACCTCGAGGCCGTGAATCTGAGCCCGTTGCGCCGATCGGTACTCCTTGATCGGATACCCCGTTTCGGCATCGAGCACGCCGGTGGGCGACGGATACATGTAGTCGAAAATCAGGTTTACGTATCCGGTGATCTCAGCTTTGGTTTTGGCGGACGAATAGCGGAGGGAGATATCATGACTCGTCGAAAGTTCCGGCTGGAGATCCTCCTTGCCGACATAGTACGTCGATGTTCCGTGATGCACCCCATCGGCATAGAGTTCGAATGGGATGGGAGCTCGCCAGCCGCGTGCGACACCGAACACCGCGGAAAAATTTGGCTGGACAAGCCAGGAGAATCCGACGGAGACTGAGAGCGCGCGAAACTTATGTCTGCCGTCGACTCCGGGAAAGGACCCGTTGTCCCGCGCCATCAACCTCCGAAAATCGTATCGCAATCCACCCGAAAGCGTGAAGTTGTCAAGCAGCAATTCCTCGAAGACGAAGAGGGCAAGATCGTTCATCTCTGAATTCGGGACGAGCTTGTCCTCCCCCTTCGATACCACGTCCTGATGGAGATAGGAGAATCCCAGTGTCCCGGTGAATTTCCAGAACGGGCGGTGGTGTCCTTTGAGATCAAACTCATAGGTATTCGTCCGGAGCTGAATCGCCGGTTCGCCACCATGCGCATGTCCGGACTCTTCTTCTTTTTCAAATTCCTCCCGAATATTTGTCTGGGCGGCAACGTGTCCCACAAGCCGCACTCCTTCGAGGATGACGCTGGACTGGATGTTCCACCGCAAATGCTCGATCGCCTGATTCCCCCCACCATGCTCATCATTCGCGTCGGGCGCGTCGGGTTGGTAGATGTCCAACTCGGACGCGAATCGGTCCAGTGCCCCTTCGACATACCAATTGTCCGCATGATACCCAAGCGCTATCGCTCCGTTGAGTTCGTGGAAAGATGTTCCCTCTACAAGACCGTCAGCGGATCGATAATTTCCCGCATCTCGCAGTGAGAGATTCGCTTGATATCCAAGCTTCCCTTCTGATCCCTTCAATCCTGCACTTCCGCTCCCCTGTCGATTGTTCGAAAAGTAGTTCATAGCAAGACTCGCCTGGAGCGAGCGGGAGCCCTCGGGACTCGCAGGGACGTGCGGCGATATCACATTGACCACGCCCCCCAGCGCATCCGAACCATACAAGAGGCTGCCGGGTCCCCGCACAACTTCCACGCGTTCAACGTGGAAGATGTCGATTTCGGGAGCATGTTCATCCCCCCATTGCTGGCCTTCTTGTCGGATACCATCCTTCATCACGAGGACGCGCGGACCGGCAAGTCCCCTGATGACCGGCTTGGCGATCGAGACGCCCGTGCTCAGTCCGTGAACTCCCGGAAGATGGGAGATCGATTCAGTAAGAGTCTGCGATCGTTTCTTCAGCAATTCTGTCTCGTCGAGAACCGAGGTCGATTGGGTCGAAAGGAGCAGCTCCCGTGCCTGAGGTCTGGATGTGACCGTGACGGTTGGAAACGACAGAACGCTGGAATAGAGCCGGACAGAGATGTCGACGTCCCGATCGTCGAGAATGACCGTCCGGCTTTCCGGCGCGTATCCAAGAAAACTGAATGTGATGGTGTACGCTCCCTCATGCAGCCGATCAATGATGAACTTCCCATCGATATCGGTGGAGGTTCCGCGTTTCAGCGATGGGATCAGAATATTGACTCCCGGGAGCGGCTCTCCCGTCGAACCATCGGTCACCGTGCCGGTGATCCTACCGATGAAGAACGGAGGCCCCTCAGCCCGCGCGTACCAGGCCAGGACTACAAGCAGAACAAGGAGTGAGATTTTTTGCATGCCGATTCCTTCGGTTTACTGATCATGGGCGCGATGCGAAGCGGTCGCGCAAGAACTCGTGATGCAGGATCAGGACGAAAGAACGGGGGGACCGCGGGGATAGATGAGATTAGTGTCGGTGACACGTGGTTTCCCGACGGAGGGATGCCGGACAATTGATACAAGTTCACTGGGCCGCTGCGGTTCAAGAAGGACGACGGCCTCCCCGGTGCCTGCAAGCCGTGAGCACGCCAGACAGTGACCGCTCCCCATGAGCGGACGGTGGAATTCCACGTTGCCGCAATCGTGGCTATGAAGGGCATCGGCGCTGGACCACGCACTGTGGAGAATCGCATGGTCAAGCGTGAAATCGGGCTGTGCCGATTGGACTATCGCAAAAAAAAGGATAAGATAAAGGTGTGTCAGTCGTGAGAAACGCATGCCTAAAAATATGGAATTGGAACGATAGTCACAATCGCGTTTGTTTGACCGTTAGCCGTGCCGAAACATTTCAACTTATTATTCCTTCAGGAGGTTCCATGAGGTTCTTCATCCTCGTTGCTCTCTGTTTTCTCCCGAGCGCGTTCACCGTGGCCCAGCCGAGCGGCATCGATGTGGGCCAACGGGCGCCCGAATTCACTCTTTCCTACGCGACACGGGATTCCGTCTCACGCGTTCCGCTCAGCCTGACGGAGCTCACTTCGAAGGGAAGCGTCGTGCTGGCCTTCTATCCCGCCGACTGGAGTGGAGGGTGCACGAGAGAGGTGTGCTCGTTTCGGGACAACTTCGCGGATCTCCAATCGCTCGACGTACAAATCCTGGGGATCAGCGGCGACTATGTCTGGTCTCATCATGCCTGGGCCAAGCATCACGATCTTCCCTTCCGTCTGTTGAGCGATCACGACCACGCCGTGGCGAAGACATATGACAGCTACAATGAACGGTCGGGCTACAATCGGCGGACGATCTTCGTCATCGACCGAAGCGGGATCATCCGATATCGCAATCTTCAGTACTCGGTCGCCGATTCCAAGGACTTCGAGCGATTGAAGGAGGAGCTCGCGAAAATCCGGTAATCGCGCCTGCTCTGGCGTCCCAGATTGGAATGTCTGAAAAAAATACCGTAGCTTGGGCGGTGATTTTTCTATCATCACCTCATTTACCACAGACAAGACTTCTTAAACTATGGTTCATACGATTATGATGTTGCTACTCTCCTGGGGAATAACCGACACGGGAGCCCTCAGAGACGATCCGATCCATCATCCTGACGAGGCGCACTTCAAGAACGTCAGGCAATTGACGTTTGGAGGAAGAAACGCCGAAGCCTATTTCTCCTATGACGGCAAGTCGCTGATCTTCCAATCGACGCGCGATCCCTATGAATGCGACCAGATTATGAGAATGAATCTCGACGGATCAAACCAGGTGTTGATTTCCACCGGCAAAGGAAGAACGACCTGCGGATACTTTTTCCCGGATGACAAAAAGATCTTGTACGCTTCAACCCATCTTCACGGCGTTACGTGTCCGCCGCCCACGGACCGATCCAAAGGGTACGTCTGGGGAGTTTTTTCTTCGTACGATCTCATCGTGGCCAACGCTGACGGAACTGATCCAAAACCGCTCTTTGCTTCACCGGGATACGACGCCGAAGCGACGATCTCTCCCAAAGGGGACAAAATCGTCTTCACGTCGACACGCGATGGCGATCTCGACCTATTCACCATGAACATCGACGGCTCGAACGTGAAGCGGATCACGAGCGATATCGGATACGACGGCGGGGCCTTCTTTTCCTGGGATGGAAAGAAGATCGTTTATCGTGCTCATCATCCGACCGATCCCAAAGAAGTTCAAGAGTATAAAGAACTCCTCGGCAACCAGATGGTAAAACCGAGTCAGATGGAAATCTTCGTGATCGATCCCGATGGGAAGAACAAGAAGCAGATCACCTCCAACGGAGCAGCAAATTTTGCTCCCTTCTTCCACCCCGATAACAAACGGATCATTTTCGGATCAAATGTCGAACGGGGGGGTCGGCAGTTCGATCTCTTCATTATGAACGTCGACGGCTCAAACCTGAAACGAATAACGAGGACGGGAGATTTCAATTCATTCCCGATGTTCTCGAAGGATGGAAAGAAACTTGTGTTCGTCTCTGATCGTAATGCGAAAGGGAGTTATGAGTATAACGTGTTTATCGCTGATTGGGTGGATTAGGAACCCTCTGCCGAAAGGATGATTTCATGAAGCATTTGATGAGTCTCCGTATTGCTGCCCTTCTGATCGTTTCATCCGTTGCACTCTCCCAACCTGTTCGGACTCCGGACATCACGATCGACGAGCTTCGTCACCACCTTCGGTATCTGGCATCCGATGAACTCGAAGGTCGGCGCGCAGGGTCCAAAGGCGCGGATCTTGCTGCTGAGTACATCGGAAAGGAGTTCAAGGCGTACGGATTGAAACCTGCAGGCGATAAGGGAAGCTATTTCCAGGAATTCGAGTTTGTGTCGGGCGTCGAACTCGGGAAGAAGAATGTATTCGCCGCAGGAGCGGGAAAAGAGAAACATGCCTTCACACTCGGCGCCGATTTTCGGCCGCTCGGTTTCTCCTCCACCGGATCGTTCAAGGGAGGAGTGATCTTTGCCGGGTACGGCATCACGGCGACCGAAAAACAGTACGACGACTACGCCGGTATCGATGTGAAGGAGAAGGCGGTGATTTTCTTGCGGTACCATCCGGAGGGAGACAATCAGCATTCCGAATTCAACCAGTTCGCCGCGTATCGATACAAAGCCACGAAAGCGCGAGAGCTTGGAGCGAAGCTGATCATCGTTGTCACAGGACCGGCCGATTCAGACAAGGATGAACTCCTGCGCCTCAGTTACGACAACACGATCGGCAATGCCGGAATTCTGGCAGTCTCGATGACGCGCGCATCGTTGGACAAGCTCCTCCAATCGAGCGGAACTACCGTCAAACAGCTGCAGGAAGAGATCAACACGGTGAAGAAACCGAAATCATTCAACCTTTCAAATGTCACACTCGATGTCGCGCTGGAAGTGCACGAAGTGCGGATGAAAACGAAGAATGTCATCGGTTATTTGGAGGGATCCGATCCCGCGCTGAAGGATGAGATCGTGGTCGTCGGTGCCCACTATGACCACCTCGGGATGGGGGGCGAAGGATCGGGTTCACTGAAGCCGGACACGATTGCCGTTCACAACGGCGCGGATGATAACGGATCGGGGACTGTGGGGATGCTCGAGCTGGCGCAGCATTTCAGTGCAAAGCGAGGTGAGCTTAAGCGAAGCATGATGTTCATGGCGTTTGCCGGCGAGGAACTCGGCCTGCTCGGCTCAGCGAATTTCGTTAAGAATCCCACCATCGATCTCTCGAAAGTCGCCGTCATGATCAACATGGATATGATCGGCAGAATGAGCGAGCGGAAACTCATCGTGTATGGGATCGGAACTTCTCCCGGCTTCAAAGATCTTGTGAACTCGCACAACAGCGATTCGGCGTTCGTCCTCAAGCTCAATCCCGACGGGTTTGGTCCCAGCGATCATGCGTCGTTCTACGGCAAGAACATCCCTGTCTTCCATTTCTTCACTGATTTGCACGGTGACTACCATCGACCTTCGGACGACGAGCCGTTGATCAACTACGACGGGCTGGCGCAGGTGCTGCGATATGTCGGAGCGATTGCTGCAGATTTGAATCAGCAATCCGCAAAACCCTCCTACGTGCAGGTTGAGGCTCCGCGCCCCGCCGGTGGTGGACGCGGTGTACGGGCGTACACCGGCACGATTCCGGATTTCGGCGAGCAGTCGGAAGGGATGAAGATTTCCGGTGTGCGCGAGGGAAGTCCCGCTGCAAAAGCCGGACTTCAGGGGGGCGACGTCATCATCAAGTTTGGGAAAGTGGACATCAAGAACCTGTACGATTACACGTTTGCGCTGGGCGAGTACAACATCGGAGACGAAGTTGACATCGTCGTGAAGCGGGGGAACGAAGTACTAACCTTCAAGATCGTGTTGGAGAGAAGAAACTAGATTTGCGCTTACGCAGAATCCCCACAAAGACGAACCGCAGAGGACACTGAGGGGCGCAGGGCACTTGCGAGGAGCGTCCTGCACAGATTGGATGGCTTTTTTTCTTGGAGATTCAGCAACCGTTCGTTATATTTGGTCTGTTTGGTTGCAAGGGGTCGTAGTTCAGTTTGGTTAGAACGCCTGCCTGTCACGCAGGAGGTCGCGGGTTCGAGTCCCGTCGGCCCCGCAAAAGCAAAAATGCCCCTCGCGGGCATTTTTGCTTTTGCCATTGATGATGCGGCTGTGTCCCGCTCGCTTTTTGAGCGGGGTCGGCCCTCGCAGAAAGAACTTCTTTCACAGGAAGCCTTTTTTTTGTTGTGGCACACTGGGTTTACATCATCCAAAGTGAGGCTGATGGAACGTATTATGTAGGTTCAACGGAAAACGTTTCCGCTCGTTTGGAGCAACACAATCTTGGCTGGACACGCTCAACGAAAGCGATGCGCCCGTGGAAGGTCGTCCATATCCAAGAGTGTCAGACGAAAACTGAAGCGATGAAACGTGAACGACAGATCAAACAAATGAAGAGCCGTGTCTATATCCAGCGGCTCATTCTGGGCGCAGGAGGTCGTCCCGATCCGTAGGATCGGGAAGTCCCGTCGGCCCCGCAAAAGCAAAAATGCCCCTCGCGGGCATTTTTGCTTTTGCCATTGACGATGCGGCTGTGTCTCGCCTGTCCCGCCAGAAAGCGGCGGGATCAATTTGGTTCTTTGCAGGACAATCGGGGTCGTAGTTCAGTTTGGCTAGAACGCCTGCCTGTCACGAGTATTTCTCCACGGTTTCTTCTTCATTTCTGATTTGTTTTCCGCACAGCGCCCTTCAAGCACCTTTCACGTCTTCTGACACTTTCCAGCCTTAGAGCTCTCAGCATCACTCATCTGCCACTTTTTGGAGGAGTTATGCCGAGCCTCATACGTCACAAAAACGGGATCTACTACGTCGTTTCCACGGACAAGGGCAAGCGAATCTGGCGATCACTCCGCACGAAGAACCGAAGGCAAACCTACCAGGTGTTCCTTGAGCGAAATCCCGCGGAGGTAGAGCAACAGGCACTATGTCTACAAGAGGCGGAGAACCAGTATCTGGACTACGTAAGCACCAACTTCTCACCGACCACCGTTAACGTATATCGAAATATTTCTTCCCAGTTCAACAAGTTCATTGGAAACCCACGTATCAACGAGATCACCATACGCGATATTGAGTTATACAAGTCCAGCCGAATTCGGACTGTTTCTCCAAGTACTGTGAACCATGAACTTCGGGGACACAAGGCGTTCTTCAATCGCCTTGTTATTTGGGATCTCCTCCCAAGGAGTCCAATGAACGGTGTGAAAACGATCAGAATCACGGAGAAGACCAGGCCGTATCTCTCGAAGGAGGAACTTCAAAGGCTTCTCGACTACACGAGCGGGACACCGCTTCACGATATCATACTTCTGACCGTTATGACCGGACTTAGGAGAGGTGAACTCATCAACCTAACCTGGGAAGATATTGACTTCGCTCGAGGCACCATCCTCGTCAGGAGCCGTAAAAATCACCAAACTAAAGCCGGAAAGAAACGGGTCTTGCCTATGAACACGACCGCAAGAATTCTTCTGGGGCAAATGAAGGGCAGACAAGGAAGGCTTTTTTCGGGTGAACGAGGGGGATTACTTAACGGGAACCTCTTGAGAGCAAGATTCAAAAGAACGGTGAGGGCGTGTGGTTTGGATAGCAGACTTCATTTTCACTCACTCCGACATACGTTTGCCAGTTTGTTGGTTAAGGAGGGTGTTTCTTTGTATCATGTACAGAAACTCCTGGGCCATTCCTCGCCACGAGTTACAGAAATCTACGCGCACTTAGGTGGTGCTGAGTTGCTTGGATCCGTTGAAAAACTCTGCAACGAAAGGTGATTGTTCAACGTCTCTTCGAGGCGGGTGGGCGTGGGCAGATCCCTGGAGAAAGGAGGCGAGGCATGTCGAAGGTGAACACTAATGTGGCGTTTCTGTCTTGTACTCTCTTTGACGTAGTCGGGATCGGATAATATCATTAAGGAGAGCGCGATCGAATTCCTGAATATTGTCGACATCGATCTTCTTGGTCAATTCACCCCTGGAGTACTCTAACGCCAATTGACCGAAAATCTCATCAAAAAAGGATACCGAGGCGACCAACACATTTCCGAAGTCGATCCTTATGGTGTCAACTTTGTTCCACTGGTCAATGATCAGGTCGTGAACTACTTTCCCGTCGTCTCGAGTGACGATGTTTTTGCCACACGTTTCAATTATGTTGATCATGTATTCCATACTCAGAATATTGGCTCGTCTCGCATCTCTGATTCGAGGATATATAGCCCCTCTCCGTCGGCCCTCGCAATAATATTGACAATTGTGCCTTCAAAAGCAATCCGGAGCTTCTTCTGCCAAATGGCGACACCATTGCCATTCTTGTAGTTCCAGTGGACCCATCCATCTCCAGACATGATATGGATTTCGCCCTCGTTGACCTTCAAGAATCTATGGATATGGGTTAATCCAAGACCAGCGAGTTTCCCAACGCGACTCGAAACGCCCTCTTCAATGGCAAGCTTAATTGCATCAATTGAATTTGTAAGATGAGCATAGGTGGGAACAGAGGACAGAGCCCTGAGGATACCACGCCCAAAATCTGTAATACAGATGTTTACGTTGCCTCGTTCGGTGTAGGATTGAGCGCAAACAAAACATCCTTCCAGTGTTTCACTATGGTCAAAGGTATTCGTCATCAGCTCGTTGATACTCAGGTGCAGGGAATCCTTCACCCCCTGGGACATAGTCAAAACACTCTGAAGAACGTTGATGATCGTGCTTGTGTATGTTGGATCCAATCCGTTGAAATGCCGTAGTTCCGCTTGGTGATGGGCATATTTCATGGCTCCATCTCGCCCTTTCCCCCATTCGTAGAATCCAATGCTTGTCAGATATTCATTGAGTTTCTTGTTGAGTGCAGGACGGTAGCTAACAACATGTCCGCGCGCGATACACGCTTTGGCGGCTCCAACAATGAAAGTGATAGCGAATGGATCGCTGAAGGCGCAATTGGACAAGTCAAACAGTATCTCCTGATCAGGGGAGAAAATTGCGGCTTGGCACCTTTCGATGATGCAATTGGCATTCCTGATGGTGAGAAGCAGCGGGAACTTTACGACATGCATATTGGAACTCGCGATGGTTGGCTCAGAGTATCGCAAAAATAGCAACATTGGCGACCAATTTCAATTCCTGGGTTCATGAACTTTCTTCGGATGTTTTGACGACTGTCTGAGAATGACATCGGTCCCACCAATGTTGTGACAATCTGCGGGGTTGAAGATGGTGTCTTCCCGATCGCACAACTACCTCAGAAGCGATATGATCTCGGGATCGAGGAGGCAAATTGACGTGCAAAGATAAAAACAGTCACGTCCAGCGAGGCGCTATCGCAATCAACATCATGGCGAGTGGATCGAAAAAGCACCCTCCGATTTCGGGATTAGACTTTTCGGGATCCACACAGTTAGATTTGACCCCGAGCCGGCGTAGTATGTGCTTGGAACGCCATCTGGCGAGTGATTAAGAAAAGTTATACCTTTCGAATGTTCCTTAGTTTGGTTAGAACGCCTGCCTGTCACGCAGGAGGTCGTCCCGATCCGTAGGATCGGGAAGTCCCGTCGGCCCCGCAAAAGCAAAAATGCCCGCGAGGGGCATTTTTGCTTTTGCCATTGACGATGCGGCTGTGTCCCGCTCGCTTTTTGAGCGGGGTCGGCCCTCCCAGAGCAGACCCAATCCCCCATCGAGGGGGTTGGGTCTTTTCTTGTAATGGGCACGTGACTCTATCCCGCCTGATTATTTTCACTTGCAGATAACTTGTGGGCGCTTAGCGTTTTCGAGAAAAAACTCTTCCGGTAGTGTCGTTACTCCAAAGAGATAAAGGATGCCTGTCGCTCCCCCACCTTGCAAGATACAACTACCCCTTCCGGCATGCGGCAAGATGTCTTCCTTTCGTTGATCCAACCTCTCGACGCTCATCAGCATCGATGACACGGCCTTCCCGTCGAAACAGACCATGGAACGTTGATCCTCCTGAGTCTGCTGGAGATTGTTCCTTTCCGTCCTCTCTTGCAACACCAACGTGTGGAACGATAACGTACTTTTCCGATGTTCATCTGAGCGACAGTTTCCGGCAGCAATTCTCATTTTTGCTTCTCAGGAGTTATTTGTATATTAAGCTGATTTTTTCAGACCGCATGAAGGACAGAAGACGTAGATGAGCACGAGCACAACCGAGGTCGAGCAGAAGAACACCAGTTCCCGCACGATGGGTCTCCCGAAAAAGACGCTTCTCAAGTGGTACGATGAGATGCTGCTCATCCGTCGATTTGAGGAAAAGTGCGCGCAACTCTACGGCATGGGCAAGATCGGGGGGTTCTGTCACCTCTACAACGGGCAGGAGGCCGTTTCCACAGGTTCTATTGGAGCGATAACGGAGAACGACTACGTCATTACCGCCTATCGCGATCATGGACACGCAATCTCCAAAGGAATCGATCCGAATGCGATCATGGCCGAGATGCTCGGGAAGTCCACCGGGACGACGAAGGGAAAAGGGGGTTCGATGCACCTGTTTGATCACCGGAAGAACTTCCTCGGTGGACATGCGATCGTCGGCGGCCATCTCCCGATCGCAGCCGGTGTGGCGTTCGCCATCAAGTACCGGAACGAGCAAAAGGTTATCCTGTGCTACATGGGGGACGGCGCAACCAACATCGGATCGTTTCACGAATCGATGAACATGGCATCACTTTGGAAGCTACCGGTTATCTTCATCATCGAAAACAATCGATACGGGATGGGGACTTCCGTCGAGCGTTCGTCAGCCGTCACCGATCTACACAAGCGTGCGGTAAGCTACAACATGCGTGACGCAGTCATAGACGGACACGACGTGCTGGCTGTGTACAAGGCAACCAAAGAGGCGGTCGATCACGCCAAAAGGACGCATGAGCCGACACTCCTTGAGATGCGCACCTTCCGTTACCGCGGCCATTCCATGTCCGATCCTATTCACGGCCACTATCGGACAAAGGACGAGGTGGAGTCGCAGAAGAAGCTTGACCCGATTGAACTCTTTGCCGATATCCTGCGTACCGAAGGCCTCGCCGATGCGTCCTATTTCAAGGATGCAGAGAAGCGAATCAAGAAGATCGTTGAAGAATCCGTCACATTTGCAGAGCAGAGTCCCGAACCTCCGCTCGAAGAACTCTACACAGACGTATATCGAGAATCGACCGGAGAGTAGGGGATGCCGACAGTAAGTTTTCGAGAAGCACTGAATCAAGCGATGGATGAGGAAATGGCGCGCGATGAGCGCGTCTTCCTAATGGGTGAAGAAGTTGCGTACTACCAGGGTGCGTACAAGGTAAGTCAGGGGCTCCTCCAGAAATACGGCGATCGACGCATTGTCGATACGCCCATCGCGGAAGAAGGATTTGTCGGAATCGGAATCGGCGCCGCGATGGTCGGCCTTCGTCCCATCATCGAAGTGATGACATTCAATTTTTCGCTCGTGGCCTACGATCAGATCGTCAACCACGCGGCAAAGATGTATTCGATGTCTGGGGGACATTACTATGTCCCGATGGTCATTCGCGGTCCCGGCGGCGCGGCGCACATGCTCGCGGCTACACACTCGCAGTCCCTCGAATCGCTCTATGCCCATATTCCGGGACTCAAAGTCGTCATGCCCTCGAATCCGAAGGACGGAAAGGGGCTCCTGAAGTCCGCGATCCGCGATGAGAATCCGGTTATCTTTATTGAGAGCGAGATGATGTACGGAGACAAGGGGGAGATTCCTGAAGGCGAGTACACCATTCCGATCGGCGTCGGAGAAATTAAACGCGAAGGAACCGATGTCACAATCGTTGCATGGTCCAAGATGCTCACTCGCGTCGCCGGAAAGGCAGTTGAGGAACTTGCCGGGATGGGAATCAGCGCGGAGCTCATCGATCCCCGCACGATCAGACCGATGGATTGGGATCTGATTGTGAATTCTGTGAAGAAGACGAATCGGCTCGTCGTCGTTGAAGAAGGATGGCCCTTCGCGGGCGTCGGCGCCCAGATTTCCCATGAAGTCATGCAACGTGCGTTCGACTATCTCGATGCACCGATTGAGCGAGTGACACAGGAAGATGTCCCGCTCCCCTACGCGCACAATCTCGAAGTCGCATCTCTTCCAAGCGTCGAGAAAGTTGTCAAGGCAGTGAAGAACGTTATGTATCAGAACGGAAAATAGAGACCCCGAATGGCTACGAAAGTCCTGATGCCCAAGCTGAGCGACACAATGACCGAAGGAGTCATCCTCAAGTGGCTGAGGAAAGAAGGAGATGCGGTCAAGCAGGGGGAGATTCTTGTCGAAATCGAATCCGACAAAGCCGATATGGAACTTGAGGCGTACGACACGGGAGTGGTGCGCAAGATATTCGTCCCCGTCGGATCAAAAGCACCAATCGGAGAAGCGATAGCGATCATCGCGGATGCCGACGAGGATATCTCCGGTTTGCTCCAACCGTCAGCTCCATCCGCGGGAGTGAAGGCAGCGACGCAAACAGAGGTCTCCACCGTTTCTTCTCCATCGCAATCTGCACCGGCTGTCCCGGCACCCTCGGCTCTGGCAACCGATGGTCGTCTGAAGGCTTCTCCCCTTGCTCGTCGCATCGCTGAGGAGAGACAAATCGATTTGCGCCTGGTCGCCGGATCAGGACCACAGGGGCGAGTTGTGAAACGTGATCTGGAATCAGTCTCCGCCGCCGCGAAGCCATCGGCTTCACCGACACCAGCGATCCCTTCCGGCGTCTCCGCTCGTATCGAGCTCTCCCCTATTCGAAAGACCATCGCGCAACGGATGGCCCAGAGCAAGGCCACGGCTCCGCATTTCTACGTCACGGTCGAGATCGACATGAAACACGCGATCGCGTTTCGTGACCAGCTCAACAGCGTGAGCGACGCAAAGATTAGTTTCACCGACATTATTATCAAGGCGGCTTCTTCGGCCCTCATGAAGAATCCTCAGGTGAACGCGAGCTATCAGGGGGAAATCATGATGCAGTATGGCTACACTCATATCGGTGTGGCTGTCGCCCTTGAATCGGGACTGGTGACCCCTGTCTTGCGCAACTGTGAGCACAAAGGCATTGCACAGATCAACGCCGAGCTTCGCGATCTCGCCGAACGGGCCCGCAATCGAAAGCTGAAGCCGGAGGAATACCAGGGAGCAACGTTTACGATCAGCAATTTGGGGATGTTCGACGTCGAGGACTTCGTCGCGATCATCAATCCCCCGGAAGGCGCAATTCTGGCTGTTGGTTCGATTCTCGAAAAGCCGGTGGTGAAGAATGGAAATGTCGTCGCCGGGAAGACGATGAAGGTGACCCTCTCGTCCGATCACCGGATTATCGATGGTGTGATTGCGGCACAATTCCTGCAGGACTTCAGGGCCATTCTTGAGAATCCGGCGTCACTCGCATTGTGACCCTGTTGGTCAAACAGTGATGTTTGACCAACACTTCAAATCAACCATCCTTTCCTTCACGTCAGCAGTATGAGAGGCTGGATACGCGATCAATTCCGCCGTGAGATTGCCGGGATCGGGCTTCCGTTTCTGGCCTTTGGTGTGGCCCTTAATCTTACCCTTGGCCAGCTTACGACAGCGCTCAAGATTCCGATGTACCTGGATTCGGTAGGAACAATCCTCGTCGCCGTGCTTTGCGGTCCCCTCTCCGCGATGCTGACCGGATCTCTTGCGAACACTCTCGGCAGTGCCCTCGGCAGTCCGGGGATGATCTTCTTCATCCCCGTCGTCCTGGTGATTGGCGCCTTCACCGGCTTCATTGCATCCCGCGGCTGGTTTCGCGTCTGGTATCTTGTCCTCCTCGGCGGTATCCTCCAAGGTTTGCTGGCGGCACTTGTTTCCGCGCCCATTTCTGCGTACCTATTCGGCGGCGTGATGATGGCTGGAACGGATTTTCTGGTGATGTACTTTCGCTCGATCGGACATTCCCTGCTCGAGAGCGTTCTCTATCAGGGCTTTGCATCGGATCCGATCGACAAAACCGTATCCTACCTCATCGCATTCTTCATCGTCCACAATCTCCCAGGTTCGATTCTTGCACGATTCTATGGCGGAAGGAACATCACCCGCCCCGCGATTGATGAGCAACCTCCTGAATCAGATCCAACTCATCGGTGACAGACTCTCCTTTGTCCTCCTCGTCGTCGTCTGCGCGTTCGTCTTCCCCTGGGAGGCAAATCTTTGCGTCTTTCTCCTGCTCCTCATCCTCCAAACGACTTCCTCCCTCTTGCGACCTTCTTCCGCGAAAGCCGGGCTTTTGTTCAGAAGGTTCGTCCGGTATTTTCTTCTGCTCACGCTCCTGATGGTCGCGGTCAACGCTCTCCTTCTGCGTGAGGGGAAGATTATTGCTGAGGTGTTTGGAGTCTCTCTTTTTCAGGGGGGAGCAATATTCGGCCTGACGACTGGGCTTCGCCTCCTCGTGCTCGCGACGGCGCTGGGAATACTCTTTGGATCAACGCCGCTGGCAGAATTCGCCGACTATTTGGGAAATGTCGGGCTTCCCTCCAGCGTGGTTCTCACGTTGTTGCTGAGCCTCTATTTCGTCGAAACACTGCCGCATCGGATCAGCCGCATCTTCACCGCTCAGGAAGCCCGCGGGGTTCCAGTCCGATCTAATCTCTTCGCCCGGATTCGCGTCTTTTCTATTCTCCTGATGCCTCTCATGCTCTCCTCCATCATCGAAAGCATTGATCGAGGCATGTCATTGGAGTTGCGCGGATTTCATTCCGAATCGAGGATTTCGCGAGAAGGGCTGGTCGGAGTGCGGCGCACGATTTCGAGAAGGAGCGCTTTCTTCCTATTGCTCGCATCAGCAGTTATCACCTTACGATTGGCACTATGGCTGACGCAATAAGCCTTGAACGGCTTTCATTCCGATATCCAGGCTCGAGCAAAGCCGCGCTCGATGAGGTTTCCTTTTTGGTTCCGGAGGGTTCAGTTTGTGCGGTTCTTGGACCTTCTCAGGCGGGAAAGACCACTCTGCTGTATGCGCTTGCCGGGGTCCTTGGATCTCGATTTGCTAACGCGAAGGTTGCTGGAGGGCTTTCCGTTCATGATGAATATTTTGACGGAGTGCCGCGGAGCATCTTGTTCCCGCGCGTTTCTTTAGTGCTGCAAGAATCACGCATTCAGATAACGGGATTTCGGAGCACCGTGCGCGAAGAGCTTGCATTTACGCTTCAGAATCTTCAGATCGCTGAGCCGGAGTCCGCCGAAAGAATACGAGACGCGGCAGAAGCATTGGCGATCAGCCGACTTCTGGATCGAAATCCCCTCGAGCTCTCCGGGGGTGAACTGCACCGAGTTGCGATCGCGACAGTGCTCGTCGCCCGACCGCAAGTTCTTCTTCTCGATGAACCGGCCCGATCGCTTGATTCGAACTCGGTTTTTCAGCTCAGTCGTGCTCTCAATTCCCTCAGAAAATCCCAGACAACTCTTTTTACTGATGCTGACTTGGAGCTTCCGCTTCAACTGGCAGATCAGTATATCGTGTTGAACCGCGGGAAGGTTCTCTTCACAGGCAACCGAGGCGAGTTCATCAACTCTCTCAACGACTTTGTTGGCTTGCTACCGGTCGACGACTGGTTGGAAATCACCGGGCATCTCCGACGGAATCCCGCCATCCGCCAAACCATTGATCCTCGAATTCGACGGTTTCTCCCATGACTTCCGCAGTGAAGTTTGACAATGTAAGCTTTGCATATGGGAGCACGAGACTGGCTCTGGACAGCCTCTCGTTCGACGTTCAGAGTGGCCACCTGCTGCTCATCATCGGACACAACGGCGCCGGGAAGAGCACTCTCCTCAAGCTTCTCAATGGCATCCTGAGACCGTCATCAGGCGAAGTGCAGATGGTCGGTAAAGCTATCGCGGACCGTCCAACGTCTGAGATTGCCAGGACGGTCGGGGTGACTTTCCAAGATCCTGGAGATCAACTCTTCGCAAAGACTATCTCTAAAGAACTTCAAGTAATTGAAACTATATCTTTACATAATCGAAGATGGCCTGATGTTAACCATGTAATTTCTATGTTGAATCTATCATCCTATTTGCACATCCATCCCTATGACGCTCCATTCGCTGTTCGGAAGCTCGTTACATTTGCAATTGCCGCCTTATCAGGTGCCCCTGTGCTCGGCTTGGATGAGCCAACGGCCGGACTCTCAAGTCGGGAGCATGCTCCACTCCTTGGCGCCATCTCACGGCTCTGCCACGAAGGTAGGACATTGATTGTCGTCTCGCACGACCTAACGGCCTTCTTGCCCCTTGCCTCGAGTGTTCTCGTCCTGCAAGAGGGGAAGAAGAAGTTCCACGGCGGGGTACAGGAATTGCTCCGTGACGATTCAATCCTCCGGTTTGCCGGACTTCGTCTCTCGCGCCCACTTCGCCTGAAGCGCTACCTTGGGCTCCCTCTTGACAACTCGCACAAAGGAGACTTTCAGTGACGATCTTCGATCCCCGTGCCCTGACTAAAAGCGAAATCTACTATCTCTTGACCTCGTCCGTCGTACCCCGTCCGATCGCACTCGTCACGACAAGATCCGACGCTGGCGTACTCAACGCTGCCCCATTCAGCTTCTTCAACGCGGTGAGCTCCGATCCCCCAACTCTACTCCTTGCCATTGACCGACGGTCGGGAAAAATGAAGGATACGTCTCGCAATATCATTGATCAAAAAGAGTACGTCGTGAATGTTGTGACGGAAGAGATCGCTGAGGCGATGAACATCACCTCTGCTACCCTTCCCCGCGATGTGAGTGAAATCTCGAAGGCAGGATTCACGGTGCTCCCCTCAGTTCGAGTTTCTGTACCGCGTATTGCAGAGAGTCATATTCACTTCGAGTGCATCCTTTCCCAATGGCTGCCGATCGGCAATGGACCCACCGACCTCATACTCGGCGAGATTCTCATGATCCATGTTGATCCGGGAGTCTTAAGCGGAGACCGCGTCGATCCGCGCACGCTTCGTGCGGTTGGTCGATTGTCGGGAAGCGGATACTGCAGAACAACTGATATCTTCGAAATGCGACGTCCCCCCTGAGCTCCCGTTTCTACGGACTTTCCCTCCAGCGTCGATACCCTCCCTGGAGAAAGAAACGGGAACCCCCTACTGGAATTCCGTTGACAGTCGAAATCTCAGAATCCGATTCGTGACTGCGTCGGCAACGTAGAGTGTCCGGTCAAAGAAGGCCAAACCTGTCGGTTTGACCATGCGACCCCCTGTCCGAGCGTAACCGAACGACTCAGACTTGAAACGCCCCCTGCTGTCGAATTTGATGATCGTATCTAATGCCGCATCGGCGATAAAGATATCCCTCCGCCGTCCGTCCACAACAACGGCAGACGCTTCGACGAAACGATTCGGCCGGACGAACTCAACGTCCTTCTGCTCGGCCTTTGAGGGGTCAAATCTCGGCAACCATCCTTCGAAGTCCGATGACCGTTGATACGTCATCCAGATCGCTCCGTAGGCAACGCCGACTGAATGCTGGATGAGTATGAAATCGCGCGAATTCGGAAATGCCGTAATTCCTGAAGGTCGGTTGATGTCGGTAATTCCTGATCCTGCCCGCGTAACCATATCTCCCAGCGGCGTGATAAATTGACTCTTCGCATTGAAGAGCAACACCCGAACGTCCGGATCGACGAAGCTGCTGTTGTCAGGACCGTTCCGCAGTGCCAGAAATTCGTTGTCCGGAAGGGCAGCCACACCCACAAATCTCCGGTTCGGTCGCGCCGTCTCTCGCCAGATCGTGTCCATCACCGCCGATTGAATCTCGTGCTTCGCCTGGGCCAGCTTGATGCGGAAGAGTGCTCCCACTGTATCCTTGTTCATTGTTACCACCGATCCCCCAACCAGAAGATCGAGGCGCATATCCTGGCTGATCGACAGAGGTTGACTGATCGATCGTGTCCCGAGGATGTTTCCCGCGATATTCATCATGATGATACGGTTGTTCTTTACGTCCGCGACATACATGAGTTGGTCATGGCCGATCAGTAAGGCGCTGGGCGTCCCGATTCCCTCAAACGCCGGAGTGATCTCGAGGTACGTGGTATCACCAACAATGGCGCCGGTAAGCGGATCCGGAAGCGAAGCGAGTGGAAATCGCTCTTCGCACCCAGCGAAGAGGACAAGCCCCACGAGAAGGACGATCCACGCGATATGTGATGATGAGTGCTTCACGGATCTAGTGCCGTTCCAATTAAGTTTTCTTGTGTTTTGAGTTTCTGTTGTTACGGTATTTCAGAAAGTCGTTCCAAGCGTGTTGCATGTCGTGATGCGTTTGGTAGTGCGAGTT
>VGVZ01000015.1 GCA_016873805.1 Ignavibacteria bacterium
CACAGGTCTATATCTGTCATCGGAGTAGTGTTTTTGCTTGACATTGTTTTCAATAGACGTCTCTGCGTTTGATCTTTTCTCGAGTTGTCCCTGAGACGCAAAACTACTTCATTTCTTCTTTCCGTACGCTCCTCACCCTGGCAAACTGGATCAGCGGATTCTTCTCCGGTGTGAGTGTGAAGTACACTTCGATGTCCATCTTCTCCCCCTCGATCACAAACGTCCCGCGCAGCTGGTTCTCCGGGACAATCATCTTCATCCCTACAATCTTTCCTGCCGTCTCGAAAATCTCCTTTGTCCGTTTCTTCAGATCGCTTATGCGGAAGTCGAGAAAGAAGTTTTCTGCAAAAAGTCCTGACTGCTCCGCATTCTCCCAATCAGGCAGAATGTTGGCAAGTTCCTGCTGACGCCGCTTGAGAATGTCCGAAGCGGGAAGTTTGCGCGGCTCGAGTCCGGCAAGAGTGATGATCGTATCAAGCACCGCCAGGTTGATTGTGCTCGTCCCTCCATACGTAATGTTGTCGAAGGACATCACCGCGATGCCGTACTCCGGAAACATCGTCCAGTTACTCCCGAACCCGGGGAGCCCGCCGCTGTGCCCGATGTTCACGCGGCCTCTGCAATCTTCCATCCACCTCAAGCCGTACCCGTACGCCGTTGCAGATGGGCAATCACGTCCGCTTGGATATTTGAACCGCGGGAGCACACGATCAAATCTCCACGGTTGATGCATTTCACGGAGTGAACTGCGCTTCAGCGGTCCATGGTCGGCATCATTCCGCGGCGGCCAGGCCGACATGTGCATCGCGACGTACGTGGTAAAATCCTCGATCGACGTGATCAGTCCCCCCATCGATCCGTACGATCCATGATGGAGCAATGGAACATCAACCGATGCATCATCGATCCAGTCGTATCCGAGCGCGAGCCGCTCGGCCGGCCCCTCTGAAAACTCCCAGATCGTGTTGTTCATACCGAGCGGCATGAAGATGTTTTCTCTCGTGTAGACGTCAAACGACTTGCCCGAAGCGACGGCCACGATACGTCCCAGAAGTGCGAAGCCCAGGTTGCTGTATTCAAACGCAATCTCCGGAACATTCGAAAACGAAACGCCGTTGGCGATCAGCTGGAGAAGCTCCGCATCGGTATTGTCGAGTTGACGATCACCCCACGGGTTGTCTTCCGGGAGGCCGGTGGCATGGATGAGGAGGTGCCGGATCGTGATTGCAGGAGCATCGGTCGTCAGGTAGCGCAGGGAGTTCATTTCGAGAATGAACTTGCTCACCGGATCATCGAGCTGAAGTTTTCCTGCATCACGAAGCTGGAGAATCGCCACTGCGGTGACGCTCTTGCTCATCGATGCGATTCTGAAGAGCGATTGGCTGTTGGCGGGAATCTTTTTTTGCACATTCGTGAAGCCGAAATTGCCGGAGTACACCAGCTGATCATCCACCACGACGCCGTAGACAAGTCCCGGCATGTGACGTTGTTCGGCGTACTCTTTGTATATGCGGTCTACGACCGCGAAGGTCTCTTTGACCTTTTGTGTCCTGTTCGTGTCGATGAAGGTCGGCGGCGCCTGTGCAGACAGCGAAGACACAATGAAGAGTGTGATCAGAAACGCTCGCATGATGTAAACTCCTCGCAGGATGGAAGGGATGATCAGACTGGAAACCTTGCGCCAATCTATGAAGCGAAGGAGAGTGAGTCAAGGAACGACAGGAAGTTTCGGAACGCTGGATGACTCACAAGCCCATGCTCGTCGCCCCGCAAGACTCAAAGTCGACTGAGATCCCACCCATCATCAGCTCCATCTCTTATCCCGCCTACTCGCCACAGGAATGGACGCGCCCGCGATCGGCGCTTCTGAACTGTCCAAGGCTTTTACTTCTCGATCTTGACCATTGGGAACGCGCCAATCAGTGTGTGGGCAAATCCACATTAACCGATCGAACTGCTGAGTTACCAGCGACAGGAGACGTGATGGTTGCGTATCCCACCCGGGATCATGGCATGGCAGTAACAGCCCAACTCCCACGATTATTCACCTTGGGCCCCAATCCATTGGTTGAAGCGATGAATTTGGGTGATTTCTTTGTCTTTGGTAATCCGAGGGGATAGAAGGATCAGCTGTGGAAAATATCGGCTGATCCGGTTGTTTTCTTCTTGACAGAAAGAGGGAAAAAACGTACCATCAATTAGTTTATTAGAACAACAAATAGTTGTTTGTAAATTGATTTGCTTCGATTTGTCGTTGAACGGCAAGGATTTGAAAAAAGTTGTTCTTCCATACTAATATCTAGTATCCTCCCCTATGTTGTCCAAGCGCCATAAGCCCAATCGAATAACTCGGATAAACTCCCGGGTGGGGCGGAACATCAACCGCTCGATCATTCTCAATACTGTTCGACGACACCAGCCGATATCGCGAAGCTCGATCGCCGAGAGCACTCTCCTCAACAAAAGCACCGTCTCCAGCATCGTCTCCAGTTTGATCGAAGAAGATCTCCTCGCGGAGTCGCCCGACCGGAGCGGTGGAGTGGGACGTAATCCTGTCAATCTCAATATCAGACAAGGAAGACATTTTGTCGGTGCGATCGCATTTGATGCTCCCTGCACGCGCGTGGCAATCGTCGATATTGACGGAACCGTGAAAGCACGGTGCGAGATCTGGACCAAGGCGGTCCCTCCCGATATCCTCCTCTCCCAGTGTCTTGCTCAATTGAATTCCTTCCGGTCATCGCTCGGCCCGCACAAGTTCCATGGAATCGGTGTGACCGTAGCAGGGATCGTTGACTCGGCGCAGTCACAGGTGATCTATGCATCGAACCTCGGATGGAAGAATGTCGATCTCGGCGCCGTAATGCAAGCCCACGCAACCGATATCAACTTCACCGGGGTCGAAAATGATGCGAAGGCATCAGCGATCGCAGAACTCCTCTTCGGAAGGAATCGCTTGGAGTCTCAGAACATGATTTTCTTGCTCATCGGTCTCGGCATCGGCGCGGGAATTGCCGTGCACGGAAAAATCCTGTCCGGCAATACTCATGGCGCTGGAGAGGTCGGCCATATGACGGTCGCAGAAGGGGGAGAATTGTGCTCTTGCGGAAATAGAGGATGCTGGCAGCTCTACGCATCGGAGCATGCACCTCTCAGATGGTATGCCAGCGCAAAGCAATCAGCCTCTTCATCACCGTACGCGTTGTCAGATGTCTTCGGTGCCGCGCGCGCCGGAGACTCGGACGCTCAACACGCTCTTCGTCTGTGGGGAGAACACGTCGGCGTGGGACTCGGGGATCTGGTCAGAATTTTGGATCCCGAAGCAGTTGTCGTTGGGGGTTCCATCAATCAAGTCTGGGACTTGGTCAGCGAAGAGATCGTGAACGCGGCATACGGTCGCGGGACGTTTGCCCTTGAACGTACCACGGCAATACTTCCCTCTTCGCTCATCGACTATCCGCCGCTCCTCGGTGCAGCAGCATTGTCGATCCGACCGATCTTTGCCGATTTTAGTATCTCTCAGTGACCGCTTTGCGTCTCGGTCCCCCACGTCTCGTGGACATCAGATGGAGATTCTCGTTGTTGGTATGGTCGCGCACCGTTAGCGCCAGGCTTGCCCCACCGTGATCGCGCGGCGGGATGTTCTTCCAGGAGGGATCAACAATGCGCACGAACAGATTTCTCGTTGGAACGACAATCTTGTTCATCGTTTGGATGTTCCACCCGTTGACACTTTCCGCGGCCAGCGCAACACTCCAGGGAACAATCAGAGATGCGAAAACCGGCAACCCCCTTCCTTCGGCCAACGTTGTGCTGGTCGGAACCAGTCTCGGGTCTGCTTCTGACATTGAGGGAAGATATCTCATTCGCAATGTTCCCCCTGGATCGTTCACGTTGCGCGCCTCCTATGTCGGCTACCGGCCGATCGAAATACCTCTCGACGTCGGAGCCGATGAGATCATCGTACGAGATTTCGCCCTTGAACCCGTCGCGCTGGAAGGCGAGGAAGTCCTTATCACCGCTCAGGCGCGTGGACAGAAGGTGGCGATCAACGAGCAGTTAGCCGCCAATACGATCTCCAGCGTGGTATCCGCTGCGCGCATCCAGGAACTACCGGACGCCAACGCAGCCGAAGCGGTAGCACGACTCCCCGGTGTTTCCATACTCCGCAGTGGCGGCGAAGGCAATCAGGTTGTCATCCGCGGCCTCCAACCGAAATACAATGCCATCCTCGTCGATGGGGTGCGTATGGCCTCCTCGCATCCTTCCGATCGGAGCACCGACCTGAGCATGATCTCTCCCTATTCCCTCGAAGCCATCGAAGTGATCAAAACCGTCACGCCGGACCAGGACCCGGACGTTCTCGGCGGTACCGTGAATTTCAAGTTGCGCCACCCTCGGGGAGAGGAGCAAGGTCTCGGGATTCATCTGCTCGCTCAGGGAGGGTATAACGGCCTCGCCAACGCCCCCAACAAGTTCAACAACTACAAGTACGTCGCCAGCGTCGAAGGACGTTTCCTCAAGACTCGGTTGGGACTCTTCGCGCAGGCGGATCTGGAGAGGCGCAATCTCACCTCCAACGAACTCGGCGCGTCCTATGACCACATCGGGACGAGCACAACGGAGTACAGAATCACGTCGCTGAACCTCAGTCACATTCCGCGTGACCGGCAGCGCTACAATGGCACGCTGGTTCTCGATTACCGGCTTCCGCGCGGAACGATCGCCTTGACGAATTTCCTCAGTTCCGGTACGACGGATGTCCAGAACAGGAGAGAATCATTTGACATTCAGGGCAATTTGCATCTCTACTCATTAGCGTATTCGAGAAGCACATTGAACCTGATCACGAATGCCCTCAGTCTCGAACATCAACTCCCCGTGTTCCACGCCGACTTCAAACTCTCCCACACGTACTCTGAAACCAAAAGTCCGGAAGATTGGACCGTCACGTTCCTTCAGACCTCTGCGGGGATCGGTCAGTTCTTTAATGTCCCCAATCTGAATCCCGAGGACATTCCGAAGGCGGCCAACAACAATCTGGCAGCGACATTCCTGAACTCTTGTATCAACAACAGCAGCTTCTCACGGGAACGCGCGTTCACGGCGTCGGGAGACCTGGATGCTCCGATCAGTTTCTCAGACCTCGTCACCTCGACGATCAAGTTCGGTGGGAAGTACCGGCACCAGACGCGCGCATACGATTACGAGCACTTCAACAACAATGCATCGTTTGCCTCGCCGAGCGCCCGGATTGCGGCGCAGCTCATTGCCTCGCACTTCCCTGCCACCACGCAATATGACCCGACGGCCCTCCCCATCGCTCCCTTCTCCGATCGGGACTTCAGCTATGGGGATTTCCTCGGTGGAAAATATCCGATGAGTGCTCCGCTGAATTTCGGTATGATGGCGCAGCTGGCCCGTCTCCTGAGGGACAATGCCGAGTACATCGCACAGCAACAGGCCGAGGGGTATGCTCGGAACAACCTGCTCTCAATCACGAATGACTACTCCGGAAAGGAGCAGCAGACCGCTGCGTACGCGATGGCCACGATCAACGTCGGCCCTCGGATCACGATCATCCCCGGTATTCGGTATCAACGTCTCACCACGACATACGATGGTTCCCGCGGAATCCAGAGCTCCCTGTCTCACTACGCCTACAATCATTACGACACGACTGTCACGCTCCGGCACTCCCGCTGGCTCCCGAGCGTTCATCTGCGATTTAAACCCCTCTCATGGATTGACGTACGGCTGTCGTACACAAACACCATCGCCTATCCCGATTATAGCGCGATCATCCCTCGAATCGATGTCGCAACAACGTCCATCGCGTGGAACAACTACAAGCTGGTCCCCTCTCGTTCTCGGAACTACGATGGGTCGCTCGCCTTCTTCAGTAATACGATCGGCCTTTTTACCATCAGCGGTTTTCTGAAGCAGATCGACGACCTGATCTATCCGTGGACCTTTTTCGTCTCCGGCGCCGATGCTGCACCGTACTTTCCCCCCTCCATCACGGCTGCTCCGCCGAGCGGAAACTTCAGCATCACGACATTTGTCAACAATACCTACCGCATAGACAATTGGGGCCTGGAGTTGGATTGGCAAACCCACTTCTGGTACCTTCCCAATCCGCTGAAGGGCCTGGTGTTAAACGTCAACTACACGCACATCTTCTCGAGAGCACAATACCCCTTCGTGTATCTGTATAGGGCCTCACTCCGCAGTCCGATCCAGTATATCGATACGTCGTACACGGATCGGCTCCTTTACCAGCCGGACAATCTGGTAAATATCTCCGTCGGCTATGATTTCAAGGACTTTTCCATTCGTGCATCGATGTTATACCAGACCGATATCTTTACTGGTCCAAACTTCTGGCCACAGCTGAGATCCAGCACATCGGCATACCGACGATGGGATATTTCCGCGAGGCAGATTCTCCCCTGGCTCGGGCTGCAACTCTATGGCGACATAAGTAATCTTGACGGTGCAAACGATATCAATGTCATTCAAGGGGGCGGCGTGCCCAGAGCCGAGCAATCGTACGGCATGACGGCAACCGTTGGGCTTCGCTTGCAGTTTTAAGGAGAACATTCCCGTGCTGCTGAACACCGATCCAGTTGTTCAACTTGTTCAATCATAAAAGGAGGTGATGTGGCAAATTCGGAACAACAAATCCACTGTGCAGTGGTTCTTTTTGTACCAAAACAACCATGGAGGGGAATCATGAATCGTTTCTGCACCGCAACGCTGTGTTTGGCTCTCCTGTTGCTTGCGACGGTGCCCATCCAGATGTTCGCTCAGGCATCCGATACCCTCGTCGTGTACGCAACTCCGAAAGCACTTGACGAGGTTATCCGGCAGGATACTACTGCCGGGGGAGTCCAGAAACACAAGGTTTATAAGCTCGTCTCACTCGATACGACCTATTTGTATACCGGATCGATCACGGTGAAATCGGACATCACCGTTCTCGGCGTGCGGCACGCCACGACTGGAAGGCCACCTTGCATCCAACCGGCCGTACTTGGAGATGGCTCGATTCCGGCGACCTTGTTCGTGCTGAACGGGAAGAACATGAAAGGCACGTTCAAGAATCTCTATCTACTCGGCTTGTCCACAAATGGCAATGCCAACGGTGACGGGATTGCCATCCGGTTGCTTGCCGATAGCATCAGACTGACCGTTGATAACTGTGTGTTCGAAGAGTGGCATACCTTTGCGATCAGTTATAGCGGCAGCTGGTGCAAGTTCTACATCTCGAACTCCAAATTCAGAAACATGGTTCATCCGAACCAATGGTACATCGGGGAGGTTCTGCGAAACGAATGGCCGGGGACGGCATACACCGATACGGTGATCTTCCGATACAACACGATGTTTTGCATCAACGGATATGCCTCGGCAACCGTGACGAAGTACTACACCCGATTCTTTGAGTTCACGCACAACAGCGTTCTCTACACGTTCAAGAATCCGTTCTTCGAATTCAACGTCACGGACGCCAAATTCAACAACAACCTCTTTTTCAGTCCATGGTCGGGCGCAATCTCGAAGCAAGAGTATCCCTGGTGGGACCAGCTCTGGTCTCCAGAGGTCGGCTCAATCATCGACCTGGATACTCTCGACCTGGCCAAAGACTCGGTCTTCAATCCGGTCGATATCGGCAAGACAAACTTCCGCCTGCTGTCTGAGGCAAAACGGAAGGTCGAGGTGAAAAACAATGCCTACTTCTGGCCAACGGCGCTGACAACATTCTGGAAGAACTGGAATGATACCGCTCGCGTCTGCTCTGTCTATACCCCGACGTGGATGAACGCCCGGACCTCAAACATGTTCGCGAACAAAACCACGTGGCCGGGCTTTGTTTCCTCCGGGAATCTGAACGCCGATCCGGGCTTCGGAACTTCCATCCCTGCAGTTCTGAGCCAGTCACCCAACGGCCTGCTGGCGTGGTTCACGCTTTGCAGAACAGGACAACTTTCAACAACGTATTGGGGGTACCAGAAAACGCAGGTTGGAAGCGCCGCCAACTGGGTGCCAACTTGGCCACTGCCGGAAACTCAGCACATGCAGTACACAAATACCTCACTGAGAACGGGTGGCACAGACGGACTCCCGATTGGTGATCCGAACTGGTTCGGTATCACGACAGCCGTTGAAACATCCATCGAGCCGATACCGCAGGAGTTCTCGCTATCGCCGGCGTATCCGAATCCGTTCAATCCGAGCACAAATATCCAGTACACCCTGAACCGAGCCGGTGTGACGACCTTGAGGGTGTACAACACCATCGGTCAGCTCGTCAGGATCGTTGTCGACGGGATATATCAATCCCCCGGCACGTACACGATGGGTGTGGAGATGTCAGATCTGCCAACCGGCATGTACATTTATGTTCTCCAGCAGGAGAACAACCGGATTGCCCGGAAGATGATGTTGTTGAAATAGAGCGGGAATTGACGACGAGTGAGCAGGAGGGACGCCAGGGGATGTCTCTCCTCTCGCTCGCCGTTGTGGAAATTCGCGGGCGTGCGCTGCACGAGTCCTCCTCACACATTAGACCGGGGTTCCTCCATTGTCTCACGGGGAAGGCATGAAGAAATCGAAGAGGCTCGGCCCATGCTTTGCATTCAAATTGATTTTTTGCTATCTGACCTTCGCGGCGTTCAGCCCGGCACAGCAGAGAATTGTCGGTTACTACACCGCCTGGAATGCCGCACGCTACCCGTCCAGCAACATCAGTCTGACTCCCTTGACCCACATCATTGTCGCTTTTGCATATCCGAACGCTGACGGGACGATTTCTGCCAGCTCCGGCATTCCGTTTGCACCGTTGGTCCAAACAGCCCGGAATGAAGGGAAGAAAATTCTCATCGCCCTCGGCGGCGCCAACAACAGCACACACTTCGCGACGGTGACAGCCGATTCAACTCTAAGGAAGAAGTTGATAGAAAGCATTGTCCGCTTTCTTCAATCAAATCAGTACGACGGGGTGGACATCGACTGGGAAACGCCTACCAACGCGCAGGAGCGCACACAGTTGACGTCATTCGTCAGAGAGCTGCGGACACAACTGGACCAGGTCTCTTCCTCCCTGCTGCTGACCGTGGCCGCGCCGCCTACGAACTGGCGGGGCCAATACCTCGACTATCCTGCCCTCATCGGCTCCGTCGATTGGTTCAACGTGATGACGTATGATTTCTACGGACCTTGGTCAGGATTTGCAGGCCACAATTCTCCTCTCTATCCATCGCCGGCAGATCCGTTGCAGGCGGGATCAGATTCGACCGCGATCGCTTATTTGCTCTCGCGCGGAATCCCGAGTGCCAAGCTCGTGCTGGGTGTGCCGTTCTACGCCGTTCAGTTCTCCGCACCCGGTCTCTACGAGCGAACATCCACTCCTGCCGTCTCCTATCTTCGGTACAACGACGTCATCAACCTTCTCTCCGGTGGTTGGTTCTCCCGCTGGGATAACGTTGCGAAGGCTCCGTTTCTTCAGAATGCAGATGCGACGCAGTTCGTGACGTATGAAGATCCTGCTTCGATCCGGCTGAAGGCGGCGTTCGGTGCACGCCAGAAGCTGGGCGGCCTGATGTGCTGGGAACTCTCCCAAGGTCTTCTCGAGGATGGTCAACAACCGCTTCTGGAAGCTATGGTAATGAACGTCAGCACAAGCGTGCGAACAAGAAGTGAATCCCCGATCACCTCTGTTGCCACTCTCTACGATAGCTATCCAAACCCGTCGTCTTCCGCTCGCGAAGGTGCATCGGCGACGATTCAATTTGATCTGCTCCGACCATCCCGCGTCAGAATACACGTTTTGAACATATTGGGACAAGAAGTCGAGACCCGCGACCTCGGTTCGATCAATGCTGGCAGTCATTATCAGGTGGTCGATCTGTCTCGATGGGCGACGGGTGTTTATTTCTACCGGCTTTCGATTGTAGAGTTTGGCGGGGAGTACCACACGAGACCAAAGAAGATGATTCTAAGGAAGTAGTGACGCGTCAATTTTCTCACACAAGGATGAGTGGGCGATGAGTCTGAGCGATTCCAAGGTAAGACATCCTGCGCTCTGGGTGCCGACCCTGTACACCGCAGAAGGAATCCCCTTTGTCGTCGTCAACGTCGTATCGGTCCTCATGTACAAAAGTCTCGGTTTCACTGACACGCAGATTGCCTTCTTTACGGGACTCGTGACTATTCCCTGGGCCCTCAAGCCGCTTTGGGGTCCGCTGCTGGAGATGTTCAAGACGAAGAAGCATTTCGTGCTTGCCACTCAGTGTGGTGGGGGAGTTTCCTTCGGCCTCCTCGCACTGTCGCTCCAACTGCCGAGTTTCTTCACGTGGACACTTATCTTTTTCGGAATCATCGCTATCAATTCGGCGATTCATGACACGGCCGCGGACGGGGTCTATATCACTGTGCTGACGGAAAAAATGCAGGCCCAGTATGTCGGGTGGCAAGGGGCCTTCTACAATGTCGGCAAGGTCCTTTCGCAGGGAGCATTTGTCTATGTCGCGGGCCGGCTGGAGACAACCGTTGGGATCGTGCCCGCGTGGATGATTGTGATGGGATCCTTCGGGATATTGCTCCTTATGATGAGCGTGTACCACTGGTCGTTTCTCCCGACCGGCGGCAAATCGGGAGAAGTAAAGACGATCAGGGAATCGATCACGACATTTTGGGATGTGGTGATCAGCTTTTTTCGGAAGAAATACATTCTGTGGGGAATCGCTTTCTTGATCCTGTATCGGTTCGCCGAGGGACAGGCGATTAAGATCGTTCCCTTGTTTATGCGGGCAGCGCGCGATCACGGCGGGTTGGGTCTTTCAACGGAAGAGATCGGTGTTCTATACGGCTTCTTCCCACCTTTTGCGTTTATTCTTGGATCCGTACTCTCCGGGTACTTCACGGCGAGGCACGGTCTTCGGAAGGCGCTCCTTCCCCTCTGTGCCTTCTTCAACATCCCGTTTGGCGTGTACCTTCTTCTCGCCCTTCTTCAACCGACGGACTTCTTTGCCGTTGCAGGACTTGTGGTGTTTGAGTACTTCGGATATGGATTTGGGTTTGTGGGATTGACGTTGTTTATGATGCAGCAAATCGCGCCGGGGAAGTATAAGATGGCACACTACGCATTTGCGACTTCGCTGATGCAGGTGGGATTTATCATCCCGTCGATGATCAGCGGATGGGTGAGCGATACGCTTGGATACAGAGATTTCTTCATCTGGGTGATGATTGCGACGATTCCTTCTTTTCTCGTCGCCTGGCTGGTTCCGTTCCGAGACACGCGTTCAGATGAAACGGTGGGACAAAGTCAATAGCGAAAGGGGCGTCATCTATGAAGAACAACTGGATATTGATGTTTGGAATGATTCTTTGCTTCTCGCCCATCGCGGAAGGCCAAAACAAAGAAATTATCGGATACTTTCCTTCGTGGAAATGGAGGTCTCGCGACGCGCTCGCTGTCCCATCGAAGATACGGTACGACAAACTCACGATGTTGAACTACGCGTTCTTCTATCCCTTAAAGGATGGGACACTGGCAAGTCGTGACAGCGTCGGCGATGAGATGTTCCTGCGGGGGAAGCGCGGCCCGGTGCAGCCGGAGGCATGCGCGACGATCGTTGATCGTGCCCATCAGCACGGAGTCAAAGTTCTGCTCTCGATTGGCGGCTGGGCAGATTCGGGAAACTTCCCGGAGGTGGCAGCTTCGGATGCAACCAGGGCGCGGTTTGCACAATCCTGTCTGGAACAAATTGCACAATACGGTTTCGACGGAATCGATCTCGACTGGGAATTCCCGGGATACGCCGAACACGGCGGAACGACAGACGACAGAGGCAACTTCACGAGACTCCTGCAGACCTGCCGTGATTCCCTGGAGGTATATGGGAAAAGAATCGGCAAGAGACTCCTTCTCACTGCCGCACTTCCGGCGGGAGCTGCAACTCTCGAGCACTATGAAATGGACAACGTTGCCCGTCTTTTGGATATGCTGAACGTGATGACTTATGATTACAGCGGAACGTGGGATTCGCTGAGCGGCCACAATGCACCACTGTACGCGCCGACACAAGAAGACTCATCGCGAAATTTCGATGCGTCGTTCAGACTCTACACTATTAATTTCAAGATACCTCCGTCAAAGATCAATCTCGGGATCCCGTTTTACGGCCACGCGTTTGCCGACTGCTCGTCGATCTACGGAAATCACACGGGAGCCGACACGGTGATATTCTCAGCTCACGGTTGCTTCTATTACGACGTTCTCAACCTGATGGACAGGTTTGACCGACACTGGGATGAACGGGCCAAAGTACCGTACCTCGTGAGCCGATCAGGAAACGTTCTCGTCACGTACGACGACGAAGAATCGATAAGACATAAGGTCCAGTATGTGATTGATCGTGGAGCACTCGGGGTGATTATCTGGGAAATCACCGGCGACAATCTGGCGGATGGGCGGACACCATTGCTCGATGTGATTCACTCGATACTCACGACCATCGAATGAAGCGGTACATTGGCCTCGGCGAGAGCAGGTTAACCAGAGAATCGGAGGGGTAGATGCGCTACGGATTATTTGACGACGACAACAAGGAATATGTCATTGAACGACCTGACGTTCCGGTCTCCTGGACGAACTACCTCGGAGTGAGAGACTTCTGCACCGTCATTTCACAGAACGCGGGCGGGTATTCTTTCTACCGGACCGCGGAACACCATCGGATCACCAAGTTTCGCCAAAATGGCATCCCTCTCGATCGACCCGGCCACTATGTCTACCTTCGAGATGACGAGACAGGCGAGTATTGGTCGGTATCGTGGCAGCCGGTCGGACTTCCCCTCAACAAGGCGAAGTACTTGTGCCGTCACGGTCTCTCCTACACCAGGTTTCAGTCGGCATATCGGGATATCTCGGCAGAACAGCTGATGTTCATCCCCGTCGCTGAGGATGTCGAACTCTGGGATGTCGTTGTACGAAATACAGGTGACGTACCACGGAGCCTTAGCATCTTTTCGTATGTAGAGTTTTCGTTCCATCATATCGAGATAGACAACCAGAATCTCCAGATGTCCCTGTACGCGAGCGGTTCATCATATGACTCCGGCATCATCGAGTACGATTTCTTCTACGAGCCCGGCATGTACCACTACTTCACTTCCTCATTCGAGCCCGACTCATATGACTGTATCCGGGACAAGTTCCTGGGAAGTTATCGCACAGAGTCGAATCCGATCGCGGTCGAACGGGGATATTGCAGCAACACAAGCGAACTGGGGGGCAATCACTGCGGATCATTGCATAAGCGGTTCAGACTGGAACCTGGATCGGAAGTGCGATTCCTTTTCATGCTGGGTGTCGGAGACCGCCGCGAGGGAGGGAAGGTCAGATCGAAATACTCGGATCTTTCGCTGGCTGATCAAGCGTTCACAGAGCTGAAATCATACTGGACAAAGAAGCTCGGCGTGCTTCAATGCACGACGCCCAATCGCGGTTTGAACTCGATGATCAACACCTGGACGTTGCTCCAAGCCGAAACCTGCGTGGTGTGGTCACGTTTCGCCTCCTTCATTGAAGTCGGCGGACGCACAGGCCTCGGATACCGGGATACGTCTCAGGATGTCATGGCTATCCCGCATACAAATCCGGAGAGATGCCGACAACGCATCATCGAACTGCTCCACGGACAAGTATCCAGAGGGTACGGACTGCATCTCTTCGATCCCGAGGTGTTCAAGCCGAAGACGGAACAGCCCCGCGGTCCAAAATTGCCTACTGTTGTCCCCGCGCCAAATCGCGGCGATATCATCCATGGCATGGAAGATGTGTGTTCCGACGATGCCCTGTGGATTGTTGGTTCGGTCTGCGAGTATGTCAAAGAGACAGGGGATCTCAGCTTCTTTGATGAAGTCGTTCCCTTTGCAGATGGTGGCGAAGCAACCGTGTATGAACACCTCAAGCGCTCTCTTGATTTCTCTGCTGAGCAGGTGGGAGCGAATGAAATATGTCTCGGTCTGCGCGCCGATTGGAACGACTGTTTAAACTTAGGAGGCGGGCAAAGCGCCATGGTGTCGTTTATGCACTACTGGGCGCTCACCGAATTCATCCACGCAGCTCAATTCCTGGGACGGACGGATGACGTTGAACAATATTCGCGTCTGGCCGAGCGCGTCCGAGCGGCATGCGAGCGAGAACTGTGGGACGGTGAATGGTATCTCCGCGGGATCACGAAAGACGGGACCCGGATCGGTTCGCGGAAAAGCAACGAGGGGAAGCTCTTCCTCGAGGGTAACAGTTGGGCAGTGATGTCAGGCGTCGCGTCACCTGAGAGAGGCCTGAGCACCATGAATGCCATCCACAGGCATCTGGCCTCCCCGTACGGACTTCATCTGGTCTGGCCGACCTACACTCGGCCAAATGATGATATTGGGTACATCACCCGCGTGTACAGAGGAATCAAGGAAAACGGCGCCATCTTCAGTCATCCTAATCCATGGGCAACGATCGCCGAATGTAAGTTGGGGCGGGGAAACCTTGCCATGAGGCTCTATGATGCGCTCCTCCCGTACAATCAGAACGACATCATCGAGATACGGGATGCGGAGCCGTATTCGTACTGTCAATTTGTAATCGGGAAGGACCATGCCGCCTACGGGCGCGCCAGACATCCATGGCTAACCGGAAGTGCTGGATGGTCATATACAGCCGCGACGAAATGGATACTCGGCATTCGACCAGACTATCACGGTTTAATCATCGATCCCTGTGTGCCCAGTGACTGGAAGGAATTCAGAGTTGTACGTCAATGGCGAGGAGCGCTCTATGACATCACCGTCAGAAATCCCCAGGCGGTGGAACATGGAGTAGCAGAAATCATCATCGAGGGGAAATGTGCCCGTGGTCCGATTACTGCTCATCCGCCAGGATCGCAGGTTGAAGTGTTTGTCACCATGGGTTCCGAGAAACCCGAGCCCAGTTGAGAATCCCACTGGCACCATGTGCCTGCATGCTCGGGACTCAACTTGCCCTCAACTCCGTCCTCGCTTCTGAAAAATACTAACGCCTCCCGAAGGGGAGTTTTTGATTTCTGCGCGCTGTTCGTTCGCCCTTTCAATCCCCCTTCGGCGGCTTAGCACTGAGAAGCAGGACGCCTTGCCGCCGTTCGGGCGGGAAAGCGGCGGTAGGATCCTAACTGAAATGCCGGAACTTCGTTCGGCCCAAATCCAAAGACTCCACTCAATCCCGCTGGACAACAGCGGGACTTCTCGAATGACGACAATGTCGTGACGGGATCAGCGTGAACCTCGAATCCAGCAGTACTGCCAAAGCGAAGATGACCCCGTCAATCCCGGAAAACAAATCGGGCCAATCGAGCTGATTTGTTTCTCTTGCATCTTCCTTCTTCCGTTTCTACATTTCGTCGGTTGACGAAATAAGGAAACATGCCATGCCTCGTGAGCTTGCCAACGTCTTCAAGGCGCTGAGTGATGCAAATCGGGTCCGCATCGTCAAAATGCTCGGCGAACGAGAACTCTGTTTGTGTGAAGTGCGAGAGGTGCTCGGACTCTCGAATTCGACCGTCTCGAAGCATCTCACAATTCTCCGCGATGCCGGACTTCTCCTGGACTCCAAAGAGGGGCGGTGGGTGAATTTCCGGTTAAACAAGAAGTCTGAGGAGCGGCTTATCCGCTCGGTCCTCGCTCTCGTCAATACTTCATTTGACGATGATCCGACCATCCGGAATGATTCAAAGAAGCTTCGGCGAGTGGACCGAAAAGTCATCTGTGATATTTGAAGGAGGGAATGGATGAAAAGAATACTTGTCCTGTGTACCGGAAATTCATGCCGAAGCCAGATGGCCGAAGCATTTCTCAGATCCTTCGACCGGAGGCTGGAAGTGGTTTCGGCGGGAACAAAACCCGCCGCCGCCGTTCATCCGAAGGCGACTGAGGTGATGCGGGAAGTAGGCATCGACCTATCTCACCACAAACCGAAGCTTGTCGACAAATATTTGAATGACTCCTTCGATTACGTCGTCACCGTCTGCGATCATGCGAAGGAAACCTGTCCTGTCTTCACGGGAAAGGTGAGGTACCGACTGCACATTGGCTTTGAAGATCCAGCTGAAGCAAGAGGGACTCCTGGAGACGTAATCTCTGTGTTCCGAAGCGTGCGAGATGAGATCAAGCATTCGTTTTACAATCTCTATTCTGAATCGATCCTCCCAGCGCTAGAAGGGAATGAGGCATGAGCACCACAAGCCGAAAGTTATCATTCTTTGACCGATACCTGACCCTGTGGATCTTCTCGACAATGTTTGTCGGAGTCACTGCCGGCTATGCGTACCCGGCCATCGCTGAGTTTTGGGATTCGCTCAGTTCCGGCACGACGAATGTTCCTATTGCAATCGGACTGATTCTGATGATGTATCCTCCCCTGGCGAAGGTGAAGTACGAGGAACTTCCGGTCGTCTTCAGGAATCCAAGACTGTTGGGACTGTCACTGATTCAGAACTGGATCGTCGGTCCGATGGTTATGTTCATTCTCGCCGTTATGCTTCTCCCTGACATGCCGGAAATGATGATCGGGGTGATTCTTGTGGGTCTGGCGCGGTGCATTGCGATGGTGCTCGTATGGAATGATCTCGCAAGGGGGGACTCGGAACTGGCAGCAGGGCTTGTTGCATTCAATGCGATCTTTCAGGTCCTCTTCTATTCGCTCTATGCGTATGTGTTTATCACCCTCCTCCTGCCTTTCTTCGGTCTGAAAGGTGCATTGGTCGATGTTTCGATTTCAGAAATCGCAGTGACGGTATTGATCTATCTGGGAATCCCCTTTGCCGGCGGAATGTTCACACGCGTCGTTATGCTGAAGCGCCGCGGCAAAGAATGGTACCACAACACATTCATCCCGAAGATATCTGTTCTTACACCCGTCGCTTTGTTGTTCACAATCTTCGTGATGTTCTCCTTGAAGGGTGAGAAGATCGTGCAACTGCCTCTGGAAGTCCTGCGTGTGGCCCTCCCCTATACTGCCTACTTCACGATTATGTTTTTCGCGACCTTCTTCATCGCAAAAAAGATCGGCTCCTCCTACGAGAAGAGCACAACCATGGCATTCACCGCGGGAAGCAATGATTTCGAACTGGCAATAGCGGTTGGAATTGCAGTTTTTGGCATCAATTCACAGGTTGCGTTTGCGACAGTCATCGGACCACTTGTCGAAGTGCCCGTCCTGATCAGCCTTGTCAACGTCTCTCTCTTTCTTCGGAAGAAGTACTATCTGGATGGCGCGGTGCCGCAGGACGTCAAACTGGACTAGGATTCCTCCAATACCATTCGACTCCACGTTCGATCCATCCTCGTTGTCCAAGAAACTGAGGCGCCCCCTGAGCATGTCGACGGGGGCGCTCCTGGTTTTTGCGCGTGTTGTGTTCCGCCTCTTGAATCCCCCGAGGCGGGACATCCCACCGCTGTTCAGGCGGCATAGCCGGCTTGCCCGCCTGCGTTGAGAGACACTCCGGCAGACCCTTCCATTATTGCACGTCGAGGGCGGCGTCCCGTCCACGAGATGGCGCGGAGCATGCCTTTCGCATTCCCCGTCACATGAACCCGAACACGATCGGAAAGAGAATCACGACGATACCCGCCCACACGGCGTACACAGGCACATAGTTCGTCTGCCATCGTTCGAGCTCCATGAACGATCCGCGTCCTCTCAGGAAGCGGACGTAGAGGAGGGCGGACCACGCGAGGTTGACGAGGAGGATGATATTTACCCCCAGCGCGGCCACCCGGTTGGGCGTAAATCCGAACTCGGTAATGCGCGCGGAAATAGCCCACAGCGCCACCGCGTCGGCCAACAACGCACTGACCACCAGAACGACCTGCATTGCATCGAAGCCTCCGGGCGGAAGTTGAGCGTCGCGGGCGGAAACGGAATAGAGCAACAGGCCGAGAACGACCACCAGGAGAAGGTCGAATGCGATGAGGACTTCACGCTCGATATCCACGGCGCGCCCGGTCAAGAGCAGCGTCCCCAGAAAGGTGACCAGCAAAACGGCGAAGAAGGGGGTGAAGAGGCGGGTCAGCACGGGCGCCATGTTTTCGATCACACTCTGCTTGACTTCGACCAGCCAGGCGGCAACGAGCACCGCCCCGGCGGCTCCGCATGGGATCAGCCACGACTGGATGAACCACTCCGCGTTGATCCCGATGGTCTGGAACATCATGATCAGGAACCCGGTGAATACTCCACCGCCAAGCGCGATCAGCACGTAATAGATGAAGAGTTCGCCGGAAAATCGAATGAAATCCATCCGGCCCGCGACTTCATTCCAGCGGCCTCCGGCGTACGATATCCCCACCGCAACCCAAAGCGCGATCGGCAAGTGGATCGCCAACAGCACCTCGGTGTAGCTTCGCGGCCCAAAGGGAAAGATATTGGCAAAGACACCCGCCGCAACAAACGCGACGGCCAACCAGCGGAGTGTGTTCGTACCCAGCCGCCGCTTCCAGGCAAAGTAGCCGGTCAAGAGCGGAAGCACGAAGAGACTCAGGTTGCGTGCGTAGAAACCCTCTTCCTCCCCAAACTGCTTCCCGAAAAGCTCCGGCAGCTTGATCAATATCGCCGCGGCCACCGCAAGGACAAAAGCGACGAACGCGTCCGAGCGAACCCTCCCTCCCCGTTCTTCAGGATCCGCAGGAAGCACCACGAGTTGCTTCCAGAGACGGTCCGAGTGCTCGCGCGCGAACTCCCGTGAAAGGGCGTCGAGCGCGCCCATGCGCTTCACCGCCACCAGAAACGCTTCATCAGAAGAAAGTCCTGCTTCGGACAAGACCGCGATCTGTTCACGCAGGTGGTCCTCCAGCTCTGCTACGTCAACAGAATGGATCGTCCGTCGTCGAAGAAGGTAGGTCCGCCATTGACCGATCTGTTCTTCGAGTAATGGGTTCGTTTCGGGTGTTGACAAGGTTCAAACTCCTTGATTGTCTTTGTAATGTCACTTGGTGGAAGCACGAAATCTCGAACAAAGACTAAACAGGGTGTTGAAAAACGAGGCCCAATGTCATTCTGAATCCCGCTGTTTATTAGCGGGATGAAGAATGACAGAATAATACTTTTTCAACAACCTGCTAAGGCTTGAATGAGAGAAATTCGAAACCGCTGATATTGTTTTGGTCCATTGAACATTTCCCGATTGATGCTTGTTTCGGATTTTGTGCTTCGTATTTCGAGTTTCTCCATTGAGATCGACTTCCAGATCCCCCGCAATGTTGCGTGCACCGCCTGCCATTGTCTGCGCTCCTCAGCGAGTTGAATCCTCCCTCGAGAGGTAATCCGGTAGTACTTCCGACGACGGCCGCTCTCTGCCTCTTCCCACCGCGCTTTGACGAGGCCAAGTCGCTCGAGCTGATGCAGAACGGGGTAGAGCATCCCGTCCGTCCACTCCATCTGCCCGCCGGACAACTCCTGAACTCGCTTGATGATCGCGTAGCCGTAGCTGTCCCCTTCCGAGAGGATCGCCAGAACAATCGGCGTGGAGGAAGCGGCTATGAGGTCCTTGTTGAATTCCATGATTGCACGCGTTGCTCGTTATGGTGGAATCAGATGCGATCGTGCCTTACCCAACATACATAGAAGTATTAGGTATGTCAAGGAGAAGGTTCTCATGAGTCGGGGTGCTACAGCATGGAGCATTGCCTGATCTGATATGCAACGCAGACACAACATGGCTTTGTGATATGTGCATCTTTTCTTATCTTCTACACAATTATCAATGAGGTTGCTTTGTTATGGGCGACCGAAGTTACGCCCGAGAATCGCGTAGGACGATCCGGTGAATAGGAAAGCCCTCAGCGAACGTGATATGTGCACCAAGTCCATCACTCCGGCCATTGTGGCGGCGGGCTGGGATCTCCACGGCCGAGTGCGTGAAGAGTGAATTTCACCAAGGGGCGAATCTTCGTCCGCGGAAGGATGGTGAAGCGGGGAGTTCCCAAACGGGCAGATTATATACTGTACCACGAGCCGAATACTCTCATCGCCGTGATCGAAGCGAAGGACAATAACCTGAGCGTCGGAGCCGGCATGCAGCAAGCACTCGAATACGCTGAGACTCTCGATATTCCGTTCGTGTACAGTTCCAACGGTGATGCCTTCGTTGAGCATGACCGGACGCGAGCTTCTGGGCAGGTCGAACGGGAACTTCCTCTGAATTCGATTGGGATGAGTTCATGACCCGCAAACGTCGGGGTGGTTCTCTCGAGGACTTTGAGCACAACAGGCTCTCACCGCTCACGAGTGAGGTGATCATAAAACATCGATCGTTGAAATACAGTATATTGTCCCACGCACCACATCATTCCACAACTAACATTGGCTGATTCGTGAGTTCTACGTACCACCTCTTTCATATCCCCGTGATGGGGACGGGGCATTCCATCGATACCCCCATCCGGGTTGCCCATTTCGGCATCTCCTCGGTTATTTCCATTGTTGACGATCTCCTGCTCGAGCGCATTCGGGAACATTACAGCAAGAAGCACGGTCTTCCTTTCGAACGGATTCAGCGATATGCGGAGGACGGACGCGCACGACGCATCACCGCGTACCTGAACATGGTGAAGGAACTTGTTCACCGGAACATGGAAGCGGTGAAGCAGCTCCCATTCTTTCAGTCCAACGACAAGGCGAAGTATTTCGAGATGCTGCCGGACACTTCCCCCTTGAAGCGGGAATACTTCGAGTTGCAGACGATGCCGGCCGGATCGGAGCGGCACGCGAAGGAGCATTTGCTTACGGAACAAATGCGCCCCGGATCGATCGATGTGAACATCATGGTGAAGCTCGATAAAATCAACTTCACCAAGTCCGGCGTGATGCTGAGCGATGAATTCTCGGATGCAAAAGCCGCGCTGCGCGGATACGCGAACAGTCTGCTCGAATCATGCATCGTCTTCTCCGCCGGAATCAACCAGAGTCTCTTCTCGTACATTGCGAAGTTTGGCGATTTCTACAGGAACGAGATGGGGGAGATCAGGAAGAAGATCATTTTGAAAGTCAGCGATTTCCGTTCCGCGCTGATCCAGGGAAAATTGATGGCGCGCAAGGGACTGGAAGTTCATGAATTCCGGATCGAATCCGGATTGAACTGCGGCGGTCATGCGTTTGCATCGGACGGTCACCTGTTGCCTGCATTGCTGAAAGAGTTCAAAGAAAAGCGCGAGCAGCTTCACAAGGAATTTCAACCGATGGTCCTTCGGTTTTACGAATCGATGGGGTGGACGTATCCGGTAAAGGGATTGGAGGATCGCCCTCTCATGACCGTGCAGGGGGGAATCGGGACGCATGGCGAGGCGAGGCGGATGCATGAACAATTCGGGGTGGACCGGACGGGATGGGCAAGCCCGTTTCTCCTCGTACCGGAAGCAACCTGCGTGGACGATGCCACGCGGGAGCTGTTGCGGAAGTCGAAGGAAGAAGATTTGTATGTGAGCGACAATTCCCCGCTCGGGGTCCCGTTCAACAACATCCGCGGGACCGGTTCTCAGCTCTGGACCAAAATGCGTCAGGGAACCGATACACCCGGCTCACCCTGCCCGAAAGGTTTTCTCGTTTCCAATACCGAGTTCACACAAAAACCGATCTGCCTTGCCGCCACCGAGTACCAAAAGCCGAAGTACGAACAGATCGCGGCCATGGATGTTTCCGAGGAGGAGAAGGCGGCCCTGCGTGCAAAGATCGAGATCAAGGAATGCCTCTGTGAGCATCTCGGGAACGGCGCACTCATCGCCCTTGGCGTGGTACCGGAAAGCAAGTCCCCCCAATCCATTTGTCCCGGACCAAACATCGCCTGGTTTGACCGGATCTACACTCTACGCGAAATGGTCGATCACATTTACGGCCGATGCCCATCCCTCGTTCCCCCCGAGCGCCCCCATATGTTCGCCAAAGAGATCGTCATGTATGTCGACTATCTGGAGCGGCTGATCACCAGGAGCGGCCGGACTCCAAAAGAACTTGCCTATCTGCGGGAGTTCAAAGAGAATCTTGAATTCGGGATGTCGTATTGTCTGGAACTTGCCGCCGGCGGGGCTTATGAAGATGAACACCTTGCTTCCATTCCCTCGTGCGTCGAGCAACAGCGCGAACGGCTTCGCCGGATGTCGCTGCTGATTGAGGATCCGGTTATGCCGGAACACGCGGAGGCGTAGCCCTTTCTCATTATCCCCCTTATCGGTGTGCGTCGAGCGAGACCCCGCCCGGATCTCCCGTCAAACGGAAGTCCTTTTTCCGGAAACAACCGACGCATCTTTCCGCTTCCGAAACGGATTGCTTTCCCCTTCGCATCGATTCCACACAGAACAAGCTGTCATTGGGGTGTGAGCCCGCCGAATCGGTTTGTCTGGACATACGCCACATCCAGGTGGAACACGCAATGAACTATGCCAGGTGGGTTTTCCGCGTCGCCGGCGTGTACGGACTTCTCGTAATCACACCGATGTATTTTATGGAGGAGCAAATCGGCGTTGACTCTCCTCCCCCCATCAATCATCCCGAGTATTTTTATGGTTTCATCGTGTGACCATCGCCTAGCAGCTTCTCTTCCTGGTCCTTGCAACGGATCCGGTCCGTTATCGCCTGATGATGCTCCCTGCACTGGCGGAATCTCCGGCCGGCCGCTTCATTATTGCACGTTGTGCGCGTCCCGATGTTTCTTATCGGGATAGCGGGGGCCCGCTATTTCCACCAGTCACAACTACTCTTCATCGGATCTTTGAAATGGCGTTGGAGCAGATTCTTACATCGAGGTGAAAGGCACTGAAGCTCGATATGTCTCCTTTGAAAGACCTAGCATCGGCTGAAGAGGCCAAGTTTCCATCGCTCACGTTTTCTTCCTGGGGAAGGAAGTAGATTCAACCGTTCACTCCAAACACACTTTGTCCGTTTCCCTACGATCAGTTGGCATATTGGACCCAGTTTCATTTGAAGAGTTTTTGGGTTAATTTTATGATGGTCGTCTCATAGGTTGAAGGATTCAATATAGGAGAGGCAAGGCCGCTGGCCAACTGTAAAGAACGCTAAGGTCGTGGTACGTTTTCATCGGCGAGTATCAATTGATACTGTAAGCCGGGAGTATGCGGTGACTTTAGAGGCCCCCAACCGATGGCGAGAGTACCTCATCACGGCAGGGATTCCTAGACTGGAAGGGAACACCCTGGAGCAGATACGCGTTACTGCCCCAGAGAAGAATATCGGGTAGCAGACAATGGAGTCATCTAGCGCCTTCACCGCACACTTCACGAGCAGGCCTTCCACATCAACCACCTCGACACAATCGAAGAAGCGCCATGTCAGGCTTTAACCTTGACCACAACCGAGCTGGCCCTGTGAATCACATGCAAGTACTCGCCTCTCGCCATCTGATCTGAGCTCCAACATGTTCTCATCAAAAGTGCCTGACTAATTGGGGCATACAGCAGCAAAGGCCTGAATAGGACAAACCGGTTTTGCTGGCGTACCACACTTTACGGAGATGCTGTCAATAGACCTCTAATTCAATCAGGCAACGGAGGTGTGCCATGACACCAAGAACCGTTCTCAGCCTTATCACATTTTCTCTACTTACTTGCTCATTGTTATACTGCCAATCAAAAAAACTCCCGGCGTTTCCTGAGGTCAGCGCTGACGATCGTTGGGCACGAGCGCAAAATCACGCGGACGTTTTCTACGTGGCTGGCATCGGATATGCAAAGTCCATCGGGCGCACGCCTAATGATTTCTTTAGGTACTGCGTAAAGACTTTTGCCCCCAGCTGGGGCAAACCAGACTCCGTCAAGCCAATACAATTTCTACGTGGAATGCAGAGAAGTTTGTTAGCGTTCTCAGATTGGAAGTTTGAACTTATTGATTATCGTGAAGACAGAGTCACTGGAAGATTTAGTCGTCCATATGTTTCACGCCTTTTTGCAACCAATGCTTCATTCTATGGCGTGACGTTGGATGAATATGAGGCAGGCTTGAGGACTTTCCACCGAGGTTTATGCGACTACTTGCACCTCAAATACGAGGACAAAGTCGAGCGTGATTGGATCACCTTCACTATCTCCAAGAAATGAGCACGCTTTTCTCTTTATCAATCTACGAACAATTGTTCGGTCGCTGGGAGTCTACGTTCGCGGATAACTTATGAGTTTCTCATGTTCAGGGAGAGATTGAAAAATGCTAGCGAGGCAACCTAGCCCCAGCACTTCGCAGTGCTAAACCTTGCTTGCGGAAGGTAGTCTTGGTGTCGCAGTGTGGATGAAATGATTTCTAGCCGCTCGCTTTTGAGGTCAATTTAAGAAGAGCGATTTGTTTCTGATCAGATTTGAGGTCAAGCCCTATGAAAAGAATGTCTTGAGCAGCACATAGAAGCCTTCCAGGAATCCTAATGTCAGAGGCGAGCAGCGTCCCATCCTTTGAGTACACGTTAAGGTAGCATTTCGAATTCGTGGATTTATCTTCCCCCTCAAAAAGGTTCACAAAGTAGGCAATAATGTAGTCATCCAGGACTCGTACTCCATTCATGTTTGACCAAGTAGTCCGCCACTTCGCAGATTCCTCCTTCTCTCTCGGCATGGAATAAGTGGCAATCTTGAACTCGGGTGTAATTTGACCAAAAGTTCGCAAGGCGTCGCCACCCTTCGAGTAGCAGAATATTCGGAAGGAGTTGGCCTGAACCAAATAAACATTCCCTTCGCCGTCAATATCGAAGTGAACTTCAGGACTCAGTGGAGAAAGCTTTCTATACATCTCATCGAAGCTGCCGAAACGTTTCAAAAGGCGCTTGGTTGGCCAATCGTAGATCCCAACCATAGTTGATTTGTAGATCCCGTACATGGAAAGCCCTTTTTCGAGCACTCCAAGGAAAAGCTGACTTTTTGAAACGCGTACATAACCCATCACAAATACGCTTGCATTATCTGACAGACTGTCGACCAGAACGCCCCGCCGGTCAAACCTGTACACCGTGGCGTCTGACACATCACTTACATATATACTTCCCTTCTCATCATTCGTTATGGCGCTAATGACCAAACGCCTATTACCTGCTCTGTGGGGATGTCGTATTACATATTGAAGAATTGCTTTCCTGTCGAAAACCTTCACAGTACCATCAAACCCATCCGCAACATAGTAGCTCCCGCGCGAATCCACTACCAGATCCAAGAACATGCCAATCCGAGAGCTGTCGCTACCACCAAAGGTTAAGCGGTCTATTTCGGAAAGGACTATATTGCCTTTTTGCAGATAATAAGGAATTGGGGAGATTTGATCTGCCTCTTCGTGCACTTCATACTTCTCCGAGCAACTTAATAGTAAAAACAGTGGAAAAGTCAACAAGACAAGGCCGCGGTTGGGTTTCATCTTTGCAGCAATTCCTTATGTATCCAGTTTTCCAGCTCTTGGCCAGCTTCCGAATTCGGGCGGATTCCCATTGCCCCCTGCTGCATAAGATGACCGTCTAGGAAAACATATCTCATCGACAGATTCGTACGGCCCAAGATGTCCATTGTTGCTTCGCCGCTCGAATCTTGAATAATAGGAAAACTCAACTGGTACATCCTGATGAGATCCTCTACCAGCGTTTGGCTTTCTGTTCGTGCAATTCCTACTACTACAAGATCACTAGAGAATTTTTGACGCATGAGACTCATGGTGATTAGTTCTTCCAGACAGCGCCAACAATCCAAAGGCGAAAAAGTCAAGACAATTACTACTTTAGGTTCAGCGTCGTAAAATCTGAGATCAGGCAGATGCTTTGACAACGCTTCGTAGAATCTGTGATTTGTACTTGCTCCCGTCAAATATGACAAAAGATGCCATCCGCCGACTGTAAGAAGGAAGGAAGAGCCCACAATCAAAAGCTTCAAGCAAATGTCTCTAAACTTCGCCATCGGTGGGTGAGGTGGCCTATGCACGAGGACCAAGTATGCTTGAACAAGCCCCCAGCCAAAATAGCTGGGGCGGGTGAATCTCATGCTAGTACAATAGGTCCATAGGTGCAGTTCCAAGGTATGGGGTAACATATCCAATAACCAGGATTAACTGGATCTGGCCAGAGTGCATACAGATCTCCCACACCGTCCACAGCCCTAGCAGTGCTTGATGAGACCATCATCAACCCGAACGAAAAAGCTAGTCCGAGTCCCACCCCCAGCAACGCCATTCTGATCTTTTTCATGGCACACCTCTCGATGTTGATTTCTTGGATTTATTCAATTAAGTTCGTTGGTATATACGGAATTCACGATCTCAAGTCAAGAAGAAAAAACAAAAAAAGATCTCTCACTTGATGGCTGTTCATTAACCAGGGCGTCGTTACTCACCAGCGGGTGAAGCTAGAATCGATTGGTTCGACTGATGTCCAAAAAGATGAAACTGGGTGCTAGAATCGCAAACGTGCTTGTTGAGCCGTCTGAGGCATTCAATGACATATTTGATGCAAGCGCGAAAACTCGCGTTTGGCTGTATCCCCTCGTTTTGTCGCTATTGTTGGTACCCGTTTGGAACTACGTGATCCTCAATGACGAACTGCTCAGCAAACAAGTGTACGAATTGCGGCAGAAGCAATTTAGAACCACCGCGGGGACCATGCGCGGGATGAACGACGGCTCTGCAACCTCTGAAGAGTCAACTACCCGACTTCGATTCCGCAGGCTCTTTGTTATGTTTTCGATCCTCGGAATATCTAAGGAAATAGTCTATTTCTTTGGTGCCGTTTTTTTTCTGTCGCTTTTTGGAAGGGTTTTTCTTCATATCAAAACGACATTCCATGACTCTTTCGCGCTGTACGGTTTGTCGATGTGGATTGACATACTTGGTTCGATCATTGCGCTGTTAATGGTCAAAGCGTTCGGTTCCCTTAGCGCCAAACCCACAGCGGCTGCTCTCTTCTTCAGTACTTATGATCCATCCATTACAATCCATAGAATACTCACAGAATTCAATTTTTTCTCTGTTTGGCAATCTTCCGTAATTGGGATCGGATTAGCCAAACTATCGGGGAAGAAGAGGCTAGTCGCGGTCAGCTTAGTTGTCTCTGGATGGGCACTTTGGGTGTTGATCTCGGCAAAACTGAGAATAACCACAATCACCGCTCCCTGAAGCGGGCGTTTAAGACGGGCATCGCGAATTCCCTTGATACTCAGAATCTTGGTAAAGTCCAGAGATCATTCTGAAGAATCATACCGACAAAACTCACAACAGACACCTTGAATTCGCTCCACATGTTCGAGTCCGCGGAAATTTCCTAAAGTGTTGCTTCCAATATGTGCATCGACGTGGCAAACACGCGAAAGCTAGCCCGGTCTCGGTTCCGCCCGAGTACCCGGTCAAAGATCCCATCCCACCTTGCCGCTGACAAACAGCTGTCGACATTTGTCAAGACCCACAATTGAGAGATTTTATAGTAGAAAATGCTCTCAGACTTGCGGTTGCAATCATATTGCAGCGAGAACTCTCCTTTGCGAGAAGAAAAAGGAGGGATTGAGAAATGCGATCTCGAACTCCATGAACAAAACATTCGAGGAAGATCTTACATCGAGGTGACAAAATTTCGTGTCCTAGACTAGATTTGGGGTCAATGAACGCCAGCCGCATCCAAGGAGACCAATCCTGGAAGATGTTGGTCAGATTCACAACAGGTTTGGCAATTCTGTCGGGATTATTACTCGGAGCGGCTTTTCCACCATCTCCGCTTTATTTTCTTGCGTATGTGGCGCTAATTCCATTTTTGATCCTGCTCGAACGTCTAGAAACCTATAGACAAGTATTGTTCTATACCTATCTGATGGCGTTGGCGTTTCATCTGGTCACGTTGTACTGGGTGGGTGGATTTACACACCGCAGAGATCCCTATTTGATGGTGATGGGCACGGCACTGGTTCTTTTTCATCCAACATTCTACTGGCTCATCACAATTGTGTATTTCTTTTTACAAAAACACGCTGGTGTAACAGCGGGACGTGTGGCGTTTCCGTTCCTCTGGACTTCGTACGACTATCTCCACTCGCTTTCAGATTTTTCCCCTTGGATTTCCATCGGCAACAGCCAAGCATATAACCTCTACGGAATCCAAATCGCAGAATACACCTCCACGTACGGCCCTGGCTTGTTTGTTCTGATTATCAACGTTCTCTTATCTGTTTTGCTTGCTCCCTTTTTCCGGAATACTAGATCCCTTTTTTCCCGTAATTCTCTAGTTGTAGCTACTGTGGTTGTTTTGTTCTACGTTGGTCCTCTGTTCTACGGTATAATCGCTGTCAAAGATCGGGGAATTCCTCCTTCAAGAGATAGACTACGCGTTGCCATCATTCAACCGAACATTGATCCTTGGGAAAAATGGGGGTATCGTACGTTGAAGTGGAAATCCTTTCAAGACCAGTTGAGTTTGCTCCTGAACGAAAGCAAAGAAGTCGCTGCGAGGAACCCCGAGCTGATTGTTTGGCCAGAGACAGCAATTCCCTACGAAATCTTTTCATCGCGTCATTTTGTCGACTCGCTGACGTTGAGAAAAGAGCTGGATTCCATTTGTGTCGCTGTATTCACCGGAATGCCCGCCGTGGAATCTTTCGATTCAGCTCATTCACCAGTGTCGGCAGTCGGAACTAGCCACGCAAATACTTTTTTCGAATACTATAACGCCGCAACGTTGATTGTTCCCCATCAACCACTCGGCCAAATCTACAAGAAGGTCGTACTGGTTCCCTTTGCTGAGAGAGTTCCATATGCAGAAACATTCCCATTTCTCGTTGACGTCTTCAAATGGAATGTTGGTACTGGCGCTTTGAACAAAGGGCAGAATCAAATCGTTTTTCAGCTGCCGTTGCGCTCGGGCGAGAACGCTCAGTTCTCGGGGGTGATTTGTTTTGAGTCAGTTTATCCTAACTTCGTCCGGACATTTGTGGACCGAGGGGCACAGTTGTTGCTAGTGATTACCAATGACAGTTGGTGGGGAAATACATCGGGCGCATACCAGCATGCTGCCTACGCGTCGTTTCGGGCTATTGAAAATCGACGGTGGATAGTCCGGTGTGCCAACGGTGGCATCTCTTCTTTCGTCGACCCGACAGGGATTGTACGCGAGTCAACAAAGATGTATCTGCAGACAAGCTTGGTGAGCGATTTGAATCTTTCAAATGAGAGGACATTCTATGCCAGACATGGAGATCTTTTTGCACAACTCTGTGTGCTCTGCTCAGCATCAATTTTCGTCATAGTTATGGCTGGAAAACTCCTACGGAAAAGAACATAGAGGTGGTATCGATGACGTTTTGCGGAAATTCGAATTGCAGATCTTCTTGTCGTAATGCTTCTGGTTCCAGCGTCTATTGCTTTTGCACTACGCTACTCCTTTTGGCTCACTGGAGCGACTTCGCTCGAGGGGATCGTGGCTTGTATTCTTGAATCTCTGCCAATTGAGAAATTCCTTGAGTTCGAGCAACATCTTCTCACTGCGAGAGAAGGGTTCAGTTTGTCAAGAGTAACTACTCAGGGCACGATTCCAATCGGAGATGATAATGTCAAGAGTTATGTGTAAAAGCAGCTGGGCGATTCTTCGTTGAGATCGAGCACCTGCTACAAAAAGAAACGGCAGCCACAGAAGTTGTGACTGCCGGAAGAAGCGAATTCCCTTGATCTCACGCTGAAGCAGAAGGGCCAAACCGAGCCCCAGCGGCACTTCGATCGCTATCACCGTGAGGGCGTACAGGAGCGTGAGTCCCAACGATTCCCAGAAATCCACACTCTGCAACAGAACGAGGTAGTTTTTCAAACCGACGAAATTGAGGACGGGCGAGATGAGATTGTAGTCACTTCAAGCCTGTATCATCCCCTCCCTCAAAACAGTGGGAAGTAGTCGTGAGGGAGACGAATCTTACTCTCCCCTTCAAATTCACGACCGACCTCTTCCAGCTTCTCGCAAGAGTAGTTTGTTTCGACACTGCGCGGAATCAATTCATTGTTGAAGATATTCATTGTTGGAATTGCTAATTATCCCCTCCAGCGATCAGAGAGCCCTGAAATTCGCGCCGGCCATATCAGGTCTCGAACCAGCTTTTCGACTTACCCTGAGGCGATCGATTACTATATGGGTACGTACTTCCAGATCTCCCGTCACCGATCACGGACACCATTGACTTCCTGACGAAGAACGTACAGATCAGCGAAGCAGCAGCATCTTCGCCGTCTTGCTGTAACTTCCTGTCACCAGCTCGTAGAAGTACACTCCGCTGGCAACTTCACGACTCTGATTATCCCTTCCATTCCAGAGAACAGTGTGTGAACCCGCAGGCCGCTCGGTGTTCAAGAGCGTCCGAACAAGCTGACCCATTGTGTTGTACACCGACAACACCACATATTCCCGCCGTGGAATTTCGAATGCGATCGCCGTTGAAGGATTGAACGGATTGGGATAGTTCTGGAACAGCGCATACGTCGCGGCTACGGGCGGTTGATCATCAATAGCTGTTAGAGACCCATTGGAGGTCCCGCGCGTCCGTCTATTGAGAAGCTGCCACGCCCCTCCATCTCCGAGCCGACCGTAGCTTTGAGAGGTATCCATTGCGGCAAAGGTGATACTGTCGATAATTGCCCCCGCAGCGTTCTCGAGCCAAACGGTTTCTCCGCCACTGGAGAGACCAAAACCACTCGGATCAATCGTCGTGCTGATGTCGGTGACAACCACGTAGAATCCCTTTGCCGGAATGGTTGTCCCTGCAGCGAACGTCATTTTAGGCTTCGTGCCGCCCTGACCCCCATTGTCATAGATCTTGTAACCTGCAATGTTGAGGAGAGCCGTTGTGGTGTTGTAGAGCTCGATCCAGTCCGGGTCAGCTGTAGTCCCCCTTGAGTAGATTTCATTCATGAGTACGAGGGAATTGGACAATCCGCGCGAGATTGGAGTTCGAAGACCCCAGGAACCTCCATCGGGAAGCCGGCCATACGTCTGACTGGTGTCCATGGCGGGGAAGGTAACGCTGTCGATAATGGAACCCGACGCATTTTCGAGCCATACTTTTTCTCCGGTACTCGATAGACCGAAACCACTTGGGTCAACGGACGTGCTGATGTCTGTTACAATTACGAAGAATCCTTTCGCGGGGATGACTGTCCCCGATGGAAATGTCATCTTCGGCTTCGATCCTGACTCCCCGCCATTGTCATAGATCTTGTAGCCACTGATGTCGACCTGACCATTGGATCCGTTATGCAGCTCGATCCAGTCAGGAGCCGCGGTCGTGCCGCGCGAGTAGATCTCGTTCATCTTCACCGCTGATGTCTGTGCGATTCCCCACGCACTGAGCAGACTCGCGGCAAAGATCACGAGAAACAGTAAACGAACGAGTTTCATAATGACTCCTTTGATATGGTGGGTAGCTTTGTGAAGCATATTGTTAGACACGCCGCACACGGTCAGCATGGTACGATCTTCCACGCAGAGACGCTATTGCGGCTTCTGAAAGACGTACAGCTTCCCGTCGGTATCACAAACGATATAGATCTTGTCCTGGACGATGGTGATCCCCTCCCCTTTGGTGAAGGGAATCGAATACTCGGCCAGTAACGTTCCACTCGTGGTCATCTTCATCACTTTCTTCGATTCATCGCTCACGATCCAGAGGTGGTTCGTCTGCTCCTCATAGAAGACATCCGAAAGGTCTATGGATGCGGTGATCTCGACCCGGGACACCTCCTGTCCTCTATAGTATTCGAGAAGCAGGCGCGGCAGCTTCTCGTTCACAATGAACAGATGATTGCGCTTGTCGACTGCAATGCCTTCGAGCGCGTTCCCGGCATTCGAAGCTACTTTCACGGGAAAACTAAAAAATTTCGTTCCACCAGCCGAAAACATGCTCACGAGTTGATTCCGTTCTTCCACAACGTAGATCGTGTCCCCCGCCGGCGAGAGCGCGATTCCTTCAAGATCGGATCCGTCCACAACGAACGATCGAAGGATCCGTCCGGTGAAATCGAGGTCATAGATTGTTGAATTGGCATCCGAGACGGTCATCAGCACGTTACGGCGTGGATCGTACGCCAGACCGGACGGCTCGGGCACTTCGGTGTCGTAGACAGCGACCTGAACAAGAGGGGTAACGGCCGGAGCATCAACTGCACCTGTGGGTTCCTTCCGTGCACATGACCACGCAAGCAACCCCACCAGCAGGACCACAATTGGCTTCATCATCTCATACCTCGCCGTGGACCATCTCAGGGCATCCGGGATTTCCGGCCGTCTCTCATTGTTGTTTGATCACTTGTTTGCAGCACCTTTGGTCATGTTGGATGTCAATGTCCACGTACCGCCATCAGGAATTCTGCTGTAGGTCTGCGTGACGTCCATCGCGGGGAAGACGACATTGTCGATCACCTTTCCTGAGGCGTCCTCCAGCCACACCTCTTCGCCGGCGCTCGACAGTCCGAACCCACTTGGATCAATCGTCGTCGAAATATCCGTTACCACCACATAGTATCCTTTGGCAGAAATTGTCGTTCCCGCCGGGAGGGACATTTTCGGTTTCGTGCCGCCCTGGCCGCCACCATCATAGATCTTGTAACCGCTGATATTTACAGGGAACGACGAGGCATTATAGATCTCGATCCAATCGGGATCAGCGGGAACACCCCTGCTATAGATTTCATTCATCTTGATGACGGTCGGCTCAACCACGACGGGGGCAACAAACGGCTCGGGCCTGTCACAGGAGACGAAGACGAGCGGCGCAACAAACAGAGTCAGAAGAAGATAGTTTTTCATGTTTTCACTCCTGGTCTTATAATGATGCCTGAATTCTTGTTGACGAGACGAGTGCAGGTTCCTCACGCGAACACGACGGGAGCGCCGCGAACATCAAGATCACCGAAAGTATTCTGAGCAGTCGATGGTTCATGTTCAAACTCCTTAGTCTAGAATGACGCCTGAAATCTCATCTGGATGAATGAATGATCGTCGTCCTCCTTGAGGGTACCCTTACGCGTGGCATATTGATCCAGGTCAACCATCGAATAGTTGAACTGAAGCTTGATATTGAGATTCGGATAGTAGTTAATGCCGAGCATGAGTTGCTTGGATTTCCCGCCGAAGATCTTCGCCGCATCATCATTCAGATCAAGCATGCTATACCGGGCGGCAAGCTCCAAAGCTCCCCACGAGTTCTTCGGGGGATCGATCAAACCAACTTCTCCTTCGTCGATGTAGTAGTTGCGGGTTTCTCCGGTGATCAGCCATGTTGCGGTGGCATATCCGCCCCAGAAATTGACATCGGCCTTCCCGTACCATCGCTTGATCTTCGTCGCAAGATATTCGGCCTGCACGTAGAACGGCCCCTGGATCAGCATGAACTCTCCCCCAAATCGATCATAGTAGTTCACATCAGTGATGTCTCCCGAGTGGAGGAATTTCGGATTGAACACGTACGTTTCGGTACGGGCACTCACCTCGATTGTATTCGGTTTCAGATCGGCCACGGCATCCGGAATCTTGTACGAGCCAGCGACGCCAAGATGCAGATTACTTCCATGCTGATTGAGTGGAGCCACTGACAGTCGGAGATTTGTGGAAAAGCCCTCATCCTTTTGACCCTTGTCGATCCGGGTTCCGGCCTCATGGCCCATGACGGCCACCGTCACCTGTCCCAACTCATTCCAATACCGGGCAGAGAAGCCGAGTCGCCTGCCCAACGGAATGGCGTTTGAGACTGACGCTCGCTCCAGGAACGTGATGAGCCGTGAACTGTTGAGTCGTTCCATTCCCAGGGGCTCCTTGAAATTACCGACCTGAACTGCGAGGTCACAATCGGGCACTGTATACCGGATCCACATGTCCCTCAGTTCGATCTGAGATTTCGTTGAAACCGCCTCACCAAGATCCACGTCCAATTCGGTCTGCCAATCTCTGAACAGAACGGTCTTCAGGGCAAAGGTGAGGCGTCGAAACGTAGCTCCGTTGCTCATCGTATTCTTGTTCTCGAAATACCACGCGGCATCGATTTGGATCCTCGAGTCAAACCACCACTGGAAATTGCCGTCTTCCGATTTGAACAGCAATTTCCCCTCGGGTTTCTTCAACTCCACCGTGAGGGGGGCTGCTTCATCCTGAGCTTGCAGGTCGGCGGATACGCACAAGACCAACAGTGCGAGGATCCATAATCCGAAGACCCCAGCGCGTGTTCTCTGATAACTTCTCATAGGGAGATCCTTTCATGTGTGTGGGAGTCCAACAACACTTGCCTTCAAGAGTTTTTGGTAACTGTGAATTTGAATCGCGTTTCAAACAACATTCGTCCGGTGCCGGGATATCAACTAGCGCCTCCGGCAGATCTCATGGAGCAGCGAGTACTGCAATCTCAAACCCTTGTTGTGGGCTTCATGCCCTTTGCCCTGGAGTGGCCGCCATTCTTCCGACTCCTCCATGAGCATTCGGTCAAGCTGCCAACGGTGAATGAATTCTCTGCCGTGCAGGTCAGCCAGAGTGCGGAACTGCCCAGGACTGAGGCGTTGATCTCCAAAGTCCGCTTTCAGGATGGACAACGTGTCGATCTTCATCGAATCGATTTCCGCGAACGAGAAAATCGTGAAGAGCTCTTCTTCCCTCCAGGGGTACTGACTTCGAAGAGCGTTCCTCAGATTCGCCGCTCCGACGATCCTTTTTCCTTTGAGCGATTGGAACCTCACGGCGGGCAATTCCCTCGCCTCCAGGGCTCTGATTGCCGCCGGCGTCAGCTCATAGGGAACCTGATTCACGACCTTCTGTTCAAAAACGTTCTGCACGAAAAACAACGCCACGAGAGAAACGATGCACGCGGCAAGGGGCGCCAGGACCCATCCGGCGGCAATTTTTCCCAGGACTTTGAAATTGATTCCTTTCCCTCCCCTCGCGAGTCCGACACCGATGACCGCACCAATGACGGCCTGTGTGCTTGACACAGGGACGAGAGGAAACGTCGGAAGTCCATTCGACGCCAGCCAGGCCTCCAGCCGTTCTGAGGCAAATAAGAAGAGAACCAATGCCTGGGATATGACGACGAGCAATCCGGAGAGCGGCGTAATCTTGTACAGCTGACCACCGACGGTGTGCATCACCCGATAGCTATAGGAAAATATTCCAACGGCGATAGCGGCGCCGCCAATGAGGAACAGCTGTTGGATTCCGGAAATCTTGAAAAATGAGGTCAGCGCGATGTCTCTGAACGGAGACGAAGAAACAAACAACCCCATGACATTCGCGATATTGTTTGCGCCGAGAGAATAGGAGGCAAACGCACCCGCGATCACGAAACCGACGCGGGTATAGGCGTCGAGGTGCAGGATGTGGATCTTTGCTCTTCGGAGAATAGCTGTGACGGCTTTGAACAAACTAAACGCAAAAGCTGCCGCGAGGATAGGACAGAGCACCCAGGTTGAGACAATTTTTGTGAATGAGCTGATGTCGGTCGGCGAACCGGTGAAGAGATTCCACCCGATGATCCCTCCAACCACAGCCTGCGAAGTTGAGATCGGCAGACCGATTTTCGTCATCCAGAAGATTGCCGCGGCTGCCGCCACGATGACCGTGAAGCTTCCGGCGAGCGCGTTGACGGCACCAAGATCATTGAGGGTCCGAGCTGGACCGGCTCCGCTCACAACGGCTCCAAGAATGACGAAGACGCTGGCGACGGCGGCCGCGGTCCTGAAACGAACCATCCGCGACACAACAGCCGTCCCGAAGACGTTCGCTCCGTCGTTTGCCCCGAGTGACCATCCGAGAACGAGGCCGCCACTGATAAACAGCCAGACCATTCGACTTCCTTCCTAGACCGACCTCTTGATTGCGGCTATGGCCAGTCGATCACAGACATCTTCCGCTTGATCGGCAATACCCTCGATATGAAATGCAAAGTACCGAACGTGGAATTTCTGACTCAGTTTGATATCCATCCGAAATACCAGCCGCTTGATTCTGTCGCTAATCTGATCCGATTGCTTCTCATAGAACATGCACTTGCTGATTTGATCGCGCACTTGTTCCGGATCACGGAAGTACGTGCGAATTGCAAGAACCATGGACTCGACGGTCGACGCCGTTGCGCACGCGAGTTCAAAAAACATCGGCCCAAGCGATCCAGGGATCATCGGTATTTCGACAGCATACTGATTCACCGTATTCGCCAGCTGATTGATGACTTTATCGGTGCTTTCGAGCAATCCGAGCACATCGCCGCGCATGTCGGGAATGAGCGTATGGAGATACAGCTTGCTTTCAACAGATCGGCGAATCGCGTCAGCTCTGCTCTCGTGGTTGACGATTTGTGCCCGGAGATACTCAAATCCCTCCTCATCCTCCTCCATGTACTTTTTGATCCCCTCCTGGAACAGGAGCGCGGCCTTCAGTACCAAATCGAGGAACTCGTCAATTTCCAGTTCGAGCTCTCTGGTTTTGCGCATCGGAAGTTTCATGACTGTGCGATCTCCTCACGAACGAATATTGGACGAGGGAACAGATTCTTTTGACGGATGTTTCGTCACCATATCACGATAGAACACCAGCTACAGAATGACTGCGAGGATAAATGCTCCGAGCAGGATCGGGGAACGTTCTGGTTTCTTCACCCGCACGGTTATCAACGCGACATCTCCGATCTTCATGTTCTTCCTTGTCAGCGTGATCGAGCGGTACCCCCGAACCATTCCGACTTCATATGGGGATTTGGGATCACTCTCGGTGTCTCGCGGATTGCTTTCAACGATCGAGTTGATGACAAATCTCGAAGGAAGGACAATCTCGCACGAATAGTGGGCAATGTCGGTGTACTCGGTTTGAACGAATCTCTGGGTAACAACATAATACCCAAACGCCCCACGCTTGATCCGACTCCAGTCACAGACATGAGAGCCTCGCCAAATGAGAAACATGCCACCCCGCGTTCCACACGAGCCGACGCCGGGCCGCTGTGTCAGAACAATCCGAACACGCCGTTCGGCGTGATGCCAAGGAATCTGAACCATGTCTCGCCGGCCAGGATGATCGACACCCAGCTGATAAGCATCATGGCAAATCCAAACTTGAATGTATCCCCGAGACTGTAATGGTCGGTCTCGTATAGGAGTGCTGCCGGCTTGCTGTTGAAGGGAAGAACGTAGACATGTTCGATCATGAACGCAACCGGAAGCGCAAGACTGACGATCTCGAAGCCGAAACGCTTCGCGACGCCGATCGCCAACGGAACGAAGATCATTGCCCGCATCGTTTTCGATTGGAACGGCAGCGCGCTGAAAGTCATCAGTCCCGTCAGCATCAGATAGAGAACCCAGAAGTGTGTCGAGTCACCGATGCCAAGGTGATCAAAGAACGCATTCACACTGATGGCAGGCAGATCGGTCGCATCGAGACCGGCGCCGAGCGTGTACGCACCTGCGGAGAAGAGCATGAGATGCCACGGGATGTCGACGTCATTCCATTGGACGATGCCGTACCGTGGAATTAAGGCCACGATCGCTCCAACAAAGGCAACGGCTGTCGGGCTGATGCCATGCAGACTGTCAGTCGCCCACAGTCCCAGGATCGCCACAAAGATGATGGCCGACTTGATTTCCGTGCCGCTCATGCGGTTGAGTTTTGCGTATTCTTGCCGAAGCCGGTCCATTCCTCCCTCAATCTGCGCCAATCGCTCAGCTGGAGCGAGCGGAAAGAAGACCCTCATCGCGAGTACATAACCCATCATCATCTGGCAAAGCACAACGGGCATCATGGCCGCCGACCAGTCTGCAAAGAAGACATTCTTGCCAATCGCACCGCCAATTAAGGCCGCTGCGAGCAGATTCGCACCTGAGCCCGTCATAAATGCAGACGCGCCGAGGTTGATGTTCAGAAGGTTCTGCAGGACAATGCTCCGGCCGAAGTTGTTCCGACCCTTTCCCCCCTCCGCCCCGTAAATCGCCGCGATCACCATGAAGATTGGCAGGAGGATGGCCGCTTTGGCCGTCGTGGCCGAGATGAACGCGGAAAGAATCAGGTTGATCACCATGAAGCTGAGGAAGATGACGCTGGCGTTCTTCCCGAACCGGAGGATGAGCCAGAGAGCAAACCGCTTTGCAAGTCCGGTGGTCACGAGCATGCTCGCGAGCACAAACGACATGATGTTCAGCCACATGACCGGATGGCCGAGTTGTGCGTAGGCGTTTTTCTCTGAGAGAACCCCGGTGAGCACGAGACCGATAATCACCAGCAGAGACGTGAGGTAGTTTGGAATGGCTTGCGTCATCCAGAGGATGATCGATGCGAAAAAGATCGCGAGCATGAACTCATTGTTCCGGATGAATCGTTCGAGTCCGATCTTCTCCAACACCTCTCTCGCTTCCACATCAATGATCGATGTGGGCTGGATCGATTGCAGAAAAGGGACTTTGATAACGAACGCAAGAAGAACAAACGCCGCCAGAGCCAGAAAGGGACCCGAGACAGCAAGCCATTTCTCAACCGGACCCTTGTCGCGTTTCGGCAGCTTCTCGATACGGTACTGATGCATATCGAGGGGATCGTGAATCGTCATGGAGTTCTCCGTTTGGTGAACGGGACGAGCCCGGGAGAGCAACAATGCTCACCAGCGCGTGTACGGGGTCTTCATCAGCATGGAGTTGTAGTAACGAGTGTCTCCTGTGACCTCCTCGCCGAGCCACTCCGGTTTTTGAAATTCTTCCGTCTCGGAGCCCAGTTCGATCTCCGCAAGGACAAGTCCCTTGTTCTCACCGTGGAACTCATCCACTTCAAATGTGTGCTGCCCGACCTTGACGAGATAGCGCGTCTTGTCGATGACGCCCGGCTCGCAGATGTTCAGAAGCTCGTCGATCTCATTGACCGGGACTTCCTTCTCCCACTCGAACCGACTTGCGCCAGACACATTCCCGATCCCTTTGATCGTGATGAATCCTTTGTCGCCCTTGATCCGCACACGCACCGTTCGCTCAGGAACTGAGGAGAGGTACCCTTGGACGATGCGTGTCTCTTTGCTGACAAACGGTTTGAAGTCACCCTTCACGAGGAATTTCCGTTCGGTCTCTTTACCCATATCGTTCTCCTTATTTCATGCCAACGAGGTTTTTGAGCCCCCGGAGGTAGTTGATGTTCGGAAAAGTATCGAGTCCAAGCTCGTGGACAGTCTTGATGACCATCGCGGGATCTTCCATCTCGACGGCAGCGGTCTTGATCCATTTCTCCTCAACCTTCACCTCGGCAATCTCAACGATGCAATTGTTGATCGTGAAGCCGGTTCTCTTTTTGTGAACGTTCACGGCCTTGAGGAGCTTCGACGGTTTGATCACCTCTTCGAGATACTGGTCAAACGTGTACTCTGTTCGCTGGAATTTGGGGAGGGCGACTTTGAAACATTGGAAGACTTTTTCGATTTCGCTGACAGGGAGTGGGAATGTCCCCTTCATGATCGGAAGCCAGAGCTCCAGCCTGTCTTCATTCACCTGCTGAAGCGTCTTGATGTCCATCAGGTTGTCACGGACCTTCGTGTTGTCCATGCTTACCTCAGAAAGGATGTAGACTTCGGAGCTTTCCCGGGTTTTGCCTTCTGGATGCTTCCGGATGTTTGCCTCGGCGGCTCCGAGGTCGTTCGCGAATGTCCGCCATTCCCAGCGTGGAATGATTTCTTGCATATCGCCTCCTTTGGTTTGGGTTCGAAAGTCCAACAAACTTGCTCAATCGCTGTGCCATGAAGAAGCACCCAGCGTCTCCCTTATTTACGTTGAAATGCAAGATTCTCAACAAATCATTACATTGGACTGACGAACATCGGTCAATGTGACGAGAATTCGTCGGAGCCTCGACCGAGTCCCCATTCGTGGACCTGAAATCGACAAGTTTCCGGCCATGAACTCTGGAACAGTTCTTTGTACCACCGAATGACATGGTCCCTAACTTCAACTTCAGTATGATGCCCAGGAAGCGACTCCTTGTCGTCATCACCGGCATGCTCTTGCTGGCGGTTGTCTTTACGATCGCGTTCTACGAGTTCACGCTCGACATTGCTCGGGATCAAATCATTGCTCCCGCGGGCTCGAGAATCGATTCGACCTCCCTTTCAAAACCTGTCGTCTACATCGGAGTCATTTCGCGGTATCCGCCGAATATCATTTATCACGGATATCAACCGATGCTCGATTACCTGACATCTCGGACACAATTCAGATTCGAATTGAAACTCTCAGACGACTACGGTCAGGCAGTTCAGAAGCTGGTTCGGGGAGAGGTGGCTGCCGCATTCCTCGGTTCGTATGTCTACGTGAAAGCCCACGAGGAATATGGAGTTCTGCCGATCTTGAAGCCGTTGAATGAGAACTTCGAGCCATTTTCCCGCTCCGTCATCATCACGGCGGCCTCGAGCAAAATCTTCAGCATCAACGACCTGAAAGGCCTGCGTGTCGCACTTCCCTCACGGGAATCGTTTTCCAGTATCTGGCTTCTCCGCATCGAGCTCCCGAAGCACGGGATCCGTGAACTGGATCTTGCGGAGATCCGCAGCTTCCCGCACCACCAGAGTGTCATTCATAATGTGTCTAAGAATGTCTACGATGTCGGCGTGACTCGGGAGCACCTCGTGAAGCACCTTCTGAACAAGTCGCTGAGGGCTCTTCTTTGTTCCGACCCTGTTCCAACATCCCCGATCGTCGTAGCGAAAGACTATCCGCATGACATCGTTGAGGCGATCAAGAAGACGCTCCTTGCCGTGAATCAGAGCAATCCCGACCGCGTCATGATTACCAAGGGTTGGGACAGGGAATTTGTCTACGGATTTGTCGAAGCATCGGATCGTGACTACAACAGTCTCCGCAATCTGGGAAGGTAGCGGCCGGACACATGTTCACACTGCGCTCCAGTCTCAAAATCAAGATCCTGCTGCTGATCGGCTCTGCTGTCGTTTTGCTGATGCTACTGACCTCCTCAGTCATTCTGCTCAAGTGGCGTGAGCTCCTCATTCAAAAGGAAACCGAAAACGCCCTGTCCATCTCAAGAACGTTCTCGGTCACTGTGATTGATGCGATGATCTTCGAGGAAAAGAGCGTTGTGCTGAAGGAGAACATTCTTGACACCTACGTCGACAATTTCCTCGGGAGTCTGAAATCTGTCGAGCATGTCACTATCTTCGATCGAAATGGGGCTCTCATTCATGAAGCAAGTCGCCACGGCATCGAACGGCAGTGGCAGGATACACAGCAGAGTCTTGCACCTCAAGCAGCGGAACGAGTAACGATCCATCAGCATCGCCGGTTCGGATGGGTCCTGGAAGTAAACCTCCCCTTCGTCGTTTCGGGCAAACACTGGGGGACGGCGGTGATCGGATTCGATGCCCGGCCGCTTCGGGATGAGATACGAAGTGTGTTCTTCCTTCTCCTCATGGCGACGGTTTTGATCACCTCGGTCCTACTTGTAATACTCTTCATCCTGATCAACCGAATGACCTCATCGCTCGAAACGATGGTAAAGGAAATCGACAAGATAGATTCCATTTCGGATATCGATATCGCGCTTCCCACGCAAGACGATGAGATCGGATACCTGTACAATCAATTCCAGCTCATGATGAACCGGTTGGACATCTCCAAGAAACAACTCGAGCAAGCACAACGGCAGATCTATCAAGCCGAAAAACTCGCTTCGATAGGAAGACTTGCTTCAGGAGTGGCCCATCAGGTGAACAATCCGCTGAACGGTATCCGGGCGTGCTTGTTCGCGATTGAACAACAACCGGGCGAAAGTGCCCAGACGAGAGAGTATCTGGGACTCATCGGAGAAGGTATCGCCAACATCGAGACAGTCGTCAAGAAGCTGCTCGGATTTGCCCGGCAGCAGGCAACGTCCGAACATCTGATCAACATCAATGATTCTATCACGACGGTCACCAGTCTCTTTGATCTTCGCTTGAAAGAGAAGAACATTGAGACGATCCTGGATCTCTCCGCCGAGATTGGTGCCGTGCGCATTGATCCGCAGCTGTTCCAGGAAGTGGTGATGAATCTTCTTCTCAACAGCTACGACGCTGTGTCGAGCAACGGGGTCATAGAGATCTCAACCGGAAACCGCGGCGCCACTGCTGTGTACATGCAGATCAGTGACAACGGATGCGGCATTCAGCATTGCGACTTGAAGAAGATCTTTGACCCATTCTTTACGACGAAGGAGATTGGCACAGGGACCGGTCTGGGTCTCTCCGTATGCATGGGTATCGTCGAATCGCATGGCGGGACGATTGCGGTACAGAGCACGCAGGGTCGCGGCACGACATTCACAGTGCAGTTACCACGAGCGGAAGTCCATGAAACTACTGATCATTGAGGATGAGAAGATCACACGCATCTCGCTGACCGGCATTCTTCAGCGGGAGGGGTACGAGGTAAGCACCGCCGAAGACGGCGAGGAAGGCCTTGCTCTCTTCAAATCGTTGCGTCCCGAAATCGTGATTACCGACTTGCGGCTTCCGAAAATCGGCGGAATGGATGTGCTCCAGACCATTCTTTCTCTGGAGCCCCGTTGCAAGATAGTTCTCATCACTGCATATGCTTCAGTTGACACCGCAATTTCGTCTCTGAAGCTCGGTGCGTTCGATTATCTCACAAAACCGTTTTCGCCGGAGAAGCTGCTCTCGATTCTCCGCAACATTACACTTCTACAATCGGCCCTTGACGAGAATGCCGAGCTACGGAACCGGCTCGAAATTCTCCAAGAGAAGAACATCATTGGATCGTCACTGGCCATCCGGAAACTCAAGGAGACGATTGCTCAGATCGCCCACAATGACTCAACCATCCTGATCGAGGGAGAGAGCGGGACGGGAAAGGAACTCGTTGCGCGCGCGCTTCACAAAGCAAGCTCACGGCGGGATGCACCATTTGTGACAGTCAGTTGCTCGAGTATTCCGGAAAGTCTGCTGGAAAGCGAGCTCTTTGGGCACGAGAAGGGGGCCTTCACGGGGGCGATCAAGAAGCACATCGGTTATTTCGAGAGAGCGAACAAAGGGACATTGTTCATCGACGATATCGACGATTTTCCACTCAGCATGCAAGTGAAACTCCTCCGTGTAATTCAGGAAAGGGAATTCATCCCTGTCGGCGGAACCGCAAACGTGACGATCGATGTGCGCTTTGTCTGTGCAACGAAAATAAACCTCAAGAAGCGGGTCGAGGAAAAGCAGTTCCGCGAAGATCTGTACTACAGACTCAATATCATCCCGATCAGAATTCCTCCTCTCTGCGACCGAAAAGAAGATATCCCATTGCTCGTGGATCACTTCTTTAGAAAACACCGCGCTGAAGACAAAATCATGTTGCTGACCCACGAAATCTACGCCGCTCTCAGGGAATACGATTGGCCGGGGAATGTGCGGGAACTGGAAAACATCGTCGAGCGGATGATTGCTCTCTCCTTCAGCGGTGCGATCGATCTCTCGGTCCTCGACTTGTCGGACAAACGGCGCGGCGGTCGTCAGAGGGAAAACTACGCCGACTACAGTTCGTTCGACGAATTCATCGCGAAGAAGGAAGCAGAGATGCTGGAGTGGGCGATGGAGTCATGCCAGAACAACGTCACCAGCGCGGCGAAGCTCCTGAAGATCCCCAGGACGACCCTCAGCAGCAAGATCCGCCGGCTCCTGCCACACCTGAAAGTGCACTGAGAGACCCCATTCTGGTTCCGCCGATCAGTCACACACCTTGCTGAGCAACAATCGGATAAACTCCTGATCCCCCCATAAAAACGTCAGCGCCCAACCCTTCGACAAGTTCAGGGCCGGCCGCTTCATTTCTGCGCGTTGTGCGCGTCCCGATGTTTCTTATCGGGATAAACAGGACCCCGCCGCTCTTCGAACCACGACGAAATGTGCTTTACTCATTTTGTGACCCTTCTGGTCTGTGATAACGCCATGAGCGATGACATATTCACGCACTCCTACGGAGGAACGGCAAAGCCAGCATCACCGCTCTGGTTGTTAAGGCTCCGACACCAGCTTGATGAACACCTTCATGCTGTTTGAGCCCTCAGCATCGATGAAGTGGTAGGCGTCCGAGTAGTCTGAGAATGGGAAGTGCCTCGACACAAGGGGATCGGTCACGATGTCACCAGAAGCGATCAATTCGACAGCGTGTTGGTAGTCCTTCTTCCGATACATAAGAGTGCCGGCGATGTTGAGCTCCCGATCCTGTACGAGGCCCAGATCGACTCGGGGCTTCTCCCCGAAGACGCCAACAAGTATGATCGTACCACCCTTCCGGATTGCCTCGATTGCCGATTGCATTGCTGACTCAACTCCGGCGCATTCAAACGCGAAATCAAATCCCCCGCCGCCAAATACCCGGGCTGACGCTTGGGCAAGTGTCTCCTGAGCAGGATTTGACACTCCGTCTGCACCGCATTGACTCCCGACAGCGAGCCGATAGCTGCTGACATCGGCGACAACGACTCGCGCACCAGCACTCCGGGCAACCTGTGCGACGAGATTCCCGATGGGACCGGCACCGAGAACGGCCACCCGCTTTCCCGTGATTTGCCCCGCCCGCGATATTGCGTGCACGGCAACCGCAACAGGTTCCACAAGCGCTCCCTGTTCAAACGTGAGCTTCGAAGGCAGCGGAACAGTTTTGTCGGCCGGCGTAGTCCAATACTCCTGGGCACACCCAGGTGCCTGAAATCCGCACACTTTCAAATTGTCGCAGATATGATAGTCACCGCGCTGGCAGGGGACGCAATGGCCGCAGCAACGTGGGGCAAGGCAGTGACCTTGTCTCCTCGCTTGAGACCTGTAACCCCCGCCCCTACCTGTTCAACCGTCGCGGAAGTATTCCTGATCCGGATCGGGGCTGAGGTTCTCAAACGGGAGTACGATGATCGACTTTTCCTGCTTCGGCAATTCCACAGTCGGCGCAAGGACCGATTTTAGATCACTCATCATCTCCTTCATCGACTGATATCTTCGCGAACACTCTTTCTGCAATGCCTTCTCGATGATTGCCGCAACACTTCGAGGCACGTCAGCGCGGACGGAGGCCAGCCCCTGAGGCTCCTCGTGTACAATTGAATACATCATCGCCGCTTCGTGCTCTCCACGGAAGGGCAGCTTCCCCGTCAGCATCTCGAACAACACTACTCCCAGTGACCAAATATCCGTTTTCTGATCGACCTCCAACCCTTGCGCCTGCTCCGGCGACATGTATGCTGCCGTACCTATCGTCATACCAGCTTTTGTGAGTCTTGTCTGACCTCCCGCAAGCTTGGCAAGTCCGAAATCCAGAATCTTCACCGTGCCATCGATGGTAATGAAGACGTTCCCCGGCTTGATGTCCCGGTGCACAATCTCTTTCTCATGTGCCATCGACAAGCCTCTCGCAGCTTGGATAGCAATATCGATGGCTTCTTCAATTCGCAACGGGCTCTTTGTAATTCGAGAATTGAGCGGTTCGCCTTCATAGTAGTCCATCACAATGAACATCCGACCATCCGCCGTCTCATCAATGTCGTGGATCGTGCAGATGTTGTTGTGCTGAAGGGCTGAAGCCGCTTGTGCTTCGTGGATGAACCGCTGCTTGGCTTCGGCGTCGCGGGTGAGGTCGGGTGGGAGGAATTTTAGAGCGACGGTGCGCTTGAGCTTGATATCCTCGGCGCGGTAGACAACGCCCATGCCTCCCTCACCGAGCTTTTCGAGAATCTTGTAATGAGAAATGGTTTGGCCGATCATAGTCGAAACCTCCAGCCTTCGGCGGGATTCTCAGAATTCCAACCACTTGCACAAATCACTCATGGGGAATGTTGGAACTTGAATCTCTTGAGCCAATTCACTACCATAGCTAGGAGATCACCCGGAGACAGAAACCTATGACTGCGCTTCAACACAACATCAAAGCCTTCATCAGAAAAGGTGAAAGCTGCTACGTTGCCGAGTGCCACGAAATCAGTGTCGTTACTCAAGGTAAGACCCTTGATGAAACCATCGCCAACCTCCGGGAAGCCGTGGCCCTCCATCTCGAGGGCGAAGATCCCACAGAGTATGGGCTCGCACCGAATCCCACGCTCCTCTTGACGATGGAATTAGAGCCCTCCAATGCCTAAACCCCGGCACCTCTCCGGCGACGAGATCATTGCCATTCTTTCGAAGTTCGGTTTCTCTGTCCATTCCCAGCGCGGTTCGCACGTCAAGCTTCGTCGTTTGACATCCGAAGGCGTGAAACAAACCCTCACCATTCCTCGCCACAAAGAGCTTGACCCCGGAACGGCACACGCGATTTTTAGGCAGTCAAGCCGCTACATTCCTGAGGATCAGCTATTGCCTTTGTTCTTCTTCTAGCGCTATTCATTGATTTGTCTTCTTAATGGCGCGATGGCTCGATCAATCGATCTCTCAATATTCTATACCTCAAACTCCTCCCATTCTTTCTTCACCCGCACCATTAAGTTCTTAAATCGTTCGTCGGCACGAAGATTTGCAAAGAGCGGATTGTGCTGATTGAGGAATGGGTAGTTGAGGAAATCCCGATTAACTGCATTCTCGAGCCACTGTAAAGCTTCGTCTTTCTCGCCGACAACAGCCAAAACAGCAGCTATCTGCTCAGAATAATCCGGGTCCCTTTCACAAGTCTTCTTCAGAAAAGGGGTCAACGCCTCGTGTATTTTGGTTCGTTCACCTTTTATCGCGTGCTTCAGAAGTACTTGCAGTTTTGCACACACGTGATCGGGCATCATCTCAACAGTTTTGTCTACTACGGCAAACGCCTTTTCGTACTGGCCTACGAATATCAGAGGAAGTACATGGTATAGTCGGACATATGGATTCTGCGGAGAAGTCTCAAAGAGCCGGTTGCTTCCTTTTACCGCCTCCTCGAATCGACCATCAAAGAAAGGCATTGCAACGTACTTGTAGAGCGTCGATGCATCGTCGAGTGGCTCAATCTGCTCAAGCTTCTCGCACAGAGGTACAGCAGCAGGAATCTTGCCAAGATACCAAATGTACACTGTCGCAAGGCCAAGCAATGCGAGGTGTTCATCTGGATTGCTCGATAGCGCTTCTCTGAAGTAGTGAACTGCCTCCTCCAGTCTTCCGTAGAATCGAATCCAGCCAAGCAGCGCAAGCGCTTTTGGACAGTCCGGATCAATCTTCAAAGCCTTTTGAACGTATTCCTCTGCACTTGCTATGCACTCTTCGTGCCCAACCCCAATATTCACAAGATTCCAGTAAGCCCAGGCTATGCCGGAATAGAGAAGCGCATTATCTCCAATGAGGTTAAGTGCGCTCTTGAGATATCGGATGGCTTGCTCTGAGCCCTCCGCTGTCCACTTGAAAGTCTCGGCGTTAGCTTTGAGATAACATTCGTACGCTCTCAGGTCCTCAATTGGCCGCAGGAGCATTTTGTGTTCTTCTTCGGCTGAGAGCTTGAGTTTCAATGCCTTGACGATTGCCCGCGAGACTTTCTCCTGAATGTCAAACACGTCATCCAAGGTTCCCGAGTATTTCTCTGCCCATAGATGCACATCACTCGTGGCATCGATCAACTGTGCAGTGATACGGAGATTGTTGCCAGCTTTTCTGACACTTCCTTCCAACACATACTGGACGTTAAGCTTTCTGGCAATCTCGGGGATCGCCGTCCTTGTTCCTTTGAAGGTCATCGCTGAGCTACGAGAGATTACACGGAGTGATCTTGCCGCTGATAGATCAGAGATGACTTCTTCCGTCAATCCATCGCTGAAGTACTCCTGGTCAGGATCAGGACTCAGGTTCTCAAACGGCAGGACAACGATGGATTTCTCCTGCTTCGATGTCTCCACCGTTGGCACCATTGCTCCTTTCAATTCACTCATCATCTCCTTCATCGTCTGACATCTTCGCGAGCACTCTTTCTGCAATGCCTTCTGGATGATTGTCGCAACACTTCGAGGCACGTCAGCGCGGACGGAGGCCAGTCCCTGCGGTTCTTCGTGTACAATCGAGTACAAGAGTGCAGCTTCATGCACACCGCGGAAGGGTAGGCGCCCTGTCAGCATCTCGAACAGCACAACTCCAACCGACCAGATGTCTGTCCGATGATCAACCTCTAATCCTTGCGCTTGCTCCGGGGACATATATGCCGCTGTCCCCACCGTGCTTGAGGTGCGAGTCAGCTTCAGCGACCCCTTCAGCTTCGCCAGACCAAAGTCCATCACTTTGACCTGATTCTTGGTGTTGACCATGATATTCTCAGGCTTCACATCCCGATGGACAATCCCTTTGCTGTGAGCTTCCTGGAGCGCCTCGGATATTTGAATCGCGAACTGCACTGCCCCCGCGATCTGTAGTCTGCCGTCTGCAATCTTGCTTCTCAACGTCACCCCATCCACATACTCCATCACGATGAACTGATCATCCCCCTCTGCGGCAATGTCGTGGATGGTACAGATGTTGGGATGATTGAGCGCAGCGGCGGCTTGGGCTTCTTGTAAAAAGCGGGCGCGTTCCGGCTCGTGAGCTTCAAGCCCTTTCGGCAGGAATTTAAGTGCGACCGTGCGTTTGAGCTTGATGTCCTCGGCACGGTAGACGATACCCATTCCGCCGGCGCCCAACTTCTCTAGGATCGTGTAATGTGAAAAGGTCTGGCCAATCACAAAACGGCTCCGCTGCTAATTCTATCAAGAATCTTATTGTTTCTCTTGTTTGAGAATCTTCAGCATGCTTTCGGCATTTGAATTCCCTGGATTCAGGGCGAGCGATTGCTCATAGTTCTTGATGGCTAGTGCTACATCTCCCAGGACCATATATGCCTCACCCAGACTATCATAGGTATTCGATGACTCTGGATAAAGGAGAGTGTTCAATGAGAACACTTCAATGGCTTCTTTAACTTTGTTTGCTCTCAGGAGTGTATAGCCCCAGCTATTCACCTCCTGCTCCTTGAGGCTAAACTCAATATCGCTTTTTCGAATTTCTGTGTAGAGTTCTCTAATCTTCTTATAACCAAATTGCTTCAAGCGATGAGCGAATTCTGAAACCGATTGAGGCGTTTTCAATCCAACCTTCGATTGGAGAGTGAGGACCGAAGCGGGAATCCCATTCTTAACAGGATCATTCTTTAGGAATTCTAATGACTCCTTCTCTCCCTTCACGTAACCATTTAGGAAATTGAGAATGTAGAGACAGATCAGGCGATAGCCTTCGTTTGCATCACCAATGCTAGCTTGTTCCCAAATGGTTCCCGCTCCATGCTGCTTTGATTGCCTGTCGACGAAGCGAATAAAGGTCGAACCAAAATCTCGATGACTGAACTTATGCATCGTTATCCAGTACGCGTCACTATAGTCCAGTGAGTCATAGAAAGTAAAAGAGACATCCATATTGTACGCAACCATCGAATCGATGGGAATGCTCTTCTGTGAAAGATAGAGAAAAGGCCTCTTGAACTTTTTAATGGAACTTTCATAGGGTGAAGCGTTGAAGTATTGACTGTAATAAGTTCTTATCGCTCCATCCAGGCTTATCACAGCGTTGACCGCACTATTACGAAATGCCACCAGCACATTTGAAGTACCCCCCCAACTAAATCCAATAAGAGCGATTCTGGCGATATCTGCAGAGGGATAGTGACGAGCGAATCCTAATAAGAACTCGATATCCCTTGCCTGAGCCTCTAGAAACAATTCCTCATCGACTCCAATATTCATATACCTTGTCGTTACTCCCAAACATGGACTTGCGAAAACAAGATATCCATGGCTTGCGAGATATTCACAGAGCAGTGAGTTTTCCCATGCAGGTGCGTTCCAACTTGGTGCATAGATGACAATCGGAAATTTTCCATTCACCGCAACAGCATTCTTGAATGCATATGTCTGTGATTTCAGTTCGCTTGCCACGGTTAATTGCGGTCTTCTATAAAACCTGAGAAAGCTGTTAAGTCCTATGATATTCTGGTGTTCTGAAGAATCGACGAAATTAGTCTCAGTCGCCATCAGATACACATATTCCTCAAAACGCATTGGAGCTGTAGTGCCCGGAGTATTTGCTGGATACCAGATACAGGTCTGGATTGGCCGGGCACGTTCACCACTTTCGAGATTCCCATCCGCGTCGTACGGTGGTTTGAATGTTCTTGTATAATCATACTGGTGGACCACTTTGAATCCAACCGCGAATGGCCCACGCTGAACTTGAGGATTCAAGCAAGATGATTGCGCATAGACAGTAGCTGCTACAAAACAAATCGATGAAAGTACTTTTCCGAGTTTTTTCCCGAAGAATTCTCCTTGCATTGTCATTTCAATCCTCCTCTTTTGTCTTTCACCGTTCACACCTCAAATTCCTCCCACTCTTTTTTGACGCGCTCCATCAACCTCTTGAACCGCTCCTCTCCGCGAAGGACTTCCAAAAACGGATCTCCATCTAGCAGTCGGGGATAATTTGTCCATCCCAAGTTCACCGAGTGCTCAAGCCAGTCCAAGGCATGTTGTCTTTCCCCCAACAGAGCGTATACGTTTGCTATCATATAAGAATAGACGCGGCTCTTCCAGCACATCTCCCGAAAATCTTCGCTCATCATCCGAGCAACACTCTTCTCGTCTTTCAATAATCCGTATTTGAGGAGAAGCCCCACCTTGGTAAACGGATTCTCGGGTGTCTTTTGGGTGCTCCGTTCGACGATAGCAAATGCTTCCTCAAGCCGCTGGGATCCTGCCAGCGCCCATACATAGTGCATCTGAATTGCACGATTCTCAGGATCCATTTGGTACGCCGTTTCGAACGACTCCATCGCAACGTCCCGTTGACCTTTTTGCCAGAGTATGGACCCTCTCACATTATGACCGAGTGGGTTCAGCGGATCAAGTTGTATCATTCCATCCAAAAGTTGGAGAGCAGCTTCATACTTCCCAACCCAGAAATACGTGGCAACAAGCCCATGAAGAGCGGTATATTCGCTGGGATCAATTGCAAGAGCGCGTTTGAAGAATTGTATCCCTTCTTGTGTGTGATCTTGCCAATAGCAAATCCATCCAAGCACCGCGAGTGCCTTTGAAAAATCAGGACTGAGCGCCAACGCCTTCTGGGCAGATGCTTCAGCTTTCTTCCAGTACTCAATCGATTCGCCGCTGATACTTCCCCGCATGAGATACGCAAATCCTCGAGCCGAATACAGATATGCATTCTCACCGAGAATCTCGATCCCTGTGTCAAGATATCCGAGGGCGCGATCCAAGGAGTCCTCAGTAAGCCTCCATATTTCGTGGTACGCTTTCAGATAATATTCGTATGCTGCCAAATTCTCGATCGCCCTCTCAGCAATTTTTCTTGTTGCGGTTGAGGTAAGCTTCAGTTCCAAAGCACTCACTATTGACCGAGAGACTTTCTCTTGAATGTCGAACACATCATCCAATGTCCCCGAGTATTTCTCTGCCCATAGATGCGTATCGTTCGTCGCATCGATCAACTGCGCGGTGATTCGGAGATTGTTGCCAGCTTTTCTGACACTTCCTTCCAGCACATACTGGACGCCCACATCTCGTGCGATCTCAGGTATCTTCTTCTTCGTCCCCTTGAATGTCATCGCCGAACTGCGAGAGATTACACGGAGGGAGCGCACCGCAGACAGATCAGAAATCACTTCCTCCGTCAATCCATCACTGAAGTATTCCTGATCCGGATCGGGGCTCAGATTCTCAAACGGTAACACGACTATCGACTTCTCCTCCTTCGGAACATCAACCGGCGGCGTTGCGGCTGCTCTCAGATCACTCATCATCTCCTTCATCGTCTGATATCTTCGCGAACACTCTTTCTGCAATGCCTTCTTGATGATTGCCGCAACACTTCGAGGCACGTCAGCGCGGACGGAGGCCAGTCCCTGCGGCTCCTCGTGTACAATCGAATACATCATCGCCGCCTCGTGCTCTCCTCGGAATGGCAGTTTCCCTGTCAGCATCTCATACAACACTACTCCAACTGACCAAGTATCCGTTCTGTGATCGACCTCCATCCCCTGCGCCTGCTCCGGTGACATATACGCGGCAGTCCCCACCGTCGATCCAGCCTTTGTCAGCCTTGTCTGACCTCCCGCAAGCTTGGCAAGTCCGAAATCCAGAATTTTCACTGTCCCATTGGTCGTAATGAAGAGGTTCGCTGGCTTAATATCCCGATGCACGATTCCCTTCTCATGCGCCTTCGAAAGGCCGCTCGCGACTTGAATCGCAATATCGACCGCGTCCTTAACTTGCATTGGCCCTGTCGCGATTCTAGACGTCAAGGATTCCCCCTCGTAGCAATCCATCACCATGAATAAGCGTTCGTCGTCTGTCTCATCGATATCGTGGATCGTGCAGATGTTGTTGTGCTGGAGGGCGGAGGCGGCTTGCGCTTCGTGGATGAAGCGCTGCTTGGCCTCGGGGTCGCGGGTGAGTTCAGGTGGCAGGAATTTCAGGGCGACGGTGCGTTTGAGGCGTGTATCGTGGGCCTTGTACACGACGCCCATGCCGCCACTACCAAGCTTTTCCAGTATTTCGTAGTGCGAGATGGTCGTCCCGATCATGACGACCTCCTCTCTGAGGGATGACAGCGGCTACAACGGGTACACCATCGGTGTTTAGGTATGGAACAACTATCAGTACAAAACTCCTGTCCTCACTATTGGCGATCTCAATAATAGTCACGCCCGGCTGCCCCGCAGGATTCCAGACGGCGGGTCCCGTACAACGGGATGCCGAAAACGAGTCAGGCAAAGGTGCTGAGCCGCAAAGTCTATTTGTGATGCTAGATTTCTTTGTGACTCCTCCAAACGCCGGTTACATCACTGCCAGCGCCTGAGTGGCCGGTGCAAGCAGAACGCCTCGATTCACGAATGCACTATTGAATCGATCCGGAGTCCGGACAATCTGCACCGCATACCGGGGCTTCAGTCGCTCGGCAAAGTAACTCAGTGACGGATCAACGTCAGCCGCTGTCAGCTTTGCCTCGACTAGAGCAAACGGCTTTCCCCGCTCCGTGATCAGGAAGTCGACTTCCCTTTTCTCGCGGTCGCGAACGTACGAGAGGCCGAAGTCGCCGTACCCGAAATCAGTCCAAGCGCTGCACAATTTCAGCAAATGCAATGCGACTAGATTTTCAAACCTCGCAGCTGCGTCGCTTATCGTAGAAAAATCGAACAGATATATTTTCTCCTCGCGGCGAAGCGTCCTTGCGAGCTTGCCAGCGTAGGGACGGATGCTGAACAGATAGAAGAGTCGATCGAGAGCAGCAAGCCAGTTCTGCACAGTCTCAAAACGAACAGCAAGATCCTCCCGCAGAGCATTGATGGACAGGGGAGATCCAATGCGGTCGGGGAGCAGATCCGCAAGGGACTCAATCAATCCAAGGTCGCGGATCCTTGTGAGGTCCCTCAATTCCTCGCGAACGATCAGCTGTTCATGTGAACGACTCCACCGTCGCAAGCGCGTCTCGCTTTCCGCAAAGAGAGGCTCAGGAAAACCCGTAAATGTTTCAATAGTTCTCAACGCCTCTTGGGCAGTATCGGAATTGCGCGACTCCAGTATCTGCCGAACAAATGTATCAGGAGTGGCAAGAAACGCCCGGTCGGCCGAGAGCAGTTCTCCGACCGTAAAGGGATAGAGATGATATATCTGATATCGACCAAAGAGCGAATCGCCACCACGCTGATAGACATCCAGCCTACCGCTGCCTGTTACAAGGATGTCAAGATCTATGCTGTGAGCGTCGTGAAGTCCCTTCAAAAACCGTTTCCATCGTGGGAATTTGTGGATTTCGTCCAGGGCCAGGCGAATACGAGACTTGCGACGGCCTGCCTCCTTTCGAGGCTCTGCAGACGTACTCCTCCGCAGCCAGAAATCCTCCGGCGACCGTAGAATCAGCTTTCGGTCAGACTCGACATCCCAGTTGAAATACGTTGACGGAGATTTCGTTAGTGTGAGATGGTGCTTCGCCAACGTCGTCTTGCCGACCTGACGCGGCCCGGCGACGAAGCACATCTTGAGCTCTTCGGCGAGGAGCCGTTCGATTTCAGCGGTGAGATAGCGCATTTCTACAAGTATAGAAAATTGTCATGACAATTTTCGGGTAAAATAGACACTTCCGCACCGGGAGTCAAGGGGCCGATCATTTCTCCAATCCCATTTTCTTCATCAAGATCAAAAAGCGGGAGTTCAATGAGAGCGCATCAAGGGCCGGACTATGTACTAAATACTGAAGCTCTGGATTCTTTTCGTCTATCAGCTCACTCAACACTTCCAATGCTCTGTTGTTGAGCCCGTGAGTGGCAAGGATCTCCACGAGTAGATACTTCCATTCATCAGGCATCTGGAAGCTGCGTAGGTGCCTTGTCAAGCGCCCGGAATCCGGGGGCTCTATCAGAAATATCTCGGCCACTTTCGCCGGAGCGCCCGCTCGCCGGACCTCCTCAGCCGCATCTCGAAACTGCCTTTTGAGATAATAGAGCCTCGTGAGTACCCTGTGAGCACTCGGAAAGACGGGGTCCAGATCCGTCGTCTTCCTGCTCTGTTGAATTGCCTCATCGTACTTTCGGAGACGCGTGAGTGCCAGTGATACGTTCCCTGCGATGACAGGAGTGAATGGTTCGAGTTCGTATGCGCGCTTCGCTTCCGTCAAGGACGCCTCCAGACTCCCCATCGCTCCCAGGCACTCTGAATACCATTGATGCGCTGTGGCATATGCCGGGTCAAGTTCGATTGCTCTCTTGAACTCCCGTTCCGCACCCTTCCAATCCCACTTCCAATCTTTCAAGATGTTCCCGAGCGAACAATGCGCCTCTGCGAGTTGCGGGTTGATCGCCAATGCTTTCCTGACGCTATTCTCGGCCCGGTCGTACGCCTCCGCTCTTGAGAGAACCGTGATCCCGTAATAAGGGTAGAGAGCATAGCAATCGGCCAGTCCAACGTGTGCGAGGGCGTAGTTGGGATCCAACGCAACGGCTTGATGGAAGAACGATGCAGCGTTTTGGAGGCTTTCCTGTGTTCTCTGTCTCCATTCGTACCTCCCGCGGAGAAACAGGTCGTGTGCGCTGAGACTCTCTGTGGGCTTCACATGCAATTTCGTCTTCTCCTCCGGTGAAAGGCTAGCTCGAAACGCAAGGGCAATCTTCTCTGCAACATCGGTCTGTATTGCGAACACATCCTTCATGTCCAGATCGTACGTTTCGGCCCAGATGTGTTCGTCGCTCTCCGCGTCAATCAGTTGGCCCGTAATGCGAACTCGGTCACCCGCCCGACGGACACTACCGTCGAGGATGACTGAGACTCCAAGTTCCCGCGCAATCTCCCGAAGACCTTTGTCCGTGCTTTTGTACCGCATGATGGAGGTACGAGAGGTCACCTTGAGATCGCCAATCTTGGACAGGTTCGTAATGATTTCCTCCGTCACGCCGTCGCTGAAATACTCATCCTGTTTGCTGTCACTCAGATTCTTGAAGGGCAGAACGGCAATAGACTTCCGCTCTGCCGACCTTTCTGGCGGTAGGATGTAAACGTAAAACAGGATGGCTCCGAGAATGACAATAGCTGACGCAGCCAACCATAAAACCCTCGAGCGCCTAGCAAGAACATGTGCTGGATCTCTTTTCTCCTCCTGAAGCTTTCGGAGCTGCACTATCATGTCCTCGGTCGCTTGGAAGCGTTTCGCGGGATCCTTTTCGAGGCATCGAACAACAATGGTTTCAAGTGATGTAGGAATGTCAGCCCGTAGCCGCCGAGCCGGAATAGGCTCTTCATTGACAACGGAATAAGCCAAAGCAGCTTCGTGGTCTCCCCGGAAGGGCAACTTCCCCGTCAACATCTCGAACAACACAACTCCCAGTGACCAAATATCCGTTTTCTGATCGACCTCCAACCCTTGCGCCTGCTCTGGTGACATGTACGCAGCAGTCCCCAACGTCGAGCCAGCTCTTGTCAGCCTCGTCTGACCTCCCGCAAGCTTGGCAAGTCCGAAATCCAGGATCTTGACTGTTCCATCAGTTGTAATGAAAACGTTCCCCGGTTTGATGTCCCGATGCACAATCCCTTTCTCATGCGCCTTCGACAAGCCGCTCGCTACGTGAAGCGCAACGTCGACTGCCTCCTTGGCTTGCATTGGCCCTGTCGCGATTCTAGACGTCAAGGATTCACCCTCGTAGCAATCCATCACTATGAAAAGGCGTCCGTCGTCTGTCTCATCAATGTCGTGGATTGTGCAGATGTTGTTGTGCTGAAGGGCTGAAGCCGCTTGTGCTTCGTGGATGAACCGCTGCTTGGCTTCGGCGTCGCGGGTGAGGTCGGGTGGGAGGAATTTTAGAGCGACGGTGCGTTTGAGGCGTGTATCGTGGGCCTTGTACACGACGCCCATGCCGCCACTACCAAGCTTTTCCAGTATTTCGTAGTGCGAGATGGTCGTCCCGATCATGACGACCTCCTCTCTGAGGAGACAGCAGCTACAACGGGTGCTTCATCGGTGCCTAGGGGGAGATGACTACAAAGCTACTACCGTCCGGAGTTAAAAGCAATTGTTGGTTTAAACGGCTGGATTTCGGGCGTTTTTCTAATCGGCCGCGCCAGAGTCAGAGTCTTGTGCATCATGGCTTCTCATCGTTACTGTCTTGCCTGGTTCAGGCGGTGTGATGCAGGTGCCGCATCACGAAGAAACGAGTCTAGGAGAGAACGCGGAGGTGTCTCGATGAACGCAAACGAACCGATCTTTGTATCGGGGGGCATGAACCTGCAACTGTTCATGAAAGGAAAATGCCGATCAACGTTGATTGATCGGCATTTTCGGAGTAGCGGGGGCAGGACTTGAACCTGCAACCTTCGGGTTATGAGCCCGACGAGCTACCAATTGCTCCACCCCGCGATGTTGGATCTAATCTTGTCGCTCGGTGAGTGGTGAGCTGCGAGCTTGTCGAGCAGTCGAACCACCCCACCCCGCGATCGTAGAACTGTTCTTCTTTCCTCTTCTGCTTGAACCTGCAACCGGAGTTTACCCGCCGGCTGTCTGGCGGGGGTTATGAGCCCGATCCCGAAGGGACCCCTTCGGGGCGAGCTACTCCGCCTTCGGCGGACTCCCTGCCTGCCGAAGTGCCTCCGGCGCGCAGGCAGGCACCCCGCGATGTTGGATCTAATCTTGCCGCTCGGTGAGTGGTGAGCTGCGAGCTTGTCGAGCAGTCGAACCACTCCACCCCGCGATTTTGAAATCTAGTTAATATACATCCATTTCACGCGAGAGTCAAGAAATCACCCCTACCAAAATCATTCTCTTCACGTCTCGGAGCTGCTGTTGCGGCGCGTTGACTTTCGCGCCATTTCGGCCTATATTCATCACAGATTCTTTCTCCAGAATTGCCGGGAAGGACGATCAATGATGAAGGGCGGAATGCCAAACATGCAGGCCATGATGAAGCAAGTCCAAAAAATGCAGGAAAAAATGGCCCAGGTTCAGTCTGAACTCGAAAAGAAGACCGTCACCGCCGAAGCGGGCGGCGGGATGGTAAAGGTCACCGCCAGCGGCAAACAACAGATCGTGAAGATCGAAATCGAACGAGAGGTCATCAATCCGGATGACAAAGAGATGCTCGAAGACCTCGTCGTCGCGGCCATCAACAAAGCGCTCGAAAACGCCGCCGCCATGGCACAGGAAGAGATGCAAAAAGCCACCGGCGGGATGCTCCCGAATATTCCCGGTCTGAATATCCCCGGATTATGAAACAGTCGTGGGAATCCAGCCAATAGTCACACTTCCACTTCCTGCCTGCCCACCTTCGGCGGGTAAACCGGCAGGCAGGCGCTCAGTGTGACCAAGGTTGTGTTGGGGATCCCTTGACGATTGCCTCCAATCCCGAATCCTCCAATCATTCACGTGTATGGCCTACACCGCAGAATCGATCGAACAGCTTGCCGAGCAGTTCGCTCAACTCCCCGGAATCGGACGGAAGACTGCCCATCGCCTTGCACTCTTCGTGCTGAAGATGAGTCGGGAAGAAGTTGACCGCTTCGCCCATGCCTTGGTCAATGTCAAAGAAAAAGTTCGTTACTGCTCCGTCTGTTCGAACATCACGGAACACGATCCTTGCTCGATTTGCTCGAATCCAAAGCGCGATCGCGTGATGATATGCGTGGTTCAGGAACCGCACGACGTGATCGCGATCGAACGGACAAACGATTTCAAGGGCCTGTTTCACGTTCTCGGAGGCGCACTCTCGCCCCTTGACGGTGTCGGCCCCGAAGATCTCAGGATCAAAGAACTCCTCCAGCGAGCATCGCAGTCGGAGATCGAAGAGATTATCCTTGCATTGAATCCCAATGTCGAGGGAGAGGCAACCACGCTCTACCTCTCCAAGCTCCTCAAACCGCTAGGCGTGAAAGTGACCCGGATTGCGCGCGGTCTCCCGGTAGGATCCGATCTTGAATACGCGGATCAGGCCACGCTGTCGCGAGCCCTCGAAGGCCGTGTTGCGGTATGAAGTCACCTCTGACGCAATACGATCGACCACGGATGACGCGGATGGTACGGATGTTCACGGATAGACAATTCGTACAACGAGCGGTCGTTCCGCATACCCTCGTTCTTTGCACGCTGTGTCTCCTGCTGATCAGTCTTGGTGCGTGCAACATCTTCGAAACCCGTACGCCCGAAGATCCCGAACAGGTCAGCTCCAACTACATCCCCCCCACACAGCCCGATCACGTGTTTACAAACATGACGAACGCATTTCGTGACTTGAACTCGGTGAACTATGCGAAATCGTTTGCCGACTCGTCGACATCGGGACGAACCTTTCGATACGAGGCAACACCGCAGGCGCGTTCCCGTTACGCAGGAGTCTTTTCAAACTGGACACGTCAATCGGAGCAGCAGTATTTTGAGAACATCCGTTCGCGTCTCGCCTTCGGTTCGATCCCGGCGGTGAGCATCAACATGACGGCTCAGACACTGAGCTCCGACACGGCGTTTGTCGAGGCGACGTACCTGCTGAGCATCCCTCAGCAGAATGCCTCCCCGAAAGAAGCCCGGGGTCGCGCGCACTTCTTCCTTGTCATCGACCGAACCGGCAGCTGGTCCATCTGGCGATGGATCGATATCGCCACCGCGCCATCCGACATCACCTGGAGCGATATCAAGGGTGAGTTCGGACAATAGGGATCGAACGATCGTCTGGTGAAATCCTTCACTCTCATATTGCTCATCGGCCTGATCAACGTATCGTGCAATCCCTTTGCTCCGGAATTGGATACGAGTATCGGCGAGTATGAGTCCATTCTCGGCGACCAGACGACGGTCGAGGGTGTGTTTGAAAACCTGCGGTACGCGTATACGTTCCGGGATACGACCATCTACGGCCAGCTGTTGAATCCCAACTATACATTCTTGTATCGCGATTATGACCGGGGAGTCGACATCTCGTGGGGACGGGATGAGGAGATGCGAGTAACGCTTGGACTGTTCCGGAACACCCAGCGCCTTGATCTGATTTGGAACAACATTATCTCGCGCTCAGACGACTCTCTGGGGATTCGATCAGTGGTAAACAGGAATTTCAATTTGACGGTGACGTTCAATCCGAGCGACATTGTGCGCGTCGACGGATACGTGAATCTCACCCTCGTCCGATCTCAGCCGGGTGAAAAGTGGATGATCATGCGCTGGCGGGATGAATCGAACTTCTAGGAAGGATTGACACGAGGAACCTCATGCAAATCGGCTACATATTGAAAGAAGGGTTTTCGGGATTTCGCCGGGCGAAACTCTCGATGACCGCCGCCATCATCACCATCACGATCTCCCTTCTCCTTCTCAGCTCATTCAGCATTCTACTGATCAATGCAAACTCGGTCATCGAATCGCTGCGCGAGAAAGTGGAAATGGAGGCCTTCCTCTCAGATGCCGTGTCGCGCAAGGAGGCCGACGGAATCAGAGCCCACATCGCCGCACTCGAGGGCGTATCGAGAGTACACTTTGTGTCAAAAGAGGAAGCTGCGGAGATTTTCAAAGAGGAGTTCGGCGAGGATATCCACCGAGTGCTCGATTTCAATCCGCTCCCTGCTTCCCTGAAGATTTTCCTCAGCGAGGGGTATCGAACTGCCGCGAAGGCCGAAGCGATCTATCTCGCAGTCAACCAGATCGCGGGAGTGGAAGACGTTATCTACCGCAAGACACTGCTCGAAATGCTTGACCGGCGGGCACAGACGTTTCTCTGGGTCTCTCTCGCCATTGGTGCCTGCATTGCAGTCTCTTCCATCTTCCTCGTGGCGAACACCATCCGCCTGGCCATCTACGCGAAGCGGAGAATCATCCAGACGATGAAACTCATCGGTGCGACTCGTTCCTTCATCCGCTTTCCTTTCATCATCGAGGGATTGTTCCAGGGGGTGATCGGCGGACTCCTGGCCGCGGGGATCCTCTTTGTCATTTTTGAATATCTCCTCCTCTATGCGGCACTGCCTCTGGAGGATTTCTTAAAGGTCGATCCTCTCCACTACGGAGTGATCGTCGGGGTTGGCTCACTCCTCGGACTGCTCGGGAGTATCATCTCCATCCGGCGATTCATCGGAGAGCGCGTCGTTACCGAGTGAATTGACTTTTCCCAGTTTCTTTGATACAATAAGCGCAAATCGCTGGGACATCAGACCCTCCGTGGAGTCCGTTCCCGACCTCACAATGCTCTTCACCTCGGCCCTGTTCATTGTGCCTCGCACCCAGCCACCTAAGCGGCTGTAATCTCAACAACAACTTCGATTTCACATCATGAAAAGCTTAGTGAAATTCTTCCAATCCTCTGTCGGCAAGAAGATCGCGATGAGTTTGAGTGGTCTCTTTCTCTGTACATTCCTCATCGTCCATGTTTCGATCAACCTCCTTCTCTTCGTGAACGACGGCGGCGCAATGTACAACGAGTATTCCGCCTTCATGTCATCCAACGTGATCATCCGAACGATCGAGATTGTCCTGTTCCTCGGCATCGTAATTCACATGATCAGCGGCGTTTGGGTGTGGCTGAAGAACAGAGCATCCCGGCCGATCGGCTACGATACGTACAAGCTCTCCGACAACGCGCCGCTCTCCTCTCGTACCCCCATGCTCACCACGAGCGCGGCCCTCGTCGGTTTCTTCCTTGTCTCACACCTGATTACGTTCTGGATACCGACCCGTTTCGGGGCGGAGCACAAGTTGCCGTATGTCATGGTCTCGGAAGCGTTTTCGGATCCGACGCTTGGGATCTTCTACATCATTGCCGTCGCCTTCCTCGGTTTTCATTTGAAGCATGGTTTTCAGGCCTCATTCCAAACACTCGGCCTCAAGACGAAGCGATACCTCTGGCTCATTCAGTCGCTCGCGGTGATATTCTGGTTGTTGATTCCGCTGGCATTCGCGGCAATGCCGGCATATTTCCTCTGGTTCAGGTAGTCATGCTCCGAAGGGTGCACCACAGCCCCACTTCCACAAGAACGAGGAGTTGAACGACAATGAAGTTAGAATCCAAAATCCCCGCCGGCCCCATCGAGAAAAAATGGGATGACCACCGTTTCAATCTGAAGCTGGTGAATCCGGCGAACAAGCGGAAGTACACGATCATCGTGGTGGGAACAGGATTGGCCGGTGCCTCCGCGGCGGCGAGCTTTGGTGAACTCGGATACAACGTGCTCGCGTTTTCGTACCACGAATCGCCGCGCCGCGCGCACAGCATCGCGGCGCAGGGCGGCATCAACGCACCGAAGAATTACGCCAACGACGGTGACAGCATCTACCGACTCTTCTATGATACCGTAAAGGGAGGTGACTACCGGGCGCGCGAAGCAAACGTCTATCGCCTTGCGCAGGTCAGCAACAGCATCATCGATCAATGTGTCGCGCAGGGGGTCCCCTTTGCCCGTGACTATGCGGGATATCTCGACAACCGATCGTTCGGAGGCGCTCAGGTCTCTCGCACATTCTACGCGCGCAGCCAGACCGGACAACAGCTTCTCCTCGGAGCATACTCGGCGCTCAGCCGGCAAATCGGAGAAGGCCAAGTGAAGTTCTTTTCCCGGCGAGAAATGGTTGATCTGGTTCTCGTCGATGGGATGGCGCGTGGAATCGTCGTTCGGAATCTCGTCACCGGAGAGCTCGAATCGTACGCCGCGGATGCCGTTGTCCTTGCAACCGGTGGATATGGCAACGTCTTCTATCTTTCGACGAACGCGAAAGCATGCAACGCCACCGCGGTATGGAGGGCGTACAAGAAGGGGGCCCTGTTCGGCAACCCGTGCTTCACACAGATCCACCCAACGTGCATTCCGGTCGGCGGCGACTATCAATCGAAGCTCACCCTGATGAGCGAATCGTTGAGAAACGACGGGCGGATCTGGGTTCCGAAGAAACAGGGAGACACGCGCAAGGCCACCGATATTCCCGAAGAGGAGCGAGACTACTACCTCGAACGCCTCTATCCCTCATTCGGAAATCTCGTTCCGCGCGATGTCGCATCCCGGCGAGCCAAGGAGATGTGCGACAAGGGGCATGGCGTTGGCCCATCGAAAATGGCGGTTTACCTCGATTTCGCCGACGCCATCAGGCGCAACGGCAAGGCATGGATCGAAGAGAAGTACGGGAATCTCTTCGACATGTATCACGAGATCACTGCGGAGGATCCGTACAAAACACCGATGCGTATCTATCCCGCCGTACACTACACGATGGGTGGATTGTGGGTTGACTACAACCTCATGAGTAACATCCCCGGACTCTACGTGATCGGCGAAGCGAATTTTTCGGATCACGGGGCCAATCGACTCGGTGCCAGCGCGCTCATGCAAGGACTCGCCGACGGGTATTTTATCATTCCGTATACGATCGGCGATTATCTCGCGTCGACGAAGTTCAAGCCGGTCAAGACCGACGATCCGCCGTTCCGGGAAAGCACGAAAACAATCAACGACATGGTGAACAAGCTGATGTCGATCCAGGGAACGCGCACGGTGGATGATTTTCACAAGGATCTGGGAAAGATCATGTGGGAATATGTGGGGATGGGACGCAGCGAGAAAGGATTGAAGAAGGCATTGAAATTTATCCCCGAGCTCCGGAAAGAATTCTGGTCTGACGTAAAGGTGACAGGAAAAGAGAACGATCTCAACGCGGAATTGGAGAAGGCCGGACGGGTCGCGGACTATCTCGAGCTTGGCGAGCTAATGGCCCTCGATGCCCTGAACCGATCGGAATCGTGCGGCGGACATTTTCGCGAAGAACATCAGACGGAAGAAGGCGAAGCGAAGCGGAACGACAAGAAATTCTCGTATGTCGCCGCGTGGGAATTCAAGGGAGAGAACAAGAAACCGGCGCTTCAGAAGGAAGCACTCGAATTTGAATACGTGAAACCATCTCAGAGGAGCTACAAGTAATGAATTTCACACTCAAGATATGGCGCCAGAAGAATCGAACCGATGAGGGGCGTTTCGTCGAGTACACCGTGAAAGACATTTCACCCGATGCTTCCCTCCTCGAGATGCTCGACGTCCTCAACAACGACATCGTGAGAAAGGGTGAAGACCCCGTGGCATTCGATCACGACTGCCGTGAAGGAATCTGCGGCAGCTGCGGACTCGTCATCGACGGGCGGAGCCACGGCCCGAACCGCGGCATCGCGACGTGTGAGCTTCGGATGCGCAGTTTCCGTGACGGCAACACCATTGTCGTCGAGCCGTGGCGGGCAAAGGCCTTCCCGATCATCAAGGACCTCGTGGTCGATCGCTCCGCATTCGAGCGGATCATGCAGGCAGGCGGATACGTCTCCACGAAGACCGGAGGCGTTCCCGATGCGAACGCAATCCCCATTCCGAAGCCCGTCGCAGAAGAAGCGATGGACGCCGCGGCGTGTATCGGATGCGGCGCCTGCGTCGCGGCCTGTCCAAACGGCTCAGCCATGCTCTTCGTCTCCGCGAAGGTGTCTCAGCTGGCGCTCCTGCCGCAAGGACAGGTGGAGAGAACCGAGCGCGTCCAGCGGATGGTCGCACGGATGGATGCAGAAGGATTCGGCAACTGCTCAAACAACTACGCGTGTGAAGCGGAATGCCCGAAGAAGATCTCCGTGGAACACATCGCACGGCTGAACAGGGAATTCATCAGGGCGAAAGTCGCAGGATAGCCCTCTGCTCACCGTCAATTGAAAGGCGCCTCCCCGAAGGCGCCTTTTTTGTGACCATTGCGTCTAAGAAATATTAACCGCGGATAAAGACTGAAACAGTAGATGAACGCGGATCGAGAAGACAACATCACTCCTCATCAGAGTCCACGGCCGACCGCTGCACTGGGCGTCGGCCTCGCATTCTTGAAAATCCCTAGAATATGTGCTACATTTTTTTTGCTATGAAACGACGACTTTGTTTCTTCCTCTTCGCCAGCGTGCTCGTCGCCCATCCTCTCACGGCGCAGAGCACGAAGGAAAATGCCGATTTCAAGCTCGCCGTCAATCTTTACAATGACAAACTGTTTGATCTTGCCCTCGAGCAGTTCAAGCAGTTCGTCGCGGCGTACCCGAACACGCAGCAAGGAATAGAGGCCCGGTTCTATCTGGGACTGACGCAGACTGCGCTTAATCAGCACGATGATGCGAGACTCACGTTCCAGAACTTTGCCCTTGCCTTTCCGGAGCACCCGAAAGCACCTGAGGCGTGGTGGAATGTCGGCGAAGCATACATTGCTCTGAAGAACGACCGCGAAGCGGCGTTCGCGTTCGAACGCGTCCGCACTTTCCATCCGAAGAGCAAACTTGCCCCGTCGGCCCTGTTCAAATCGAGCGACCATTTTGCCAAAAGCGGCGACAGTGAAAACGCGCGGAAAATTCTCCGGACACTCGTCCAGGAATACGCCTCGTCTGAGATCATCCTTCCTGCCCGCCTCAAACTCGCGGAGATCTATCTTGGCCAGAACCAGTTTGAGCTTGCCCGATCGGAATGTCGGCGGGTCATTGACGCGAAGCCGGACGCTGCCGTCGCCTCTCAGGCCAACCTCATCTTGGCAACGGCCCTCGTTCGATTGAACAAGTCTCAGGAAGCAAAAGGCTCTCTGAGTACGATCACATCAACCTATCGAACGTCACCAACGTACCACGATGCGCTGTTCCTCCTTGCGTCAATCCACAGAGATCTCGGTGAATTCTCCGACGCTGAATCCGCGTGGAGGGGAATTGTGAATGACAGTCTCCGTGCTTCCCCCCACATACGACAATCGGCACTCAGCGAGTTGGGAAACACGGCGTTTGCGGCGGCACGATATGATGATGCGGTACGCCACTATGAACGGGCGACGGTGTTGCGAGGAGCGCGTACGGGCGATGCATTCTACCGCGCGGGTCTCGCCGCCGAACGCGCTCGCCAGTATGCGAAGGCAAGCGCCAACTACTTGAAAGCAGAACGAGATACGACGGCTCGAATCGACCGCCGGGCACTGCTGATCGGCGCCATGAAGGGAGCTTCGTACGCGCAGAACTACAATCAGGCGCTTGAATTCGCCCAGCAGTTCCGGATTCGCTTTCCCAACGATCCTCTCCTCCCTCGCGTGCTCATGGATGCGGCATCGACGTACACGAAACAGCTCAGAGACGAACGGCACGCCGTCGACGCGTTGGAAGAGGTGTTCAACAGATTTCCGAATCATCCGCTCGCCGATGACGCCCTCTTCGGCATGGCAAAAGTGTATCAGGAGTTCGGTTCCCATCCGCAAGCGCTGGAGGCGTTTGAGACCCTCGAACGCCGTTTCCCGAGCAGCGATTATGTCGACGAGGCCCGCCGCGCGCGGGAATTGATTCAGATCTATGACGCGCGGCAGGGTGCGGCCGGCTTGAACAACCTCGCTCTGCTCATCGGCGAGATCATCGATCAGAGACCGCCGGCCATGCTCGCATTCCGACTCGGCGAGATTTTCTTTTCGGACCTGAAGGACTATACGAAAGCCGCTGCGCAGTTCGAACTCGCTCTGCGCAGTCCACTTCCGGCGTCCGTTCGGGCTGAGGCGTGGGTCTATCGTGCAAAAGCGCTCGAGCGTGTAAGCCGAACTCTCGAGCGATCGTCGGAGCAATTTGTGGGCGGAGCAAACGCGGCTCTCGTCGCGTACGACTCCGTCATTACGCAGCACACCGACCGTCACAAGATCAACGACGCCATCCTTTCGAAGCTCCGGCTCCAACTTGACATCGCGGGCAATACCTCTGAAGTCCGCCGCGCGGGAGAGGAACTCGAGCGACGAGATCAGAATTTCACTCAGCGAGATCAGGGACTGTTTCTGATTGCCCGGAAATATCAGTCCCTCAAGGCGCACGGGGAGGCAAACAGCACATACAGAATCGTGCAGGATCGCTATCCGCAGCGCGAAGTTCTTCCGGATGCGCTCTTCCAGCGTGCACAGGTACTTCTGGAGCTGTCGCAGCCGGATTCCGCGATGCTTCTGCTGAACAGCTACCGGAACCGATTTCCCGATCATCGCTACGCGGCGCAAGCGACGTATCAATTGGCGATGAACGAGGCCTCCCGCCGGAACTTTCCCCAGGCGCATCGGCTTTTCGATCTCCTGGAAGAGAAATACTCATATTCCACATTCGCTTCCGACCTCGACACGAAGCGGGGTGATGTATTCTACTTTGCAGGTGACTATGCAAACGCGCGGACGCAGTACGAACGCGCCATGGACCGAATCGAAAACGACCCCTTCGCATCGACGGGTGTTCCGGTGACCGATTTCCTCCGGCTCGCGCAATCCTATGAGAAGCTCGGCGACGCCCCGCGCGCCAAGCAATTGTATGCCTCTTCGCTGCTCAAGGACACAACCTCAGCCACGCGCGGGACGGCGTATTACGCCCTTGCTGGAATCGCTCGCCAGGAAAACAATTTCGAGCTTGCCGCGAAGTACCTCGAGCTTGCAGGGAGAACTCAGCCGGCTGGAGGCGATCAACCGGGAAAAACCGTTCTCGAGGCAGCGGATCTTCTGTTTGGAAGCGGGGACTATGCGGGCGCGCTCCGGCGTTATCAGGATCTTCTTCAGGGGGCACGCAGTGACAGCGTGCGGCAGTACCTCGAAGCGCGGATCATCGTCACATCCCTCCGACTCGACAACGCGAGCGAAGCCGATCGCCGCATCCAGGCTTTCGTGAAAGCATATCCGAGAGCATCTGAATCTGTCGCGGAATTTGAATACGAACGTGGACGATACGCTCTCCGGCGAGATGACCTCGATGCCGCCTTTCGGCGATTCGAGATCGTCACGCGCCAGTACCCGCAATCCTCCCGCTACCCCGATGCCCTCTACTGGTCAGGTCGCGTCCACGAAACCTTGAATCGCCATCAGCAGGCGATCCAGACCTTTGAATCTGTCGTGCAACGATTCCCGAATGAGCCGATCGCCCTTCGAGCGCATCTGAGTCTCGGCAACGTGTACGTTGCCCTTGAGCAGTGGGAGAACGCATCGAAGCACTACCGAACAATCCTGGACAATGAGCGGCGCGCACCCGATCTGGTGCCCTTCGCGATGAGCAACCTGATCATCACCAACAAACAGATCGGATTATGGGACGCGGCGCTTCAGCTGACGCGACAGTACATCGAGCGATTTCCGGATGATCTCGACCTCGCGGCAAAGAAGATCGATATCGGGGTCATCTACCAAAAACTGGGATACTACGATCAATCGGTGCTTCATCTGCAGAACCTCCTCGAGAGCGCCGACGCCGACCTCGAGGCAGAGGTGCGGTACTACATCGGCGAGGCGTACTTCTTCAAAGGAGATTATCAACAAGCGATTCTGGAGTTCCTCAAAGTCCCCTATCTCGTCACCCGAAGATCCAGAATCGACTGGATCGCCCCTTCATACTATATGTCCGGCCAGGGGTACGAACGAATGTCAAAATACGATCAGGCCATCACGATGTACCGCCAGATTATTGACAGACCCGGAATCGACGCGTCGCTGAAAACGGCTGCTCAAAAGGAAATCGATCGCGTGAACGCACTGATCCGGGGCCAGCGTTGAATTTCGTCTCTCGTCAATCATAGCTCGGGCATTTCTCATGGGATACATATTCGAAACCGAAATCGAAACGATCATGAATACGGTCCGGGCAAAGACCATCGGAGAATCGGACAGCATCGAGCTGCGGGCCATTCTGAATGCGGATATCCATCCGGCGATTAAGGCATACTTCAAAAACGAAGTCGAGCGAAACCTTCAAGACGATCGGAAGGACGAATTGCGGTCAAAACGATTTCGCTACGCCCTTCCCGAAGTCATGAGCCTGCAGCGCCAAATCGATCTCGTCCTCGTCAACCGGTATGAGTTCGACCGAACGGAATTCGAGACTCTTCTCGACCAATCCGTTCACTTTCAGTTCAACTACCTCTGCCGCCCCCGATGGACGTTGCAGAGCTTCGTCATCGGAGATCATCGACGTATCTCAGCCGCCGAGGTGCTTCGAAAGCTGCGCTACTGCGTCAACTATGAGTACTTCGCCCGGGTTCTCAAGCGCTACATCAACGAGCGCGGGCTTGTCGAATTTTCCTACGAGGAATTCCGATCGGTGATCCAGAAAATCGATTCGGCGATTGCGCGGAGTCGTTCCCCGAAAGAGCTCGGCTCATTGATGCAGGAAATGCTCTCATTCGTCGTGGCGGGAATCCCCGACTCGAGCAATCTTATCTCCGGACCATCCCTCCCAATCAATGCAGCCATCGTGTTCTTTGAAGACAAAGAAATGCTGAACATCATGTCCGCGTTGGAGCATGAACGGGACAGCAAAGAGATCAATCAGGTTTCGATTGAACAGCTCGGCAGAATGCTGGAAACGATTCTCGAGCGAGAGGGTCGTGACGAGGAGCTTACCCGCAGAACCGAAGACGCGGCCCGCACGCCGGAGCCAGCACCCTCCGCGGTTGTCACTCCCGAAGAAGTCGAGGCCCAGGAAGAGCGTGAGGAGCCGCCCTCCGTCGAACAACTCCGGCCAGTTGTGGAACACGACCTTGAGAAGGACCTCCAGAAAGACCTGCGGAGCGCTCTCGAACAGGCATGGGCGGGATCGGTGCAGACGCAAAAAAGGGAGCGCAAACCGAAACGGAAACGAAAACTGAAAGGGAAAGACTTCTTTTCCTTTTTTACTCCGCAGGAGCAAAAACAGTTCACCAAGAACCTGTTCGGAAAGGATGAAGCGGTTTTTTACTCCGTCCTCGAACGGCTGAGCGACACAGCCGACTGGGAGGCCGCGGCCGTTGTTCTCGACGCGGTCTTTATGGAAAACAACATCGATCCGTACGATGAAGATGCCATTCAGTTCACCGACATGATCTATGATCATTTCTTTCCGTCGAGGCACCAGGAGGAGGATCAGATCGCTCCCTGACGATCGTCGGGATCCCTCCGGACACAATCCGAATTCAGTCTCCTCTCACGCGAGTCTGTCGAATGCAGTTTATTGATGAAGTCAGGATCCATGTAAAAGCCGGCGATGGAGGCAACGGCGCCATCAGTTTTCGCCGCGAGAAGTTCGTTCCCAAAGGCGGACCCGACGGTGGCTCCGGCGGCAACGGAGGGAACATCGTGTTTCAGGCCGACAAGCAGTTGAACACGCTTCTTGACTTCAAGTATCATCGGCGCTATCGCGCCGAGAACGGCGAGCGAGGAAGAGGAAAGAAACAGGACGGAAAGTGGGGTCGGGACACGGTCCTCAAGGTTCCCTGCGGAACAATCATCCGCGATGCACTCACGGGCGACGTGCTGGCTGATCTCGTCGATCACAAGCAGCAAGTGACGATCGCTCAGGGTGGCAAAGGCGGGAAAGGGAATACGACCTTCGCCACGCCCACGAATCAGGCCCCACGGATCGCCGAGCCGGGAACCCTGGGAGCGGAGCGCGAGCTCGTGCTGGAGCTAAAGCTTCTCGCCGATGTCGGGCTCGTTGGATTTCCGAATGCCGGCAAATCGACGTTGATCGCAAGCATTTCCGCGGCGAAGCCAAAGATCGCAGACTATCCGTTCACGACCCTCGTGCCGAATCTCGGCATCGTTCGATATCGCGATCACCAGAGCTTCGTTGTTGCCGATATCCCCGGATTGATCGAAGGTGCGCATGAGGGCAAGGGGCTCGGGATCCAGTTCCTGAAACATATCGAACGGACGCGCTCCTTGGTGTTCCTCATCGATTCGACAAGTGAAGATCCCGTCGCCGACTTCCACGTCTTGCTCAACGAACTGAAGGAATACAATCCTTCCCTCTCGAAGAAGAAACGCATTGTCGCGTTGACAAAAATCGACCTCCTCCAAAGCACGCACGTTCGTCACCTTCGAAAACTCTCCTTTGGCCGCGGGACGAAATCTGTTTCTATTTCCGCTGTGTCCGGCGATGGACTGGATGCGCTGCTTCATGCGGTCTGGAAGATGATCCATCCCAATCATCAACGTACCCGAACGGCGTCGTTATGAGTGTTCTCACGCCGCGTCGGACATTCTTCGTTCTACTTGGCCTGTCGCTCGCGCTCATTGGCTGTGTGATTGTCGCTCTCTCGGCCGGGACCACCTCCATTCCAGTCCCCAGCACCTTAAGAGTCCTGACCGGGCGTGCGCTCGCCGAGGATGAATCAGCTCGAACCATCATCCTCTCACTCCGACTTCCCCGCATTCTTCTCGCCCTTATCGTGGGGGGAGCTCTCTCGGTGGCCGGCGCAACGTTTCAGGCGCTCCTCCGCAACCCTCTCGCAGAACCGTACATTCTCGGGATCTCGAGCGGCGGCACACTCGGAGCGATCATTGCGATCACCGCCGGCATGAGTCTCCCATTTGTCACAACACCTCTCTTTGCGTTCGTTGGAGCTGGACTCGTGATGATCCTTGTGTACGCCCTGGGTCACCGCCGCGGATTCGTCGATCCAACGACGCTGCTGCTCTCCGGCGTGATGATCGGGGCATTCTTCAATGCGCTCATCCTTGTCCTGATGTCGGTTGCACATCAGGAGATCCGCACAACCTTTCTCTGGCTGCTCGGAAACCTTTCCGGAGCGAGTTACGGCTGGGTGCTCGTGGTCGGGATCCCCTCACTTGTGGCCGTCCTGTTGTTGATCCTTCAATCCCGCGCATTCAACGTGATCTCGCAAGGAGATGAGGACGCGATGCACATGGGGATCGATGTCGGATCGGTGAGGCGACGTTCATACATGCTCGCCTCTCTTCTCACCGGATTGGCTGTTTCCGTCAGTGGAGTGATCGGATTTGTGGGTCTTGTCGTTCCGCATATCTGCCGTCTTCTGTTTGGACCGGATCATCGTCTGCTGATGCCCGCCTCATTGCTCTTCGGCGGAGCATTTCTTGTCCTGTCCGATCTCCTCTCCCGCACGATTCTCGCGCCGTCAGAGATTCCGGTCGGGGCGATCACCGCTGCGGTCGGCGCGCCTCTCTTCATCTATCTCCTCAAACGCGACGTTCGATTCTAGAGGAACTCCTGTGAATCGATCCATGAGGTGCGATTTCAAGGTGTGAGCGACAGTATTATTGACTTTGGGGTGATTTTGATATATATTTTTTGCCGTTCTTCGTTCCCCATTCCGCGATAGCTCAATGGTAGAGTCCCAAGGGTCCGAAGGACTCCTTTGGAGGATCCCGTTGGGACATGCGGCTGTTATCCCGACGGAGTCGGGATGTAGGTTCGAGGTGAAATAGATATAAAATTGATTCAAATTCCGCGATAGCTCAATGGTAGAGCATGCGGCTGTTAACCGCAGGGTTGTAGGTTCGAGTCCTACTCGCGGAGCCAAATTGTATGTTCAGCGTTTGTTGCCTCGGCGCTTCGCGCCTCGGCAGGCAGATTGTATAGTATTTGCCAAGATTTTTTGGGTTCAATCGCCACCTTTTGCGAAAGCAAAAAGCGGTTCGAGCCAATCCTTTTGAGAAAATCCCGTCCCGCGACGGGATTTTCTTGCAAAGCGATAATTTTGGCTTGCTCTGCCGCTAAAATGAATTGACGAGCCGGTTCGAGCCAATGACTGCCGTTTCGCTCAAAATCCTTTGATTTTTCGGAAAGCTCGGATTTTTCGTTGATGATTTTTTCTTTTTTAGCGGTGTATTCATCGCGCGAAATCGTGCCGTCTAAATGTGCGTCCAAAAGTATATCGAGCTTTCCTTCAAGCTCTTTTATTTTGTCTTTGAGATTTTCAGCGAAAACGGCTCCGCTTTGGGCGGCTTCCGCTTCTTCCTTGTTTAGTTCGGTGAGCATCCACTCCGCCCAAGCGGAAGACAAAGAAACTTTTTGAAGCTCGTTTGCGACTTCTTTTGCCAAAACTTCCTCACGGATATATTTTTGCGAACATTTTTTATCCCGCTTTTTGGTGCAACGATAATAGTTATGTCCTTTTTGTGTTTCGGAAGTTATGGCGCAACCGCACTCGCCGCAAACGAGCATATTTCTAAACGGATATTCCTTTTGGCTCGGTTTTTTCGGGCGCGAACGATCCGCCATTACTTTCTGGCACGCTTCAAAAAGTTTCTTTGGAATCATTGGCTCGTGCTTTCCGTCATACATTTCGCCGTTGTATTTGAAAACGCCGTAATAAAAAGAATTGGAAAGTATGCTTTGGATATTGGAAACGGAAAGCATATTTTTCCTTCGGCTCAACAAGCCGGCGGAAGTTATCAACTTCCGCAAATCTTTCAGAGAATAATTTCCGGTTGCGTAAAGTTCAAAAAGTTTGCGGACGAGGCGAAATCTTTCGGGGTCTTTATACATCGTGTGTTTTAGCAAGTCGTTCAAATATCCAAGCGGAGCGTAGCCGGGCAATTCGCCTCGGCGCAATTTTTGACGCAATCCTCTTTTAGTATTCTCTGAAAGATTATCAACAAAGTATTTGGATTGCCCAAAAGCGATATTCAACATGAATTTGCCTTGCGGGGTCGGCTCAAACCAAAATGTCGGTGATTTTAGCGCTCTGATTTTTCCGGTATCAATCAAAAAAATAATTCGTCCGCCGTCTATGCTATTTCTTGCCAATCTGTCCGGGTGCCACGCTAAAATCCCGTCCGCTTCGCCGCGTTCCATTCGTTTGAGCATATCGTTGAAAATCGGTCTGCCCGGCTCTTTGGCGGTTTGCGATTCGCGGAAAGTCGCGGCGATCAAAAGATTTTCCCGCAAGGCAAATTCTTTCAATTCTGTTTCTTGCGCTTCCAACGACAAAACTTGTCTATCATCTTCGTCTGTTGATTTTCTAATGTATAAAAAATATTTCATATCGCTTTTGGGCAGTTAAAAATTATCGCTTTGCTTTCCGCCTTCGGTGAAATAAAAAGGATTGGCTCGCAAACTTTCGTTTGCCCGTTGCTTCGCAACGGCGAACCGCGTTTTGCTTTCGCAAAAGGTGGCGATTGAACCCAAAAAATCTTGGCAAATACTATACAATCTGCCTGCCGAGGCGCGAAGCGCCGAGGCAACAAACGCTGAACATACAATTTGGCTCCGAACCCTGAACGAAATCCGAACTTTTTTTAGCGAAAATCCGAACGCTGAATTTTGAAAAAGATTTGCGCTCGGGCGGGCAAAAAGGAAGGGGGTTGGGGGGAAGGAATTTTTGCCCGCCCTCGCTTTTCCGCCGCCGCCGAATTTCGTATTTTGCTTTGCAAAATGCGCCGCCAAAGAAGATGTTGCCCTTGCCCCAGCCCTCCCGTGCGCGGGCAACGACAAGGAACTCCCATTTACTAATGCATTAAAATCTAGTATCATAGAATTATAGATAATCGCTGAAAGATAATCCATTATCTATATTCTAATATAGATATTATCATATTACAATGTCAAAAACAATTCCAACGGTTGCAAAAAATATAAAGAAATACCGAAAAGAAAAAGGTTTATCGCAAGACAAGCTTTCAAGATTAGCGGATGTGGCTCACGCCACTATTATTAAAATTGAATCGGGCGGGATACAAAGCCCGACTATTGATACTGTTCAAAAAATCGCTAAAGCTTTGGGCGTTGGCTTGGAAGATTTAATGAAATAAAAATATGACCAAAGAACAAAAATTTTACAAAGCATTACAAGATGTATTCATCGGCGCCAAGGTTGAGGGTGAAGGCGGGTTTGTTAATTTGATGAGGATAAAATCAAATTACTACCGCAAAATTGAAGACATTCTAAAAAAAGATATTGAATCAGCACTAAAGAGCCACCCAAAATTCAGGGACGAGCTTTTTGATAAGCTTTATTCATTTTTCAGCCGCTATTTTACCGAAAGCGGCTCAATCTATTTCAATTCAACGCCTTTTCACAACAACATCTACGAAAAGGTTTATACCGACGAAAAAGATGTCATTCTCTTTTGGAAAACGCAAATGCTTTATTATGTCAAAACCGATCGGATTTTCAGAAGTCTGCCAGTTGATTTTGACGGATTCAAATTTTACTTTGACGCTTCAAAAATAGAGAGCAAAAAAGCCAACGAAAAACGCTCACTTATCTTTGAGTTAAGCAAAGTCCGCGAGGACGAAACAATTGTTTTTAGCGTTTCCTATTCCGAAAAAGGAACAAAGACCAAACAAGATGAGATACTAAAAGCCATAAAAAGAAAAGGCATTGCCATTACCGAAGAACAACTGGAGCGCGCTTTCAGAGTTTTTGAAAAGCAAAGTGAGGTTGATTTTTTCATAAATAAAAACGCCAAAGCATTTTTAGAGGAGCAGTTTAAGCTTTGGAGTTATCAGTATTTTTGGGAAGGGGCGAAAGAATGGGGCGCGGATAGAGTTAATCAACTGCAAATCCTCAAAGATATTGCTTTCAAGATTGTTGACTTTATCTCGCAGTTTGAAGACGAACTGGTAAAAATCTGGAATAAGCCGAAGTTTGTAAAAAACTCAAACTATGTGATTACGCTGGACAAAATCGCTGATAAGAAACTCGTTGAGAAAATCAAAAAACACAAAAACTTTTCGGAACAAGTTAAAGAATGGAAAGAATTAGGCATAGACAAAGACAATCCCAAAACACCGATTGATACAAAGTATTTCAAGGATTTGGAGCTTGAAATTTTGAGCCAGTTTGAGGACTTAGATAAATCTTTGGACGGCTGGCTCATAAAAAGCGAAAACTATCAGGCGCTAAATACCATTTTGCCGAAATTCAAAGAAAAAGTGCAGACAATCTACATTGACCCGCCGTTTAATCTGGATTCTTCTGACCAGTTTTTATACCGCACAAATTATAAAGATGCTAATTGGGCAACCTTATTAGAAAATCGTTTAAGGACGGCAAAGGATATTTTAAAAAGAAAAACAGGGAGTATTTTTGTCCGTTGTGATGATAATGGGAATTGGATAATGAGATATTTAATGAGTGATATTTTTGGTCCACTTAATTTTAGAAATGAGATTGATATTAAAAGAAATCAAGCCCTACCAAAAACAGGCGATGTAAATCTGATAGAGGAAACGGAAAACCTATTCGTTTACGCCCCGGATAGTGATTTCATTTTTAGGAATCAATTAGTAGATAGAGAAAAGCCTTACTGGGGTGATTTAGGCACGAGACCATCGGACAAAAAAGATAATCCTTCAAGATTTATAGGGGGAATTGAATTCAAGCCGCCTGCATATAGAAGATGGTCATATTCTCAAGAAAATTTGAGCGGGATGTATAAGAATAAAAGGCTGAAAATCGAAGATGGCAAACTAAAAGTGCTGATTGATAAACGAAGAATAGGGAGTAATTGGACAGATATACCGGGTTACTCGGCAACTCCCATTTGGGGTTTTTCTACCGAAAATTCAGAAAAACTTTTATCAAGAGTTATTGATATGTCTTCAGAAAAAGGAGATTTTATTTTTGATTTTTTCGTTGGCTCTGGGACTACGACTGCAGTAGCGCATAAGCTTGGCAGAAAATGGATAGGTGTTGAATTGGGCGAACATTTTAACTCATATAAAGACAGAAAAGGAATTACCACAGGCATTGTCGTTAGAATGAAAGAAGTTTTAGCGGGACAAGGAAATCATGAGCCATACGGCATTTCTAGAGAATTAAACTGGCAAGGCGGTGGGTTTTTCAAGTATTACGAGCTTGAGCAATATGAGGAAGCGCTGGCGAATTGCAAATATGGCGACAGCGACTTGTTTAATTCCCCGTCAAAAACTCCATATCAAGAATATGTCTTTATGAAGGATGGGTAATATCTTAGGTTGTGTGTAAAAAGAAAATCGGGTGATCTTCCAGTATATTAGGTTTGCCAACACTAATAACGGAGGAACCACCCGATGAAACAGCACAAGCAACGTAGGAAGAATCTTGGGCA